>CAMKNA010000001.1 GCA_946414075.1 uncultured Fibrobacter sp.
GACGCTACCGACCGTAACCGTACTTCTCCGTTCGCCTTCACCGGCAACAAGTTCGAATTCCGCGCTCCAGGCTCTAGCCAGAGCTGCTCCGAACCCAACGTCATCTTGAACACCATCGTTGCCGAAGCTTTCGACCTGATTGCCGACAAGCTCGAAAAGGTCCCGGCCGAAAAGTTCCACGAAGAACTGCAGTCCCTGTTGCAGAAGATCGTGAAGGAACACAAGCGCGTGATCTTCAACGGCAACGGCTACACCGACGAATGGGTGGAAGAAGCTGCAAAGCGTGGCCTGCCCAACACCCGCACCACCATGGAAGCGCTCCAGGCCCTGAACAAGGCCGAGAACGTAGCCCTCTTCGAAAAGTACGGTGTGTTCAACAAGCGCGAACTGGAATCCCGCTACGAGGTGAACCTGGAAGAATACCACAAGAAGATTCACATTGAAGGAAAGATTTCCGACGACATCGCGAAGAACGTCATCTTGCCGCAGGTGCTGTGCGCCTACAGTGCCGCCCTCAAGACCAACGCCATGGCCAAGGAACAGGGCTTTGCCGCTGTGGATTCCTACGCCCAGGAACTGGGTGAAGGCTACAAGGCTCTCGCCTCTGCAATCGAGCGCATGGAAAAGGCTCTCGGCGAAAAGCACGAGAACATCCTCGAAGCGATGGCGGATCTCCGCGTCCAAGTGGACAAGCTCGAAAAGGTTGTCCCCGACGAGAAGTGGCCCCTGCCCAAGTATCGCGAGATGTTGTTTATCTATTGATAAATGACATCGGCCACGCGTCAAAGGTGCGTGGCCAAATGTCACTTCATATACTAACTCCTTGCTCAATAGACACACAAAACGCCTTCGGAGAAATCCGATGGCGTTTTTTCTATTTCAATCGGCCAAAACTCTTTTTCAGCTTGGCGAGGGCATCTTCCTCGATGACCTCTTCGGTATCGTCGCCCTTGCGCTTGAACCTTAAGATTTCAAAGTCCTCCAGCATGGCACAGGCCTGCAGGTAAAGCTCCGGATACTCAGGGTCGTCTTGCGGCAGACGCTCCATTCGGGAAAGCACACCTCGGGCCTTTTTGAGTTCGTGGTCCTTAATATAACGCAACCTCAGGACGGGTCGGAACTTTTCACGAAGATCCTTGACAGAAAGGTCTATCTTGTCCCCTTCTTCAAGCGACATGTCCGCGCCGCCAAGCGCACAGAGCCTCTCGTACAGCGTGGTTTCGGGACCGTCAGAAACGTAAAGTTTCAAAATATGTAAAATGTCTCGGTGGCCGGCCGTCAACGCAGAGACAGCATCTCGGGCATGGTCGCCGCCCTGCCGCATGGCCACCGAAAATTCCCGAAGGATATCCCAGAATTTCACAAAGGTATCCGCCCCAAGCAGGGCCGACTCGTAGGTGGCCCGCACCAGGGCAAGGCGGGTTTCTTCATCTTCGGTGCGGGTGCTGGCAGCCAGGTTCTTGAAATCCCGAATCTTCTTGCCACGGGAAAATTCCAGGCCCGAGAAGCGCACACAGCGGTTTGCGTCCAGGTGGTCAGCAACAAGAGACTTGAGAACCCAGGACTTGAGCGCCGTCTTGAAACCGTCAGAATAAAGGCCGCCCGTCTCAAGCATATTCAAGCGATCGACGATGAGCGAGGAATCAACATCGGGCTGCACAAGGTCTCCGGCATTGGACTGCCCGCGGCCTTCCACACGCTTGCGGAAGGCTTGCCAGAAGGTAGATTCCGCAGGAGTCATCAGAGCCGATTCTCCCAGACGCCATCCAAAACGCATGCCGCCAAGGCTAAAGTCGATCCCGAACGTCACCAAAACAGGGCGGACCGTCTCAAAGAGCCGATAGCTACCCCACTCTGGGTTAATTTCGGTGTTAAATTTTTCCGAAAAGCCTTGCTTGACAATCCGCACATGCAGACGCAGGTGGTTTTCCTTTTCGGGCGTGACCGTCGGGATATCGCAATCCAGCTGTTTCATGCCCGCAAAGACTTCGTACAGGCTTAAAAGCGGAGCCTTGTGCGGGTTTGTCTTCAGCTTGTCGCAGAAAGCATCGTCAATAAAGGTACGCTTGCCTTCCAGCTGCTTCTTAGAAGCCTTGGGCATCTCTCGGATGATAGACTCCACCATCCATTCCCGCCACTGATGAATCGAAAGCGAGAGCGTCGCGGGCGTCACCTGCGGGAGCAAATCGTAGGGCAAGTCTAGCGTAATACCGTCGTACGCCTTGGTCGCATCGAAGACCATCTCCCCCATGACCATGCGGGACTTTCCATCGACGCCTTCGATGCGGAACTGCTCCAGAGAGCCGCCGAGAGATGGTGTTGGCGCCGTGGCGGCCTTCTTGCCCTTCGGCAAAAAGTCGGATAGAGACTGTCGCGCCCCTTCGTGGTTCGCGATGACACCCTCAATGCCGGCATCTAATTGATCCAGCCAGAACTTTGCATCGAATTTCAAGAACTGGTCGGTATGCTCGCGAATGTAATCCTTGAGGGTCTTGATGGAATTCACGTTGTGAGCAATCCGCACATAATAATCCACCAGGGCGTCCTCGCTAGGGGCAAGACCAAACTGACGCTTGCGAGCCTCCAGGGCATGCAAATCCTCAACCACACGCTCGTTGTGGGTCATGAAGGCAAAGGGTCTAGCCATCTGGCCAAGCACAACGGCTTCTCGCCAGAAAATTTCGGCACATTCCTCGGGATTCACCCGGGCATAATCTACGCGGTGGCCACGGCTAATCACAAGCCCGCGGAAGCTCACCTCTTCCACCGCTTCCACAAAGCCCCGTTCCTGATTCCATGTAGGCGCATACCAGCGGCGGGTACAGAAGGGTTCTGCCACCTGCATAATCCATTCCGGCTTGATTTCGGCGGCCTTATTGAGGAAGATGCGACTAGTTTCGCGGACTTCGGCGCTAAAAAGCCATTCCACACTCTTGCCATAAAGATCGCTACCCGGGAACACATGGGTCTCGCGGCCGCTTACCAGGCGGTAACAGCCATTTTCAATATCACGAAGGGCTACACCGCCCAAAAATCCCGAAAGCAGAGCAATGTGCAGGTTATCCCGATGGAAACTGTCCAGCGGGCATACCCGATTTTCAAACTTCACATCCAGAATACGGGAAAACTGCTCGTACAAATCAATCCATTCACGGCACCGCAAAAAATGAAGGCTATTCTTGTCACAGAACTTGCGAAGCTTATTCCAGGTCTTTCCATCCCATTCGGCACAGAAGGCATTCCACATGCAAACAAAGGTCAAAAAGTCACTCTTGTGGCCCGCAAACTTGCGATGGAGCTGTCGAATTCGGGTGCGTTCCGGCTCTTCGCCAGGCACCACCCGCGGGTCCTGAATAGAAAGTGCCGAGCAGACGATAAGCGCCGGCTGCAAAACGCCCGCATCCCGGGCCCGCAAAAGCACCGCCGAAAGGGCCACATCCATCGGCAGCCGGGTCATCTCGCGGCCAAGCTTGGTCACATGCCCGCTAGCGTTGTCGACTGTCAAAGCCCCAAGCTCAAAAAGCGTCTTGTAGGCGCCGCGGAACGCCGAATGGGGCGGCGACTGTAAGAACGGGAAGTTTTCCAGTTCCAGCCCCAAGCTCCGGAGCTGCAACACCACATTGGCGAGATTACTCCGCCGGATTTCCGGCTCCGTAAACTCGTCACGCTTCTCGAAATCTTCGGGAGAATAAAGCCTTATACATACACCAGGCTTGACGCGCCCCGCACGCCCTGTGCGCTGCCGGGCACTGGCCTTCGAGATGTCCTCAACAGGCAGCCCCTGGATTCTGGACTGGGCATTGTAGCGGGAAATGCGAGCCGTTCCCGTATCCACCACGTAGGCAATTCCCGGAATCGTAAGGGACGTTTCGGCAATATTTGTAGCAAGAACCACGCGGGTCTTTTCGGTACGCTTAAAAATACGGCGCTGTTCATCAGGACTCATGCGCCCGTATAGCGGCAAAATATCGAAGGTGGCAGAATCCAGCTCGTGGGCAAGCTCAGCCGTCAAATCCTGGATGTCACGCTCCGTAGGCAAAAAACAAAGCAGATGGTCGCGATGTCGGCTTTCCAAGTCCAGAATCGCATCCCGGGCCTCATCAAGCAAGCCAGAATCGCCCTTGCCGCTGGTATCAAGGGCCGCCCGCGCCATCGAGCCGCCGTCAAAAAAATATTCCACATCTACCGGGAATGTTCTACCTTCGGCTTCCAGCACGCAACTATTGTCGTAGAATTCCTCAAAAAGCTTGGCATCCAGCGTTGCAGAGGCTACAATCAGTTTGAATTCCGGACGGGCCTGCAGAACTGTCTTGAAAATGCCCAGCAGAATGTCGATATTCAGCGAGCGCTCATGGGCCTCGTCAATCACGATGGCCGAATACTGCCTAAAAAGCCTGTCCCGACGGAATTCCTGCAGCAAGATGCCATCCGTCATCACCTTGATGGGGGCATCGCTCTGGCCCTGTTCCCAGAAGCGGATCTTCGTGGAGACCAGAGTCTCGTCCTTCAGTTCCTCACGCAGGCGGTCCGCGATGGAAATGGCTGCCAACCGGCGAGGCTCTGTCACACCGATTTTGAAAGGGTTTAAAGACTTCGCGAACCATTCCAGCAGAAACTTCGGCAGTTGCGTGGACTTGCCGGAACCCGTGTCGGCCTTAACAATCACTACCTGATGTTTCTCGAGCATGTCGAAAAACTCTTCCCGATGTTCAACAACGGGTAGCTCAGGATATGTGATTTTTAGTGTCATTCTTTAATATGTCCGCATTTCTCGCAGGTCAGCTTGTAGCTGTTGTCGGGGTCAACCACCATCACGCCGTCACAATCCGGCTTTTCGCAGGGGAGTTCCCCGGGCATCACTTCGCGGTAAGTTTCTTTTTCCATATTACTTCCCATTAAATACGAACTTTTCAATGACTTCAGCAATTCCACTGTGGTTGTTGTCCCGTTCCGTCACGTAATCGGCCACGTTCCTTACCACCGGCGAGGCATTTGCCATGGCAACACCAATGCCCGCCGCCTCGATCATGGGGCAATCATTCTCTTCGTCGCCCACGGCAATGGTATCGGCCATCGGAACTTTATAAAAATCGGCCATAAAGCGCACCGCATCGCCCTTGTTGCTTTTCATATGCGAAAATTCCAGCATTTCGGGCTTGCTGAACACATCGAAAAGCTTGCCCGCCGTGGTCTTACGCATCTCGGCACGGAAACTTTCCAGGCTCGAATGGTCAAAAGGCGTAATGATGTTCACCTTAATGGGGGGCTTTACCACCACATTTATGAATTGCCCATAATACTCGCGGATGTCCTTCACCACCACGTAATCCATCTGCATCAAGCGGCAGTAGGTCTTGAGCTGTTCCGTCTCGTATTCCGAAACCACCAGGTCACCCGAATAGGTATGGGCATGCATCCCGCAGGCGTGAGCGGCATCCATGATGGCCTTGACCTCATCGACGGGAATATAGCGGGTAAGAATCGCCTGCCGCTCCCCACAATCGTAAATGAGCCCGCCATTAAAACTCACCAGGTAAAAGCCGGCTTCCAAAAAGCCGTACCGACTTGCCAGCTTCTTGACGCTGGTCAGTGGCCGCCCCGTGGTCATGACAAACTTGTGCCCCGCAGCAATCATCTTGCGAACAGCGGACATATCCTCTGCGGAAATGTCCTTGTTGTCATCCAGAAGGGTTCCGTCCAAATCGGTAAATAGGATTTTCATAATACAATTCTACAATACGCTAGGAAACCGTCTTTACAAGTGTCTCGTGAATCAGTCCGTTGCTGAAAAGCACCTGTTCGGAATCTACAAACTGCATGGGAGAGCCGTCAATATGAGTGGCCATGCCGCCCGCTTCCGTGACCATCAAGGCCCCAGCGGCAATGTCCCAGGGATAACTCATGGTCATCACGAACCCGTCAATGCGCCCGCAGGCCACAAAGCAAGATTCCACCACCGCAGAACCCAGGCACTTGACGCGTTCGAAAGCTTCCGCCTCACGGGCAAAGTTCCTGGAGTTACGGGCATTTATCTCCTGGGCCACACCCACATTGAAATCCCCGTTGGTCACAATGGCATGGATCGGATTGGACTCCTTGCTGACATAGACACGCTTGCCGTTCATGAAGGTGCCACCCCCAAGGGTGGCCGTAAAGAACTCCCCCAGTTTCGGCAAGTTGATGACAGCCACAAGGGGCATTCCCTTGTAATGCAGGGCAATGGAAATTCCCCACAGGGGAATGCCACGGCTAAAGTTCACCGTACCGTCCACCGGGTCGATAATCCAGCGGAAATCCAGGTCGGAGCCTTCTACCACGCCCATTTCCTCAGTGCGGATAGAATGGCCCGGAAACACCCTACGGATTCCTTCAACAATGAGTTTCTCGCTGCCCACATCGGCAACGGTCACCACATCCTTAACGGACTTGTACTTCACATCGCCCAGTTCACCCTGCAGGCGGAGGCACAGCTCGCCCGCCTCACGGCCCAAATTTTCCGCCAAATCCAGGTATTTCTTAAGGTCTTCCATAAACAGCCCAAATATAGAAAAAGCCCTGCGGGACTAACCCGCAGGACTTGTGAAAGCTTGAACCAGGCCGAAACGGCCTAGGTCAATTAGAACAAGGCAATGCTATAAGGAGCCTGGGCACCCTTGGGCTGCTTGAACTTTGTAAGCTTGTCATCCTCATAGCTATGGACAGCTTCCTTACCCTTCACGCGATCACCCACGTAAGCCACGCCATCCTTAAGAGCCAAGCACCAACCGATATCGGAGAGACCCTTCACTTCGGTCACGGTCTTCTCTTCTAAATCAACCTTTGCTAGCAAGGTGCTGCCGTAGAATTTGTAGATGCCCACATAGGCCACATCATCATCAGCAACGAAGGCACTTATACCAGCACCCAGCTTTTCGCCGGAAATATGCAATTTCGACTTCTTGGCCTTAATATCCACTTTTTCGATACCGCGATTTGCATCTGCGTCGGTACCATAATTTTCATTGTATTCTCCCAAAGTGGCCACATAGAGATCTCCATTGGCAAAGGCCATCTTCTGCGGATTCTTGGTGGCAAGCTGGATGGTGTCCTGCAACGCGCCAGTAGAGGCGTCATATATGGCAAGCAGGCCCTTCGGGTACACTGTCGGCCAACCGCTAATATAACGTTGCATCAGCACATAGAGTTTTCCATCCGACAGTTCAATATCGGTCACATAGGGAGTGGTTTCACCTTTGCTGGCAAAAGCACCCGTCTTGACAGACTTTACAACCTTGCCGTCTGTGGTGGAAATTTTCACGAGAGAATCTGCATTCTGGAGAGCAACCCAAGCTTCTTCGCCATCGAAAACCATATCCACCGGGTTTGCATTTTCGAATTTTACCTGCCAGACAACAGCCTTCTTGGCACCTTCTTCAATCAATTCGGGCTTGACCAGAGAAACGTTGTCCGTGCCCAAGCCTTCCAAAACAAACACCTTGTTGTCATTTGTCACGACTCTTGAGTCCTGATAAAACGAGAGACTCTTTTCAGAAATGTTTCCGTCGACATCAATCCAACGGAGTTCTCCCTCTGGGACCTGGTAGTCACCACCGTCAAAAACGACACCGGCAAGTTCCGTGTCACCAACGCTGGGGCCAGCGACGCTAGAAGAACTGGAGTCGTCACCGCAAGCAGTGAGGCCAAAGGCGAGACCGGCAGTGGCTAGGCCCGCAATGAATTTATTCATCTTTTTCATGTTTTGTCCTTTTCTGGCTTTACACTATACTTCGCCATAATTCTATGCACTCCGTATAGCGAGGGGGCTAGAACCCCTGTATGATTGTGAACTTGTATTCCCTCCCCGGCATAGGGAAAGGGGTGTAAAAATTTCGATATTTCTGATCAGTAATATTATTCACAGCAAAAGTCAAACGAGTCTTTTCGTATGGGCTGAACGAAAGATCGGCACGATGCGTCACAACGGCCGGCTGTTCCGTTCTGTTGGCGCGATCACTATACATAATGCTCCGCCAATCTGAAGCCCAGCTAAAATCAAAATGCAGGGGCAAATGGAGCGTGGCCTGGGCAAAATAGCTGCGGTCGGGCTCGCCAGGGAGTTTTTTCCCGTCAAAAGCGTTAAAACGGGAACGGTCTTCCGTCTTTTGGATCGTGGCACGCAAAACCACATCCATCAACTTTATGGGGCTACTGTTCAACTCCATTTCCACACCGCGGATAAGGGCGCGGGCCACATTGTCTGGGCGCAAGAATTCCAAAGACATCAGCCAACAAATTCCATCTTCGATATGGGATTCATAATAGGTAGTTTGGAAAGAGGTCCTATACCCGGGGAACTTGTAAATCCCTGAAGCCTCGAAACGTGTCACCTTTTCACGCTTCAAGTCCGGATTCGAAATAGCTCCGGGAAATGTTCCGTAAAGTTCCATTAATGCAGGCTGCCGGTAAAAGCGTCCAATGGACACCTCGCCGCTCAATGGAGACTCTGCATTCCCAAGCCGCGAATAGAGGCGTCCCGCATACGAGGCGTCCCTATCTTTCGCCTTTTGTAGCGTGCGACTACCTGTCGCCTGAACAAAGGTTCCATCATCCAAACGATCTTTAATCATTTGCGCAGAACCTTCGCCACCAAGGCCAAAATATTTAAACAGATGGTAATACAAGTCGCCCGACCCAACATAGCTCTTGCGATTCAACGACCAGTCCCTTGAGTTTCCCCTTGCATCGGCCTGCTCCCATTCAAAAGCAACACGGGTTGTCCCCTTTAATCGCTCGACTGGAGTAAAATCTATCCAAAGCTCAGGTACCCACTTGAACATGGCCGAGCCGTATTCCATAAAGGCATTGCCCCCGTATCCGATGTGGTCCAGAGGGTAATAGGAACTGGCCATGTTCTTGTCGAACCTGGCCGAAACCGCCCCGTTCAGGAACAAACGGTCATCAAAATACCCCACCGATTCAAGCCCATAACGAATTTGGCTAGATTCCCCCACAAACTTAGCCACCTTAGTCTGTTGCTGTTCCTTGCCTGGATTCCCTCCCTCATAACGGGACGCCGCTACCGAAAGCGTGGAAAAATACCCGTTTCCGTGAAGCATGCGGAACTGGACATTGCCCGATACATCGGTATACTGAGCATTCTCGCGGGTCGCCGTAAAATCGTCTTCGTCAATGTACTGGGTTCCGTTTCGGTTGGTATATTCGTAGTCATTGTCGCTGTGTCGGGTAGCAAAAGATGATGCGAACATGAGGCTGTCAGTGACAGGAGTCGCCACTTGGAACGAACCCTCCCAGGTATTATGGTTACCGTAAGCGGCCAGCACGCGGCCACCCTTCTTGATGGCATTCTTGGTTACAAAGTTCACCGCTCCGCCTATGCCTGACACGCCAAATTTTGCCGGAACGTTTCCCTTGTAGACCTCCACCTTTTCCATCTGGTTCAGGTCGATGGAGCCCAGGTTCACCGCGCCGCCACTGGCATCGTTCAGTGGCACGCCATCCACGCAAATCAGGATGTTCCGAGCCGCAATCCCGCGGATGGAAACCGTCTGGAAACTGCCCAGCCCGCCCTGCTTATAAGCCTGAACCCCGGGAAGAGCCGACAGAAGATCCGCCGCCGTCAGGGCCTTGCCCTCCCAGGCCGAAGATTGTATTTCCGTGTAGCTGGCGTCTTTTGTAGGGACGTAATCACCCCCCGAAATCTCGGAGACGCCCAAGTCCTGAATGGCCGCCCAGGGTACACCCCAGGCAGCAAAGCCCAAAACAACCGCCATCAGGGCGGTTCTTGAGTAGGACGTCGTTCGCATCGTTCCTCGGTTCGGTTGTCTTCCACAGTTCTTCTGGCTCGGGGATCCTCCTACTCCCGGCTCCTTCACACCTGCAGTTGCAAGCATTGGTTCATGCCGGTTTTGTCCCCCCTTACAGCGGCGCGACCGCCCCCGGCTTTCACGGGGTTCTCTTCTCGTGCATTTGCCACCATTTGGCAGCCCCTGCACAAGAGCTTTTCAGGGCATGGAAAACTTTTTCAAAATTTAGGTATTGGCAGAAAAGGTGTCAAGAATCTCTGAGAACAGCCGAGACAAAAACCTATATTTGAAATGGAGTACCACCTACTACCTGTTGCAAAGCCAATGATCCACGATATTCTTCCCCACAAGCTGTTCAACGAGTTCAAGATATGCGATCCGAAACCGACGGACTACCTTATCCGCTATGCAGGTGGGAAGACCTTATTAAAAAACAATAACGCAGCAACATCCGGGACGACAGGTGCCGCCTACAACATCCCCCGCGTAGGCGAACTGCTCTCGCTCGAAGGCAAGACCCTGGCCGATTTCGAAGGGCACTACCTTTTCAGCATCGACGATACCGGTTTCTTTTTGGACGATTCCGCAGTGGCAAAAACATCCGACGCCACAACCCACGCCGGTTACGAGTATGTGGGCAATCGCACCTTCCGCTCCATGGACCCCGTAGAGCGCCTGGGAGGAGTCACCGCCGCCCATATCGCCCACTGGGAATCCCAGAACAAATTCTGCGGCGTGTGCGGGAATGTCACCATCCGCGGGGACAAGGAACGCTCCATCGTATGCCCCAAATGCGGGAACGTGGTCTACCCGAGAATCTCGCCGGTGGTCATCGTGGCGGTCCATAACGGGGACAAACTTTTGATGGCCCACAATATCGACAACCCGAACCCGAGACTCTTCTTGATTTCGGGATTCGTAGAAGTCGGCGAGAGCCTGGAGCAGGCGGTGCACCGGGAAGTGCAGGAAGAGGCTGGCGTGAAGGTCAAGAACGTGCGCTATTTCGGTTCGCAACCCTGGCCATTCAGCGACTCGCTCATCGCAGGGTTCACCGCAGAGCTGGACGGCGACGACACCATCCACATGCAGGAAGCGGAACTTTCCGAAGCCATGTGGGTCCGCCGGGAGGACATTCCCGAATACGAGACCGATGTGAGCATCAGCTGCTGCCTTATCGAGAATTTCAGGTGGGGCTTTACGCTGGACAGTGAGTCCTAGAGAACAAGCGGGACAGGCTTGTCGGCGGTGACCGTCTTAGGGGTCACCTTGCAGTCCACCACGAAAATTTCCACACCGGCGGAACGGGCGTCCCGCAAGGCTCCCGCAAACTCGGGATGGATCTGTTCGTCAGGACCAAAACGATGGCAGCCCTTCATCTGGACTAGAAACAGCACGCCGCATTCATAAGGAGTGCCGTCGTCTGCAAAAGCTCCCGTATCCAGGATATGAGTAAGTTCCCGCAAGTGCTTGACGCCCCGCTCCGTGGGAGCGTCCGGAAAAGAAGCGGAACCGTCATATTCAAGAGTCACGCCCTTCACTTCCAGGAACATCTTGTGGAGGTGGAGCCGGGCCTTCTGGGCTTTGGTCTTGCCGGCACCCCTGTACTCGATGTAAAAGTCAAAGCGGGAATTCCCGAAGGTGTATTCCGGCTTTAGGAAGGTAATCTCCGGAAAACGCTCCCGGTTTTCGCGAATCCATTCGGCAGCCACCTTGTTGGGGGCCTGGCTGTCCATATTCACCAGGATTTTCCCACGAGGCGTAACCTTCTCCACCGTCACCAGGTCATAGGGAGTCTTGCGTTCTAGATTCCTGGACTTTTCCAGAAACACCTTTACGCCAGGTTGCAACAGTTCACGACAGCGGCCCGTATTCTTCACATGGACCACCGTCTTTTTGCCGTCTATTTTCACGTGAGCGATAAAGCGGTTCGGCCGCTCCAAGAACTCGCCCTGGACAATTTCACCATATTTCATCGGCATTTTTCCAATTTGACCAGAATATAAATAAAGAATTCGGCGAAAATTTTTAATTTTGAAGAAAACAAAAGGAGTACGACTTCAAATGGTCATTACCGTTTTTATCCTGTACCTGTTGATGATGCTCGGCATCGGTTTTTACTTTTCCAAAAAGGCCAACAGCCTGAACGCCTACTACCTGGGCAACCGTGGCATGAACAAGTGGGTGGTGGCCATGTCCGCCCAGGCCTCCGACATGAGCGGCTGGCTTTTGATGGGCCTTCCGGGCGCCGTGTTCGTGAGCGGGTTCTCCGAAGCCTGGATCGGTATCGGCCTTGTCATTGGCACCTACTTCAACTGGAAAATCGTAGGCAAGCGCCTGCGCAAGTACAGCCACTTCTGCGGCGATTCCATCACCCTCCCCGACTTTTTCTCCAACCGTTTCCGCGACAACAAGGGCATCATCCGCGTGATTGCCTCCATATTCATTCTCGCCTTCTTCTTGTTCTATACGGTATCGGGCTTTGTGGCCAGCGCAAAGCTGTTCGGCACCATCTTTGGCATGAACTACACCACGGGCCTGATCCTTGGAGCCGTGGTGGTGGTGAGCTACACCTTCATGGGCGGCTTCTTTGCCGTGTGCTGGACAGACTTTATCCAGGCCATGATGATGCTTGTGGCCGTGGTCGCCATTCCCCTGATTATCATGAGCGGCTCTGGCGGTTTTGCCTCTACCATGGACGCCGTCAATGCCCAGAACCCCTACCTGATGAGCCTATTCACCAACGCCACCACCGGCAAGTCCATCGGTCTTATCGCCCTGATTTCTAGCCTGGCCTGGGGCCTTGGCTACTTTGGCATGCCCCATATTCTGGTTCGTTTCATGAGCATCAAGGAAGCCGAAGAAATCAAGCATTCCCGCCGTATTGCCATGACCTGGGTCACCATCTGCCTGGGTGCCGTTATCATGATTGCCCTCCTTGGCCGCTACTATGTAGAAGCCCACGGCATCAAGGTGGACGACCCTGAACGCATCTTCATGATCCTCTGCCAGGTTCTCTGCCACCCGGCCATTGCCGCCATCTTGATGGCCGCAATACTCGCCGCCATCATGAGTACCGCCGACTCCCAGCTGCTGGTGTCGGCCTCTGCCTTCAGTAACGACCTTTACAAGCACCTGTTCCGCAAGAACGCGAGCAACAAGGAAGTCATGTGGGTCAGCCGTGGCGTGGTGGTGGCTATCACCATTATCGCCGTCATCGTGGCCATGCAGGGCGCTCCCAGTGCCGACGGAGTGAAGCACGGCAAGAGTTTCTTGGATGTGGTCATGAGCCTGGTGAGTTTTGCCTGGGGTGGATTTGGCGCCACCTTCGGGCCTATCATGCTGCTGGCTCTCTTCTGGAAGCGTACCAACCTCCAGGGTGCCATCGCCGGCATGCTGGTGGGCGGCATCACCACCTTCGTGTGGAAGTTCTACCTCTCCAGTTTCCCTGCCGAAATCTTCCAGATTTACGAGCTGGTGCCCGGATTCGTGCTCAGCTTTGTGACCATCGTGGTGGTGAGCCTTGTGACCAAGGCCCCCAGCAAGGAGATAACCGAAGAATTTGACCAGGTGGAACACACCCGTCTCAGCACACTGAAACTGTAATTTATAACCCAAACGATTAACGGAGATATAATGTCCCTACTGGATACTTTACCCAAGTCCAATAAAGAAGGAATCCTGTACGAAGCCGACACGGTCCACGGCATCCTACCGCAGAAGGCGCCCTTCGCCTTCGTGGATGAAATTCTCAGCCTTGATGCCGAGAACATGGAAATCGTAGGCAAGTGGCATTTGACCGGCGAAGAGGGATTCCTGAAAGGGCACTTTCCCGGAAACCCCATACTCCCCGGCGTCATCCAAATTGAATCTATGGCCCAGGCAGCAACACTTCTGACCATGATCGGCCGCGAAGCGGAAACCACAGGCAAGCGCCCCGCCTTCATGGGCGTGGAGAACTGCCGCTTCCGCGCACCGGTGATTCCCCCTGCAGAAATCGTCCTGAAGGCTAAGCTTGTCATGGCCCGCCACGGTATATTCAAGTACAGCGGCGAACTCTACACCGTGGATGCCGAGGGCAAGGAAACCCTATGCACCAAGGCGGACTTCAGCGCCGCCATGGTCTAGCATAAATTTTTCGAAAAGATTCCGTCCAGAGCCTTTAAATCTGGACGGATTTTTATATATTTGGTTCGCTCGCCCCCATCGTCTAGTGGCCCAGGACTCGGGATTCTCATTCCCGCAACAGCGGTTCGAGTCCGCTTGGGGGTATAAAAAAAACCGACGCATTCTCTTGCGCCGGTTTTTTTATTCTGGACACGCCGTCGCGCCCCCGAATAAAGCTTAGTCCTTGTAGAACAGATCCAGGTTGTTCACCACCGGAGTGGCCTTTTCAATGTCACCCACATACTGGCTGAAGGCGGTCATGGAAGTGAAGCGGGCGGCATTGTCCTTGTCGTCCTTGATGGCTGTTTCGAGGGCGGCCTGGTCGGCTGCCTTCTTGGACTTGACCTTGACCATCACGGCACCGCTTTCTGTTTCCACTACGGGGCCCCATTCGCCTTCCTTCTGGTTCTGGAGAACCTTGGCCACATTCGGGTTGGCATAGCCGAAGCCCGGAATGAAACCTTCCACGGAAGCGCTCTTGGATTCAACCTTCACCTTCTCGATTTCAGCAGGAGCGGCTGCAGCAGTAGAATCTGCCGTAGAATCCGCGGCAGGAGCCCAAGCCTTCACCTTGTCGGCCATGGAGGTCAGGTAGGCGGCGGCAGCAGCGGCATTCTTCTTCTTGAGCAGGTTCTTCTTGATGGAGTCGTAGTAGACGCTCACATCGCGTTCACCGGCCTTAAGTTCCTTGGCCTTGGCGGCAACCACGACCCACTGGTTGTTCTTGAGAACCGGGGAAACATCGCCAACATCTTCGGAAAGATTCTCATTGGGCCAGGCAAAGGAGGCCAGTCCCTTCAGGTAGCCGAGAGCGGCGATATTGTCGCCGTGGCCCACCCATTCGGAACGCTCCACCGTGAGATTACGGGCCTGGGCGGCTTCAGCGAAGGTCTTGCCGGCAGCCATGTCCGTCTTGATTCCAGAAAGTACGTTTTCGAGGCTGTCCACAGTTTCAGAAGAGGCGTTCACCACCAGGAGGATATGGCCCACCTTGACAGATACGGCACCGGTGGAATCGGTAGACTTGCCGTAGCTCTTGATGATGTGGTAACCAAAGCGCGTCTTGACCGGTTCGGAAATGGCTCCGGAATCCAGGGCCAAGGAGGCCTTCTCGAATTCTTCAACAAAGGCACCGTGACCAGCTTCCTGGGCAAGCATGCCACCGTTTTCGGCGCTGCCCGGGTCTTCGGAAGAAATGCGGGCCATGTCTTCGAAGTTGGCGGTAGAAGAAGTGTCGGACAGCTGGTAGTAGAGCGTCATGGCATATTCGCGGATGCGTTCGTCATCGGCGTCGGTAGCGGCAACAGGGAGCTTCACATAGTCAAAGAGGACTTCGTCCTTTTCCACAAAGAAGCTATCCTGATGGGCGTTGAAATAACCCTTGACCATGGCACTGTCCACGGCAGACTCTTCCACAGCAAAGTCGCTGGCGTTAACATAGGCCACATCCATGTCGTAGTCCGTCATGCGGCGATCCACATTCCACTTGGACTCAAGAGAAGTGGGATGCACGGAAGCCCCAACCAGCACCTGCAGTTGGCGGGAAGGAATGGTGGCATTCTTCAGGTCTTCTTCGTACTGGAGCATCACGCCCCACTGGAAAGCCTGGGGCGTCTCGAGCCAGGCGTCAAATTCGGCCTTGTTGAAGGTGGTGTCCACCAGGAACTTGGGGAGAGAAGCGATGTAGGCCTGGGAACGCTGCATCAGGTCTTCCTGGGAAGTGGCCTGCTGCTGGATGGCGTACAGGCGGTTCTGGGCTTCTTGCACCAGACGGCTGCGAATGACATCGGGATTACGCTTGAACTCGCTCTTGAGTTCGGCAACGGAGGCCCTGAGGTCAGCGTCTTCATAGAGACCTTCCATCATGACCTGGCGCACGAAGGAGCGGAACACCTCGGAACGGAGCTGGGCGTACTGCTCGTCTTCCAGGTGCTGGCCCTGGTACTGGTTCTGGACAATCCTCTTGATGCGCGTGTCAAATTCGCCGTAGGAGACCTTGTGGTCGTTCACAATAGCCACCGGGTAGCTCTGGTTGGTCTTTGGCACACGGTCCATGGCCAAAAGACCCACTACAATACCGGCTGCAAAAATGACGATGACCCACTTGGCCTTTTCATTAATCCACGTTAACATAGAGATAACTCCATAAATAATTTTGACGGGCGAAAATTTAGCAAAAAAAAGCTCCTAAACCTGCAAAAAAAGAAGATTTGAGCACATTTAGGCCCAAATCTACAGTTAAACGAGCTTTTTTTCAGCGCCTACTCGGAATCTTTCACGCAGCGGATAGCACCCTTAAGCCCCCTGCTATCGCCATCGCTCCTTTGCTCCATAAGGGCAAATTCTGTACTTGAATCAAAGGCCACGGCATACCCATATACAGCATCTTCCCTTTCCATACACCCCAAATCCTTACATTTGTCAACCAACTTGTAATCCGCAACAACAAAGTCCGCATAGGGTTCAATGGGAACAAAACTCGATACATTGTTCATTGGCACTACAGAAAAGCCACTTTCATTTGTCCCCGATTGCCAGCCCAAATAAGACTTGAGTTTGTCAAGTGAAATTAAATCCAGTATCGTTTTCCATTCTGTCGAATCTGGCACATGGAAACCTTCCATGCATATACCACGGTGAGTTTTCCCAGATGCAAAGGATTCATTTTCATCTACTACCAACGCTGTATGCCAATCATAGAAGCAACCAATCGTAAGTGAATCACCGCAATCGGCCCCATCAGCCACATAAGCGAGATTTTCCGCCATCCAGGTTTTGCCAGCAATCTCTACCGTTTTATAGACATGACCATCGCGTTTATCAGACACGGAACCATATTTTACGCTCCCGTTAAAGTAGAATTTCTTCGGAACATCCGAAGTACCCAAATAACTCCAGTACGGTTCTTGTTCCGACCATGCACATAGACGAATCTCATGGCCTACCATAAACATGGAATCGTTAAGGGCCTTGACACAGCCGAGACCAACCTTGATTTCTGCTTCCGTTGCCTTGCGCCATCCACCGTTGTCAAAGACATAGTCAACATCTTCTACGCGATAGATCGTAGCATTATCATCAGACTCAATCCCAGGAAAAGCATCATCTGTCTTCTTTTGACAGCTATCGCATGAAGCTTCTGCAGAACTTATTGTGTCCGTATTACTTTGAGAACTTTCACACAAAACATCTGCGGAGCTTGTTGAATCTACATTACTACACGCAAAAAGACAAGCCGACAAAAGTCCCAGGAACGCAACACAAATAGAACAATCAAATGAAAACTTTTTCATAGGAAGCCTTCTTAACAAAAAGAAAACAACACGCTATTTCTCTCAACAGTTAAGAATGTAGTAAAAAACATCCTTCTCAATCTATCGTAATGAGACCCTCCAATAAAATGTCCCGCTAGACAAAGAACTTGCATTGATTGGCCTATAACTTATCTTAAAACCAGTGCTTGTCAAATCCCAAACGCTAAAGACAATTGCAGAATTTGACGCAGCTCCAACAAAATTTATATGAATATCTTGAAGTTTAGGCGTAATATTCTGAGCTGCAAAATCGGAAGAAAAAGACACGGTAGCCGAATGAGCCGAAGAACTGTGCTGGACAGTAATGCTTCCTTCATCAAATTGATAGGGGTATGTTCCAGTTGCATTATTTGTCACACGATTGTCCTTCCGAATAGAATATTTACTATCGGGTACAACAAACGATGGCTTTACATACGCACCACTAGAATTCCAATCAATCAAAGAATTATTGACCACAGTAGCTTGAGCGTATGAACCTATATGAACCGCATAATTTTTTGTACCAGCGATAGTTCTATAATGAGCATTTCCCTCTATTAGATGTCCCGTAGAAACCTGACTAGAAGTCCCATTTATTCTCACATCATAACAAGTAGAAGCCCCTGCAGATCTATTTATATTATAGAATGCATTATGACAAACATTCAACAAAAAAGCACCTGTCGCGTAAATACCACCCTTATAGATATTGTTAAAAACATTTCCCAAAATTATACATTGTACCGCACCAGAGATGTACACTCCCCACCCAGTGTGAACACTTTCCCATGAGCCATCAAAGTAATTATTTTCAATTCGAACTCCACTACATGTAGAAGCAAGATATATTCCAGAATGATTGCCAGGAACAATATCATTACCCGAAATATTGACAGCACCATTACTTAATCGAATAGCATAATTAAGATTATTTGTAGATGTTGAATTAGCCCAAATATAATTGTTTATTATTCTTGAATCAGAATCATTAAGCCAAACTGAACCCGAATTAAAAAGACATGATTCAACATGAGTCATAAATGCGGAATAGGAAGAAGAAGCATTTATTTTTTGGGTTCTACTCCCAGATGAAGCATCCCATGTTAGAACTCCAGAATAATCTCGCCCAGCGCCATTAAATGTAACCTTGTATATTTTCAACTGTATTGGACGATCTGCTTCAATATGAAAACTATTCGTTGAGTTCATCGACGAATACGACAATGTCATATCAAAAATCTCTATATGGGAAGAATCGTCATTTTCTCGGTTTATTTGAATGATAGGAACATCCGCAGAACATACAATTGATGACGATCCACCCAACCCACAAAAAGATATTCTACTATGGAGAATTATTGACTGGTCAATCAAATAGCTCCTATTAGAAAGAGCAACATTTCCCCCACCTGCAGAATTCGCCGCATTGATTGCGGATGTGATTTTTTGATAATCTGTTCCAGAATAATCATCAACATAATATGTTCCGTAACTCATTTTTCCTCCTTATTTACCGATTTTATAAAAGACTATTCAGAATCCTTCACACAGCGGAGCGCGGCATAATCTAACATGTCGTCGGGATTCTGGTTCCTTTCTTTTTCCCAAAGGTTTACAGAAACCCTATTAAAAACAAACTCCACCATAAACCCTCTTTCAGAATAAGAATCGGACTTCCTTGCCTTATCCACCGCTATGAATTGCGTATAGCCATTTTCCCGATACGAATAATTGGCAATATCGTAAAGGGAAGCATTCTCCAGAGTGTAAAAAGACGGCACTGCGGAAAAGCCGGTCCTGTTGTTGTCGCCGACAAGCCAGCCTACTTTCGAAAGCAAATCTGCGTATTTGTTCGAATTTAAAAGAGCGTTCCATTCCGTCGTGTCGGGAACATGCCAGCCGTCCATACAGAGCCCCTGATTTGTGTCCTTAAGCGTCTCATCCTTTACAAGATCAAGGGCCATACTCCACATATATAGGCAACCCACCGTCAAGGAATCCTTGCAATGGGCTCCATCCACCACATACGAGAGATTTTCGGCCATCCAAGTCCTATCCTCGATTTTCACGGTGCGATAGGCATGTCCATCACGTTTGTCTTGCACAGAGTCATATTTCACATTCTCGTTAAAAAATGAATCCTTGGTAAAGTCAAAGATACTTGCCTGCGTCCAAACATACTCCTCCCCTTTTTTTCTACAGACATAATCATCTTCTTCCGTTACAGCAACCGCTCCAACAATCTTTTCAATGCAGCCCTTCCCTATCGTAATTTCACGCTCCGTTGCCTTGCGCCATCCTTCACCATCATAGACATAGCCAATCTTTTTCACAAAGTGAATCGTGCCATCGCTATCGGGCTCAATGTCCACCGTAGCAATTTCCACATCAGTCGCCATTTCCCAACGGTAGTCGTTTTCAACCGCCTTACAAATTACGATGCGTCCATCGTTTTCTGATTTTGAGGCGTGAATCGTGTCCAATACCCCCACATTTCCCTTAACACAAGGGTCTAGCCCATAGATATGTCGCCAGAATGCAATGGCATATTTTTCAAAAGGACCTATTTCCGCATATGGGAAACGGTTCTCCATAAAGCTACGGACAGATTTACCATATTCGTATTTCATCGCAGAGCGGTCCGCAAGCGTAACAAGAGCCGTCGAATCTTTCAGATTCTTCGCCAGAGTGGCAATAATCTCGATGATTTCGGACTCTGCCCCAGCAGAAAGGACAACTTGGGAGAGCGCAAGCAAATGTTCATTATCGAGAATGCTCGCCTTTTCAAATTCAATACCCTCTTCTTCTCCAAAAAAAGCCTCCATAAGTTCGGATTCCGCTTGGCCCTTAGCCCCATCAAACCCTAACCCATTCTCTACAAGGTCCAGTATTCTCTTGTAGATGATGCTTGTACCAATATTCACATTGACTTTGTCTTTTTCCTTGATATGGGCAATAGCCCTAAGTGTCAGGGGTTTAGTCGATCTTTCCCCGCTCAGTTCATTCCAGTAATAACCTGTCGCATCAAGCAGTACATATTGAGAACCTAGTTCAACACCGCCCAGAGAGAACGAGCCATCATCGCCCTCAACGGCCGCGGCAAAGGTCTTACCCGTCTGCGCGAAAGTTTCAGGACTCAGTTCATACAAGGTAACAGTCGTTCCCTTGACAAAGGGTCCTTTCTCCACAACACCCCTAATACTTGCAACAACCTGGTTTGGGTCATCGGATGTCCCGACACTTCCATTACTACAGGCCCAGTGACCTGCAGCAATCAAGCACAGGGCAACAAGTGAAATCACGCATTTCTTATTATGCTTTTTCATGAGAGACCTCCTTCACTTTACGAGTCAAAGGGAAAAACTGCAGGTTAAGCCGATAAACTTGGTTTATCTCTCCGTCAGCTGCAGCAAGGGCTATAATCTTGTGACGGAATTCATCAAGTTCACGAACAATCTTTCCGTATGTTTCATCGGAAATTCCCATGGTGACTCCTGTGATGTTCCTCTCATCTACGGGAAGTTCCAACGAATCAGCAGCCAATTTGGACATTTCACGATGGGCAGAACGAATGGCTAGGCGGGTCGCTTCGCTAGACCCCGCGATAGATGTTTCCGCCTGAACATATGTTCCGTCTTTCAATTTCAGCAAGAGTCCCGCATCGGTAAGGAATTTCAGGGATTCCTGCACTTCAACAGCAGATATTTGCGGATAGCACTTCTTCGCAAGTTCTCCAGGAGTAGCTCCGGGCATCAAGGGCGCCAGTTCGCGCAGGGTTGGATTCCGCCACGATTCATAATAATCAAAAAATTTTTCTTCTAGAATTCGAACCTTATGCCTTTGGGCAATAGAACGCATCTGCTCGAAAGCCGCATTTTTCTTTTCATCGGATTTCGACTGATCAAAGGCAACCATCGCCCGAAAATAATCTACTTCAAAACCCGCAAGGCCCATAACCTGTGCAACCCGTTCCACACCTACCTTGCTCAAGTTGCTCTTACCATCACACACCACCTTCATGTAGGAACAAGAGGAAAAACCAGCAAGATTTGAGAACTCACGCCACGAAAAGACGGAATGTGCCTTTTTGTCCTCGTAAAAGTCCAGCATGAACTTTCGATAGTCTATGTAGTCGGTTATCGGTTTCATACTGAGTAATATAATCTTTCAAAAAAGCAAAATCAATAGTTCTACACAACAATTTTTGTGATTTTTGAGAAAAATAGGCAAATTTTTAGTAATTTTTTTATTACATTCTTCCATATGCAATGAAGCGTTGCGTATGGCAAATTCCCTACCAACCGCCTTACGACGAATTTCTATATATTGGTCGTAAAATCCAAACCGGAGTTCAGATGTACGACATTCTAGTACTTGGGGCAGGGATTTCCGGACTTTCCGCCGCCCTGCATGCCGCCGAGAAGGGGCTTTCCGTAGTCATCCTCACCAAGGGGGCAAAGCCCGACGGCTCCTCTAACTACGCCCAGGGTGGCATCGCCACCGTTACCGAAAAGACGGACAAGTTCGAATTCCATATCGCGGACACTTTGGAAGCGGGCGCGGGCCTTTGCAAAAAAGAACCCGTGAACATCTTGACCAAAAGCGGACCCGCCACCATCAGACAGCTGGTGAAATGGGGCGTGCTCTTTACGCCGGACCCCACGGACAAGACACAGTTCGACCTGCACCTGGAAGGTGGCCACAGCCACCACCGCATATTGCATGCCGCAGACCTTACCGGCAAGGAAATCATGCGTGCCCTCCTGGCCGAACTCCACAAGCAAAAGAACATCGACTACCTGGAAAACTGCTACATCAAGGACCTGATCTGCAAGGGAAACGGCAAGGCCAAGCAGTGCATCGGTGCCGAAATCATCCACCAGAAGACCGGTGAAGTCGAGAAGATTTACGCCAAGGCCACCATCCTCTCTACAGGTGGCGCCGGGCGCATCTGGCAGTACACCGTCTGCCCGCCGGACAGCTGCGGCGACGGCATGGCCATTGCAGCCCGTGCAGGGGCCGCCCTGCAGGACATCGAGTTCATGCAGTTCCACCCCACAAGCCTTTACGCACCCAGCCTCAAGAAGCCCTTCCTGATTTCGGAAGCGGTCCGCGGGTTCGGCGGCATTTTAAAGAACGACAAGGGCGAAGAGTTCATGAACCAGGTGCACCCGCTCCATTCGCTGGCCCCCCGGGACATCGTGGCCCGTGCCATCCACAGCGAGATGCAGCGCCTGGGCAAGCCCCACATGTACATCGATCTTAGCGGTCGCACGCCCAAGGACATCAAGAGTCATTTCCCGAACATCTACGCCAAGTGTCTGGAAGCAGGTATCGACATCACTAAGGAATGGATCCCCGTGGTGCCCGCAGCACATTACATGTGCGGAGGCGTACTGGTGGACACCTGGTCCCGTACCGAAATCAAGGGCCTGTACGCCTGCGGCGAAGTCGCCGCCACGGGCGTCCACGGGGCCAACCGTCTGGCCTCCAACTCCCTGCTGGAAAGCGTGGTCTTTGCGCTCCGAGCCGTCGATGACATCCAGAAGAGCGGACTCTTAAAGGGCAAGCTCACCGTTCCGCCCAAGGGCAAAAAGCAGTTCATCAGTTTTGCCAAGGCTCCCTTCTGGAAAAAGCGCCGCAAGATTCTGCAAGACATGATGTGGACCCACTGCGGCATTGTGCGCACCGTAGCAGGCCTGAACCAAGGGCTTAAAGTCATCGAAGGGCTGGAAGCCGACCTGAAGGCCGCCATCAAGAACAAGGAAACGGAGAACATCCATTTCTTGGAATTCCAGAACGCCCTGCAGGTCTCCAAGATGATTCTCATCGCGGCACTCCGTAGGCACGAATCCCGCGGGCTCCACTACATTCTGGACTACCCGAACCCAAGCCCCAAAACCAAGCACCAGAGTATCTATCTGAGCGACAAGAAGTAACCGTTTTTAACAAAGTAAAATCGTAAAAATATTATATTGTAGGCATGGCAGAAGCAAAGACCAAACTCCCCAAGAAAATCGGTGGCTACACACCCACCCAGATGCTGGGCCACGGCGCCATGGGAAATGTCTGGCTCTGTCACGACCCTTCGCTAGACCGCATGGTGGTGGTCAAGCAGATGCGCCAGGTTCTTTTGAACCAGGACGACTTCATTTTGCGTTTCGAGCGGGAAGCGAAGATCCTCGCCCACCTGAACCACCCGGCCATCATACAGCCCTACGCCCTGTGGAAAGAAAGCGATGGCCAGCTTTCCCTTTCCATGGAATTCGTAGAAGGCAAGAGCCTTCGGGAACTTCTGGACTGCTGCAAGCAGCCCCCTCTCTGGGTGGTACTTTCCATCTTGTACGAAATTCTCACCGCCCTAAGCGAGGTGCACCGCTACGGAATTGTCCATAGGGACCTTAAGCCTGCTAACCTGATGATCGACAAGGACGGACGCATCCGCCTGTTGGACTTTGGCGTCGCACATGCCGAAAAGGAAAACGACGACGACCTGACGCTTACCGTAGCGGGTTCCCAAATCGGGACCGGTGCCTACATGAGCCCGGAGCAGACCCTGAACGAAGACGCCACTCCCCTTTCGGACCTGTTCAGCATGGGCATTATCGGTGCCGAGATGCTGTTGGGCGAAAACGTCTTCCGTGGGGAAAATCTTTCCAAGACATTCAAGCGCATCCAGAAGCTCCGCATCAAGGCGGAAGCCTTCCCCAAAGGTACGCCCAAGGCCCTGATAAAGGTCATCCTGAAGCTCCTGGCCAAGAACCCAGCCAAGCGTTACCTTTCCGCCGCCGATGCGGCAGACGACCTGTCCAAAATCATGAAGGGCTACCCCAGGCACATGGAGCCCTACCTGGCCGAATGGGTGCTGGCGGCCATCAACGGCAAGGAATCTCTGGTGGAGCCTCAAATCGCCAAGGACAAGTCGAAGAAGTTCTTTGTCGCGGGAACTGTATTGGGAGCAGTTGCCGTGGCCGCCCTCTGGATTTTCACTCATTTCATATAGTTTCAGAAGTACCGGGATTAGGGATTTTTAATGGTCTGGATCGATATAGTCTGTTGTGTTGTCATCGTACTGCTCGCTCTGCTTGGCCTATGGCGTGGATTTCTCAAGAGCATCTTCAAACTCTGCGCCTGGATAGCAGCCCTGCTGGGCGCCTACTTTGCAACAAGCATTATCGGCGACTTTATCGCTAGCAACCTGGAAATCAGCGGCTTCACCGTAAAGATCATCTGCATCTGCATCGGATTCCTTGTTCCCTTTCTGCTTTTTTCCTTCATTGGACACATCCTCAACAATGCCGTCAAGGATTCCGCCATCAGCGGGATCAACCGGCTTCTCGGAGCGGCCCTCGGCGTGATCAAGGCGTTGATCATCTGCTTCATTTTCTTGACCGTCATCCACCTGATTCCCGCCTCCGGCGACCTGAAAGAGGCCCGAAATAGCGCCCTTTCGTACAGCGTCTACAAGTGGAGCCTCGAAACCATGGGAATATCCTCTGAAGAAGTAGATATCATCGACATGGCAGAAAAGAAGGCCACCGAGATGGCGGATTCCGCCGTCGAAGCATCCAAGGAAGCCGTCGAGAAAGAAGCCGCAAAGGCTGTAGAAAACGCCAAGCAAGCCGCCAAGGAAGCTGCCGTCAAGGCCGTGGAATCCACCACAGATGCAGCGGAAAAAGTAAAAGCCGTGAGCGACTCCACAAAAGCCGTAAAGGATTCCGCAAAAACCGTGAAAGATTCCGCAGCCCTAAAATAATTAACGGCTGGCTAGATCCCTAGCGCAATCCATAGCTTCGCGGACAATGTCTTCTTCGCCATCTACATGGCCGCCACGCATCACAAAGCGTCCGTTACAAATTACCGAATCGATGGCCCCTGAGTCAGCGGAATAGACCCAGTTGCTAATCAAGTCAAAGCAGGGCACCATCCTTTCGTTGTCAAGCCGTACAAGGAGTCCATCGGCAAGTTTACCTTCGGCGATGACGCCTGCATCTATCCCATTCATCCTTGCCACATTCACGCTAGCCATCTTCAACGCCTCGGGAGCAGGCAGTTTTTCGGCTCCGCCCTGGACCTTTGCCAGCAGCGCCGCCAGTTTCATCTCTTCGTGCATGTCCAGGTTGTTGTTGGAAGAATCCCCATCGGTACCCAGGGCGAGGTTCGCTCCGGCATCCATAAGCTTAACAATGGGCGGAATCCCGCTAGAAAGTTTAAGGTTAGAGCATGGGTTCAATATGGCCGTAGCTCCGGACTTTGCAAAGATTTCCGTATCCTTTTCGGAGAAGCAGACACAATGGGCAGCATGCAATCTTTCGTTCAAACCGCCCAGACGCTCCAGCAGTTCCACAGGAGAGCACCCATATTGGGACTTGCAATTCTGGACTTCCGATTCCGTTTCGGACAAATGAATATGCAGGGGATATTTTTCCCGTTCCGACATCTCGATACAGCGACGAAGGTATTCTTCGCTGACCATGTACACGGAATGGGGCATCACGGACAGCTTTACCCGTTCCGATTCGCCTGTATGCTTTTCCAAAAATTCAAAGTTTGCCTTCAGGCCCGCCGGGGGAATCAGAATGTCGGAGATGGTAACCCCGATGGTGGCGCGGATTCCAAGCTCTTCCACCACCTTCATGGTCTGCTCCCTGTGCCAATACATGTCGGCAAAGAACACCGTACCGGACTTGATCATCTCCAGCACAGCAAGGCGGCTCCCGATTTCGATATCCTTATCCGTCAGCTTCGCCTCAAGGGGCCAAATGTACTGGTTCAGCCACTTGGAAAGTTCCATGTCGTCGGCATAGCCCCGCAAGAGGCTCATTGCCGCATGAGTATGGCCGTTGTAGAAAGCCGGCAGCAGCGCAAAATTCCTGCAGTCCACCACTTCGGCGTTGCCGGCCATCTCCGGAGAGATTTCATCAGAGATTTTTGCAAACCTATTGCCATCAACGAGAACATCCTTGCGCACGGGTTTCTCACCAGCATTCTGCACCAACACAGACTTGAGAAAAATCTTGCCCACCGGCTCAACCCCTTAGATAAAGTTACACACGACCCGTAGCTTCCAGGACCAGATAGGCCAGGTACGAAATATAAACCAACAGGAATACCGAACCTTCAATCCGGTTAATGCGGCCCCTGCGAATGCCATTCACCTTGCGAACCGGAAGGCCAAACACCAAAAGCAACACCGTAAGAACCGACATCAGGGGCATATCGCGGTACAAAATACCCGGTGACACGGCACCCATAGGGTCGATGACCGCCGCAATGCCCACTACCAGCAGGGTGTTGAAAAGGTTGGAGCCCACGATGTTCCCGAAAGCCAGATCGTCCTCCCCCTTCCTTGCCGCAGCGATGGAACTGGCAAGCTCCGGGAGCGAGGTTCCCACAGCCACAATGGTAAGGCCAATGAGCAAGTCGCTGACCCCCAGGGCACGGGCAATTTCAACAGCTCCCCAGACCAGCAAACGGGAACTGGCCACCAAGATGGCAAGGCCGAAAATAAGCCAGAACAGCGACTTCCATAGGGAGACAGGAGCATCATCCTTCCCCATGGCGTCAGTTTCAGCCAGAGCCTTCTTCTGGCGCATCTCGCTTACCACATTGAAGCCCATGGCAAGCGCAAACACCACAAGCATGATGCAGCCGTCCATCCGGGTCACCGACAGGTTGGAAACCAGGAAAATCGAGAGCGCCGTCACCACCAGCAGGATAGGCAAATCCCGCTTGAGGGCAATGTTCTTGACCACCACCGGGCGGATGACCGCCGTAAAGCCAAGAATCAGGGCGATATTGGCGATGTTGCTCCCGTAGGCATTACCCAGGGCGAGTTCAGGATTGTGCTGTGCTGCTGAAAGGGCGGACACCACCATCTCCGGGGCCGATGTGCCAAAGCCCACCACCACCATGCCAATCAGGAGCGTGGACATGCCCATGTACTTGGCAACGCCCACCGCCCCATCCACAAACTTGTCCGCGCTCCACACAAGGAACGAGAGACCGACAAGGACAGCAACAACAGAAAGAAGCATCTAGGCTAGAGAATGTAGAACGATGCACCCAGCAGGAACGAAGTGGAAGAAAGGTCATCCACTTCGAACAGCTTCATAGACTTGCTGTTGTCGGTATCGTAGAGATTGGAAAGGCCAATATTGAAACGGAAATCAAATCCAAGAAAGCGGTTCGCCATGACGGAAAAACCACAGACGATATCCCAGTCAACCGTATTGCGGAAATCCTTGTCCATCATGTCCAACCTGCTCGTTTCCCCATCGACGGTGGCACGGAACTCATCCTTGATAGCCACAGAAGCCTGGGGACCTATCTCGAACATGAGAGAAGAGCGGGGAGCCTTGAAGGCGAACAACACCGGGACATCCACCTTGCGCTGCTTGAACTTGCCCTTCAAGGAATAACCGAAGGCGTGGCCGCTGGCCTTGGCCTCGCTCTGTTCGAAGAGGGCCGCCACCTTCACTCCGATGGTATGCGGCGTCACCGGAATGATACCAGTAACACCGACGCGCCAGGTAAGTCCATCGTAATCATGCAGGTGGTAATCATCTCCGTAGGAGGAGAACAGGTGGTAGGAACCGATAAAGCCCTGGATACCCAGACTCCACTTCATGGGAACCAGACCACGCAATTCTTCAAAGTCCACGCTGTCGGGCCCAGCAGCCTGGGTCACATACACCGTACGGACCTGGGCTCCGTTGAGTTCCACCGGTTCGGCAGAATAGACCGTACGGTAGACAACTGTCTGCGTAGGAGCGGGGGCTGCTGCGGGGGCTGCTGCCGCAGAGGCAGGTTCTTCGCCACCGCGAACGGCCATGGGTGCCGGGGCTTCTTCGGGAGCAGCGGGAGCGGCAGCCTGTTCAGGAGCAGGTTCTGCAGCAGGGGCTTCAGCGACAGGCTCTGCGGCAGGGGTCTCGGCAACAGCAGGAGTTTCAGCTGCAGCAGGCTCGGCGGCCGGTGCAGCGGGTTCAGCCGCCTCGGTGGCGGGAGCCGCTTCAGTAGCAGCAGTTGCGGCGGGAGCAGCGGGAGCAGCGGGAGCGGCAGGTTCAGCAGCAGCCGGTGCAGCGGGTTCAGCAGCAAAGGTCATGGCAGCAAAGGCCAGAACAGAAACAACACCAGTAATCTTGAGATTCATAAAATCCTCCAATCTACACGGATATTATAGCAAAAAAAGGGGCCATTAGCTACATTTGACGCATGAACATGAACATCATTTCTTCTGAATCCGCGAAGGCCCGTAGCGACAAGGCCTACGCCCTCTTTTTCGTCAAGCAGTCCGTCCAGTTTTCCAAGGTGCTTTCCGATACCGCAAGTGCCCAGGTTGAATCCGTTCTGAAAGGCATAAAGGACGGCCCCTTCGAAGACCTAGAATTCCTGGAAATCGACGGCTGCAACACCTTCTTCGTAGACGCAGCCAAGGAACGCGGAATTTCGGCGCTGGACCACCTGCGTATGGCCGCCTACCGCCTGGCCCAGAAGGCCATGAAAAGGCAGGTGCCCTGCGTGAGCCTGTTCCTGGCCGACGCCGCCGACGAGCAGTTCAAGGCAATCCTTCACGGGCTCCACTACGCCGACTACAAGTTCGACGCCTACAAGAGCAAGCAGAAAGCGAATTTCCAGGTGACCTTCGAGATTGTTGCAGGCGAACACACCGCCGCCTTCAAGAAGATTGCCGAAGAAGTGGCTGTGGAACAAAAGGCAATCACCCTGGCAAGAAACCTGATCAACACCAGCGCTTCGGACCTCTACCCCGCCGCCTTCGTAGAAGACGCCAAGACCATCGCCAAGTACACGCCGGGCCTTTCTATCAAGGTCCGTAACATGAAGCAACTGGAAAAGGAAGGCTTCATGGGACATGTTACCGTAGGCAAGGGCAGCTCCCACGAGCCCCACATGATCACCCTCAGCTACGACGGCACGAAACTTGCGAACAACAAATCCGCAAAACGAACCTCCCGCGACCACCTGGTCATTGTCGGAAAGGGTCTCACCTTCGACACGGGCGGCCTTTGCCTCAAGCCCGCCAAGTCCATGCCCGAGATGATCAGCGACATGAGCGGTGCCGCCACCGCACTCGCCGCCATCCAGGCCATAGCCACCCTGAAGCTCCCCGTCAAGGTGAGCGCCGTCTGCTGCCTTGCCGAAAACGCCATCGGCAACAAGTCCGTACTGCCGGGCGATATCTTCAAGGCAAAGAATGGCAAGACCGTCATGGTGGACAACACCGACGCCGAAGGCCGCCTGGTGCTCAGTGACGGGCTTGCCGAAGCAGGGCTCATCGGGGCCACCCACATTATCGACCTTGCCACCCTCACCGGGGCCATGGTCCGTGCCCTGGGTTACGCCGTCACGGGATTCTTCAGCAACGACGACGACCTGGCCCTAAAAGTCATCAACTGCGGCGAGGCCTGCTGCGAAAAGTTCTGGAGCATGCCTCTCGAAGAAGAATACGCCGACGCCCTGAAGGACAAGTTCGCCGACCTGAAGAACACGGGCAGCGACGCCGGTGCCATCTCCGCCGCCCTTTTCTTGCAGGAGTTCGTTCCCGAGAACACCGCCTGGGCCCACTGGGACATCGCCGGTACAGCTTTCGTCACCAAGAAATGGAAATACACCGAATACGGCGCCACGGGCTTTGGCGTGCAGACCTTGATTGAACTGGCCAGGGAGATGAATTAGTTTATCAAGACTGCCATAAATTGCTATAATTGTGGCCGTCAAAACCGCCGAATTACGAGGTTTCTATGTTAGATTTTCTTGCCAACTACTGGCCCTATATTGTTGCACTGGTCATCGTCGTGCTTGCCGTGTTCGCTTTTCGCGGACTCCGCAAGGCCCTCAAGGAAGGTGGCGGAGCGTTCAGCCTGGAGACCATCCGCAGGAACACCGAACCCAACTTTGCCGCCCTCAAGCAAAAGTCCAAAGCACTGCTTGCCGACGCCGATATGATTTGCGAAACCAAGGAAGGCAGCAACCTGGTCATTCCCAAGAAAGAAGACATGATGTTCTTCCGCCGCGCCGTCCGCCAGAAGTACAAGCTGGCCATGTTCCTGGTGCCCGGCACCAACAAGGTGGTCTATTTCTTCTGCAAGACCGAGCAGGGACTCCGCCGCCGTATCGAGAACCTGGTCATCAACCAGAAGTTCCGCGAAGGCAAGCCACCCTACATGGACGCAGCCACCGGCGAAAAGCTGAAATATCCTCGGTAAGCGTTGAAATATTCTGACCTAGCCCTAGCAGAAGAAGAAAGCAAGCTGGAAGCGGCTCTTGAAGAGTCGCGCAACTTGCTGATTGAAGCTCCTACGGGCTCGGGTAAGTCTTTATTCATCCCCTACTTCTTGAGCAAGCACTGCAAGGGCCGCGTGGTGGTGCTGCAGCCCCGCCGTATCGCCGCCCTCGCCCTGGCGCAGTTTTCGGCGAAACTCCACGGCGAGCCCTGCGGCAAGACCGTCGGTTACCAGTTCCGGCAGGAAAGTTGCAAAAGTGCCGACACGCGGATTCTTTTCCAGACCTACGGAAACTTTCTGCAAGAACTTTTGCACGGCAAGCTGGACGCCGACTGGGTGGTCTTCGACGAATACCACGAGCGCAAGGCCGACATGGACCTGCTGTTTGCGTATTTTATGAACGGGAGATTCCCGATCAAGCCGGGAGAGACAGCGACAAGAGTTGCGGTGATGTCGGCGGCGCTGAACCGCGACGAACTGGAAGCGGTTCTCGGCGTCAAGTGCCTAAGCCTTGGCCACCCGCTGTACCCCGTGCAAATATTGAACCAGACGCCAGCCACCGGCACCTCCCTTGTTTCGGGAGTGGGCCTTGACGCCGAAGTGGTGCGGGCGCTCAAGACGCTCTACCGCAACGGCATCTGGCAGACCACCCTGGTATTCCTCCCGGGCAAGGCCGAAATCGCCCGCTGCCACAGCGCCGCCGCCGAAGCCCTGGGCAGCAACTGCGCAGAATACCTGGAACTATACGGTGGACAAGACCGGGAAACCCAAGACCGCATCTTCGAAGTCACAGAAAGGCCGCGAGTCATCTTTACGACGAACATCGCCGAAACATCTATCACAGTCCCGAACGTCACCGGCGTCGTCGACAGCGGAATCGAGCGCGTAAGCCTCTACGACGACAGCGAGAAGGTAAATGTGCTTCGCACCATGCCCATTTCCATGCAGAACGCCATCCAACGAAGCGGCCGTAGCGGCCGTACCCAAAATGGTTGCGCTATAAGGCTCTGGAGCGAAGAATCCGAAAAGCGGATGCCCAAGGGAATCGTGCCGGAAGTTTTGCAGATAGAACCGTCGGAGTTGCTACTGCAAAAAGCCGCATTGGAAAAGGAGATCCCCGCCTGCGCGGGGATGACAACAGGGATAACGCTTCCCACAGCGATTCCAGAAGCTCGCGAACAGGTGGCCACCAAACTCCTGGAAGGTTTCGGCATGCTCCAAGACGGAGCCATTACGCCTCTCGGACTAAAGGCCATCCGCACGCCGGTATCCAGTATTCCACTGGCCTTGCTGCTAGCATCGGCCCGCGGGCCACAGGACCTTCCCGACCTGTTATTAGCCGCCCTCGCCTGGATCCACTCCGGCACGGAATTCCTGCAAAAGTCCAAGGTGGCCTACGATGTGATGACTCTCGCCGCTGATACGCTTTCTAAGGCGGTCACCATCCCGCGGGAAGTGAGCTTCACGCTGCGGCAGTTGAGAGAATACAGGGACGGTATAGAAAGAAAGGAGATCCCCGCCTGCGCGGGGATGACATGGAATGGTGCGGGGATGATGCAGCACACTGCCCAAAGTCTTCTCAAGGCCTTCCCCGACAGGCTAGCCACCCCCAGCGGCAACGCCTACAAGCTGCCCAACCAGAACATTATCCGCTTGCAGGTAGCCGAACCGCCTTACGCCATTTTAGCCCTTTCCATGCTCCGCGCAGGGAGCGGCAGCAAATCCGAACTCAAGGTAAACCTGTACGCCGCCCTCGACAAAGAACTACTGGAGAGTAACGATACAAAGACACGATACGAACTCCTGTGGCGCAGCGGGCAAGAAAGGTTCATCGGCGTAGAGATCAGTGAAGCGGAAAACGCCGACGGGTCTACCACGGAACTTTCCCGGAAAGAAATCCTCACGCAAGAGGCATCGCCCAAGGCTCTCGCCGAACTGAAAAAGCTCACCGTGGCCGCCTGGAAAGAAAAAATCGAAAAGGAAAACTGGAGCGGTCGCTATCTCACAGATGCCATGCAGACCCTGCTTGTCAAGATGCGCCTGGCCGCAAAGCTCTACCCCGAATATGGCCTTCCCGAATTCAACGACGAGGACATGGAGCTGATTTTTGACGAGTTCGCCGACGGAAAATTCTTGCTGCGGGACATCAACGAGGACCGTTTCAGGAACATCGTGGAAGATTATTTTGGAAAGTCCATGCTGGCGTGGCTTTCCAAGACCTTCCCCGACCATTTTGTGCTGCCCAACGGCAAGCGGGCCCGCTACAGTTACCAGGCCGTAGCCGACGATGAACTTTCGGGGGGCAAGTCCGTGCAGAGCGCAGAAGGCGTACTGGTAGAAATTTCAGCCCGAATCGAGGACTTTATGCAGATGCTGGGCGAGCACAAAATCGCCGACGGAAAACTGAAGGTCCGCTACGACATTCTGGCACCAAACTTCCGTACCATCCAGAAAACCTGGGACCTGACGGGATTCTGGCAGAACACCTACGCCGAGGTGCGCAAGGAACTGCGGGGCCGCTACCCCAAGCACCCCTGGCCCGAGAAGGTCATCTAGATTATTTCACCTTATACACCGTCAGGGTCTTGCTGTACTCATAGCCAACTACAAGCAAAGCCTGGCCGTAGACGGGGCTCTTGTCTGCCGGAATGAACAGCAGGCCTTCGGGGCCGCGGTCACTGGGGTCGAAATACAGGTCCACCAGCTTCGGGGCATTGCGCACACCCGCATCGACAGCGGTCAGGTCAAAGACGGCCACGCCGCTGGAGCGTTCCAGCCCCACAAAGGCGTAACGCTTGCCGTTCACCTCGCCCACCGTCACATTCTCGGGTTCGCAGCCCTTCTTAGGGCTTCGGCTGTCCATCTTAATTTTCTCTTTCTTGGAATTCCAGTTGAAATAGCCGGGAGCGAGCTTACCGAAGGCCTTTTCCAGTTCCTCGCCGCTGTCCCACAATAGCCTTCCGCTCTCACCGTCGAACAAACTGACGGAACGGGTCCCGAAGCCGTAAACGAAGGGGCACTTGCCACCGGGAACTTCGTCGGGGCCCTGGTCGCAGCGTTCCAGCAGGCTTACCGTGAACTTTTTCAAATGGGGCGCCACATCTTCGTTGAATACGGTACGGTCCAGGCGCTCGTCAGCCAGCAGGTCCGTTACCGTTCCTTCGTCGGTCCAGGCCTTGTAATCGTTTACAGAAGCGCCCTCGTTGACGGTAAGCACCAGAGTCTTGCCGCCTACGGCAAAAGAGGCCACACCGTCGGGCTGACGGAGCCCTCGGACAGGATAGTTCTTGATTTTAATCTTCTCGTCCTTCTTGACATCCAATCCGAAACCCGGCTTGGAATGGTCCACATAGCCCAGCGGGAAAATGTCTGCAATTTTTTCGGCGGCAATGTCCACCTTCGCCATGGCGTTGTTCTCTTGCAGGCTGACCCAAGCCCACTTGGAATCCTTGGAGACCGTGATGTACTCGGGTTCCAGCGACCGCACAAAGCCCTGCAGGCCGGGGCTGCGCACGCCCTTCTTGCGGAGCGAAAGGGAATCCAGGCCCTTAAAATCCAGAACCTTGGGCGTCAGCTTGTAATCGTTGAGACTTGCACCGTGTTCAACGGAAAGGATGGCCACGCCACCTTCGGGATCTTCGTTATAGTCCTGGCTGGGCGAGCCTTCGCAGGCCACGAGAATCTTGCTCCCATCGGGCGTGAAGGTCAGCATGTCGGGCAGGTTGCAGAGCCTTTGGGCCGACGCCACGGGAATCAGGCCCTCGGCATAGCGGAAAAGTTGGACCTGCCCAAGGCCATGCTCGGGTTCTGCCGTCATGGAGATGGCCACCAGGTCGCCAGAGATGGAAACGCTCGTAGCAGGGCCGTCCAGCTGTAGGCGGCTTTCCACCTTAGGGTTCGCCTCGTCGGCAAAACTCACCATTTCGATGAGCTTGTCGCCGCCCACCACGAAAAGCAACTTCTTCTCGGGCATGTAGGCGGTAATTTCGGGAGCGGCCATCTGCAAGGTCGCCACCGGCGAAAGCACGTTCCCCTTCTGGAAAACCTGTGCCGCCACCGTAGAGGCAAGAACCGTCGCTGTCAACAGGATGCGCTTCATCTTAGTCAAAAATCAGCCAGAAAAGGAGCATTCCCAGGGCAATCCCGCCAAAGAAGGAGGAGCTGGTCATCATGGCGGCCTGGCTCCTGGACTGTTTCTCCTTCTCCTTGCTCTTCTCGCTCACTTCGATGGAGACGCCCAGAGCCTTGGCGCAGGTCTCGTTACTCTTCTTCATGGTCTCGTAGCTCTGTTCCCAGTTCTTGGACTTGGCCTGTTCCGAATTGAGAGCGGCACGCAGGGAATCCTTCTCCACCGAGCAGGAACTGTCCGCAACGGCCATCAGGCTATCCCTGTGGGCAAGCTCCGACTTGAATTCAGAGCAGGTCTCCTGGGGGGTCGACATTTCGGCAGTGGTGTCGGCCGGGACAGAGACCGCAGATTCCGCAGGCACGGAATTTGCGGCCTTAGCGTTGGCAACGGGCTTGTCGGCGGCAAAAGCCGCAACGACGCAAAACAAAAGGGCAAAAAGAATCTTTCTCATGCCCTACAATATAGCAAGTTGTCCACAAAAATTTGCCCGCTATCACCCGCCCGCCAGCTTGACGGTGTAGCCCTTCTTTTCCAGTTCAGCCTTCAGCACATTGCGCTTGTCGCCCTGGATGGTGACGGTAAAGCCCTTCACGGAGCCGCCCACACCGCATTTCTGCTTCAGGGTGCGGGCCAGTTCCTTCAGGTCGGCCTCGTCCAGCGGGATTCCCGTGATGACGCTTTCCATTTTGCCGCCACCGAGACGCCTGAGCTGTATGCGTACCACGCCATCACCTGCAGGGCGCTCTGCCTTGGGCTTTTCTTCTTTGACGCGGCCCACTCCGCTTGCAAAGACCAGCGTGGACCTATCTTCGATTGACATTTCCGCCTCCCCTGCCAAAGACAAACCCGAGAATCACGGCCACCACCACATAGAAAAGCACCGCCGAAAGAAGCGCCACCATTTCGGAGCCGCTCCACTTTTCCACCTGCACAAAGAGCAGCACGGAGCAGGGCATGGCCAACAGGAACAAGATTCCGGGGAGTTTTTGTTTCATAGTGTGCGCTACTTCAGTTCCACCATTTCGCTCTTGCCGTCGATGGTCACCTTATACTTGCCGGGATAGCCGCGGAACTTCACTTCGCCCTTTTCGTCGGCCTTGAAGGTCCCGTTGGTGGTCCACACCTTGTGCCACAGGTCGTAAATGAGCTTGGCGGCAGGCTTTTCGCGGCCATCTGCGGCGATGATACCGCCGTTCTTGACCCAGTGACGGTTATCCCAGAAGCCCCACAGCAAAATGCCCTCTACGGCCGGGTGGCTGAAGGCGATACGCAAAATCATTTCGTAACGGCGGGCCTGTTCCTCTTCGGTAAAATACATGCCCTTCTGCCAGTCGCCAAAGTCCAGCTCCGTAATCTTGATGGGGAGTCCCAAGGAACCCAGTTTGTCCAGGCGGGCCTTGATAATGGCGGGGTTCATGGCACGGTCACCAAAGTGGCACTGCACGCCAATGCCGTGCACGGGCACCTTGCGGTCCAACATCCCCTTGACAATGTCATAGTAGCGGTCCGTTTCGCCGGCCACCACTACATTGTACTCGTTAATAAACAGGCGGGCGTCGGGGTCAGCGCGATGGGCCCACACATGGGCGCTATCCAACAGTTGCCAGCCGCACTTGTTGAACACGAAGGGTTCGTGGAAAACTTCGTTCCACACATCGTATTCCTTGATGCGGCCCTTGTATTCCTTAAGGTCGCGGTCAATGCGGGCCTTGATCTTTTCACCAATCTCCTTGCAGCTGCCCTGGTTGCTAAAGTGTTTGTCAAAACCGTAGCCCTGATGGCCCCACATCAGCGTATGGGCGCGGAATCCCCACTTGTAGGCATCCACATAGTCCAAATACTGTTTGAATTCATCGCGGCGGATCTTGCCCTTCTTGGGTTCGTATTCCGGCCACTTGAACTGGTTCTCGGGAACGCCGTACCAGAAATACTTATTGGCAGTCTTGCGGTACCAGGTTTCCACACTGTCCTTGGATGCAGTCAGCGCAAGGGCCGTACCAAAGGGGAACGCATGGCGCATCAGCTCCACCTTCACCTGGGCGCCGGGGGCGGCCTTGAGGGTAAAGTCCTTCTTGCGCAGGCTGTCGATGCGGGCGGCGGAATTGTTGTACCAGGTCATGTCATCCATGCCCTCCACCTTCTCGATGGTCACGTCATCCACATAAATGTCGCCCACGGCGAACCCCAACTGGAACGCCACATTGTTAAGGCCATAGCCCTTCTGGTCGGCAAGGAAGGTCATGGAATATTCCTTCCAGTCCTTGGTCAACTCGTAAGAGGCGCTTTCCTTCTGGCGGTAGTCGGGAGGCCCCCCCTGCACAATGGCCACGATGGGGCCCTTGCCGTTTGCAATCTTCGCCTTGAAGGTCAGGGTGTAGTAGGTGGAATCGGCAAGCCACTTGGGCGGCTGCAGCTGCAGGCTCCACCAGGTCTTAGGGCCCTTCTTGATGGAGACCATGGCGCCCTGGCTCTTGTTCACGCCAATTCCAGGCTCACCCAGCTTTTGCACGATGTCGGAGGGGTCGTTCTCGTTGTTCCAGACATACCAGCCGCCGTCGCCGTATTCCAGGTCGCCGTTATCCAGCACGTTCTGGGCCAGGGCGAAAGCCGAGAGAAAACCAACCGCCACACTCACATTCTTGAAGGTCTTAAACATAATCTTGTTCCTTGTGTTCTAAGGTCACCCATAAGCCAATATAATAAATTATCTTTCCAAATATGCACTACACCCCCTACCGCGATTTACTGCTGAAGCTTTTCCCCAACTACCTGAAAGTGCGCAAGTTGCCGCTGAACGGTGGCATGAGCTGCCCCAACCTGGACGGCACCAAGGGATTCGCCGGCTGCAGCTACTGCAACAACCGCAGTTTCAGCCCCGTCTTTGACCAGGCACAGGTCGCCATCCAGGAACAGCTGGACAAGTTTGTGCCGCGCCTGCGGGAAAAGCACCCCAACGCGGGAATCCTTGCCTACCTGCAGCCCTACACCAACACCCACGCGCCCCTGGAAAAGCTGCGGGAAATTATGGACCCCATCGTGAAGCACAAGGAAATCGCGGGCCTTGCCATAGGCACACGCCCCGACTGCCTGGAAGACGAGAAGATAGCCTACCTAGCGGAACTGAACCGCATAAAGCCCATCATCGTAGAGATCGGGCTCCAGACGGCCAACGACCTGACCCTTGCCGCCATCAACCGCAGGCACACCCTGGCGGAATGGACCGACGCAGTAAAACGCTGCCAGGAAGCGGGACTCACCGTGACCACCCATGTAATCGTGGGGCTCCCGGGCGAAACCTTGAAGGACTTCAAGCACACCGCCGAAGTGGTGCGGGACCTGCACCTTGCCGCCGTCAAGATCCACCCGCTGCATATCGTCACAGGGACCGTCATGGCCCAGGACTACATTGCCGGACAGTTCAAGTTGTTGGAGTTCGAGGAGTACTGCGCTGCCGTCGCCGAGATGATCAAGATTATCGGGACCGAGACCGCCATCGAGCGGTTCAGCGGCGAAAGCCCCAGCGAAATGCTTATCGCCCCCAACTGGTGCGGGGAACGGGACAAGATTATCGCCGAAGTGGAGAAACTGCTTGATAATCAATAGACACGGCACACGCTTCCTAAAAATGCACACGCATTTTGCTAAATTGGCTCGCGTATAAAAAAAAGGATTTGAAAATGGCAAAGACCAGTGCAAAGAAAAATTCTGCCAAGAAGGGCACCCAGACCAACATGTGGACCGGCCGTTTCGCCAGCGGCATGGCTCAGAGCATGGTGGACCTGAGCTTTAGCCTGCAATTCGACGCTGAACTCATCGAAGAGGACATCGAAGGCAGCATCGGCCACGGCAAGGGCCTGGTGGAATCCGGCGTGCTCAGCAAGGCCGACTACAAGAAGATTTGCGATGGCCTGGCCAGCATCCTCAAGGACTACAAGGCCGGCAAGAACCTTTGGAAGGAATCCGACGAGGACATCCATATGGCCGTGGAGCGCGTGCTCACCGAACGCATCGGGTCCCTGGGCAAAAAGATCCACACGGGCCGCAGCCGTAACGACCAGGTCTGCACGGATTTCAAGCTCTACATGCGCCACCGCGCCGCCGAAATCCGCGCTCTCGAAGTGTGCCTGATGGAAACAGTGCTGGACCTGGCAAAGAAATACTTCGGCAAGATGATGCCAGGTTACACCCACCTGCAGCAGGCACAGCCCATCTACTTCAGCCACTACCTGATGAGCATGTTCTTTGCCGTGAGCCGCGATGTGAAGCGACTGGACAACTTTTTGGAACTGCACAGTGAGCTCCCGCTGGGTAGCGGCGCCATGGCAGGGTCTGCATTCCCTTACCACCGCGCCCTGGTGGCCAAGGAACTGGGCTTTAAGGGAGTCTCCCCCAACAGCATCGACGCGGTAAGCCACCGCGACATGATGCTGGAATTCGAAGCCGACCTGGCCATTATCGCCAACACCATGAGCCGCTACGCCGAAGACTTTGTGAACTGGAGTACCAGCGAATTCGGCTATCTTACCCTGCACGACGCTTTCTCTAGCGGTTCCTCGATGATGCCGCAGAAGAAGAACCCCGACTCCATGGAACTCATCCGTGGAAAGTCCGGCCGCATGCTGGGTAACTTCAGCGCCCTCTACACGCTGGTGAAGGGCGCCCCGCTCAGCTACAGCCGCGACCTGCAAGAAGACAAGGAACCGGTTTTCGACTCCGTTCATAATGTGAAGGTGATTCTCCGCGTCATGAAGGAAGCCTTGGAAAGTGCACGATTCAACTTCGACAAGATGCATGCCAAGATGCTGCCGGCGCTGCTGGCTACCGACCTCGCAGATCTTCTGGTCGAATCTGGCGTGCCGTTCCGCGATGCCCACCACATAGTCGGTAGCCTGGTCGGCGAAGCCGCCCGCCAAGGCCTGGAATTCACGGATTTGAGCGACGAGGCCTGGGCCAGCGCCGGCGTCCCGAATGTGGGTCAGATGAAGAAGACGCTCACCTTCGAGTACAGCGTGTCCCGCAGGAACATCGAAGGCGGCACGGGCCCCAAGTCCGTCAAGCAGCAGTTCGTGAAAGCCGCCACGATCCTGAAGAGTTTCAAGAAGTAATTACAACTGCTCGACGGTGAAGCCTTTGTGGCGGAGGATGTCAATGACATTCTCATGATTGCCCACCATGTGGGCAGCGCCCACAACCACAAAGACATTACGGTCCTTGGCCAGAAAGTCTGCAATGCTTTCCGCCATCTTGCGGTTACGGGAATAGTAGATACGATCGTTGATTTCTTTCTTGAGCAGGGAATCTGCAGGGCTCAACTGCGCCGTATCCAGATTCATGTTTACACAAAAGAGGGAATCGTCCCCCGTTTTCCAGGCACGCATCATGCCCCTAGTGGCAGAATCAAGGGAAGGGTTTTCCCGAAGGATGGTTTTCAGATAAAAAATCCCCAACGAAAACGAATCGTCGTCCCCCGTAAGCGCGTAAACCTGTTCCTCCACCGTCTCCAGCGAGATGATATTTTTCCCAGCATCACGGGCCCGCTTAAAGAAATGGACATCAATCCCCAGTTTTGGGTCATAACCCAAACGCATAATTCCAACGGCGGTCACGGTCATGCCCGCCGGTATGGGCTTGTAGCGGGCAAACGAACCAAGCGGCAGCTTCCACGCCAAACAAAGGCTGTCAAGAGATAGGGAAACACTTGCAGGAATAACGCTGTCGAGACTCCTTCCATCGTGGAAAAAACCATACTGTTCCGACATCAGGGACATTTGCTGCGAAATGGAATCGTCGGACAAGTCTATTTCCACCGCCAGCTCTTCCGAGCGGTCAAAGGCATTCTCAATGACCGAATCCAGCGGGTAGAACGAGGAATCCGCAAAATGAAGACTCCCTAAAAGATAAATGGATGAATTGGAATCGGAGACCTTCCAGAAAAGATGTTTCTTCCCTGAATCATCACCCAACACAGAACACCCTGCCAACAGCAAGGCGCAAGCAAACAGAACGGAAAGGCCCTTCACTTGAAACTACTTCTTATCCTGGGGGACAAGTCGCTCCACAACGCGGAACAGCTCGTTGTAAATTTCCAGGAAGTCCTCAATCCAGATGGGGTCACGCTCGCCCACAATGTGCATGGTCTCTTCCAGGGTATGCTGGGCGTTGTAAGGCCCAACCAGGGAACCTTCGGGCAAGGCCCCGCTCCTGTAGGCCAGAGCCGCCGACACGCGGGCACGGAAACTACGACGCAGGCGGGTAATGAGGGAGCTACGCAAAGCCATAAGCTCGTCGTAGGCCTCCTGGAATCTGGATTCAGCCACATCCTGCTCCGCCGTCTTCAGGCGGCGACCGATGGATTCACGCTCCATGGGCGGCACAAGCATACCCTTGGTAGCGAGAGTACCACGAATCTGGGCGATGGTCTTTTCCAGAAAATCCTTGCCCCAAAAGCACATGGGAGCCGCCACATTCTCAGTGGCCTTATTCTCGCGGACCTTGTGGGCCGAAAGCCAGCGGTCCAGCTTGTCCAGCACAATTCCCGCCTCGGGAGTGCGGTCGATAGCCAGGTAGTCCCGGGCGCGGGAAAGCAGGTTGTCCGCATAGACCATACGCCAATGCGGGAACTTTCCGGTCTTGCGGATAGCGTCCATATTCTGGCGGATTGTGTCTAGACGGTCTTGCATAAAGGTTATTTCTTTTCCATCATCTGGAGCGGAGTCACACCGATTTCCACGCGGCGGTTCAGGCTGCGGTGTTCCTCGCTATCGTTAGGATACTTGGGCTGGTGCTCGCCAAAGCCAGCCGCAAAAAGACGCTCCGGCGGGAACCCCTGGGCCACCAGGGCCTTGACCACGCTCACCGCGCGTTCCGTAGAGAGGTTCCAGTTCGAAAAGTTCTGTGAATTCTTCACCGGCAGGTCGTCGGTAAAGCCGCTCACCATAATCACATCGCCAGGAGCCATGGCATCCAGGAGCCCCTTACTAATGCCTTCTATAACCTTGATGCCCTCGGCGGTAAGGTTCGCCCCGTTAATGGGGAAAAGGAAACTGGCCTGAATCTGGATCTTGCCGTCTTCAAGGGCAATAAGTCCCTGCTCGATGGAAGATTTCAAACTCTGGGAAAGCAGGGCGTTGCGTTCCGCCGCAATCTTGCGCATCTCTTCCTGGCAGCTCAGCACTTCCTCTTCGGTACGGGTCAGGTCTTCCGCCTTCTGCTCCTTCAGGGTGGCCATGGCCACGAAGGCCAAGATAAACAGGGACACCAGGGCCACGCCCAAGTCCGTGTAGGCCATCCAGGGATTGTGATTGTCTTCTCGACGGAATCCCATCTACTAGCCCTCCACCTTAGGCTGCTCGGCCTTGTGGTTTGCGCGCTGGACCTGTTCCATGACTTCCAGCAAAATCTCCTGGGTCTTGACGGCGTTTTCCATGAGCACTTCGGAGGCCCGCTCGTGGAAGGCTTCCAGGGACTGGTTCAGGTGCTCCACGAAGTTGTCCTCTTCCTCGTGCTCGGCGGTATCGCCAGAAAGCTTTTCCAGAATGGTTTCCAGGCCGGCGCGGAGCATTTCCAAGTTGGCGCTGAGTTCGCTCTGGTTCACACGCATCAGTTCGGCGGTCTGTACCAGGTTTCCGCCCAGGGCGTCGGTAGCCTCCTTCTCCTTCACCACGCGGTTGTCGATACTTTCGGTAAGGGCCTTCTGGGCTTCCAGCAACACGGCAGAAGACTCCGAAAGCTTCTGGAAGGCACCCAGAATGTCGGAAGAAAGGGCCGAAAGCTTTTCGGAAACGGACTTGCTGAGTTCGGCGGAACCCGCCTGGGCCTTTTCGGCCACCTGGAGCGCCACCGTCTTGAGGGTCTCCAGACCTTCCTTCTGGGACTGCACGCCGGCAGAAGCTTCCGCAGAGAGCTTGTCCATGAAGGACTTCCACTGTTCCGAGGACTGCTTCACCTGATCGGCCACGGCGTTTGCAATGTTCTTCGAAGAGGCGTTCATGGCGTTTTCGGTAGCAGAAGCCACAGCACCCAGCTTTTCGTCCAACTTGGCAGAGATGGTGCTCATGGAATTGGACACGGCGCTTTCCAGAGATTCCACAGTCTTCGCCAGGTTCTTCTCCACCGCCTGGAACAGGCGTTCCAGTTCCGTCTTCTCCATTTCCGTGGCACTCGCAGCGGCATCTTCGCCCTGCAATTCAAGAGTCAGGCTGTCCAGGCGGGCCAAGAAGCGTTCACGGGCGCCCAGCAAAAGGCTACGGCTGGCGTTCAGCACCAGGGCCGCAAAAAGGCCGCAAAGGCTGGTACCGAAAATTCCCTTCATGTTCTGGAACAGCACCTGGATGGTATCGAGAGTCCCCTGGGTGGTAGAGTTGTCGATGGCGCCACCCGCGGTAGCCACGGAATACATAAGGCCGAAGAAGGTACCCATAAGGCCCAGCAGAATCACGGTGCCGCTGGAGCTGCGGGGCATAGGTAGGCCCGTGCTGTTGGAGAGCACCTCGTAGGCGATAGGCGAATCAATGCGGATACCCTTCTCCACCAAGTGGCGGGCCATCTCCAGGCGGCGTGCCACCACGCCGTCACCGCTGACCCTAAAGCCCCTGCCGCCTTCGCAGGCAGCGACCTGTTCCTCTTCGGCGCTGATCTTCTTTGCGCTGGCCATAGACATGAACTGCTCCGCCAGGAACACCACGAAAATGGCGGCCATGATAATCCAGCCGAAAAGCGGGGCGCCAAAGTACATGGCTCCGCAAGCAAGGGCGGCGACGCCCACCAGGGTTAACAGGAGAATGGAATTGAAAGCGTTCTTCATTGTTCACCTTTTGTTTCAAATAAATTCAACTGACCGCGGTTGAAACCGCGCAAGAAAAGGGACCACTTGTCGCGGTACCACTCGATCACCTGGAGCGTAAGCCCCCGGGCGTAATCGCAAAAATCGTCCGTAAAGGCCAAAAAGCCGTTTTCGTAGGCATAGTGCGGGTTCCAGATGCGGCCTACATTCCGGGCGCAACCTGCCGCCGTGCGGTAATACCTGGGAGCACCCTTCACATTGAAGGCCGCGGCAAAGCGTTTCTTGGCCAGGGTGTTCAAAGAGCTGCGCAGGGACGTCACCAGGGCGTTCTCCTTTTCGCGGAGACCCTCTTCCAGGCACGGGAGCAGCTTGCTCACCGCATCCACGGCGCTCTCGCCATGCCAGTACTTGCAGAGCTTTTCCTGGAGCTGCATCACACGGCCGTGCATGCGCACAAACAGGGGCTCGGCATCGCTCACCAGCAGGTGGATGGTGGCCGAATAGAAGGCGCTGATATCCTGCTTGTTGTTCTTGACAGCCAAGGTCCAGCCGTTCTCGTCGTGGTGCAGAAAGTCGCCGCCTTCCAAGAGCAGGCGCAGCACCTCGTCGGTAGAGAAACGCTGCATCCACTTGGCACGGAACTCGTCGTACAGCTTGCAGGCGTCGGCCACAATCTGGGGGAAAGACGCCTCGCAAAGCTTCCAGGCCGTAGCGCTGTAGCTGATCAGCTCGGAGTTGGACACGGCCTCTTCCCTGTTGTTCAGCAGGGCGTCCAGATGTTCGAAAAGCACAATGGACCAGGTGACCATCATGGACTGTGAAAGGGTCGCCACCATGGCAGGGTGATCGGCGTGCACCGACAAGTGCATGCTTGTCCCTGTCATCTTGCGAATGGAGCGGCGAAAAGTATCTTCCACAGGCTACCCCTTAGAACCCAGTTTCAATCCGTTGCCATACGCTACGGCTTACACGCTTGCGGCTACCCGCCAGCTCTTCGGATTCCTTGCGCACATCGGATTCCAGGTTGCCCTTAATCAGGGCCATGTCACCCTGGAAATCCCCGCCCGCCTCAAGGAACAGGCCATAGACATTGTTAGAAATCTTGCTGTCCATAGAAACCACCTTGCCGCCCCGGACAGAAAGGGCAAAGCGGTTGCGGCTGAAGTCGCAGTGCGAAAGCACAAGCTCGGGCACGTCGTCCACCCACAGGCCGTAGTAGTTGTTCACAAAGCGCACATTCTCAAAGACACCGCGGGTGCGGAAAACCGAGTTGCGGAAGGCGTTCTCCACCAGCAGGTTCCTAATCTCGAAGGAGCCGCTGCCCGAAATGATATGCAGGCCGTTCCAGCTCTCGCTGGAGTCCGCGCTCCTGAACACGATAGGCTTGGCCTCGGTACCGCGAATGTCCACCGGACCGCGCAACATCAGCTTGGCGTATTCGCCCATAAGGACCGTGACCCCAGGTTCCACGGCGAAGGTGTCCGTAGAGGCAAGCACCACGCCCTGCTCCAGGATGTAGGGGCTATCCTTCTCCTGCAAAAAGAGCTTGCCATTTTCCACCTGCGGAAACGGCATCTCCCCCGCAAGGGCAGCCACAAACGCCACAAGGAGCGGCAGGACTATCTTACTTAGCCTGGTCAATTTCACCCCTCAGCTTGATCTTCTGGATGATATGCATGTTGGGCAACAGCTGCGAAGCAATCACATCGTTCACATCGATATGGCCCGAAATCTCCAGGTTGCCGGACTGCACCACCCCGTGGGTGATGTCGAAAAGGATAGAGCCCGAACCCACGATAAAGCCCTTGCTCTCCATGCGCACATTGGCGGTGGTGTCGGGAATTTCCTTGTACTTGATGTTCATGCCGATTTTCGCCATCTGCACGCCGTCGTGCACAAAAACATCCTCCAGCTTGAAGGACTTGTAGACCGTAGTCATGGCGCCGTTGCCAGGGATCTCCACGGTGCGCTCCCACACATCGCCCAGGTTCACGGGGCTACCGGGCAACACAGGTTGGATCTTCATGAACACCTTCATCAGGTTCAGCTCCTCGGTGCCGGGCTGCAGGGCCATGTCCTCCACGGAAGGGTCGCTCATGGAGCCGTCGCCCATCATCTTGAACTGGAAATGCTGGGAAGAAAGGTACTTCTCGATGTAGCGGAACTCTTCCACCGAGCGCTTGTCGCTCTTGTAGTCCACCGTGTCGATCTTCATCTCGAAACGGGCGGAACCGTTGTCGAAGGCCACCGTCTGGGTCAGGGTGGACTGGGCGTTCAGGCGGGTCTCCATGGACTCGGGGGCTTCGTGGGTGGAATCTTCCGGGGCGAACACATTCAGGCTCGCCTCCAGGGTGAATTTCTGGACCGGGGCATTCTGGGTGTTGAACGCCAGGGAAACGCTATTACTATCGCAAGAACAGAGCCACAGGAGCGCCGTGGACAAGACCGAAAACTTTACAAAATTCATACCCAGAATATAGTAAAAGGGGTTTTCGGCACTAGCCCTTGTTGCCGCTATCCCCTTTTTCCAGGCGCATCTTCTGGAAAAACGCCTTAAGCAGGCCCAGGCACTCGTCGGCAAGCAGGCCACCCGTCACCTGGACCTCCCGTTTCAGGGCATTCCCCGAAATCACGTCTACCGTGGTGCCGCAGCCCCCAAAACGGGTATCCGGGGAGCCGTAGACCACCCGTGACACGCGGCTGTTCAGTATAGCCCCCGCGCACATGGGGCAAGGCTCCAGGGTTACATACAAAGTAGCACCATCCAGACGCCAGTTTTCAAGTTTTGCCGAGGCCGTACCGATGGCCAAAATTTCGGCATGGGCCGTGGCATCCTTCAACATTTCCACCTGGTTGTGGCCCTTCCCTATGACCACCCCATCCTTCACGACAACGCAGCCGATGGGAATCTCCCCCTCGTCAAAGGCTTTTTCCGCCTCCCGGAGCGCCATGCGCATATACTTCTCGTCGTCCGTCTGCTGATCCATAATGGTTACCTCGTCTACACCAATAAATTTAACCTTTTTAACGTTTTCAACTTTTATTTACGGCGGTAAAACATTAAATAAGAAGTCCCGAGCGCATCGGCCAACTTCTTTGACATGAGCATAGAAATGGGCCTGGCCCCCCGCTCAAGCGAATTGTAGTTCTGCTTCGCGAGACCGACCTTTTGTGCCAACTGCGCCTGCGTAAGACCAGCATTCACGCGCATTATTTTCAACGCCTTGGCAGGATCAATCCTTTTTTTGGCCTTCTTGTACCAGTCCATTCCTTCCACCGGCTCCAGGACATCGTCGTCTTCATCGATACGGACGGAATCGGGGAACAGTGCATCCAAAAAAGCAATGACAGGTTTCGGGATATTCTTGCCCGAGACCTTGAACGACACCGGTTCATCAGTGATCTGCATAGGGGGCGCTTCCACGACTGCCTGCATATGTAACCTCCACCGTATATAATAAAAATATATTACTTTTTATTACTTGTCAACAACTGCATAAAAAAAGGAACCGGACACAATTTGCGACCAGTTTCCACCAATAGATTCAGGACAGCACTCAACTTCTTTCATCATCAACTCCTATGGCTTACAAGCGGAAAAAGCCAAAGACTACACGTTTGTTCACTATCAAATATACACAAACGCGGGGCGGTTGTCAATAGCCGTGGCCAAAAAAATCAATTATGCAACTTATTGTTGACAAAAGTGACTTACGGGCGTTCCCTGCTGCGCAGCCCCTTTTACCCGCCTAAGGGCCGAGCACAGGACACCGGCGGCCCTTCCGGCCCTTCGGGCTTCGATCCCTAACGCAAAATTCACACAGCAGTCCTTACAAACCGTTCTAAGCGATATACATCATCAAAAGAACTTCTTTGTGAATCCTACGCCGTTCGAACAACAGTAATCTACAGCAGATATGATGCAGGCGTATTTACAACAATCAACTTCGCATTTAGGGCACTAATTTTCTTCATGCCCTTTTGGATCAGTGGCGAAGATGCCGGGAAATGGTTCTTACCTACAACAAATGCAAGTTTTTGTTGATCACAATCAGGATTCAGTCGAGGATCCGCAAGAGAAGTCTCAAGTTGTTTGATAGCGTGTCCAATATTACCACCCTTCAATTCTACAAAACAAAATAGCGGACTCGATCTTTCTACAAGCAGCTTATCACAGCGCAAGCTGCTCTCTGCAGACGGGATAACACTCCCATCGACATTTACCTTCAGGCAAGACTTCTTTGACTTATTAACAAAAGTAATGCTGCTTTTCTGTTCTTCGAACTTGATGTTAGAATCCCTAGTCGAACAACAAGAGCCTTTGGGCAACGAACCCGCCCATTCCTTCAATGCCGATTCAAACTTTTTCATAGATCAAGCAGCCGGCTAAATTCGTTCGAAATATCCAGTGATGCAGAATCCAGGAACGACTGCGCAATCAGCCGGTTTTCCTTGTCCATCAAGTTCTTTACGCGCCCATTGCTTACACCATAAACGCGAACATCGTCAAAATCAACAAAATCCTTTTGACCCACAATCTTCTCAGCACTCTGCCTAGCAGCATCTCTCTTCGCTGCAGAATCGTGCGCCTGAATCAAATTATTCAACGAAGACAGTATATATGGGCTATGGGTACTTACAAACAAGGAATTGTTCGAATTCCCGTTCAGCTTCTGAGCGAACCACTTAACAAGCCCGTACTGTGCCTTCGGGAATAGATTCTGTTCAGGTTCTTCAAGGAAAACCTTGACACCGCAATTTTTCAGGTAGTTATCGGCAATCCCCATATTTTTCAGTTTTGGGTCTTGCTCAATAATATCCTTAAGCATCAGGTCTGTCTGCATTTTCCGGAGACTCGCCGGCTCGGACACAAGCGAGATATCGAACAGATATGACAAAAGGGCATACTGCGGAATCAAAGACTGCAGGCCGCTTGAAGCATTAGAGAACTTCAACTGTTTCCCGTTCAATGCTACATGGTCCGACTTGTCCGCATCATCATAGAAATACGACACGCCCATATTCAGAATATCCAACTTGTGCCGGTTGTCAAAATTTCGGCGTGCCACATCCCATTCCGCCATATAGTTGCGAATGTTGTTGAACTTGTCAAAGTTTACATCGAGCCAATTTGGGATAGACGCAACAATGTTACGCTCTGCAGGGATATAGGTGTTTTTTGTACGCCTATAATTCCAACGCTTATTTGTCCATTCAAAATGCGTTCCAATGAGCAGATTCTTATCAAAGTTTATCTTGAACTGTAAAGTCTCCGACTTATAGGAAATTTCAGAACCCGGATAGGCATACCCATCCAGTTTATGGAATAAAACCAAATGGTACTTTACCACGTCTGGATTTACCCAATCGCCCGGGGACTGAGTCAATTGAATATGTTTTTCAATCCAATTGCAGAAACTGGCAATTTTAAGGATAGTGCTCTTGCCCGAGCTCTGCGGCCCAACAAGGACATTAATCCTCTTGAAATCCACCACAGCCTGTTTGACAGGTCCAAAATTCTTAATTGACAGCTTCATACCACAAAAATACAAATTCATCTTGTCACAAAGTGACAAATCATGAGATTTTGGCAGATTTTTTGCCGTTCTTCGGAATTTTGCTTATATACGGTTCGAAATACTTATCGAAATTCTCATCGGAGAGTTCGTTGTTCCAGAAGGCCTCTATATCTCGTTCTAGCTCAATAACGTCTTGGGTGTTGGCCAACTTGTTCAGCATATCGAGCGCTTCGTGATTCAGCCAGACATCTTGCAAGGTGGCAACGCCCTTATCTGCGAAAGCGGCCCTCACCTGCTCAAAAGCCTTCATGAACACTTCCCTTTGCGTAAGGATAACCTGGAGTTCCCTTGAACTCAGTTCAAGGAATCTTTTCATAATCTTTTCTAATTGGCCTATAATCACCGGATCAGACTTAAAAATCAGTTTCGCCATGCCAAACGTATTGCAGACTAGACTTCTATGTTCCTGCTGTTTTTTCACGTTTGATTCATTCGGCAAAATTCCCAACTTGAGATTTACACTCGGGTATTTCGTAATAAAAACTCGCCCGCAATCAGCAAAAACCTTGTAGATATCAAGGATTCTGTTTTCGCGATCCAGCAGAAGTTTCTGCTCATGGCTGTTTTTTTGGAAACGATATTGATACCAGGCAATCAAGATTGTCGCCACAACTAACAAAAGGGAGAACAAACCTAACACGCAGGTGTTAAGGAATGTAGAGTTGAGAAATTGGTCGGTAGCGAGCTCACAATAATCCATACATGGTAATATAATAACTTCTTTATTTAAAAAAGAGCAATCCCCGCTGCGCAGCCCCTTATACCCGCCTAGAGGGCCGAGTGCGGGACACCGGCGGCCCTCCCGGCCCTACAGGCTTCGATCCCTAACACAGAATATAGGCGGCGCGAGAAGCAATGTTGCAAGAGGCTGGAAGCCTAATGCGAAAGCAAAAGAAATAAAAACATTGCATTCCTTCCGTAAGCTTCCCCATAATTGGGTAGCAGACAATTAGACCTCCTGTCTATTTTGTTCGCACGGAATTGTGCAGGCCCAAATTAGACAGGTTTTCATGTCTCCGGAATCGCGGTTTCCGATTAATCGGTACGACGGTTTCCTTTACTCCGGTTTCATAGTGTAATTCACTCCGGAATACTCACCATTGTTTCACCTTTTGGGGGTTGCGCAATGAATATAGCAGCTTATGCTACCCTCTTATTAAACTCCTGCATAGTCCACTATTTTTGCGAAAGAAACGCAGCCCTATCAAAAGGGCGACCATCCATATAATAAAGAGAGCCCATATGTGCAACCAATACTTCACGTAATCCAGGTAGATTAATGAATGTCGTTCCTTCAGTAGCTCCCATACTAGCAATGGCCGAATCTTTAATATCAACAGGTCGTTTCATGTATTGGAAAACTTCACCATAAACGTTTTCGAGGACATTTCCACCACTATGAAGAGCATCAAAGCTAGCACCAAATTTACTATGATAAAGATTTTGCCGTGCGTCTTTGATAATCGCAGCATGTGTCCACTTTCCATCCTTGGAGTACAAAGCCACCTTATCAAAACCACCTTCAAAAGAAGCATCATTGCATTTTACAAAAGAAAGCTTTTCAAAAGCAGCAACAAGTGACTCGGGGTTATTATCTTTTGGAACACCATCTGGCCACCAATGCCAAGAAATTGCGGCAGGATCAACCCAGCGATCTTGGACTCCCATAGCAAATGCAATACAATTGTATGCATACGTGCATGGACTTGTCACTTTAAAATTCACATCCGATGCCAGCCTTGGGAAACCAGCAGTTAAACTTTGCCTAGAACTTGCAGAATTGAAATCCATGCGCTACAAACATCCTTAAGAGAAACATAACCTTCCGTTTTCACATAATTAGGATAAATTTTGTCCAGAGCATAGACAATTGGATCCGGAGATGTTTTTATAATTTCATAAATTTCTGGAACAGCATCTTCACCCATATCGACTATTTTTTGAAAATTTGGATTGTCAAAGTTATTAACCGATAAGTAATTTGTTTCGTCATTCCATATCTCATAATTAGTTTTAAAAGTACTTAAGAGAGAATCCTTATCCAAATTAATTTTTTTCGTTTCTTCATTCAGAGAAGACAACGTCGCACTAAATGAGACATTGGCACCAACATCTAAAGGCATATTATGAGAAATTTTTTTCTCATCTTTATAAATTCGGCTTTCAAAAATTTTTGTCATAATCATTTATTCCTTTTTACAAAAAAAGAATATTCACCCAATTGTTGATCTTTTATTTGTACAATTATAGAATAAATGCCTTCTTTTTCAATTGGAACACCTTGAATTGTAGTAGCAAGTGAAATATGAGACGTTTCCGTAACAGCGCTCACATTTATATCAGATGTTATTTCAACAGGAATACGTTTTTTTTGGGGATCTAACAAAATAATTTTTAACGGACCAATTACGCATTCTCCCATTTCTATAAGAATTCTCATTGCCAAACTTAATGATATCTTAATCGGAATTGCATGGACCTTGAATCCATCCGTAACACCAACAATGGTCAACTTTCCATTATAATTGAAGGCACCATCACATATCGTAAAAAGTTCTATTTTCATACTTTATGTATCTCACTCTTTGAATTCACTGCAAAAAAATTTAAACTAGATCGTCTATTACTAATTCAGAACTCATTTCTGAACTTTTCTTAAATCCAAAGCAGATGCATTAAATTCCACATTTGAAGAATCAACACCAATATCTAAATTGAATCCGCGTCGTTTCGTCAATCCAGAATTAACCATTTTTTCATATTCACGCGAGAACTCCACATAATCATCATAAAAACTTTTATTAAACGAATCGCATTTCCCAACCAGTTTTTCAACATCTTCTGCTATCATATAAACAACCTCGTATGAATAAAAATTTCCACCTTATTACGATTAACAAAATCAGACATCAAATCATGGTATTCTTTAATAGCTTTTTTTAATTCATCTTTTTGACCAAAATCCTCAATACGCAATTTGAGTTCATTTTGAAGGGTGTACATATTAATAGGACGAGCATGAGATTTCCATCTTTTGTTGTCACTTAAAGTACTCGCAATTTCCTGAGCTCTCTGTTGTTTTTCTTCATCAGTAACTGCATTGCCTGAACTTTTATGCGTAGACCAATTTTTAAACTTATACTTGACCAACCATTCTTTCAAAAGATCAATAGTCAAGTCTTTGGCTTGTTCATACAATCTAAGTTCAGCCAAATCCATTTCTTTAAGCAACAAAAACTCAGCTTGTGTAAAATCCTTTTCTTTTGCTCTACATAGCAAACCTTCAACCTTATCTAGATAACCGAGTGCAGGCACATATTTCCCTTCACGATTTCGAACCTGTGGATCAATCGGCCCAAGAACACTAAAATAGTCCATTAGGATTTCATTTCCACTCATGCAAAAAATCGTGCCCGCACTATATGCGTGATCCGGAATGATAAAATTCACAACACCATAATAGTGACGAACAATGTTCACAAAACGTTCCACAGCAATAGCTGAACCACCTGAGGTGGTCAGCATGATGTACAACGATTCTTTTTTAGAGGGGTCATTTGCAAGTTGTTCAACAATGTGACGGAACTCTGACTCCATGCCATCAAGAATGGGGCTTGAAAAAACCAGAACATCCGCATTTAATAGATTCTCCAAAGACTTAAGGTCCTGGTTCAAGTGTTCCTTGATTGTATCAATTGTAGGAATATTCACAATAGTAATATACTTTTTTTTTGTATCAAACTATATCAAGATTTAAATAGAAACAACTTTTTCTCCTAATATTAGCACATTTTTACACAATCGTGCGTAAAAAGAACTTCGCCACACTCTTGATTTATCAAAAATAGCAAACCTTTTTTACGTAAGGCTGCGACCATCTCGCCGGACATGACGAGGAACAAGCATTTTATCGATTATGAATACCCCCAGTCACCACCCCACAATTTTCCGCTTTACCCGTCCAAGTAATCCCCGCACGCGGATATACATCCGCTTCAGGGGTGACGGGTAGGGGCAATACATTTTTATCAGCTGGTCGAGGGTGTATTTGTCCAGGTTGGCGAAGAATTCAGAGCGCTTGGGGTGCGGTTTGCTGGAACGGACGATGCAGGGATTGCCGGCGATGGCGTTTTCGACCTTAGAATCGCATTGGATGACTTTATCGGCGACGGATTCAAATAGCATACTACCTGGAGTAGTATTCAAGAGAACCACCGACGCTCCCTTGTTGTCGTTCATTTCGGGGTGATACTTGGAGACTCGCCAATAGTCGCCCTGAGTGATGTCGGCTATTCGGGGCATCTTGCGGTAGTGGCAGTCATCGCAAGAGACATTCTGGCAAATACGGCTCAGGAACAGGCGCATGTATTTCGAGCGACCATGATGCTGCCCACAGGGGGCCTTATGGGCGTTCCCTGCTGCGCAGGGGCGGGCTCTCGCGGCACGAAGCCGTGGCGTCACCCCACGGCTTCCCCGCCTAGAGGGCCGACGCAGGATACAGGCGTCCCTCCCGGCCTTACGGGCTTCGATTCCTAATTCAATCACAGATAGCAAGGATTATCTCCCGTCCCAAAGAACATTTTACCGGCAAAAACGCATTACTGGTTCATCAACCGTTTTGACCTCAACATTAGTACACTTTACTTTATCCGACCTAAACAAAACAAGGTTCTTTCCACCATGATGAACTGCACTATTAAACATCACCCCATCCGCTCCACTTGTTTTTATATACTCGCAGATATACTGCGTAGGAACATACTCTATCTCTTTAATACCATAACGATGAACCGGTTTAGACAAATCCAATCCAATTTGTTTTTTCAGCAAAAACTCGCGTACCGTCTCGAATAACTTCTCCTTACCTTCGTAAATATCATCTAAAAGCAATGGTTTATAGTTAAAATCGACAACGTTTAAATTCTCTTTAATAACAAACTTACCAACAGACAATAAATCTCCGTGAGCAGCTCGTAACTCATATATAGTCGTATCAGCTTTATCTGTTAGATAAAGACACGGAATCCCATATGGATTCACACGACCTGCACGGGCTTTTTCACGAGGAGGCATTCCGAGTTCTTTCTTCTTCTTATAGAGCTTATTCGCACTCTCATTTATGCGCCCTCTAAAAAAGATAGAACCTTTCTTAATCACAGCAAATTTAGATGCAAAATACTTATCCCAAGACTCATCTTCTGGATTAATTGAGGGAAAATAACGAAATTCTTCAACTACGCCCTTTTTCATTTTCATCCAAGATGTCAGGGCAGAAGAAACTTCACTTGAATAACTTACTTTATCTGTAAGTAAAAAACTATTTCCAGACAATTGAATAACACACTGCAAAATTCTCTTTGCAACACTTTCATTTGAAAAAATGGAAAAATCACGTTCAATCAGAAGAACTACATTTTCACCCCTTTGATTCTTTGAGAAAAGCGACAGCAATTGCCGTAACGGAGAAAGAAAAATAGAGAAATCAACGGTTTTTGCCTTTTTGCCGCAGAAGGAACAACTGCAAAATCTTTTCCGCTCTAATTTGAACCGATTCTTCCAATCTTCAGCCTTAAAGCAATCTGCACAAATTCTCATGTTTAATCATCCTCCCTCAAAAGATGATCAACAAGTTGAATATGGTGCTTTATGGATATTTTCTTGATACTCCCCAATCCTGGATAATGACCATTTTCCATAAAATGGACCAATTCATCAACAGCACCTGTTTTTTCCCACCGTTTTGCAAAAAACTTCTTTGCTTTCTCTGCCGCTTCTGCAAACTTTTTCTGAATATTTTCTCGACCATTAGAATTTGAATCTGACAAAAAATGACGGACTCTAATTTCGTCATCTTTGCCAACATAAGTCAGATGTATCGCCACAACATAAGGCAAAGCTCCACCGTCTGCCAAATCCTTTGTTAGAAGCGTATAATCCGAAAAACCAGCATAATGATCTTCTTTATAGAAGATATACTCCTCAGAAAAAAGCTGGTCTTCATTATTAGGGGATTCCCTAGTATTACGATAATCATTATTCCGCTTTACTTGAGGAAATTTATCATCTATACGAATCAAATCTAATTTTACATGCATACGCTGGATTTTACGCATATTCATTTTTGATTCAGGTGAAACAAGATACTTAACATTTCCAGAATTAATCAAGTCACGAATTTTTTCCAAATCCACATCCTCTTGAGCAATCAGCATCACCTCTTTTAATTTATATTCTCTAATAAGTCGTTTTGCCAAATCAATATTGGAATCAATCAAGAAAGCCGGAATCCAGGAAGCATCCGCGTATTCCTGAACAAAATTCAAAAAAAACTGTGCAAATTTTCCTGAATTCCGTCCAAATTCGCCTCGAAATGGATTTAGTATCAATGCAAACCTCATACCGCATTCTAGCATAGCCGAAAAAGCACTCTGATTTGCAGAAGCATCGTCCTTAAGCGGTTCAAGAATCGGACAAATATGACTATAATCAGGCAAAGCACCCTTTTTTGATAATTCACGAAGTGCCAACAGTTCAAACTGCTTACCTCTCAAGTACGGATAGTACATGATACCCCCCTAGATATGTATGGGCTGACTATATATTTCGTTTAATTTGGCAAAATTCTTATCGTTCAGGTCCATGGCCAGACAAAATTGACGAGCCGACTTAGGAACACTTTTTAATCTTTGCGTAATATTCTTTCTCTTTTTGACAACTTCAAGAAACAAACAGTGCAGTTCGTCCGATGTCAAGCGGCTAAGCAAATCCTTACAAGCATCGAATATTTCAAAGCAAGAAACATCAGGCAGAAAGCCGTAAGCCTGCTTTGTCATCCACTTATACTCATCGCACCTAACAGTTGACATCAAAACATTTATGTCAACAGAGGTATTCCTGCGAGCATCTCGACGCGATTCTATCTTCAATGAACGATAGCCTCGTTTTACAGCAAGAACTCCGACTGATGGATCGACCATAGCCAAATAATAAGAAACCTGATCTTCTGGAACAACGATATAGCATTCTTCCATTATCTTGGAATATTCTTCTAATTGGGAAATTAAACGTTTCTCACTATCCAATTCAGTTTTTATTTCGAAGGCCTTACTTGCACCATTAAAAAGAGCCAAGTCTGCAATCGCAGAACCTATACGAAATTCACTAAACGCAATCGTATCCCTTAAAGAAAACTCTTTTATAAGCCATTCAGCAATAAAGGTATTCTTATAGACATACTCATTACAATAGTTCTTTTCAAGAATCCTGTAAACGTAATTGAGATAGTCCCAATAAGTATACCTAAGAGCAATTAAGCCAGAATCGTACTTTCGTAATAAATAGTGAACAAGCGTATTGTCGTTATACTTCAAGGAACGCCGAACAACGCCTCCCGAAAAAAGAGACGCATAGTAGTGAAGACGTTCAATGTCGTATATTTCCTTCACGCCCTAAAAAATACATAATTCATTTTGACATATTGTGACAAAATGGATGATTTATGGAAAAAAATGTTAAAACCAGCCCCAATAGGGCAATAAGGGGCGGCTTTGCCGCACCTAAACCATCAACAAACAAAAAGGAAAAGGTAAAACCATGAAAACACTTGGCTACATCTACGGAACAATCATCCGTGCAATGTCGAACGAAATAACTGCCGAACAAGCTCTGGATTTGATAAAGGCGGTGCTATCAGAACAAGGACAGGAAATTCTGCATGGACATATAACGCCCCATAAAAGCAGAAAGGAGGCGTAGCCCCAAAAATCCCAAAAAAGAGGGGTATCAGCCCCTCTTTTTGGGGATTTTTCGTACATTACCTGTCCCTCCCGGCCCTTCGGGCTTCGATCTCCCCAAAGGGGACCATAGCCCCTAAGGCAACAAGTCGCTAAGTGGCTGGAGGCCTAACGCAGATGGCGGGAAAACCCCTAAACCCGCCCCATTTTCCCTACATTTGGCCACAATTCCCGTATTTCGGGGAGCGTTTCCGCAAAACCAGGGGATAAGAGAAAAATGAAGGTCATCCTGCCAGTCGCGGGCAAGGGCGAGCGCATGCGCCCCTACACCGGCAACCCGCCCAAATGCCTCCTGCCCGTGGGCGGCAAGACCATCATCGGCCGGATCGTGGAGGACGCGCTCCTGCTCGGGCCCACGGAGACCCCGTTCATCACCGGGTACAAGGCGGAAGCCCTCGACGGGTTCCTGAAACGCAGGCCCGGACGGGGCCGCACCCGCACCGTGCTCCGGAGCGACCCGCAGGGCCTGGGGCAGGCGACAAGCCGGGACATTCGACGGGCGTTCCCCCGCTGCGCGGGGTCGGGCTCTCGTGGCATAAAATTGCGGCCTCACGCCGCAATTTTTCCGCCTAGAGGGCCGAGCGTGGGACACCAGCGGCCCTCCCGGCCCTTCGGGCTTCGATCTCTAACGTGGCTCCTCAGACATCGGCCCTGTAACACCCCATTTGCAAAAGTTTAGATAACAAAACACTGTTCCAGTTCTTCAGAACTAAAATGATCTTTATCAAATAAAAATCGTATTTTTTCGTACACCTGCGGAAATTTTTGATTGATTTCATTCAAAATATCATTTTTGGTTCTGTTTCCACAGCGTCTCATTTCTTGCTCATACCATGTTTCAATTTTTCGAACTAAAAAATCCGCGAGATAAATAATCTGTCCATTATCATTTGAATACGATGCGTAATCACATATAGTAGTATTGTTATGTTTTTTGCAATAACGGGTCTTATTTAACAGATCCATAAAATCATTTTTCAAAGCATTTAACAATACAGTCTTTTCTGCAGATTTCGTGTTATCCGCAGACACTCTCCTATAATTGCCAACCTTTTCTTTCCACGTTTTTAAAGCCCCACGAATAGGTTGACATTCACTCCAATGTATATCGCTGAAATCAGTTTCATGAATAAAATTTCCTAAAGCCCCATGATCAAAAACTCCTCTAGAGACGTCCTTATCATGAATTATCAACAAAGGCATATTGCGACTATAAGCCAAAGCCGCTTCAATTTGGTTCCACTCGGTCGCTAACTTCAGAGAAGATGTTATTTGAGCCCCCTTCAAAATACCTTTTTCCACAAGCAATTGAGGGTATCCCAGCACAATCATTCCCGAACAAGTATCTAATATTCGAAGAATTTCATCAAGCGGAGACTCATTGGGATAATCGGTAGTCCCTAATGTTCTCGGACAAATATCCATCATATCAAGCAAAGAACAAAAGACCTCTAGCCCTTGTTGCTGTTCTTGAGGAATATAAGTTGGACGACTTAAAAAAACATTTATCACAATTAAATCCTACTGATTATCTTCTTCCAATTATGTATTTTCTCAAACAGTCTTTCATCATTAATATAACCATTTTTTCCATTAACATCAATCTCGTTTAGAGACCTAAAATTTTTCACTTCTATGAGCGAATTAATCCATGCAAACAGAACAAAACTTTCGTCCAAATTCCGTTATTTTAAAAACACTTTTCTTTTCAACAATTTTTTGCCCAGGTTGAACGTTAATCTTTTTACATCCAGGATGTTTCTTCAATTCTTCATAATATTCATCGTTGGTAAAATAACGATCTATTTCTACATCAACCAAGCCATGCCGATGTAGATTGTCAAGATATTCAGGAAATTTTTGTGGATATTCACACCCTACACGATAGCAGATATCACTAAAATAAGGAAGAACATCTATTTCTCCAACAGAATCAATGGCTATACGAAATTTTATTATAGGCATCATACCACATTCTCTGATTTCTTTCAACATTTTAGCTTCATCAGAGCACAACTGTTTTATAATTTCAACAAATGCAGGGTGTTCATCAACAACATCTGAGTTCATTGAAGTACCCAACAGATTAGTAAACATCTCCCTCAATTCAGTCTTATGAGAATTATATGTCAATGCCATAAGTGTCGGCACAGCAATGCTTGGGTCTGGACTTTTTATTTTTTCGGGAGCAATTTTCTTTCTCGCAAAATATTCGGGAATGGCAACATCCAAATATGAAGCAATTTTGTCAAATCCCCATACCATGGCCGATATCGGAGATAACGCCATCTTTGTCACCCCCTGCAAAGCTTTACCCACCTCACTCAGTGCTGGGTGAGCAATATCATCGTATATAGCCTTAACAGGAACTTGTTTCCCGATTTCGCCACCAAATGATTCATTAACTGACATACTTATCCTAAATGTAAGAAAGCTCTGTTTGATAATATAATCATTTTTTGGGACCAAGAGCAAACAAAATGACAATTACCAAAACAGAGATAAATAAGGCTAAGTAACCAGAAGAATGTCTTATTTCCTCGAAAGCCCCACCCCGTATCGCCGTTTTTACGCCAAAAACGACATTTTCGGGTCAAAACCGCGCTAGCCGAATCCTCGCCGCCTGAAAACGCACTCATCGGGCATCCGGATGCCCTCATCGAAAACACTCCCTCTCCAGAGGCTACGAGAATGTGTCCGCTGAGTTCGCCCACGGGGAGCGTTACGGGCGTTCCCCCGCTGCGCAGGGTCGGGCTCTCGCGGCACGAAGCCGTGGCGTCACCCCACGGCTTCCCCGCCTAGAGGGCCGAGCGCAGGATACGAGCGACCCTCCCGGCCCTACGGGCTTCGATTACTAATACGGAAGGCTAAAAACGTTGATTTTGAATTTATTCAAATAATTATTGAAGAATGCCATTAACAAAATTCATTTTATATTCTTTATTCTCACACAAAAAACTTTTAAAATCATAATTTTGACCATCAAAAGAAATTTTCCTTTGAACAAACAACTCCAAAATAGGGAGTATCCCAGGAACATCACGACTATTTTTCCTCACATGATTTTTTATCATGTTTGGCATTCGAGAATTAATGAGTTCGCATTCTTTTTTTTGACAATCAGTTAACAATCTAGCCACGGCAAGATTATCGTATTCATCAGCAACAACACCAAGAAAGATTCTTTGTATATTTACAGAATAAAACGAACAAACACTTCTTACATATCTTATTGAATCTCGCCATTGTTCAACCAAGTGCTTAATCACATCAACCCCATGGCCAATCGTTTCTTTTACATCGTACAAGTGGCAAATCGCCTCTTTCTCTTTTGTAATAAAATATGTATAAAAGAAATCGACCGCTTTGCGGCAATCATAATTGTTTTTACATTCTTTCCCCATTAAGCCACAATCATCTGGCCCTGTTTTACAAGAGACCCATAAAATCTGTCCGTTCTTCTCACAAATTTTAAAAAGACATTCATTTTCAGCATCCGTTATTTTTGCCAAAGTGTTCTTTTTATCAACTACAAAACAAGAATTTTCCTTTTCAAACTGACTGGGGCCTTTAACTTTTACTTCAAGCATCTTTTTCCCCATAAATTGTTTTCGCATCATTAAAAATTTTGTTAGACACTTCAGAAAACAACGAAAAATCATAACCCATTCCCAATTCGTTAAATTTTTCTATTTCAGTCACAATACTTTGTCCACACTCGTCTTTTAAGAATTGATAAGCATGAACAACGTCCTTTCGCAATAGATCATCGTTTTCATACCCAAGCATTTTACATTTTTTTTCTTTATCTTTTGCAAAAGATAACGCAACGAGATTCGAAATAGCCGCAGCCATAGTGTCACTATGGGTACTTACAACCATTTTAAAGCCGGCATTAACAAGCCTATTCAGCAACCGTGCCAACTGTAGCTGGGTCTTCGGATGCTGGCTCGTTTCAATTTCATCATAGAAAATATTTTTTATTCTATCAATCGAGGTCAAAAAAAGAATTATAGGAGAAATTTCATTCACCATTGACGAAGACACATGCAAGGGCAAGGCTTTTTCTTTTTCTATAAAATACCGAATTTCACCATCTTCATCACGATCTATACGTCCGCCATGCAAGATATTTTCATTAATAAACGAAATCAATGCTTTACATTGGTGTTCTTTTTCTAAATCTTTCTTGTATCGTTGCAAAAAAAGCATATAATCGAAAATGGGCTTCGTTAATCCTAATTTTTCTCCGGGATTAACCGACTTTCGATCTCGAAAATCCATAAAAGACATGTGAGAAACAAATTTACTCGCATAGGCACCTACGACATCTTTGTATAATAGATTCAACCCTGATCTACACGCTGGCAAATACAAGCATTCCGTATAATAATTATCTCCATATACCAAGATGTTAAATACATAGCCACAAAGAAGACTATTTATTTGGTCACTCTCCGTCATCCCAGGTCCTAAATCTTTCGAAATGCCAAAACCACCACCTTTCTTATTATCAATAAAAACATCATAACAAGAAAATTCTTCATCAGAGCCCCAAGCGGATTCATCTTTGACGGCGGGTTTTATCAAAATACTAGGGATTTTTTTTGCACATGTTAGCCAGATTTTTCCAACATCAATATCAAAATTGAATGTAGTTTTTACAATTTTATTTTTTTTGCGATCTAACCAGGCATTTATTAAATTCAAAACATCTTGAACATTATCCGAGTTGATTTCCATCGGATTTTCGTTTGTAGGAATATGAAACGAAGGAATCATATCTATTTCAAACATATTTCGAACTGCATCAAAAACTCCGTAAATTAGCTGCATCAAATAAGTCTTACCGCTATTGTTGTCACCAACAAATATGGAATATCCGTCTAGATTCACACTGGCAGACTTTATTTTCCCGAAATTTTCAACATTAAGTTTCATATGTTTATACCTTCCGCAAAAAAGATACATAATTTCATTGCATAATTTTGCCATTATAGAAAAAAACATCATTCAAGCCGCAAAAAGAATATGAGGGGACCAAATACTCCAAAAACCGTAGTAAAATATTCACGCTCAATAATGAAATAAAAAGTCTCATCACACCTCGAAAAAGGGAAAAAGACACAAGAAGCTGTTCGGAAATTCCGAACAGCTCGAGTCTGCTCCTTCCCTGCTATGTTTCGGGATAAAATCGGTAAAATTGGCGTTTTTGGTTGAAATTCGTTACTATTTCTTTATATATGCTCCGGCCGAAGTAAGTCCTCGTGACTAGGCCGAATTTCAGGACGAGAGCGACCGCGGTCACGAAGTTAAAGACGGTTTCGATAATCGCGCTCGCCACCTACTCGATAATTGGCAACATGAAAAAAGATCAATTTGTAAGCTTATAGGTTTTTCTATCAAATCAGTGGTCAGTTAATTCACGATGTACTTTGCTTCAATATATTCAAGTTACAGACTTCTAACCTTTGGGGTCATATTCATATTTTTTTTCGGCCTTTTTTAAACCGATTCCCTGTTTAGCCAATTTCATTTTTTCAATCTGAAAGGTTGTATCAATTTTGGGATAAGATGTATATACAATAATAGCAGTCTTTTTTTTGATTTTCTTAAAATCATCAGCAAAATCACATACTGTATTCTGAACTTGCCTAATTGCCTGTTTAAAATTTTTACCTTTTAACTCCAAAAAAATCACTTCTTGCAACGATTTAGCATCAGCCGATTCATTTTCTTTAGTCACATACAATCCAATAATATAATCACAACGTTTTGTTGCGACTGATGTTGATTCACCTTTGGTGAACCCTACTTTTTTTCTTTCAGAATTTAGAACATCACATTTACTTTGCTTTTCTTCAAAATGAACTTTAGAACAATCGGAGAGCGATTTAAAAAAAAACATCCAACACTCCTACGCCATCTTTTCAAGCAATTTGTCAAACTCTGAAGCAATATCATCAGAAACATCATCAATAGACTCTGCTCGAATTAGTTGAGTATCTGGATCAATTAATGATGTAATTTTATTACTTTCAACTAAATACGCTGCAAAATCAGTAGCCTTATACTTTTCTTTATTTTTTTTCACCAAACAACGAGCAATAATATTATTTAGTGATGACAATATATAAGGACTATGTGTGGTTATAACATATCCACAATCCTCTTCATAATCATAATTAAAAAAATCAGCCAATAGATTCATCAATTCACGCTGAAATTTTGGGAAAATATGAGCTTCAGGTTCTTCGATTGTCAAAATAGAATTAGACATATAACTTGCATTCAAAGTCAGAAGAATAGGAAGAACTTCTTGTTGACCAGAAGACGCATTAATCAAAGGAATTTTCGCATTTTTTTCGGAATCAACAATAAATTCTTCATCATTTTCTTTCTTATATCGTCCCTTCAAAATAGACAAAACACGATCTTCTGGAATCTTATTTTCTCGCTTTATCCGCCCATACCGACTTTTCACCCGACTCCAATAACTTCCAAAACGCTTTATAAAAGGATCAAGCGAAACTTCACTTAATAAGAAAGAAAAAACATTCGCTTGCACCATAGAAAAAATGGACCTATTCGCAGGAATAAACAAACCTGTTTTAAAAAAAGAATTTGACGAAAAGAATTTAGCAATCAATTCATAGAAATCAAAAGAAGGTATCACATCAGATTCATCATGTGAATTTTCTTTTTTACTATCAACATGCTGTTGAATTTTATTTAAAACATCCTCATAATCACATTTTATGCTTTCAGGCACAACAATTTTAATTGTTTTATTGCCTTTAATTTTCAATTCTAAGTCCCCATACTTTCGAATCAATACAAAAGGTCCTGGTCCCCATAATTCTTGAGGAAAAATTTCAATAAACTTTGCCTTTAAATCATTTTCAAAATATTCCCACTTTTTTACACCAAAAAGATTTTGACGCAGTACACTACGAAATTCAACAGTGAAAAAATAATAGAGTTTCGCAATCAAACTTTTTCCAGAAGCCTGAGGACCGATGACAACATTAAATTTCTTAAATTCTATTTTCGTCTTTTTGAAAATAGAGAAATTTTGAATTATAAGAATATCATTCATTTTTTACCTCTTTAACAATATACTTTTTTTCATCTATAAAATTGAATAAATCAAACATTTTTGCATTTTTCTTTTCATAAAAATAAAAAACATGTTAGCACATCTAATAAAAAACTTTTCCTTTTTAGCAAAAAAACATCATTTTATTTGCATAAATTCAGCATTTTTCTTCTTTTCGGCTACCAAGGACAGCGAATTCGGCAACTCCCTGCTCCTACCCTGCTATTTTCTGGGGTAAAATTGGCAAATTGGGCGTTTTTGGTTGAAATTCGTTATTGTTTCTTTATGTATCGGGTGATTTTGGGGTAGTAGAACACGGTGTTGACGGTGGCGATGGCGGGGATACCCAGGGCGATTGTCTTGAGTGCCAATATGCTCCAGCCGAGGTAAGTGGTCGCGTGCAGTTCTTGTATCGGGCCCAGGACATAGTACACCAGGCCGACGAACAAAGCGATCGAGCAGGCGTCCACGCAGAGGTGTTTCGCGAAGGCCCAGAGGCTGCGGTTTATCACGTTCCTGGAGATGTACCACGCCAAGTAATAGGTCCGGTAGACCATCGCGACCAGGGTTCCGACGGCGACGCCGACCAGGCCGAATTTCAGGACGAGGGCGACTGCGGTCACAAGGTTAAGGACGGCTTCGATAATCGCACTCACCCGGGGCACCAAGAGGCACCTGAACATGAAGCTCTTCTACGAGATGGGAAAAATAGCCATAATCTGCTATTGGAACAAACGCTTAACTCTTTTTTTCAAAAAAAAAACTAACGCAACTAACAAATCAATGGAAAATAATGTAATCAGTTGAATCAATCCTCAAATTCAAACAAGACACACACCACATCCTCAATGTATATAATCATTCTACGACAAACGAATCAAACGATTTAGTACTTCCTCCTTTCGTTTCATAATGTTATACTTTTCTGCGGTATTACTTGTTTTATTAAAGAAATCATCATTGTATCCCAAAAGAACCAAAAAAAGTAACGCATCTCTATTTTCTTTAAATTTCTTATTATTTTTTTCATCAAAGAAATCACCCACAACAGTTCTAAAACTCATTGCACCATAAATACTTTTCTCATTTTCTTTTTGGAACAAAATTCTATCCCGAATTTCGGCAAAAGAGATGACATTTCCATCTTTATCATAAAATATTTTCTGTTTTATCATCTCTAAATTTTCATCTAGCTTTTCATAAATGTGAGGCATAAAATATTTGACAATATAGAAGATTATTACCGGTTCAACATCCAGCAATTTAGATACCGACAGATCTCGATTTCGTTCAAATACAGAATTTACGTTGTCTAAAATTTGTTCAACACCACGAACAGAATGATTGTAAAATGAAAAAGAAGCTACTTCTTGTTGAAGTAATTCTTTTTTTAAAGCATCATTTAAAAACTCAAATTTAACACCCTCCAGCTCTTTGTATCTTTCTTGATTTTTTTCCAAAACTCGCTTAAAGAAGTCCCCTAACAAAGAATTTAATGAAAATATATATGGGATAAATTTTTCAACATAATGTTTTTCATCATCTTCATTTTTAAACATTTCATTTAAGGCCTCAATATTACATTGGTAAATAATTTTAACAAACCTATCTTCAGCAGGAAATTTCGATTCAAATTTGATCAAAGAATCACAAATGGCAAAAATTTTCTTCACATGTTCCTTATCACTGATTCGGTCTATATCTTCAAAATTTAAAACAATCACTTTCTTGAGGCAACGTATGTCATCTAGAAAATTTTTCATCTGGTCTTCATAAGATTGTTTCTCAAAAAGCAATTCACCAATACAAAATGAAAAATCATGGGAAAAAAGCGATTTAATTTTGCTAATTGAGTTCGTATAAATCCCCTTACTTTCTAAAAAACGCTCTATTTCACGAACAATAATAAATTCAACATTTTCAACTTTTGTAGATAAAAGACTTATCGTAATAAAATTCCACTCTTTTTTTTGATTTTTGAGTGCTTCAACAATTGTTGATTTACCATTTCCATAAACGCTATTAATTCCGACAATGCTATGGTTGGTAATATATTTTGAAATTTCATCAAATTTTTCTTGTCTTTCTTTATATAAATCTGTTCTTGTCATCATCATCTTGTTACGCTGTTTATTTATTTTATAATTCGAAACATGTGACAAAATAAGCATCATGGGTGAGAACGCTAAGCAAATCCAAATTACAACAACATTTATTGATGGCCTGCAAGGCCAACACAAATGCGGAAAAATTTCCAATAAATTATTTTCACCATAAAACAACATACTGACTAAAAAACCAATGTTAATAAAGCAAGCATATAGAGCACTCCGCTTTCCAAGGAAAAAAGCTGTAATCACAAGAACAAGAACAACAAATACAAGGCGATTGACACTTATATGGCTCGGATTATTAAAAATCCATAATCGCGAAAGGATAAAGGCAATTAAAGACACAATGATGTACCGATGGATAAGCCTATTAAAAGCCCGCCTAACATTAAATGCAAAATTCTTTATCATTTTTGTTCCTTTTTTACCGAATGAGCCAAGAGATTAGTTTATCCTAATATATTTTTTTATTGAAACATATTTTTTCATTCATCAAAAAAAAGACGCTTTAATGTCTTCAAAAGAGGCCTTTAGTACAAAAAAAAACGCTAGAAATGATTAGAACAAAACTCTTGGAACAGGACGAGGAAACGATGCCAAAACAAATAAAGCCTCATAAAAATAAGAAGGAGGCTCAACCCCCAATATCATCACAAACGGCAGATTAGCCCCAAAACGCCAAAAGAGGGGCGGTAGCCCCTCTTTTGCGTCTTTTTTGCCAAAACACAACCCCTTCCTACCCCACAACCTTCCGCTTGATCCGCCCGAGCATTCCCCGCACACGGGTATACGCCCGTTTCAGGGGTGACGGAAACGGGCAATACTTCTTTATCAGCTGGTCGAGGGTGTATTTATCCAGGTTGGCGAAGAATTCGGCGCGCTTGGGGTGCGGTTTGCTGGAGCGGACGATGCAGGGGTTGCCGGCGATGGCGTTTTCGACTTTAGAATCGCATTGGACGACTTTATCGGCGACAGCCTCAAACAATGCCTTGCCATGTTCAGTGTTCAGCAAGACGACGGAAGTTCCCTTGTTGTCGTTCATTTCGGGATGATACTTGGAGATTCCCCAATAGTCGCCCAGGGTGATGTCGGCAATCCGGGGGAGTTTGCGGTAGTGGCAGTCATCGCAGGAGACATTCTGACAAATGCGGCTCAAGAAAAGGCGCATGTATTTCGAGCGGCCATGATGCACAGAAACGGATTTCCCGGACCTGAAACGATGCAGCAGCGCATAGCCGCTCCAGCCTTCCGACTTGTCGCGGAAATTGATGCTGTCCAGCGCAGAATCGTCCGTTTTCTCCATCTCGCGGACGTATTTCTCAAAGACCTTCACGCTGGGCGTGCCGTGGCACACGATATCCACCGTAAACAGGTCGGCAGAAGCGGCATTGCCAAGCACAGCATAAAGCCCAGCCACCTGGCATGGCGTCCCGGAGAACAGCACCTTGCGCCCTACCTTGAGCAGGTTACAGACTTCGCGATACACGAGCCCGACATCGGCCTGCACATACTTGGACCCGCGCAGTTCTGCCAAGTCCGTCTTGTTGTCAACAACGATATGCCCGAAACGAGTCGGGGCAGTCTGAGCGACACCGACCACTACCCCGCCGTCATCCAGGACGTGTTCCGCCAAGACAGTGAAGATTCCGCCGCTGGAAGACTGCAGACGGACAGACTCGTCCTTCGCGTAGGCAGCCACCGTTTTCGGCGAAACATCCGCGGCATTCGGATTTTCGACAGGATTGTTCCATGGGCAAGCCCGTTCGCAAGCTCCGCATTGCACGCATCTTTCCGCATCAATGACGGGGCGATAGAAGCCCTCGGCGTCCAGCTGCATAGAAATCGCGCTACGGGCGCAGACATTGGCGCAAGCCGCACAGGAAGAACAATTCTGGACGGGGATATTCATGCTACGCCCTCTTGAGAATCTTCTTTATGGGCTTCAAAATCAGATCACGTTCGTAGGCGTTCATCGAGAGCTTAAAGAATAGCGGCAAATAAACCACAAGATAAAGGACTATACCCGCAACGAGTTTCACTACCGAATCAAGGGCATATTGCTGCAAAACGTAGTAAGTCAGCACGGCCAATACAGCAGGAACAACGGACATCTTTATGATTTCAATCCAAAATCCGACAATATCAATCTTCTGCTTGACCTGATAATATACGTTCATCACGATAATCTGCCCTAATACAAGCGCCCCCGCAATGGCACAGGCACAACCGATACCACCATAATACTTGGATAACGGGATTTGAGCCCCCAGACTCACGAGAGAAATCACCAAATAAAGAAGAGAGCGGAACTTCATCTGATTGCGGGCCTGTAAAATGATGATTCCCAAATTCTGAATCAGCGGCACCGTCAACGGAACAAAGAACAGCATCGCAATAATATAGGCATCGTCATAGCCTTCGCCTGCCCATAGACGAATAAACTGGCGACCAAAAAGGAAGAACCCTGTAAGTACCAAAATCATCACACAATACTGGATACGTCCCGTCTTGATAAATAAATCTGAAATCGCCCTACCATCGGTTTCTCGCACAGCCATAGCCGTCACTTTCGGTAAAAACACCCCACTAATGGCCGTTGAAAAACTCATATACATATGTTCCAACATTATCGCGACAGCAAAAACAGCCACAACAGCAGTGCCAGCATACGCCCCCAACACAAATTGACCTGTGCTCCAATAAATACGGTCCATAATGACATTCAAAAATATCCAGAATGAGTAAATAGAGACTTCTTTCAAGAAGCCCCACTGGAATCTTGCAAACTTCAATTTTATCTTCAAATAATGCTTGCAATACCAGAAATTGAGACTAAGCGTCAAAACATTGAAAATGGTCGCAACAACCACCATGGCGATTGCCTTGTATCCCAAATTCAAAAGAACAATCATTGTCGCCGTATTCAAAATAATACGCACAATGGCGATTACTTTCTGGAAAACAAACTGCTCGTAAGCCGTTATGATTGAACCAAAAAGACTGAACGGGAAGGTGATTGCCAAATTGAACACCATCAGGGCAAGAATAATTTTTGTTCGAGAAAGTTCATTTGCCGTCATGGATGCGTCAAAGATATTCTCCGCATTCCAATAAAGAATACCGCCCGCCAACAAAGCAATCAGGCCGATGCCACAATACAGCAAGAAGAACATCCCGAACATTTCATACTGCTCTTCTTTCTTGTCTTCGGCCCTGAATTTCGCGGTATAGCGGACAATGGCGTTACCAAATCCCAAATCAAGGATCGTTAAATAAGCAACAATAGAGGCCGCTATGGAATAAAGGCCATACTCCGACTTGCCCATCATGCGAAGCATGAATGGTGTGTAGAGAAGCCCAACCAAATTATTGAGGACTAACACCACATAGGAAAGCAATGCACCAGATTTAATTTGAGAAACCGGCATTTATGATTCCAAAGCCCGTTTTAACCAGTTCAACGAGAACACACGCTTTTCTTCAAGTTTCCCAGAATTGTACAGTTCCAAGAGAGATTCAAAACGTGCCGCTCCGCGTGATTTATTATATACACACTTGAATTCTTTTCCAAATATAATTGAAAAAACAGTTCCGTGGAAAGAATCTGTCACTACATAAGAAGCATCTCGGAACATGGCCAGCCATTCGGGAACAGACAATGTCGATTTAGCTCCTGCATAGAACTTTTTGACAACCAACCCGCGAGCGGCAGCCTCTTTTTCGTACATAGCAGTCACCTCTTCGTTTTCATCAAGTACATACACCGCAAGATATTTTTCTTTACAAACAGGAATGTCTTTGCAAATCGGGAAATAGTCTTCTTTAGTTAGCAAAAGCGTCGGATCAAGAACCCAGGTTGCATCAACTCCAAGATGTTCCTTGCACAGTTTTACACCAGACTCTTCTCGAACACTGATTGCATTAAATTTATAGGCAAGTTTAGAGCATACTTTAGTTTGCTTAGGCGTATATTCCCAATCATTCAATCCAAAAGATGCAGCATAAGCAATCCGCTTAATTGAATATTTTTTTATAAAATTAAGATACATATTTTCAATACAATAATTGTATTTAGGTCGCCAAACCTGATCTGAACCAACAATAACTGCAAGTTCAGAATTACCCTTTATCATTTTTTTAGAATATCGTATTGTTGTCTGGGAAACGTTAATATTCTTTTTTATAAAAGAATTCGAAAAATTCATTCTCACACCAACATTCCTAAGCTTTGCAAACGGTTTTCTTTTAGATGGGATAAAATAAATAATTAAACTTTTTGTCCAAGACAATACGCAACGCAAAAAAGAAGAAGAGGGATTTCTTATAAAATCAATGGTTTCTACCTGGTGGCCTAATTTTATCAATATTTTTTGCAATGCATAGTTTTGGAGTAGCCCTCCATAATTATTAAGCAATGGCATTGTTACTATGAATATCTTCATAAAGTTTCCTTATCCAAAGAACAACAAATAAAAACCATCCCTTAAAACACAATTGGTCAACCGCTATAGAAAACTTTAGCCATTTTGGTAATTTAACAATATCTTGACACATTCTGTAATAGGATACAATCTTTCGAGATTCAACAATCAATGCATCTCGGTCTTTTTTAAATTGAGCAATTTCTGAAAAAGCATCAATTCTCAAAAGAACAGTTCTATTTCGGTAAAAAACATAAGGAACATTCCATTTATCTCTTAATCTAGGCAATATTTCATCTAGAACATCCGCTAAATGAGATTTATCAAGATATCTTTTTTTTGAATGAGAAAGACTTTCTGTTAATATTCGATATCTGTACAAACTCCGAGGAATAATTTTTATGGTGGAAACATATTGTAACATTTCGAGCATCAAAACATGATCTTCACTATTTTTCAAATTTTCGCGATACCGCAAATCATATTGAGTAAAAAAAACTGACTTAAATGCTTTTAATACATTAAAACCAAAAAAAATAATAGAACCATCAACAATCAAGGATTTCAAAACGTCTTCCGAAATATGGTTGTTTTTTGAGAATACTGGCTTTGGTATTTTTGAAACAGAACTGCCATTTTTGCAAATATCTATTCCCCAAAAAACAACATCGCAGCCACTAGATTGTCCTTTAATTGTTTCAACATAATCGTCGGACACCCAATCATCAGCGTCAACAAAACTAACATATTCTCCAGAAATATGCATCAAGCCAAAGTTTCTCGCCTTACTCGGCCCACCATTTTCGATATGAAAAACTTTAATATTTTTTGCTTTTTCAGCATACAACTCGCAAATACTCAACGAATTATCGATTGACCCATCGTCAATTAAAATCAGTTCCCAATCATCACACGTTTGACGTAAAAAACTGTCAATACATGTTCCAATGTATTTTTCAGCATTATATACAGGAATAACAACAGATAGGAACATTTGACGATTAGCCCCTTGACATTTTATTGATTGGAACCATACTCATTAAAAGTTCCATGACCAAATGATACAACTTTTCTTTTTTTTCATAGACATTTAAGGATGCAATTATCTCCATGCGTTTCAACAAACCTCTAGAACAATATTCATAAACATCCTGTATGATATCCTTAGCATCATCATGCATCACATCTCTGTATTCATCATATATATATTTTAAAGTATAACATCTGCTAGATGGGAAGATTCTATCGTATTTTAACATTCTCATTTTTGCCACAACTCGAGACATAAACGGTTTCTTTTCATGAATCTTTCCTAAAACATTTGAGTCATGACGTCGATAAGCCATTAGTGCTTGGCCAATATTGTATTTTATTCCGCATGAAGCAGCAACAAATGAAATATAACAATCATACATCATTACTTCTTTATACGAAGCAGGAAAAGGCTTCAATAAATCAATCATTTTTCGATTCATCATCAATGTGCAACCTTGAACATTCCCTGCTCTTAACAACGTGTGTCCAGCTCCTACAGAATCATTTTCTACTTGCTCATAACAACATTCATTTAAAATACCTGCAAATGGAATAGTCTTCGAAGAAACAACACAAGGCTGCCCATTTTCGACCGCCATCATTTTTTTTAGTAGGATCTCTATTTTTAGAGGAAACCACACATCGTCCTGATCACATATTGCAATGTATGAACTAGAGCATAATCTTATGGCTTTCTCAAAATTCTTATTGACTCCAAGATTAGATTCATTGACATAGTATCTGAGTCCATATTTTTGATGATACTCTTCTAAGACATCTGCAGTTCCATCTTTAGAACAGTCATCACACACAACAACTTCATCAGGGACAATCGTTTGAGAATACAAACTATCCAATTGTGCTCTTATGTATTTGGCTCCATTATAGGTTGCCATCGCAATAGAAACTTTCGCCATACGACCTTACTTTTTCAACCCTTCCAGCCAAAGTTCCCTATGAGCCTCGCATTCAATAAAATTACGAATAGCCAAGATTTCGTCTTTCTTGAAAGAATTGGCAAAAAATTTGCTTAGATGACCTCCACTCAATTTGTTTAATACACGATGAATGATTTTATGTTTATAGCCAAAACATGTGAGCATATAGTCACTTATCATTTTATCTGCAAATTTTTGATATTCTTTTTTGACAAATCCTTTTTGTTTTACTTGTTCGCTGCGAATATTAAATTCAGACATAATTCTTTCTGCATCTTCACCAGTTGCATGTCGAATTCCTTTTTCTACTTTAACAAGCGGAATGTATTCTATAGAGAAATCATCATTTATTTTTACAAGAAGGCTTGCATCTGAAAAAAAACCTTTGTTGCTATCAAAAATAAAATTTCCTTGCCCATAGACAATCGTGCCATTACCATATTTTTCTTCGCATCCAATACAATGACTATGCTGACAAATTACTAGATTCGCCCCTTTATCTACAAATTTTCGACACACCCTTTGTAGCATTGGTGAAGGGTACTGATAATGTTCCTTTCCTCCATGATAAAGAACAATAGTATAATCACACGTTTTACCTAAATCCGTAATATGATCAAAGGATTCCAACGGGTCAAAAGGATTGGCACCAGAAGAAATTTCTCCTGCGATAGAAAACTCATGTTCAGCACAACCATAGAATCCAACTTTTTTTCCTTTAATATAGGCTACCAAAGGTCTTTGGGCTTCTATTAAATCCTTTCCAGCTCCTAAATAACTGATATTACTCTTATTAAGAGTTTCTATTGTCTCCATCAATCCATTTTCACCTTGGTCCATAATATGGTTGTTTGCCAAGGTGAACAAATCTACACCTATTTTTTTCAAACCAGAAATAGTCAAGCATTCTGCGTATAAGGCTGGACCACATTTCTCTATAGGGGAACACGAATCTGTCAGTGGCGTTTCTAGATTGAAAACCCTATAGTCAGCGTCACTCAATATTTTTTGCAATCCATTTCCAACAAGGGCAGAAACATCACCTTTTGCAAAAAGGTCGCAGTTTGTTGATGTTGGAACAATGTCTGCACCTATTAGAATAGACATTAAACTTTTTTCCTTCCAGAGTAGACAATACGTCCATCAATTTTTTTGTTAAATTCCCGTATTTCTTCTATAGACATTTTATCTCTATAGATATTCCAAAACATGTTATCCTCCATACCTTGTTTCGTTTTTTTTACATAATCTCCGATAGAAGAAATAACCCTGCATGGATTCCCGGCGGCAACAACATTGTCAGGAATGTCTTTATTAACTATACTCCCCGCACCAATGATTACATTATTTCCTACTTTAACATTTGGAAATATAATTGATTGGCGACCAACAAATACATTGTTGCCAATAACGATTCTTCCGAGCCTATTTATAGCATACCCAACAAAACGTTGTGGCGATGCATCATGCGTCAGCAGCGTTACATAAGTTAATGTTACATGATTACCGATTTCAAGACAAGTTGCATCTTTTCGGCCACAATCCACGTTGATTAACTCAACGTCTTCTCCTATAATTGCCCCCCATTTACGAAGGCGTTTAACAGTAGGACGCTGTTTTAGCCAACCATTTATATCACTTAGCAATGAAATAAAAAACTTTACCATTTATAAATCTCCCTTAAACTTGTTTTGGCGGAATTTTAATCCATTCTCCAAATTTACAGTCCCAGTCCTTTGGCTCAAATTTTTCATATCCAGAACCATGATAAAAAGTCAACTCTCCAAAGTACACTGCCCCATTTACATTGTATAAATCAACACGAACATGCGGAATATTTTTTGACAAAAGGGACGCTATATTTAACATTATCTCAAAATTATGAGGCTTACGAATAACAACATCTTTTTTTGAAGGATATTCAATCGTAAAAGGTAAAAGATTCCACTCTGTATCATAAATATTTCTATGATGCTCAACGAACCTGTCGTAGTCAACCTGCAAGCATTTTACGGTACCGTTAAAGCAGAAAAATTTATAATCCCGGAGTTCTCCACTTTCATCTTCTATATATTTCTCCGCAATAATACGAGGAGGAATATTCTTATAAGGCCATTCGCGATTCTTATTGTATATTTTTTTCTTGAGTCCCTGATTCAAATACTTGACAACATGATCCCTGTCGAGTTTAGATTTGTCCTTGCAAATGACAACATCGCCTCCACCTCCATTTGTTGTTTTCAACACGAACTGATTAGGCAACTTTTCAAAGTCAATTTCGTTGGCATTATTCCATACACCTAAAGTCGGGACAACATATTCTTCACCAATTTTATCAGCCACCCACTTTTTTACAGCATACTTATCCACAAGTGTTGTATAGAGTGGGATACGATTAAACAGCTTAAGCCACTGCAGTTTTTCACTAAATGTTTTGGGATTTGTAAGATTCAAGGGATATCCCATTTTAATCCGAAATTTTAACTTCAGATACAATTCATCTGTAAATAGAAAATTTAAATTCTCAAGAATAGCAGCAAAAAAATCCGTTCTATTGCCCTTTATTAATTTAATTGCCGTAGATAATTTACTCATCATGATTCTCCTGGGCAAGACAATATCCCAATACTAAAGTTGCACCTATGGTCATATCAATATATGACATTGAAAAGATTGTTTTCATAAAATAAATAATAAACAAAAGTTGCAGGGCACTTTTAATATGGTATTTATACTTTTTTGACAAAACAACCCATCCCCAAAAGAACCAATACACCATGTAAATGATTAAACCAAGTACGCCTTGATTAACAGCAATTTCAAGCCAATCGTCATGTGCGTAGTTATAAGAAATTTTTAAGGTTGCGTTAGCCCCCGATCCAAAAGCAAACTGTAGGGGAGTTGCTTCATCTAAGAAATAATCAACAAATCTCCCATACAATTTGTCTCTACCACTACTGTTGCCTTCTAACGTATTTTCAACTCTTTTTTGAAATAAAAGACTTTCCTGCATTTGCTTTTCAACATACAAATAACCAACAAAACATAACACCATTGAAAGAACCAATATTCCAAATTTTTTCTTAAATGAAGCATTCCGTAAATTCGTCAACATAAACCAAACAAGACAAAGTACACCTATAATAATCGCGCCTCGCTTCATCGCCATAAAAAGGAATATCATACATACTCCCAGAGTGATATATTGCAAAACGGGTCTTTTGTAGAAGAAAACACAGAACGGAATCAATGCTAAAAATTCATAACCAACATTATTCGTAAACTCATCGGCTTTGGAGCCCACAAGTATTGCCATATAAAGCTGTTTCTGATAATTTTGATAGTACTTTGCAATTGTGAAACCGAGCAAAACAAAAAAACAAATTCTTAAAATTTTTTCGTTAAACAAACCTTCTTTAGAAAAAACGTAAAAAGGATAGATTGGGGTGAGAGAAATCAGAATGTTTTTCAAATAATTGAAACTTGGAACTTGCAACGCATATTCAGCAGGATTATACCCTCCAATCATCAGATAAATTCCGTAGATAAAGAACATTCCTAATAATATATTCAAACCATAAAAATAAATTGGAACCTTGTAACGCGTGTTAGCAATAAACATATAATACAAAGAAACCAACAAAAGAACAATAACCAAAATTTGGGTAAACAACGACCCTTCAGGAAATAGAATTCCTTGCGTGTAATAAACACACCATGCAAACAAATACAAGCTTGCTTTATTAAGCCATGACGATTTTTCAAAATACATCTAACACCATCATTGTTCTTTTGAATCACACAAAAAAAATAGATTCTATTTTTTTCACAGTATTATCAATATCATACCCCTCTTTTTCAAATTTTTCTGTTACCTTTATTCGAATCTTGCCGATCATTGAAGATATTGCATCTATCCATTTTTGCAACGAAGTTGTCAAGGAAATATATTCAACCTCCCCTGAAACATTCGATTCTCTTGTGATATAATCTGAAACAACACACCGAAGTCCACAAGCCTGAGCTTCAATCACAGCATTGGGCATTCCCTCATAGAGTGACGGAAAAACAAAGACATCGATTGCGGAATAGATTGACGGCATATCTGAACGGATTCCTGCAAAAATAACATTCTTTTCCAGTCCCATTTCTTGAACTTTTTTCTGAATATCATTTTTCAACTCGCCATTTCCCACCAACATCAGAGCAGAATCAGGATTGCTATTGTGGTAACATTGGAAAATTTTTAGTAAAAAGGAATGATTTTTCTGTATCGAGAAGCGTCCGACATGGCCTAATACGATCTGGTTCGGCGTAATACCAAATTCATTTCTGACAGAAATTCTGCCATTTTCAGTATAACTGAAATAATCCAAGTCTAAGCCATTATGGAGAATATGGACTAAACCTCGATCATAATCTTTTTTTCCGAAAGTATAAATTGCAGCCTCACTGGATGGAGCTATTTTCACATCAACAAAACGCTTGAACAGAAGGCTTCCTATTCGATGTGAAATTCTAGCACCAAAAGAGTTTCCATCGCTTGAATTACTTGAACGAGCAATACACTTTTTTGCTCCAGCCATTTTGGCAATAGCTAAATCCATAAAGCCCATTGCATTAGACGTTATTCTTAATACCGCGTCGTATTTACCATCTTGAATAATCTTTTTTAAGCCCCTTATATAACGAATCAACGATTCACTTTTTGCAGGAAACTTAAATAATTTTCCACCCATACGAATAATTTCGTCATCATAAAAACCTTTAGCATCTATATTAACTGCAAAATCCATCTGGAAACAAGATTTATCAAGTCGCCGATAAATCTTCATTAAGAATGTTTCTGCTCCACCAGCATTCATTCCACTAACAATGCAAAGCAATTTTCTCAACGATTTCCCTCTTTTTTACGCCAAAGACATCATAAGTGTTTTTGCAGCATTTTCAGGCATATAATTTGAAGCTTTTTCTAAACATTTTCTCCTCATATCTCTAAGCAAATTTTTATTTTGGAAACACCATTCAATTTGAGAAGCCAGTCTGTCTGAATTCTTTGCTGGCACAATAAAACCATTAACACCATCGTCAACTATATCTGAGTTGTATCGCCAATCACTTGCAATTACTGGAACTCCTGCAGCAAACGAGTCCAACAGAGTGCCGGCAAAACCTTCGCCACTATAATAGGTTGGGAAAAGCAAGGCATAATAATCTTTTAAAGTTTCTACACTTTTATCAAAGGGAACACAACCTTTATATTGCACATACGGCGGGAATTGCTTTTGCAGTTGTTCAAACCAAACAGCCTGATTTTCGTCTATTTGGCCATAAATATCCAGGCTGCAGTCATTTTTGCCCTGGTGTTCATTAACCTTTTTTACGGCAGTAATAGCTTCTTCGATTCCTTTTTCCTTCATCACTCGCGAAAATGTGCAGAATCGGAATTTATCTAATGGAACCAAAGACAAATCCCGTTCCCTAAGTATTTTCAAGTCCTTGAAATTCGGCATTAGTTGAACATTGTTAAAACCGACTTGAATAAGGCTTGATTTCATAGTCCTAGTTTCTACATATATGAACTGAAATTTTTTTAAAATTTTTGACAAAAATGGTTTATCTTTTAAGAAATCCGGCAGCCAACCACCTATAACAACGTAGTGCAACTTTTTTCTAAAAAAAAGATTGAATAAAATAAGTAACGGCGCTATTATTCGCAAGCCATTTTGAGCAGGCGTTACAATGATATTTTTAAAAAAGATTACGCCGTAAAACAATATGAAAGGGAGTTTTATTAAGGTTGTTAATCCACCGTGGGTATCAAGCCTCACAAGTTCATCTTTACCAACATTCTTTTCAATTTCATTTGCGACAATCTTCGTCTTAATGGTTTGCCCATTAAGCAAATCACATCCAAAACCAAAGTGTCCTATAACACAGACTCTTTTCATAAAACTAATTAGTCAAACGAACAAATACAATGGTCAATTTTTTGTTTCTGACACATACCTAAACTTTTTCCATGCACCAAAAAACAGATTTCGTCCCGTAATCCATAGGGATATTACGGGATTCAGCATTTCTGCCTCGCGATAGAGTTTGTAATGCCATTTTACCAGCAACAAGAGCCTTGTAAACTTCGTCACTGGATTCTTCGGCTTCGCCTCAAAATGACGAATGTGGGAGATAGAGCCGCCGCGTTTGCGGTAACTGGCGAGCGTTTCGGGGAGCAAATGGCAGGGAGCCATCCGCACGACCTTGAGCCACATGGCGTAATCGTTGTTCTTTTTGATGTCTGCAATCTGGATGTCGCCAACGACTTCGCGGTCATACATCACGGTGAGGCATCCGGGCCAGCAATAGTTGAACATCCCCGTCTTGGAGATGCGTTTGGGGCCGCCGACGAGCGTTCCTGTCGGTTTGCCATTTTCGTCAATTTCTTCGTATCGGGTATAACTAAAGGCATAGCCGTTATCGGCCATAAATTTGAGCTGTTTTTCGAGCTTTCCAGGAGCCCAGAGGTCATCGCTATCAAGGAAGGCCACCCATTTACCTTTTGCCTGTGCAAGGGCGCGGTTGCGGGAGACTGCGGCACCGCTGTTTTGGGCGTTTTTGAGGTAATGGATTTTTGATGACAGGAGATCCCCGCCTTCGCGGGGAAGACAATAGGGGGCAACAACTTCGTCGGTGTTGTCGGTGCTGGCATCGTCAACGATAATGAGTTCCCAGTTCGTATAGGTCTGAGCCAATACGGACTGTATTGACTCGGCGATGAACCGACCCGTGTTGTAACTGGGCATGATTATGGAGACAAGACCGTACATTCTACCCCATTGCCTCCGCGATGAGGCGCCTGGCCTCCTGTTGTCCGCGGTCGTACTGTTCGCGGGTGATCTTGCCGCTTGCGAGCAGGTAGTCGCCGAGGTCGGTGGCGGTGTCGGAGCCTTCTTCGGTGATTCCGTCGCGCTTGAACACCTTGCCGAGCGTGGTGAGGATTATCCTGATGTCGCCAAGGAGTGTGATTTTCTCGATGTACTGCAGGTCGTAGGCGATTTTCGATTCCCAGGTGACGGCGTTGCGCCCGTTCACCTGCGCAAGCCCGCTGAGTCCCTGCCGTACGGTGTGCCGCCTGCGCTGTTCGGCGGTCATGAATACCATGTCGCGCACGAGCTGGGGCCTGGGCCCGATTACGGCCATGTCGCCCTTGAGGATGTTGAAGAGTTCGGGCAGTTCGTCGAGGCTGGTGGAGCGGAGGAACTTGCCGTAGGCGTTCAGACGCACGTCGTCGGGGAGCAGGTTCCCCTGCGCGTCACGCTCGTTGGTCATGGTGCGGAACTTGACGAGCCTGAATATCCGTTCGCCCTTGCCCGGGCGGGGCTGCGTGAAGAAGGGGTTGCCATGCATCTTGACGGCGCCGAGGACGGTGAGCACGAGCAGCAGCGGGCTCAGGGCGAGAATCGCGGCCAGCGCGCAGAAGAAGTCCAGGGGTCGTTTGAGGAGACGGGCGTACATATTCCCCCAAATATAGTTTTCGGGGGGATTACGGACAACCTACGGGGGTGGAAGAAGCGCCGAAAGCAACAAATTATGAGGGTATGAGATTGCTTCGCTTCGCTCGCAATGACATGCTTATTGTTTTTCTTGACATATATTGATTTATTATGTATATTTTATGTATAAAAATGAGGATACGGCATGAAAAAAGCGAATTCAAAATTTATAGATGAGCCGATAGACGAAGAAGAGCGTATCCGGGCGGACATCATGTCCGCCTCGGCGAAGAACATCACCATCCGCATGCAGCTGGACGACCTGGACGGCATCAAGAAGATGGCGAAGGCCGCTGGCATGCCCTACCAGACCCTCATCAACTCCGTCATCCACCGCTATGTGACCGGCGGAATCATCTTCAAAGTAGCCGTGTAGGGCCTTCAAGAGAACAACGTGCTGTTCCTCGACGAGATTCACCGGCTAAACCGAGGTGGAGTATATTTTGGTTTGTAAAGTCTCATAATATAAATTTAATTGATTAATTATATAGAAATTATGCATTTGACTTGATGGATTTTTGAGGATATATTGTTGGAGTAAAAAACGATAAACCCTGAAAAAAGGAGTCCATCATGAAGCACTTAATCATTACACTGGCTTTGGCCGCTGCTACTTTTGGTTTTGCCCAGGAATTTCCGCCCCTGTATGAATGCCCGACACCGGATCCGTCGCAGCCGTATCGACCTGTAGATGTTAACAAGTCCAACCCCACTCCTCTAGACCCGTGCCTCCTTCAGCAGTTGGCTAAGAAGCTTGGAATTGAGCCGCCACCGCCGGAGGACCAGAGACCTCAATGGTATCCTGTGGATACTAAGTAAATCTTGCTAGGCGACAATTTCGAAAAAAAGTACAAAAAGACTTGACAGAACCACATGTGCAAGTGTATATTTGTGCAGTATGGAAGACAAGCGCGTCATTTCTCCCGGCAAAAGCTCCATGGACGAGTCCGAAATGGAGCAGACCCTACGCCCCCTGAGCCTAGACCAGTTCACGGGCCAGGCCTCCGTCAAGGAGAGCCTTTCTATCGCCATAGAAGCGGCCAAGCACCGGGGGGATGCGCTGGATCACTGCCTGTTTGCCGGTCCGCCGGGCCTTGGAAAGACGACGCTAGCCGGGATTATCGCCAAGGAGATGGGGGTGAACATCCACATCACCAGTGGCCCTGTGCTGGAAAAGGCAAGTGACCTGGCCGGGCTTTTGACAGGGCTTCAAGAGAACGACGTGCTGTTCATCGACGAGATCCACCGGCTGAGCCGCACCGTCGAAGAGTACCTCTACCCCGCCATGGAAGATTTCCGGCTAGACATCATGCTGGATTCGGGCCCTGCCGCCCGGAGCGTGAACCTGCCCCTCAAGCATTTTACCCTAGTGGGAGCCACCACCCGAACCGGACTCCTGACCGGGCCCCTGCGCGACCGCTTTGGCCTGCAGTACCGACTGGAACTTTACGACGAAAACGACCTGGTGCAGATCCTGATGCGGAGCGCCAAGATTCTCGGGATCAAGCTGACTGAAGACGCCGCCAAAATCTTGGGCGGTCGTTGCCGCGGCACGCCCCGTATCGCCAACCGTATCCTTAGGCGATGCCGCGATGTGGCACAGGTCCGGGGCACGGGAGTTATCGACCAGGAAGCCGCCGAACGCACCCTGCAAATGCTGGGCATCGATAGCGAAGGCCTGGACCCCATGGACCGCAAGATTCTCTCCATGATGATCGACAAGTTCGACGGCGGACCCGTAGGCCTGAACACCATCGGGGCAGCTCTCGGCGAAGAGAACGACACCCTAGAAGAAGTTTACGAGCCCTACCTGATACAGAAGGGCCTGCTTGCCCGCACCCAACGGGGCCGGGTCGCCACAAGCAACGCCTACAGGCTGCTCCACAAGGACATTCCGAACAGGAAAAACCCCGAGCAGATGGAACTGCCGCTGTAAAACTACGAGAACTTGATCCGCGGGTCCACCAGCGTGTACAGGATGTCGCTGAAAAGGCGGCCCACCATGGCCATCAGGCTGCTCAGGAATATGATTCCCATGACCACATTGTAGTCCCGGTTCACCATGGAATTGTAGTAGAGCAGGCCCATGCCGTCGATGTCGAAGACCTTCTCGATAAGGAGCGCCCCCGCAAACATCAGGGTGCAGATTTCGGAGAGGCGGGTGGCGATGGGAATCAGGGCATTGCGGAGCGCATGGCGCACCAGGGCTTGCTTGAAGCTCATGCCCTTTGCCAAAGCCGTACGCATGTAGTCCTTGCCCAATTCCTCGAGAGCGGAATTTTTCATGAGGAAGGTGAGGAAGGCAAACTCGCTAATCATGTAGCAGAAGATGGGCAGCACCAGATGGTAGCCCAGGTCCGCCACCTTCCCGAAAAAGCTGAAGTCCTCGAAGTCGTCGCTGGTAAGGCCCCCCAGCGGGAAGATGTCCAGGTAGGAGCCCCCCGCAAGGAAAATGATGAGCAAAATGCCCAGGGCATAACCCGGCATCACATAGCCCGAGAAAATCAGGCCCGAGCTAAGGGAGTCCAGCTTGCTGCCATGATGCACCGCCTTCCAAAGGCCCAGCGGGATGCAAATCAGGTAGCTCAGGAAGAACGAGGTTATCCCGAAAAAAAGCGAAATGGGGAAACGGCTCACGATGACATCCCATACGGGGAGTCCGTAGGTGTAGCTGGAACCCAAATCCAGGTGCAGCACATTCCAGAGCCAGGTCAGGTACCGTTTCCAGGCCGGCTGGTCAAAGCCGAAGTAGGCCTGGATTTGCGCAATCTGGTCCGGCGAGAGCGCCTTGGAAGCGTCCACCCCGCCCTTCATGGCGGCGGCCTGCTGGGCCCTGGAAATCATCTCCTCCACGGGGCCGCCTGGCAACAGCTGGATAAGTATAAAGCATACCAGCGAAATCCCGATGAGGGTCGGGATCATGAGCAGCAGGCGTCGGAGGATGTAGGAGCGCATTGTTAGGCGAAAGCACCGGTCCTAACGCATTTTGCCGGAACGGAGCACGTCCATCATGTTGAAGGGTTTGGCGGTTCCGTTTGCAAGGTGGCATGCGAGGAAGTTCACCGCGTCCACGGTGCCTTCGGCGTAAATCTTGCGGCCGCAAACATTGTGCTGGAACTCGAAATGGACCGTACCGTCGGCGCTGTCCAGGCTGTAGGTGTGGAAGGCGTGACCGCCCAGGTATTCCTCGGGCACATGCATCCGTTCCATCTGTTCCTTCTCGTTACGGACCTTCTCGATGTCGTCCACGGAGAAGTCAAAACCCATCTTCTGGAAGTCCCCCACCACAGCGCGGGCGGTTCCGCTGGTGTCGGCCTTGGTCTTCTGGTGGCTTTCCACCACGGAAAGCTTGTAGCCGTTGAATGCCGTGGGGAATTCCTTGGCCAAAAACTCGATCATCATCTGGAAAGCCACAATCTGCTTTGCCATATTGGGGGCAATCACGCTGGGGTGGTTGGCATCGGCCACCAACTTGGCCAGGGCTTCTCGGTCGCCACCGGTAGTACCCATCACAAAGGGGATCTTGTGTTTCACATAGAAGGCGGCGTTGTCGTTCACCGCCGTAGGGTGGGTATAGTCGATGCAGATCAGGTCGGGGTACTTGGCCAGCACTTCGCCAATGCGTTCTTCGCGGTTGCTGGGCTTCAAGAGCTGAATGGTCTTGCCGGCCACCTCGGATTCGTTCTCCACGATAATCTCGCCCGTCAGAGAATACGGGACCAGTTCCAAGCCGCGGGCCACGCAAGTTTCGGCCACAATGCGGCCCATGTTGCCCGGAATTCCATTAACCATCACTTTTACAGACATTGTCTACTCCTATTTTCCATAATTTTCTTTCAGCTCCGTGAGGCGTTGCAGGGCCTGCAGGGGTGTCATTTCTTCCGGACGCAAGCGGCTGATTTCTTGCTTCAAAAGCGTCAGCGACTCGTCGGGGGCGGCGAACAGGTCCATCTGAGGCTTTTCCTTGATCTTCTTGTGAATAGCCTCGTCGCTAGGGTCAATCTTCTGCTTCTCTAGACGGAGCAAAATCTTTCGGGCACGGCGCACCACCGTAGAGGGGAGCCCCGCCATCTCGGCCACGTGAATACCGTAGCTGGAATCGCAGGCCCCAGGGAGAATCTTGTGCAAAAAGATGAGCTTGTCACCCTTCTCCTGAACCGCCACCTGATAGTTCCCCGCATGTTCCAGGGAATCCACTAGGCCGGTCAGTTCGTGATAGTGGGTGGCGAAAAGGGTCAGCGCCATACGGGAGGGCTCGCTATGCAAAGTCTCCACGATGGACCAGGCGATGGAAAGGCCGTCGAAGGTGCTGGTTCCGCGACCGATTTCATCCAGCAGCACCAAGCTGTGGGGCGTTGCATTCCGCAAAATGTTGGCCGTCTCGATCATCTCCACCATAAAGGTACTGAGACCACGGCTCAAACGGTCGCTGGCCCCCACGCGGGTGAAAATCCGGTCCACCACGCCTATGCGGGCCGATTCCGCAGGCACAAAGCAACCCATCTGGGCCATCAGCACAATCAGCCCCGTCTGACGCAGGTAAGTCGATTTACCCGCCATGTTAGGGCCTGTAATGAGCATCAAGCGGGTAGCCTCAGGCGAAAGTTCCACATCGTTGGGGATAAAGTCCAGGTCCGGATTCACCGCCACGATGACAGGGTGGAAACCGCCCCGAATCTCGATTCCCGTACCAGTATAGACTTCCGGGCACACGTAGTTGTACTTACGGGCGGCACGGGCAAAACTGTAAAGCGTATCCACACGGGCGATGGCGTCGGCGATTTCTTGAAGCTCGCTGCGCCAGCTGTTCACGCGGTCCCTGAGCTGACAGAAGATGCGGTATTCCAGCTCGTGAATGTTCACCTCGGCGTTGCTAATGACGGACTCGCATTCCTTCATCTCGGGGGTGATATAGCGTTCCGCGTTGACGGTGGTCTGCTTGCGGATGTATTCGTCGGGAATGGGCTTGGTGGCCTTGGCCATCTGGGCCCTTGTAATCTCGATGTAGTAGCCGAACACCCTGTTGTAGCCCACTTTGAGGCTGGGTATTTCCAGTCGTTCCCGCTCACGACTTTCCAGGGAGGCAATCCACTGGCGCTTATCCTTGATGTCGGCATTCATGGCGTCAAGCTCTACGTTGGCGCCCTCGCGAATCATACCACCCTCGCGGACCGTCAGGGGCAAGTCGTCATTGAAATTCTGGAGAAGTTCCTCTCCCCTGCCGCTGGCCAGTTCCAAAACCTGACGGAACTGTTCGAACAGCGGGGAATGCAGCTCCCCAAGCACACGGGCCACCTTAGAAGCCTGGCACAGGGAGCGACCCATACCCGAGAGGTCACGAGCGTTGGCGCGACCGCTCCCTACGCGCCCCATCAGGCGTTCCATGTCCAGAATAGAGGTAAGGGATTCCTTCAGCTCGTCCAGAGCCATGGGGTTACCCACCAGCTCGGACACGGCGGCCTGACGTTCCTGAATCTTCGCCACCGAAATCAGCGGGTGGCTTACCCAGTCCTTCAGCACGCGGCCGCCCATGGCGGTAACGGTAAAGTCCAGAACAGAACACAAGGTGCTAGAATAATCGTCGGCGTTCAGCGGGCGGACCAGTTCCAGGTTCCTGAGGGTGCTGGGGTCCAGGGTCATGTAGTCGTCCAGATTCAAAATCTCGAGGCCCGTAAAGTGGGACAGCTCGGACTTTTTCTGGTTCATCAGGTACTGGAGAAGGGCTCCTGTCACCGCCGTTTCCCTGTCGCGTCCATCCAGGCCCAAGCCCACCAGGGATTCCACCTTGAAGTGGGCATACAGCACATCACGGGCCTGTTCCGCCGTAAACAAGAAGGCAGGAATTTCCGTAATCAGGATATTCTCGGAGCGGATAATGTCCATGATGCCGGTGGGAATCTGGCAGCCTTCGGCAATGACCACTTCCTTGGGCATGCGCCTGCAGAACTCGCACTCGAAGGACTGCTCCGAACTCCGGCTCACCGCAAGGTAGCCCGTGGTCACATCGGCAAAGGCGAACACCGCCTCCCCCGCCGTTTCCGCCGGCGTGTAGGCACAGAGGTAGTTGGCCTCCTTGGCGTTCAGGTTGGTCTCGTCCATGGCGGTTCCGGCGCTGATGATTTCCACCACGTCACGCTTCACGATTCCCTTGGCAAGCTTGGGGTCTTCCACCTGCTCGCAGATGGCTATGCGGTAACCGGCGGCCACCATCTTGGGCACATAGCGGTCCGCAGCATGGTGCGGGAACCCGCACAGGGGTGTCTCCCCCGCGGCCCCGTTGTTTCGGCTGGTAAGGGTGAGCCCCAAAATCTTGGAAGCAACAACGGCATCTTCTTCGAACAGTTCGAAGAAGTCTCCCATTCTAAAAAAAAGTATGCAGCCCGGATTCTGTTTCTTGATTTCGTAATACTGCTGCATCAAGGGCGTTGCGGCCATCAGGTCTCTCCCATGGACAGCTCAATCTGGTCGGGAACCTCTTCGGGGGCCTTGGGCTCCTCGGGAGCGTTCTCGGGTATGGAATACTGGGGCACCAGATTGCCCGCTTCCAGAAGTTCGCTGAACTCCCTCAGGCGGGGCAGGTCTTCGGGAATGCGGTTAATCCCGAAGTACTTCATAAACTCTTGAGTGGTAATGTAGGTGTAGGGGTTGCCCACCGTCTCCGCACGGGCTCCCAGAGAGATAAATCCCTTGTCCAGCAGGTTACGGATTGGGCCATCCACAGAAGCCACACCACGGACCTGCTCTATGGCGGCCTTGGTAATGGGCTGCTGGTAGGCAATGACGGCCAGGGTTTCCAGGGCCGCCTGGGAAAGCCTACGGGCATTGGCCTCCGGAAAAAGCTTGCGCACCCAGGGGTAATACTTGGCTCGGGTCCGGAATCGGTACCCACCGGCCTGTTCCACAATTTCGAAGGGAGACTGTATCTTGTTCAGGGAATCGTTGGCGGTAATCAGGGCCTCGGCCACGGTACGGGCATCCAGGAAATCCCCCAGGATTTCCTTCAACTTTTTCAGGGTCACAATGTCCGGAGACGCAAAAACCAGGGCCTGGATAATGCGGGCCAGGTCTTCGCGGCTTTCCACTTTCGGAAGTTCCGCCGATTCCTCGGCAGCTTCTTCCATATTCGATACATTCTCACTCATGTTTTCGAAAATAGAAATTTAAGAACAGAATCAAGGCCAAATCCGCCAAAACAAAGCCCACAAGCCCCGTAAACGTGCCATTCTGGAATCCATAGCTATGGAGCCCCACGCCAAGCAGGTTGATCCCGAACCAACACAGGAAGGTAACAATGACATTGAAGGCGTTAAACAGGGCAAAACCCCGGTTCGTGACCAGGCGGCCAGACCGCAGATGCAACCCAAGCATAGTCCAAAGGATCACGAACAGGGCCCCGCATTCCTTGGGGTCGAACCCCCAGAAACGGCCCCAGGCAAAGTCCGCCCACATGCCCCCCAGCAAGGTCCCCACCATGGTGAGGGCCGACCCAAAGACCAGCGTGCCGTACAGCAGGGGAACCAGGTGGTCCTCGCCAGGAATCTCCCCGCCCCTAAAGCGAAACAGCGCCACATGGGCCACAATTCCCGAAAGGATCACCCCCGCAAATCCAAGGGCGATGGTAAACACATGGAGGGTCAAGAACACCGAAGAATTCAGGACCGCGGGCACGGCACGGAAGGCATCCCCCGTCTCCAAGACAAACCGGTCAAAGAACAGCAGCAGGCTCGACACAAAGGCGATAGGCACCATCAGGGAAAAACTGCGGTGAGGGCAACGGAAGAACGCCACCACCTCGAAAGATTCCAGCAAAAAGGCCACCCACAGGACAATTTCGTACAAATTAACCATAGGCGGACGCCCGGTAGCCACAAGCCGCACCACAAGGGTCAAGCCCACTATCCCCGCCGCCACCAGGCCGGCCACATTCGCCCCACGGTCCAGGGCCGTCTTCTTGAAATTCAGGTTCAAAAGCGAGAGCAAGAACCCCACAAAGGCCGCCACAAAGGCCCACAGCACCGGGTCCACAAGGTAGTACAAAAGTTCCAGCTTCACCCGCCGAACCGTAGAGCCGCTTTCGGCAAGGCCTGGCTCCGCCAGGGTGAAAAGATCCTTCACCCGGGCACTATCCGCCAGGGTCTCGAAAAGCTGGACATTCCCGTAGAGCCGTTTCATCTCCAGCGTGGCGGCATGGCCATCTTCCCTGCTGGCGTAAAACTTCAGCAGGTCCTTAGACTTGGAAAGCTCCCCATAGCTCACATACCGGCTGTCCTTCGGGAGCGAAAGCGCATCCGACACATCGCTGCGCAACACCTTGAAAAGCTTCCAATCCCGAGTCGCGGGCTTTCCACCCATAATTTCTATGACCACTTCGGCGGCCTGCATCTTACGGGGGCACCGGTCTGCCTCCCCAACCGCGCAACGGTAAGCCGTTTTTCCCGAAAAACCGTCCAGCACATCCCGGGCAAAGGAACCGAAGGGCCGCACCTCCCCCTGGTAGACAATAGCCGTCTCAGACGCCCACGCCATCGACGCCACGGCGAGCAAAAGAAGCATGAATATTTTCGGGAACGGCAGTCGGGTCATATTTTTTTGCGGTTCCCTATCATAACGCCACCGTAGAAGTAGGCAAGACTCACAAGCAACAAGATCGTAAACAGATACGGCACAAAGCGTAAGGGGTCATAGGTCACTGTATAGAGGTCGATGGAAGCCCCAGGCGACATGGGATAGCGGCCACGGTATTCCACATGGTAGGCCCAACTGGTCTCTTCCAGGGGCAACTGCCGGGCGTAAGTCCCAAGGCTATCCCCTGCCGGGAACATGGTCAACACTCCAGACATTTCAGGGGCCGATTCCGGGGCCACATTCTTGTAGCCGTTATACCTTACCTGAACGCCACTTCCCACAAGGCTCCCCACCAAAAGCAAAAGCAGGGCCACATGAATTCCGTAAAGCCCAACATAACGCCAGCCCCGAGGCATCCTGAAAATCATGGAAAGAACCAGGTGGATTGCGGCCAACACCGAAAGCCCCTTCATGGCAGGCACGGGAATAACATCAAAAATCCAGACGCAAAAACTCCCGAAAAAACGCTCCGTTCCCACATCCATGCCCATGGAGACCTGGCCCAGAACGCCCCAAAAGACCACAAGAAGGAACGCCACCAGCAAGAACACGGTCACCTTAAGAGACCCGCAGAATCTCGCCACCTGCAACATCAGTTGCCCTCCACCCACACGAACTTGCGGGCATCCAGTTCCGGCTCCCCGTCAAAGCGGTAGGCCACCATACGGCCATGCCCAAGGAAACTCCCGATGCTGTAATCCAGGCAGCAAACATTCTTACGGATAAGCGCCGGTTCGCCTTTAAGCCAGTAGTGCCCGAAAAACACGGGGCGTTCACCCGCACCGTAGAACTTGCGGGACCGAATGGACTCGGGAACGGGCTCGGCTGCAAATTCCACGCCAGGCTGGAGCGCCATTTCCTTCAGGGTGGCGTTCTTCGGGTCCACCCACCAGCGGAGCCGCATCTTCTTGCGCACCACGCCTTCGCCGTCCCGGAACGAACGGCCCGCAGGCAGCTCCATCTCGGGCCCCTTCAGCAAGATATCCAGAGGGTGGAACAGGGAATCTTCAAATTCGTTATGGCTGTCGCAGGCCCTGGCAATCAGTTCGTCAAAGTTCCCGTCGGCAAAGCTCTCAATGCCCGCATCTCGCAGGGCCTGCACGCACTCCGCGTCATAGCAGGCGTGCTGCGCCCTAAAAAGGTCCGTTTCCAGGTAGAAGGGCAAGGTCTTCAGAAAGTCCAGCATCTCCCGGAATTCCTGCTGTCGCCCGCGGTAAGATTCCACCGTCCGGGCGAGAATCGCCACCTTGTTGAAGGAATGGTCCCGCAGGTACCCGCCCGTAATGGACTTCAAAAAGTGCCCACCGCCCGCGCCGTTCTGTTGCCAAAAACACAAGGTGTTGAACTCGTGGTTTCCCATAAGGGCGGTGGCATTTCCAGCGTCCCGCATGGCGCGGACCAGGTCCACCGTCTCCCGAGATTCGCACCCGCGGTCGATGTAGTCCCCAAGGAACACCACCTTCCGGCTACCGCCCGGATAGCGGAACGCGCAGGCGTGTTCCTCGTAGCCCAACTTTTTAAGCAGGGTCCGCAGCTCGCTACAATGACCGTGAATGTCACCAATAAAATCAATCATAAATCTTTGTTGAATATAACAATAAAAAATCCTATATTTTAACTGAATTATGGAAATCGGCAAATACAATCGCGCCCGGGTCGAAAGCATCATGCCCCAGGGCTATTACCTGGAGCTGGAAACCGGCGGAAGGGTACTGCTTCCCGGAAACCGCGAAGAATTTTCCCTGGAAGAAGGCGAAATCCTGGATGTATTCGTCTATATGGACAGCGAGGACCGCCCCATCGCCACATTGCAAAAGCCTTACGCCCAAGCCGGAGAATTTGCCGTGCTAGAAGTCAAGGATGTGAACCGCGTAGGCGCCTTTCTAGACTGGGGGCTGAACAAGGACCTGTTTTTGCCCTACAAGCAACAGCTGGGAGAGCTGCAGCGGGGCGACCGCTGCGTAGTCTATGTCTTGCTGGACGACAAGAGCAACCGCCTGGTGGCCACCGAAAAAATCAAGAGCTTCATCGACACCGACACATCGGAGCTGCACATCGGCGAGCGAGTGGAGCTGGCCGCCTACGAAGTCACGCCGGACTATGTGGACTTTCTGGTGAACTACCGCTACACGGGGCGCCTTATGGTCACGCCCGGCACCAAGCGCATCTACATCGGCGACACCATGCCGGGCTACATCCAGCGCTTTACCAGCGACGGAAAGATCACCCTGAACCTTTCACCCGTAGGCTACAAGGGCATCATGAAAAGCGACAGCCCCAGTGCGGTACTCCGCAAGCTTGAAGAAGCGGGAGGGTTCCTGCCCTACGGCGACCACACCGACCCAGAGACAATCCAGAAGGAATTCGGCATGTCCAAGAAGACCTTCAAGAAAATTCTCGGGACCCTCTACCGCGAAGGAAAAATCCTAATCCAGGACGACGGCATCAAGGCCTGCTAAAGGTAAAAGGCCAGGTAGGAATACCAGGCGAACAGCTTTGCCGAAGACACCTTCCTAAAGGAATCTGGTTCTTCAAGCTCCACTTTTGAGTCACGCTCCAGCCTTGTAAAGTCAAGAACCAGCCGCCCGCCTACATCAATCCGCTTCGTTTTCCCGATAGGCATGTCGAAGCCCCCTCCCAGAAGGGCTGAAACGCCAAACAGGTTGGGCTCCCAGCCCCCCAATTCTATTTCTTCGTCCTCTCCCAGGGTCCGGTCATCCGCATAGTTCAGGCTAAACTGCGGACCGGCTTCGATATAAAAGAGTTCACCGAACTTTTTGAAGTACATGATCGGCATGGAGAACCGAAAGAAATCAAGGTTCTCCTGCAAGGTACTCCTTTCCGCATACCCCATCGCATCATAGGATGTCCGGCCGTAGAGTCCATTATCCATCGAAAGCATGCAAAGGCCGGCGTTTACTTCTACGGCCACGCCCCAAGAACCAAGCATGTACCGTACCGCCAATCCCAAATCCATCCCTACTCCAGAAGCATCCCTGTAGGGGTCACGACGGTCCACCTTGTCGGCAGGGCTCCCGTACTGTACACGAACAGAATTGGTGTTGTACACGCTATACATATTCAGGGACACTCGAGGTCCCCAATAAAAAGACTTGTCCTGGGCAAACAAAGCCACCGAGCACAACAAGACCAGAATTAGCGCATTCCACTTCATTTTCTACCACAACTAAATATAGCATATAACAAAAAAAATTATGCTTACTATATTTAGCAGGCAGAAGGTTGTGTCTTTATGAGAAAAATTCTTCGAAAGATTTATCTCTGGATTGGCGCCATATTCTGGAGCCGTCGTTACAGGCTCACAAGCATTATCGCCTCGTCGTTGTCACTCCAGGCGTTTGCCTGTACCTATGGAACAGACGACTCCTGTAGCGGGGATTTCAAAGACTTAACCCCCGCAGATTGCCAACCGGTCTTTGAACTACAGACGAATACCGATACAAAGGCCAGCGCCAACTATTCAAGCTGCGAGCAAGAAATTGTCGACCAGCTCACCGTGGCCGAAAAAACGAAAAAGAAATATGGCGAAGATTCCGAGATTTTCGTATCTCAATGGAACGCCTCGCTTGAAACGGCCCGCAAAATCGCAGCGGCCTGCGACATGAAGCAACTCAAGGCCGACGGGACACTAAAGGCCTACATCTGCAACGGACAAACGGTCAGCGTCGAAGAAGCGGAGCGCATTCGCGCCGAAGCCGAACAAGGCAAATAGGCCGCTACTTGGACAGCCTTTCCTTCAGTGCCTTGATCTCGTCCTTTTTCAGGCCCAGCTTTTCAAGGTAGCTCTCGGTGGCCTTCGCCAGATCCACATTTTCAAAGTCCTCGATGTCCACTCCTGCATCACTGTAGGCCATTTTCATGTTGCGGACAATCAAGGCCTGGAACCAGTCCAGCTGCGACTCCGTAAGGCGTTGCTGCTTGCCGTGCACCACATTGTAGTAGTTGTCGTAGGTCTTCACATAGTCCTTCTCCACCTCTTCGGCAGAAGCCCCCATCAGGGCTTCCAGCACGGCACTCACGAATCCGGCACGGTCCTTGCCCATCTGGCAATGCACCAGATAGGGGGCTTCATTTTCTATCATGAATCGGAGTCCCTTTACCAGACCTTCCTTGAAAAGGTTGGTGGTGAACGACGCCGGCAACGACAGGTAAACCACTTTCTGCGTAGCGTAGTAGGACTTGTCAAAGCCCTCGTAGGCCTTGGCTCCCTTGTCCGTGTCCGTCAGGTTGATGAAGGTCGCCACCTTGGCCGCCTTGGCCAGGGAATCTGCGTATGTATTGCGGCCATCCACCGGGTCGATAGGGCTAGAAGAACGGTAGAGCACCCCCTTCCCCATTCCCGTGGTAGCAATTTCCCTGAAGTTGGCAAAATCCGCCACGGACAAGTCCGGATAGTTATCAATGACCAGCCCGTAGTTCTGGTATTCCAGCATTTCAAGGTTTTCCTTGAAACCGCCCTTGTCCTTCAGGGCAACATTCACCTCGATGGGTAACTTGACATCTTTCAGTCTGTAGGGGTATTCCGAACCTGCGGGGGCATTTTCTGCAATGCCTAGGGCTACGGCAAGCTGCCCAAAGTTGATGCCCAGAGTCACATGGGGCTTACCCGACACCACACGCAGCAAAAGCTCCCCGGGAGAAACGGCGTCGTAGTCCGGCACAACGGGAACTTCCAGGGTGTCGTAACCGTCCACCATCACCGTCACAATGTCCCCCAGTTCAAATACCGCAAGGAACGAATCCGCCGCCACGTCCAGATTCAGGCTACCAAAGCTCAGCATGTCAATGCCGTCTTTCTTGACGGTGGTGCTGAGCAGCACCTGGTCTTCTTCATCGTCTGAGGAACTGGACGCATTGCTACAGGCCACAAAGAACAGGGCCATAGCGAAAGAAAGAAGAATTCTCCATTTTCGTTCCATAACATCCTCTTCTTGAAAGGGTGATTTACACCTTCGGCATCTTCACCGTCTTGTTAAATTCTTCGGGCGTAGTGAAGGTGGGTACAATGTGGTGCAGGGCGGAAATGGCGGTCTTGTCGTCATTTTCCTGCGCAGCACTCTTGAGCTTCCACAGTTCGTTGATAAAGCTGTCGGGGTCTATCTCTATCTGCTTGCCGATGTAGATGAGCTTGTTCTTGGTCTTTTGCAGGCCTTCTTCGTTCATCAGCAGTTCCTCTAGCAGCTTTTCGCCGGGGCGGAGCCCCGTAAACTTAATTTCCACGTCTTTGTAAGGCACCTTGCCGTACATGCGGATCAGGTTTTCGGCCAAGGTTACAATCTTTACAGGCTGGCCCATGTCCAGAACAAAAATCTCGCCACCATGGGCAAAGCTCGCCGCCGTGAGAACCAGGTTCACCGCTTCAGGAATAGTCATGAAGTAGCGGATAATGTCCGGATGGGTCACCGTCACGGGCTTTCCCTGCTCAATCTGGCGCTTGAACAGGGGTATCACGGAGCCGTTGCTCCCCAGCACATTACCAAAGCGGGTGGTCACGAATTCTGTCTTGCAATCCTTCTGCTGGGCAAAGAACTGTACGATCATCTCGCAACAACGCTTGGACGCTCCCATCACATTGGTGGGGTTCACCGCCTTGTCGGTACTGATCATCACGAACTTCTTCACATTATGCAGCAGGGAAAGGGTAGCCATGTTGAAAGTGCCCACCACATTGTTCTTGATGGCTTCCATGGGGTTATTTTCCATCAGGGGCACGTGCTTGTGGGCCGCCGCATGGAACACCACCTGGGGCTCATATTTCTTGAAAATCTGGTTCATGCGGAAATAGTCGCGAACACTTGCAATCAGAGTCACCAGGTTCAGGCGGTCGCCATACTCCATCACCAGTTCCTGCTGGATTTCGTAGGCGTTGTTCTCGTAGATATCCACGATAATCACCTGCTTGGGCCTGTACTTTGCAATCTGGCGCACCAGTTCACTACCGATACTGCCACCACCGCCGGTAACCATGCAGACCTTGTCTTCAATGAACTCGCGAATTTCGGAGTTGTTGAACTTGATAGGTTCACGACCCAGCAGATCTTCTACCTTGATATCGCGGATCTGGCTTACAAAGCTTGTGGAACCCGTTCCTACCGCAGATGTGTCCAATAGACTACCGATAAAGGGCAACACCTTTACAGGAAGCCCCGTCTTTCCGCAAACATCCAGGATTGCCTGGCGGTCCTTGGGTGGGCAACTGGGAATGGCAAAGATGATCAGCTCAATCCGCAGCTCCCTTACCACCTTGGGAATATCAGAAGCAGTCCCCGCCACCAGCACGCCACCAACAGGCTTACCAATCTTATAGCGGTCGTCATCAATCAAGCAGACCGGATTGATATTCTTGGCGGACCCGGTATCCTCCCCATGACTAGCATCTGCCTGGTTGTTCCGGATTTCGTTCAGCAGCAGCTGGGCCGCATTGCCCGCACCGATAATCATGGTGCGTTTGCGTTCGGCCTCATGCATTCCCGTAGAAACCAATGACACAAAGGTCCTACGGAACAGGTAACGGAATGCCGATATGCCAACAACGGCCACAAATGCGTGAAGCAGAGCGAATTCCCAGAACAAGTCCTGGTGGAACAAATAGACCAAGCCGTACGCCACGGCCATGCCCACCACGATTCCCTTGACGCAGCTTAGATAATCCCGCTTGCTAAAGTAACGCCACAGCTTGTTATAGGCACCAAAGAAAAGCAGGCTGCCAAAACAGCAAATGACACTGGTCACAAAAATCAGGAACTGGTCCGGGCGCCCCACCCGTTCCGCAAACAGGGGCAGCGGATAGTTGGCCACCAGGCCTGCAATCACCACAATAAGCGCATCCGACAGCGCAAGCACGCGCTTCCGCAGCCTAAAGCTGTTCATCAACGCCTTGAAGTGTGCACTTCCCTTGATCTTTTCCCTAACATTCGTCATACGCTACCACATGAATGATGTTCGGACATTAACCGATTTTTCGTCACCCAAACCAAACTCCCCCATAAAGGCCAAATGGCGTCCACGGTATCCAACCGAGGGAGTCACCGTATAAACCAGGGGGGCATCATGCACAAACCTTTTGCGAACCGTCTTGTAAGGGTCCTCGATGCCGCTCCCTGCATCGGTCCCCTTCCAAAGCCACTTCTGATGGACACTCAAGAAGAGCCCGCCCAAGCTACCCATTTCCAGCTGTCCGTATAAAGTCCAGTCCACAGCGAGACTGTTCGGGCCATTGGGGTTCCCAAGCGGTTCACCCAGGTGGGCCATCTGAGCCTGAGCCGTATCGTAATGGCAGTAGGTAAAGGGTTCCACTCGGGCAATTTCGGCAATGGTCCCCGCCTGGAGAAGACGCTTGCCTACATGAAAATCGTGCCCAGCCTGCATACCCAGCATGCCAGCCCAACGGTTGTTGCTGTACTTGTTCTCGTACACCGCATAGGGGGACTCCATGTCGTCCAAAAGGAACTCCCCATAAAGGCGCACCACGCTAAACAGGCGGTAGTTCATGTCAACAGCCAGGGCACCATTGTTTACACGCTCAGTGTAGTTTCCCTTTTCAATAAACAGCGGTACAATAGGAGCAAACAGCCAAGGCTTGTTCTCGTTATAGAGCACCTGGATTTCGCTCATGCCCAAAGTCAAATTTCCAAGAGCAAGCTCATAGCGATGAGCGTACAGGTTACGGTCGTTCAGATTGTTGCGGCTATAGCTCCAGCTATCCACCCGCAAATCGGCATAGACGCTGAAAATCCGGAGAGGGCCCAAAGTCAGGTCCAAAGAAAGCATGTTGTAGGGCAAGGCATACTGGTTCATGGCCAGGTTGTTGTAGTAGCCCGGGCCCCAGTGGAGCACATCACGGGCCAGCTGGAGCCTTGCCCAGGCATAGTTCAGCGCCATGTGGGCCCTGTAGCGGGAATAACTCACATAGTCGGCGCCGGCTTTGCCTTCCTTGGTCTGCACATCAAAGACCTCTCCATCAAAACTCTTAGGCTTTTGGGCGGAATGTTCACCGGCGTACATTCGTGCATCCAGGTCAAAGTCCAGGGAGTCTGCGTAGCCCCGTAGGTAAAGTCCCCCATCAAAAGAAGGCCACAGGGTATCGCCCAGGGACTCTCTTGCCTGGTAGTCAACACCAAACACCGGCGAAGCCGCCAAGCCAAAGCGATGATCCGTACCAAAGAACTCCCCTGTCGTGTCGGCAAAGAACACCATGGCAGAAGATTCCGTCTTGCTGAAGTCACGGATAAAATCGTAATTGCGTCTCGGGTAGGTAAAGAACTGACGGGTATCGCCCACCGTCTGCCGATGGTACTCCATGAGCATGGGCATGTAGTCCAGCTGGCGCAAATTCCGGGTACGCTCAGAACCCACTACGGAGGCCGCCCCCGCAGTTCCGAACATTGCCAAAAGAACGCCCCAGAAGAGCAATATCCGGAGTCTCATTTGCATTTGTCAGAAATATAAGAAAAACATCTACCTAAACGTCATCCTGGAAGGGCAACGCCCTGACGGGATCCATACATTTTGTGCTTTCTCTAGGATAAAAAATACGGATTCGTTCTCTGAAACAAGTTCAGAGTCAAAAAGACATTTGTTGAGGCTAGAATTTAATCGGATACAGCAAGAACCAGTGGTATTCCGGATAAACTTGCACCGCCGGTGCCGGTAGCTTGAAATAGTTGAGCCACTTGATCAAAGTACGGGCCAGGCGGCTCTGGGGCCGAAAAGCTTCCAAGTCATAGTCCAGGGCTATATAAACTTCCCTATGGGGAGTCCCCTCGTAGTGCCTGATGAACACGCCCTCGTCGATACTGAGGCCCGCCGCAATGGCAAGCCAGCTGGGGTAATACTTCCGTGCCCCTGCAGGCAGCAGGCGATAAGGCTTGAAAGAAGCCCAGAATGTCTGGTTACAGTAGTCGTCCGTGAAAATACCGGTATCACTTTGTCTGTAATACGCCTTGGTGTTAATCCAGTAACTCCATTTGAGATCCACATACTTGAATAGCGGAATGTAGCGCTCCGCCATGGGGTAAAATCCACCCAAAGTACCCGACATCACATCAAAAATGCTAAAGCCCCATTCTGGAGAATACCCATCCTTTACATCAATGGCCACATGGGTCATCATGGCAGAAAGCCCTGCAAACAGGTAGGACTGGAATTCCGTGGCACCAGCCCAGCGGTAACCCTCGTAAAAGCCCTCTCCCAAGGCCACGCCTGCCGCAAAGTGACCGAACTTGTCCAGGTTCAGGGCGTAGTCAAAATCGTTTTCGAAATGGAAATGGCTCTTATCGTCGTCCCACCAGCCTTTTTTGAACACAAGCCAGTATGCCGCACCATAGGCACCCAGCGTCAGTGATGCCACCGCCCCCACCTTGACCCAAGAAACCTCGCCGGCCAAGTCCGTAGAGTCTTCGCTACGATAGTCCCAGGTGGAATCGCGCCAGGTGGGCGGGTCGTAGGGAGCTGCGTACAAAGACACGCTTGCAACCAGCAGAGCCACCATGACTATCGATATGAAGCGAAAATTTTTCACGGGAACAAAGATAAAAAATCCTCATTTTTCATTCTTATTTTTTCATAAAAAAAGCCCCGGAGAACAGACTCCAGGAGCTTTTTCTAACATGTAATGTTGAATTAGTCGCGAGCCAAGAGCAGCACGCTGTTCTGTCCACCGAAACCGAAACCATCGGAAAGGGCGTACTTGAAGCTATGGCTGGTGTTCTTGCCCGCGCACACGTCCAGATGGATGCGTTCGTCCTGGTTGAACACGTTCCTCGTGGCATGAACCATCTGGTTCTGCAGGGACTTCACGGTAATGATGGCCTCGAGAGCGCCGGCGGCACCCAGGGCATGGCCAATCATGCACTTGGAAGAGTTCACCTTCAGGCTGTCGCGGGCACCGAACACCTTTTCCAGGGCGGAGCATTCGGCCACATCGCCAAGAGGAGTAGAAGTGCCGTGGGTGTTCACGTAGCCCACGTCATTGGGAGAAATCCCTGCATCGCGGAGCGCCATCTCGATAGCGAGGCGCACGCCTTCGCCGTCTTCGCGGGGGGCGGACATGTGGTGGGCATCGGCACTCATGCCGACGGCAGCAACGCGGGCCAGGATGTTGGCACCGCGCTTCTTGGCATGGCTCAGGCTTTCGAGCACCAGGATGCCGGAACCTTCGCCCATCACAAAGCCGTCACGGTCCTTGTCGAAGGGGCGGGAAGCCGTTTCGGGGTCGTCGTTGCGCTTGCTCAGGGCATGCATGTTGGTAAAGCCAGCCAAGGCCAGCGGGTTCACCGTCTCGTCGGTACCGCCAGCCAGCATGATGTCGGCACGGCCCAGACGGATAGCGTCGAAGGCGGCGGCGATGGAATGGTTAGAAGTTGCGCAGGCCGAAACCACAGCAAAGCAGGGGCCCATCCAACCGGTACGGTTAGAAACTTCACCTGCCGGCATGTTGGTAATGGACATGGGGATAAAGAAGGGAGACACGCGGTTAGGACCGCGGGTTCCCCAGGTCACAGCGTTTTCGGTATAGCAGTTCATGCCGCCGATGCCCGCACCGATAATCACGCCAGAACGGGAAGGGTCTTCGGCCTTGGGGTCAATCCCCGCGTTGGCCAGGGCCTTGTAGGCGGAATAGACTGCATACTGGATGCACTTGGAAAAACGGGACTGGTCACGGGCACTGAAAAATTCAGAACCGTCAAATTCCTTCACGGCGGCGGCAATCTTGATGGGGCATGCGCTTACGTCAAAGCGGTCAATGGCGGCAATGCCGGACTTTCCCTGCAAAAGATTATCCCAAAGCATATCGGGGGTGTTGCCAAGGGCCGAAACGCAGCCCATACCAGTGATTACGACTTCTTCCATAATTGCTCCTATTGGTGTAACAAATTAACGCGGGCTAATATAGAAAATAAAAAGCTTACATTAAATGGTTTTATTTATCATTTGACGGAACGGCAGAAAAAAACGATAAAAAGATAACATTGGCTCATAATCCGCTCTCAACTATTTGAAAAAAACTAGATTTAACGCCGTTATGGCAAAGATTAAAAGCGCACCGAACCTGGTGTGGATGGACTTGGAAATGTCGGGGCTATTCCCCGAAAAAGACGTAATCCTCGAAGTGGCTACTATCGTCACCGACCCGAACCTGAACATACTTGCCGAAGGACCGGTGCTTGCCATCTACCAGACCGAAAATATCTTCAACGGCATGGACGAGTGGAACTCCAAGCACCACAAGCAGAGCGGGCTTATCGACCGTTGCCGCAAATCCCGATTTTCCATTGACGATGCCGACCAGATGACCCTGGACTTTATCAAGCCTTTCACCCAGGAAAAACTGAACGTGCTTTGCGGAAACTCCATCACGCAGGACCGTAGGTTCATGTACAAGTACATGCCCAAAGTCACCGGCTGGCTCAACTACCGAAATGTGGATGTCAGCTCCATCAAGGAACTCACCTTCCGCTGGTACCCCGACCTGCCCGAATTCAAGAAGCAGGAGAAGCACCAGGCCCTAGACGACATCCGCGAAAGCATCGCCGAACTGGCCTACTACCGCAAGACCATCTTCAAGGAATCCCTTTAACAGATGCCCATTCAACCCCTGCCCTACGCCCAACGGCTCCGCAACCGCATCATCGCCCTGGGGATATTCGCGACCCTGTGCTTCATGATAGGCTCCTGCATTTTCGGAGGCGGCAAAAAGCAAGAAGTCTCAAAACTTTCCGAAACACAAGAAGCGGCCATCGCCACCGTAGACTCTGCTAGCATTGCTGCCACTAGCCCCGTCAACGATAGTGCCACCACCGATTCGGGAGCGCTAGACCTGGAAACCGCCATGGCAGAGGGCACTCCCCTTAACACCCCCGAGCAAAAGACCGAAGACCTGGCCAACACCCAGGCCACCGTCACCGCAGCAATCACACCAGAAGTCCCGCCCGAAATCGAGGTCATCGACTCCACCCACATCAAGGCACAGAAGAACGTGTTCCTGGCCGAAAAGATCGACAACATGCTTCGTCGTTTCAAGCCCATGTACGGCGTCATCTTGGTGGTAGACGTGCAGACCAACGAGATTATCGCCTGGGGCGAACGTAAAGATGAAAAGGTCCAGAGCACGCCGGACTTTTTCGTGAAGAACACCTTCCCCGCCGCATCGCTAGCCAAGACTATCACCATCGCTGCCGCCATGGAAAGCAAGCGCTACTCCCTGAACACCGCCATTCCCATGATCGGCTCGTACCACACCCTGTACAAGAACCAGCTTAGGGTCAAAGAGAACTACACCGGCCCCACCATCGAACTGCAAGACGCCTACGCTATGTCTGCAAACCCGCCTCTCGCCCTCATCGGCATGAACGTAGGGGCAGGCAGGCTAAAAGACGCCGCCAAGAAGCTGGGCTACAACACCAACTTCCCCGGCGGAATCCCCGGACGCTCCAGCTACACACCGCCCGACTCGGGTTACGGACTTGCCGAAGTGAGCTGCGGCTTTACGGAATCCACCACCCTGACGCCGCTGCTGGCGGCAGCACAGGTCCGGGCCATACTAGCAAAGAAGCCTCTTGAAATCCCCTGGGCCGCAAACCTCTCGCCTTATGCTCCCAAGAGCCGTATCGCCCTAGAGGCAGGCTCCTTCAGCGAGAACACCTACTTCGGGCTCCGTCAGGCTATGATCCGCTCTATTACCAATGGCACCGCCCGCAAGCAGATTTCTACCCGCAACATGGCCCGCAAGAACTACAACGCTCTGGACATCGGCGGAAAGACCGGCTCCCTAGACGGGCACGACCCCTACGGCCGTTACGAATGGTTCAAGGGATTCGCCCAATCCAAGGAAGACCCCAAGAAGGCCATCGTGGTGGTCATCTTGCAGATTCACGACTTGCAGAAGGTCCGCAGCCAGCCGGCCACCCAGGTGGCCGCCATGATCATGAACTACTGGGCGCACCAGAATTTGAACACCAAGAAAGGAAACTAACATGGATTTGTCCTGGTGGAACCTGATTCCCACATACTTCGACGGAACCGCATTTACGCTGGGGAGTTTCCCCGTGCGCTGGTACGGAATCATGTACATCTTCGCCTTCGCCACGGGCTACCTCACCCTTTTGCACATCAACAAAAAAGAGAACCTGGGCTACACCAAGGAACAGTTCGACAGCCTGTTCACCTGGATTATCGCGGGCATCATCATCGGTGCACGACTGGGCTACGTGTTCTTCTACAAGGCAGACTACTACCTCGCCAACCCCACCGAAATCCTGATTCCCATGAGCAACGGGCACTTCGTGGGCATCTCGGGCATGAGTTACCACGGCGGGCTAATCCTTGGCACCGTGTTCACCATCATCGGCATCAAGCGCAACAAGATGGACCTGTGGAAAACCCTGAACCTGTGTTTTTTGCTGGCGCCGCTGGCCTACACCTGGGGACGCTACGGCAACTTTATCAACGGGGAACTCTTCGGCGAAGTGACCACAAGCCCCATCGGCATGTGGTTTCCGCTGGCAAAAGACAGCATGGTGACCCCGCCTGTGCTACACCACCCGAGCCAGCTCTACGAGATGCTTTTCGAAGGCGTTCTTTTGTTCGTAGCGCTGTACAACCTGCGTCGCATCCCCATTCTCTACGACAAGATGCCCTGCCTGTACCTGATGGGCTACGGCATCGCACGGTTCTTCATCGAGTTCTTCCGCATGCCCGACGCGCACCTGGGCCGTGTGGACCTGTTCGGCATGAGCCGCGGCCAGACGCTCTGCAGCCTCATGATTTTGACCGGCCTCATTTGGCTGATCGTGTTGATTGTCCGGCAGAGGAAAGCTGCCGCTAGGGGTTAGGTAGTAGGTTGTAGGTATTAGGGCTGCAGGGGGAAGTCTCCCCTTTTGTCATGCCGGGCTTGACCCGGCATCACTTTTTCACACCATCATAAAAGTTTTCTTTACAAGGCTTTTTTCGGCCTATACCTCCGTCTTATATGCAGATAAGCACACCAAAAACGGAGGCAACACGCGAAATGAGACAAAATACACACAAAAACACTTGCATTTTAAGTGTATTTTATGTAATTTTAATGGATAAAACACACAAAAACCACACAATTGAGGTAAAAAATGGCCAACCTGACAATCACACTGGACGACGAAGATAAAAAAGGCATTGCCGATTTCTGCGAAAAAGTCGGGATGACCATTTCCGGACTCTACAACGTGTTCACCAAGCAAGTCCTGCGCGAAGGAAAAATACCCTTCGAAATAGGCATTGACCGCCCAAACCGCGAAACCATCAAGGCCATGAAAGAAGGTGACAAGCTCATCGAGAAATACAGGAAGAACCCCTCTTCGATAAAGACCTATAACACCGTCAACGACATCATGAGGGCAATGCTCAAGTGATTGACTTTCCCAAACAAAACACAAAATAATCTATCAGAAAAAGACGACATCCTTATTCTTGAACTGACCCGCACGGGAACACACGCAGACTTGTTTGATTTGTAATTCCTACCGGTGTTCGTTGGTGGTCTTCGTTAGGCTGCGGAAAAAGGCAAGCTCTTCAAAGTCATCTTTCAGCAGGTCAATGGCCTCCCCTATCATGTAGAGGGAGCCAGTCACCAGCACAGGCGATGTCATTATGTTGTTCAGAACATCTTTTGAAAGAGGACCTGTAGAAGCCACCTTCTGACCCATGTCCGTCAGGATATTCGCAATCTCAGCCGGCTCCCTGAATCGCTCGTAAGGAGTCCGCACCAGGTGCCACTCCGAAACGCAGGGCGCCAAAAGCTTGAGCATTTCATCTACATCCTTGTCCTTGAGGGCGCCAAAGACGCAAGGGAACTTTTGGCCAGGAAAGTTCTTTTCCAGGGTTTCAGCCAAACGACGGGCCGCGTGGGAATTGTGGGTCCCGTCCAAAATGTAGCGAACCATTCCGCCGGCACCCTTGAGCAGTTGCATACGCCCTGGCCAGGAACGGGTCTTCAATGCCTTCAGCGCAAGCTTGTCGTCATAGCGGCCCGCCGCGGATCGACCCGCAGCAGAGGCGTCGGAATCCAGCACCAACCTCGCCGCCGCCATAGAAAGGCTAGCGTTCTCTACATAATGATGCCCCAGGTTGGGCAGCTCAATGTCTTCGCGGGTCCCCGGTACCAGAATTTCTGCATTGTCGGCGGCGGCGAACTCCCGAGCCTCCGCAAGCAGGCTTTCAGAGAGCCCGCCAACTACAAAAGTTTTGGCCCGCACGGTTCCATGCGCAGCTCCTTGTGCATTTGACAATACCGCCATCTTTTCCTTAAGTATGGCACTTTCCGTAGAGCCCAGGACTTCGGTATGTTCCAGCCCGATGCTGGTGACCGCCGCCACATTGCCGCAGGCGACAGCGGTAGAGTCCAGACGGCCCCCCATGCCCGCTTCCAGCACGGCCACCTGCACGCCCTGCTCCCGAAAATACAGGAAACAGACCACCGTCAAGACTTCAAAGAATGTGGGCTCCACATGAACCGACTCTGCGGCGGCCTTCACCTGCAACAAAAGCCTATCCAGGTCGGCCTCGCCTATGGTCAAATCATTCACGCGGATGCGTTCCCGCAGGCTTACCAGGTGGGGGCTGGTGAAAAGTCCCGTCTTGATTCCGTGGGCCTGCAAAATTCCCGAAAGGTAGTAGCTGCAGGAGCCCTTCCCGTTGGTGCCTACCACATGGACGGTGCGGAAAGCCCTTTGCGGGTCGCCCAGGGCGGCGCAAATCTTGAATGTGGACTCAAGCCCTGGCACCATGCCAAACATCAGCCTTGACTCCAAATATTGCATGCCTGCGGAATTCATGGGCACAAATGTAGTTTTTTATCTATATTCAAAATATACCTATGTTTCTTATTTCCACATTCCGGCAGGCGGTGCGGCACTCCATTGCGCTTGCGGTTTTGGCGTTTTCCATTTCCCTTGCCGCCGTGGACAAGCCCCCCCCTCCCCAGCACTACAACTACCGGGGAGCCGGCCAGCAGATGAAGCGCATCTACTACGGCGACCTGCAAGAGACGCTTTATTGCGGCTGCAAGTATAGCGACAAGAAGAAGGTGGACTACAGCACCTGCGAGTTTCAGCCCCGGGACAATCCACGCCGCAAGAGTTTCAAGCGTGCCGAATCGGTGGAGTGGGAGCATATAGTCACCGCACACAACATGGGGCACTTTATGCCCTGCTGGCAAGAGGGCGGCCGCAAAAACTGCAGCGCAAACGATACTTTGTTCAAAATCCTGGAAGGGGATTTGCACAACCTCTACCCTGCCATTGGCGAGGTGAACGGGGACCGTAGCAACTTCATGTATTCCCAGTGGACCAACAACCCTTCCCCTATGTACGGGAACTGCAAGACCATCGTGGATTTCCAGATGAAAAAGGTCCAGCCCAGGGAAGAAATCCGGGGGCTCATCGCCCGGGTGCATTTCTACATGGAAAAGACCTACGGCATCAAGCTTTCCGGCCAGGACCGCAAGCTTTTCGAAGCCTGGGACAAGATGTACCCCGTCACCGAAAGGGAATGCGAGCGGGACCGCCGTATTTTCAAGGTCCAGGGGGACCACAACCCCTTCGTCTTTGAAAAATGCCAAGACAAGCCCTAGACAAAAACTTAATTTTGAAGGCGTATAACGAGGTTTTCATGTTTCGTGTTTTTTCGTTTTGTCTTGTACTGATTTTAAGCCTGTCCACCACGGCCCTTTCCCAGGTGACCTTCCCTCTGGGTTCCAACGTCGTCGACGTGACCAAGGCACCCTATGGCGCCAAGGCCGACGGAAAAACCGATGACACGGAGGCCATCCAAAAGGCACTGAACGACCACCCCGACGGGGACTATATCATCTATTTGCCCCACGGCATCTACAGGGTCACCAACACATTGACCTGGCCCGCCAGCGAAAAACCCGAACAGGCCTACAGCCGCACCATCTTGCAGGGCGCAAGCATCGGCGGCACCATCATCGCCCTGGCCGACGAATGCCAAGGGTTCACTAACCCCGATTTCCCGGCCCCCGTGCTCTTTACCGGCGAAGGGCCCGGGCTCAAACCCAGAAACTCCATCCGCGACATTACCATCCGTACTGGCAAAAGGAACGCCGGTGCCGTCGGCATCCGTTTCAACGCCGCCCAACAGGGCACCATCAAGAATGTGAAGGTGTATTCCGGAGATAGCGCGGGCATCTACGGTATTGACCTGGGACATACCGAAAACATCGGCCCCCTGCTTCTGGAAAACGTAGAAGTCCAGGGCTTCGAGACAGGCGTGTTCATTGCGGGCAAGACCAACAACATAACCATGGAACATGTGACCCTGGGCGGACAAAAGAAATACGGTCTTGAAAACGACGGACAGATGGTGTCCAACCGCGGGCTCCGTTTTAAGGGCGATGTACCTGCCGTGTTCAACCATGGCGAAGGCGCGTCTATGGTCCTGGTGGATGCCACCCTGGAATACAACCGGACAAACAAATCCAAGCCGGCCACCGCCATCGAAAATGATGGGCAGCTGTTCGCCCGCTCCGTCAACACCAGCAGGTTCCAGGAAATCATCAAGAGCGTCCAGAAACCCGCCATTGAAACCTATGTGGGTAACGAGATTGTGGAATTCGTGACCCAGGCCCCACTCCAGCTCTGCCACAGCCCCAAGCAGTCCATGCGTCTGCCGGTAGCAGAGACTCCCAACCTGAACGACCAGAAGTCCGATTCCTGGACTACCATCGCCGGTGACTACGGCGGAAAGATGAACACCGGTTCCGACGACGCCAAGGCTATACAAGACGCTATCGACGACGGTGCCGAGACCATCTACTTCCCGCCCGGAGGCCGCTGGACCATCAACCGCGACATCTACCTGCGCAACCGTATCCGTCGGGTACTCGGGACCGAAGGCCGAATCGATGGAAAGGGCAAGTTTATCATCGAGGATGGCGCCTTCAACGAAATCACCATCGAACGGTTCTCTGAATTCGGAAACGGCATCATCCACAAGTCCAAGCGCGCCGTGCTCCTGAAAAACATGATGTTCAAGTCCTTCGAGACCAACGAGCTGGGCGTAGGCGACATCTACATGGAAGACGTTTCCGTCGGTTCTATCCAAATAAACCAGCAGCACCTCTGGGGCCGCCAGATTTCCATGTTCTCCGACACCAAGGGCGCCAAGATCCAGAACAATGGCGGAATTATATGGATTCTGGGGCTTACTTCCAAGGACGGCAACACCATCCTGCAGAACTACAACGAAGGTGCCGCGGAACTTTTGGGCGTGCAGGTCATCGCCAGCGACAAGGCCAAGACCACCCCCATGTTCATCAACGACAACGGGAGCCTTTCCATCGAGGGGCTCAAGGAAGTCCTGACCCGCGGGAACCCCTACAAGAAAATTGTGGAAGAATCCCGCATGGGTTCTGCCATTTTCGCCCTGACAGACGCCCAGCTTGAAAAGAACAGCACCGGTGGCGTGAACATGGCCCTCTACACGGGCTACGCTCCCAAGCAGGGCCAGAACGAGGCGCCGAAGGTCTCCTTCGCCGACGAGATGATCGTGGTGCAGCCGGGCAAGATCCACCTGGTGGGAACCGTCGAGGACGACGGTCGTGGCAATGGCCTTTGCAGGGACCCGGTGCTCTGGCGCAAAGGCGTTGGTCCCGGTAAGGTCATCTTCTCCGACACCGCCGATTACGAGACGGATGTCTCCTTTACCGGTAGTGGCCGCTACAACCTGATTTTTAAGGCCGACGACGGAACAAAGACCGGCGCCGACACCGGGAAGGTCTATGTGTTCGACAAGAAGTACACCACCATCGACAACACAGGCGACGGTGCTCCAAGCGGCAAGGGCGTGGACACCTGGATCTCCTCTTTCGACAACTTTACCCCCCATAATAACGATGCGGCACTCAGGGTGGCAAACGACACCAACGACGCGGGCAAGATTTACCTGAAGTTCGACCTGTCCGCCCTGCCGGGACCGCTCTTCGATGCAGGCCTGAAGCTGGAATACAACGCCGACTCCCTGAAAAAGCCGGTGCAGTTCAACATATTCGGTCTGAAAGAAACTTCTCGCGAGATGGATTTTGGCGAGGGCAAGCTGGGCGTAGACTGGCGTGGCGACGAACTGACCTGGGAAAACGCTCCTGCAAACCTTCCCCAGCCCGGTGGCCACTTCAACATCCGCAAGAACTCCGGCGGTGGCATCGACACCAAGCATGCGGACTTCCTGGGGCTCATTACGCTTAACCCCAAGGCTCCGCTGGGCGCCTTCCTCAGGACCCCAACCCTGACGGAGTTCTTCAAGAGGAAGCACCCCTCCAACATGTACACCCTGATCCTCACCGCCGTGGATCCTGGAGAGACCATCATCCACTCCCACAACCAGAGCAGGGCTCTCGCCCCGGCGCTCTATGTGGGCTATTTCGACAACACCCGCTCCGTAAGCGGCGATGTGATGGAAGGTGGCTACACACTCACCAAGGTGCACATCGACATTTACTCCCTGGAATGCGATTTCGACCTGACCGTAGGGTATCCACAATTCGTGCAGATTGAAATTGTCAACGAATTCGGGCGCCGCATGCTCATGGTGGCCGCCCGTGAACTCGCTGGCGAAAAGACGACTCACTTCAAGTTCAAGGCCCACGAGTTCCCCACGGGAAAGTATACCTTGAAAGTCAACGGCGAAGCCTTTAGTGCAGAACAGAAGTTCTACATCTTGAACTAGGACGGCATTACGATGAACAAGTTGTTTTTCACCCTTTTTATCGCGACGATCGTTTCACTGCTTGCCTGCAGTGAGACGTCCCACACCAACAGTTTTTCTGACGAAGATGGCGAGTTTGCCGATAGCTCCTTCTACTCCAGTTCAGGTACAAGCAACCGTGCCGACATCGACTACGATAGCGAAATCGTCATGGACGACACCACGAACATCTATATCCAACGGCCCGTTGCCGACTCCACTGGAAAAACGGAATGTCCCGAGAAGACCATTTGCATCGATTCCCTAACAAAGGAAATCAACCTGTTCCTGGGCAATCTGAAAAAGGGAGACCGTGTGAGCATCGTGACCACCACCAACGGTATGGACAAGGATACCATGCGTGTCATGAGCGAACTTGGGCAGAACATGCTCCCCATGCTGCCCCGCTGCATTTCCGACAACTGCACCTTTGACAGCTTCGTGATCCCGGGTAGCGGAGACGAGCTGAACAAGAACCTTTTTGTGATCTTCGAAGACGGCTACTACTATGTGAACCTGAGGGCGGCGTTCAACGATGTCGCCCACATGCGGTTGTTCGCCCATGTGGACAACGGCTATTACAAGTACACCGGTGACACGGACAAGACCAATATCACCTTAAAGGAAAACTTCCGGGGTATCTTGAAAATAGGCAATTCGCCTGACAGCATCCGGTTCAACTTCGCTGCCGCTATTGGCAACAGCGTCACCATCAGGGCCGAAGGCGATTGGATAAACGAGTTAAATCTGTTGCAAGAAGGCAAGTCCATTGCAAAGGAAAAGGACACGCTGAACAACACCATGCTCACCGACGACTCAACCCATTGGGAACTGGTGATGCTTCCCGAGAAAATTTCAAATTACCAGACCGGTCCGTACGCCACCTTTACGCTTCAATCCAGCAGCAGAAAGCTCTCCCAAGGGGAATACTTCGCTCTTCCCGACTCTCTAAAGGGCGCCGGAGAGTTTCTGAAGAAGACCCGCAAAAAGATAGAAGCCTTTGAACTCCGGCAAGACCAGTATGTCTGGCTCGGCAACTTCAAAAAGGGCGACACCCTGGTGGTGGAGCACCGCTTCAAGGGTTACGGGGAACGAGCAGCCAAGCCCTTCACGGTCATCGACTACAGCGTCCTAGGCAAGAACGGCAAGCTGCTCAAGGACATCTCCAAGACGAACATGGGCTACAAGGTGGAAAGCGACGGACCCGTCTACTTCCATTTCCAGATGGTCAACAGCCAAAACACCACAGACGCCAAGGAACTGGAACTTTACACCCTGGTCAAACGCCCGGGAGCACTCACCAAGTTCAACTTCTATGACAAAAAGGCCAAAAAGGCCATGGATACGCTAAAGGTGGAAGAAGAGCAGTCCCTGAAGCTGGACGACTTGGCCTTCGAGTCCGCCCCCACAAGCACCAAAAACGGGGCCGTGAACTGGTTCATCCCCTGCAAGTACGCCCTGATAATAGGCCCCATAGATTACGATCTGTGCGTAGGGGAGCAGAAAATCGAGTCCACTGGCAGTGACGATGCCAAGGTCTTGGAGATCTATGGTGGGTCTGGCAGCGAAGCAGAGCTTATTGCCGAAAGCCTTCTGGACCCCCAAAAACGGGATACTTTGCATATCGTGGTGAAGTAACCCCTTGAAAATACGGCCCCAAGTTTCTATCTTGGGGCTCACTCTTGCAAACCGCGCCAAGCTCTGCCAGCTTGCAAGCATAACCAAAGAGCTTCCTTACGAGGTACAATATGTCGTCCTTCCGCGGACCAAAAGGTAAAGTCGCACGCTCTCTCGGCGTTGCCGTCTCCCCGAAAACACAAAAGGCCCTTGACCGCCGTAACTTCGCCCCTGGCCAGCATGGTCAGAACCGCAAGAAGTCTGCTTCCGTGTACAAGCAGCAGTTGGTGGAAAAGCAGCGCCTCCGTTTCACCTACAACATTTCCGAAGCCCAGTTGGCCAAAGCCTACAAGGAAGCCAACCGTCGCGAAGGTTCTGCCGGTGACAACCTGATGATCCTCCTGGAAACCCGCCTTGACGCTCTCGTCTATCGCATGGGTTTTGCCCGCACCATTTTCGCCGCCCGTCAGTATGTGGCCCACGGTCACTTCTCTGTGAACGGCGTTCGTAGCTTCTCCCCCGCCCGCCTGGTCAAGGCCGGCGACGTGATCGCCGTGCGCGAACGTTCCAAGGAACACGTGCAGATCAAGGAAGCTATCGCCAACGCTCCTGCCGCTCCGGAATACCTTTCCGTGGATGCCGGCAAGATGGAAGGCACCTTGGTGAAGCTCCCCCTCCGCGACCAGATTCCGGTTCAGCTGGAAGAACAGCTGGTGGTGGAATACTACTCCAGGTAATAAGCGTTACATACGCAAGTTTGAAACGTCCGGCGCAAGTCGGGCGTTTTTTTGTGCACCGATTTTTCTAAATTAGCGGCATGACTCAAAGAAATTCTTTTGCCCGTTTGCTGCTTTTTATCGTACTCGGCCTGATTATCGGCGGAGTGCTGGGAGAATGCCTGGGACTCCTGTTCGGGGAACTGGGTGAACTGATGAATGCCGGCGGTTACGACAACATCGTCCGCAACTTCTTCGTGGCTTCCTTCGACCTGAACCTGGGATTCCTGGGAGACAAGGCGAATCCGGTCATCATCGACCTCTACATGATCAAGTTTGCGTTGGGCCTTGGGCTCAAGATTAATGTCGTCAGCATCGTAGGCATGGTGCTCGCCATCTACATCATGAAATGGTCCGGAGGAAACAGGTAATGCACTCCATTCAGGATTTACAGAAGAAACTTGCAAGCGGCGAGGCCACCGCCGAAAGCCTGGCCAAGGCCGCTCTCGATAAGATTGAATCTACCAAGAATCTGAACGCCTATATTTCCGTGTTGAACGAGCGCGCCCTCGCAAAGGCCGCCGAGTCCGACGCCCGCCGCGCCCAGGGTAAGTCCCTTGGGGCTCTGGACGGAATCCCGGTGGCCGTCAAGGACAACATGTGTCTCGAAGGCACCCGCACCACGGTGGCCTCCAAGATTCTCGAAAACTTTGTGGCCCCCTACACGGCCACCGCCCTTCAAAAGCTCGAAGCGGCGGGCGCTGTCATTGTGGGCAAGACCAACATGGACGAGTTCGCCATGGGTTCCAGCAACGAGACCTCCTTCTTCGGTCCCGTGAAGAACCCCCTGGACGAGTCCCGCGTACCCGGCGGATCCTCGGGCGGTTCGGCCGTAGCCGTGGCCGCAGGCACGGTCCCCTGTGCGCTGGGCTCCGATACCGGTGGATCCATCCGTCAACCCGCCGCCTGCACAGGGGTTGTGGGCCTTAAGCCCACCTACGGCCGCGTGTCCCGTTACGGACTCCTGGCCTACGCAAGCTCCCTGGACCAGATTGGCCCCTTCGGTTCCACCGTGGCCGACTGCGCAACGCTCCTTTCTGCCATCTGCGGAATCGACCCCAACGACAACACCACCAGCACAAGACCCACCGAAGACTTCGGCGCCAAGCTTGATGCCGGCGTCAAGGGCAAGGTCATTGGCATTCCCAAGGAATACTTTGGCGAAGGCCTGGACAAGGACTGCAAGGCCGCCATAGACGCCATGCTGAAGAAGATGGAACAGGAAGGCGCCACCCTGAAAGAAATCAGCCTCCCCCACATCAGCTACGCCGTCTCCAGCTACTACATCATCGCTACCGCCGAAGCCAGCTCCAACCTGAGCCGCTACGACGGCGTGCGCTACGGCTACCGCAGCAAGGAGGCCCGCAAGCTGTTCGACCTTTACGCCAAGTCCCGTAGCGAAGGGTTTGGCAAGGAAGTCCAGCGCCGCATCCTCCTGGGCAGCTATGTGCTCAGCGCCGGCTTCTACGACGCCTACTATGTGCAGGCCCAGAAAGTCCGTAGGCTCATCACCGACGACTTCACCGAAGCATTCAAGACGGTGGACGTGATTGCAAGCCCCACCATGCCCGGGCTCCCGCTGAAGTGCGGTATGAACGAGTCCGACCCCATGGCCGTGTACCTTAGCGACATCTACACCGTAAGCCTGAACCTTTCTGGTCTCCCCGGCATAAGCGTGCCCTGCGGAATGGCCGGCGGGCTCCCGGTGGGCCTGCAGTGGATTGGCAAGCCCTTCATGGAAGCGGACCTGCTGAGTGTTGCCGCTGCTACCGAGCGTTTGAACAAGTAAGGAAGGTGGCGCGCAAAAGCGCCGCCATCAAAGCGCAAACAGCGCGACGGCCATGAACAGGAATACCGCACCGGAGAACCAGTTCAGGTTGCGGTTCGCCTTGGGGCTGTTAAGCATGAACTTCTTGACGGCACCCGCCAAAAGCGCGACTGTTCCGAACACGATGAAGGTCGCCACCACGAATTCCGACCCGAGAATCGCCATCTGGACCGACGGGCTCAAGGGGCTGTCCATCTTCACCGCAGGCGGTATAAAGGACAGCGCGAAAAGTATCGCCTTCGGGTTCGTGAGGTTCATGATGATGCCCCGCAGGTAGAGCCTGCGGGCCGACACCACTCCTACACGTCTCTCGTCTAAAGCAACCACACCTGCCCGTACCTGGAAACTCTTGTATGCGAGGAACAGCAGGTAACTCGCCCCCAGGCACTGGATCACGAAAAAAGCCACAGGACTTGCGGCGATCAGGGCGGACACGCCCACCACCAAAAGGCCCGTCTGCACCATTATCCCCGTACACAGCCCCCCAATAATGCAAAAGCCTGCCTTGGCGCCATAGGTGGCGCTTTGCGCCAGTACAAACAAGTTATCAGGACCGGGAGCGAGAGCCACAACCAGGGCGGCTACAAAAAATTCAAGCATCTACAGGCTTTCCAGGAACTTGTCCACATCCATCTCGGCAAGGTCCCTTTGCAACTGCTCCAGGGCTTCGTCCGTAATGGCAGCGGCACGGCCTTCCCCTTCACGAGAAAGTTCACGCTTTTCTTCACGCTCTTCGGCCAGGGCATTGGATGCATCTACCATGCGGCGCAGCGAATCGGCCACATCCTTGACAGAAGAGTCGCTACTGATGACCACATCCAGCACCTTGGACAAGCGCTTCCGAAGCCCAGCAAATTCTTCCCTATCCAGTTCGGCAGTCTCGCCCCCGTAATACATCAGCGGAGTCTTGCACTTGACGCAAGAAAACACCATCATGCTGGAAGGTTCGCCCTTCACCATGACCTGGAAGGACGAGCCGCAATGGGGGCAGTTGATATGCAATTCGCTCATGCCATACAATGTAGAAATTTTTATTATTTGCCTATGCTTTGCCATTGGCTCTATCACATTACCAGCATTGATCTTTTCGACGGCCGTCTGTTCCGCGCAGGCGTTGCCGCCATGCTCTCCATCATTCTCGTGCTGTTCCTGATGCCCAAGTACATCAGGTTCATGCAAAGGCTAGACGCCACCAGCGATTTCGACAAGGACGGGGCCAAAAGTCCCCCTATCATGGGTGGTCTCTTGCTGGTGGTGGTCGTGGAGGCGGTGTCCCTGGCGGTATGCCAGATGAACAACTACACGGTGCCCACCCTCATCATCCTTGCGGCATTCAGCGCCATCGGCGCCATCGACGACATCGCGAAAGTCAAGGCCAAGCGCCTTATCAAGCTTGGCAAGCTCAAGGCTGCCGACTACATGGAAAAGGCCGACGGTATTTCCAGCAGCCTCCGTCTGTTCCTCTATTTCCTCTTTAGCCTCGTGGTGGCCATCATCTGCTACAAGTTCATCCCCGAACTCAAGGGCAACCTGACCATCCCCTTCTGCCCCATCGATGTCTTCCAGATCTACCTGCCAAACTGGGCCTTCGTGGGCTTCATGACATTTGTGATTGCAGCATCTGCCAACGGAACCAACTTTACCGACGGCCTGGACAGCCTGGTCTCCGTACCCATCCTTACCAGCATGGTTTTCGTGGGTCTCGTGGCCTATGTGAGCGGCAACTTTATCTTCAGCCAGTACCTGAGCGTGCCCTACCTGCCGGGCTGCGACGAACTGTTCCCCCTGGCCACCGCCATCGCAGGCGCCCTGCTTGCCTACCTGTGGTTCAACAGTCCCCCTGCTGAGATCTACATGGGCGACGCGGGTTCCGTGGGCTTTGGCGCCGCCATCGGCATCATGTTCATCTTGGTGCAGGCGGGACTGTTCCTGCCTATCGTGTGCATCATCATCATCGCCGAAGCATTCTCCGTGCTGCTGCAAATCCTGTGGTTCAAGTTTACCCGCAAGACCACCGGCACGGGCAAGAGGCTTTTCCTGTGCGCACCCCTACACCACCACTACCAAAAGAAATGGGAAGGCCGTTTCCCCAGCAAGCCCCTGATGAATTCCAAGATCGTGTGGCGCATGCACCTGGTGAGCATCTTCGCCCTTATCTTCAGCATGGTGGTGTTCTTCGGGATTAGGTAGCACTTATGGACATTATCGAAACTCTGAAAGCGGCGGGGCAGCAAGAACTCGTCGCCAAGCTGGAATCCTTGACTGGCGAGACTCGCGCCCTTCTAGAGCGTGACATCCAAAGCCAGGACTGGGAAGAACTGAAAACCCTCTACGCCGAAAAGTCCGCCGCCTCTCTCGAGGACAATGTTTCCGCCGACCTGAAGCCCATGCCCTTCAAGATTGCTGCCGACGACCTGCGTTACGAATACTGGAAGGAGACCGGCGAAATCCTGCTTGGAAAGGGCCAGGTGGCCGCATTTCTGGTAGCAGGCGGCCAGGGATCTCGCCTAGGTTTTGACGGCCCTAAGGGAATGTTCGACATCGGGCTCCCCAGCCACAAGAGTTTGTTCCAACTGCAGGCGGAACGCCTACAAAACCTGTCGGCCCAGGTGGGTCATCCCATTCCCTGGTGCATCATGACCAGCCCGCTGAATCACGAAGCTACCGTCAACTTCTTTACCGAGCACAAGTTCTTCGGCATGGACCGCGACAACATCCGCTTCTTTGAGCAGGGCACCATCTGCGCCCTGGACCCGAATGGCAAAGCTGTTGTTGACGAGAACAACCGCCTGGCCTTGGTGCCCGACGGAAACGGAGGCTGCTTCCGCGCCTTGGCACAGAGCGGTACCCTGGCCTGGCTCGCCGAAAAGGGCGTGCAGTATGTGTTCCTTTACAGCGTAGATAACGCGCTGTGCCGCATCTGCGATCCGGCTTTTATCGGGGCGCTTGCCAGCGAAGGCCGCAGCATGTCCGCATCCAAGGTGGTCCACAAGGCAGGCCCGAGCGAAAAGGTGGGCATATTCGCCCTGCAAAACGGCAAGCCCGGCGTGGTGGAATACAGCGACCTTCCCGAAAACTACCGCGACATGACCAATGCCGACGGCAGCCTCACCTTCGATGGCGGCAATATCGCCATACACCTGTTCAAGCTTGCAGGACTCCGCAAGCTACAGACCAGCAGGCTCCCCTGGCATACCGCCCGCAAGACCGTCTGCGGCATCGAGAAGTGCTGGAAATTCGAGCAGTTCCTGTTCGACGCCTTCCCGCAGCTAGGGTCCATGCTGCCCTTCGGCGTCATCCGCGAAGAGGAATTCAGCCCCGTCAAGAACGCCGACGGAAACGACTCCCCCAAGACCGCACGAACCATGATTGGCAAGCTCCACAAGGAATGGCTGAAGAAGGCCCATGTACAGGTCAATGACGACAAGCTCTACGAGATTTCGCCTACCATCAGCTACGCCGGCGAAGGGCTTTCACGCCGACTGTTCGTCCGTGAATTCGGCCGGAACATCTTGGAGTTTGACGAGTAGTCCCTAAAAGATGTTCCGCTTTAAGGTCACTACATACAAACTCTTACTTTTCATCCTGCTGCGCCTGCCGGACGCCTTTTACGAGGTGCTGTTCCAGATAGCCTTTCCCATCTACAAGGCCCTACACACCAAGCGTGCCTACGGCCGCGTCGAGCGTCTCCTGCAAGAGACTGGATTCTGGGGGAAGAACGCCTACCGCAAGCGCAAGGTTTCCCCCAAAGACGTGTTCGAAAGCATCTACTGGAACGGCATCGACAGCTACCGCCTGCTGGCCCGGATCCCTTCGGCCACCGCAAGGGTCCGCTTCGAGAACGAATCCATCATGCAAGACGCAGCCAAGGCCGGAACCGTAGTGGGCATGAGCATCCACCAGGGTGCCTTTGAGAACATGCACCGCATCCTCTGCCGCTACAGCGACCATGTGCATCTCATCACCGATTCCGCCGGCGACGCGGCCCTGCGCAAGTGCCTGGAAGACCTGCGCAGCGACCCCCATCTCACCGAGTACCACCCCGACAAGCTCCAGAGTCTCATCCGGGGCCTGTTCAAGACCCAGGGAATCCTTGCCATGGTGGTGGACCAGGGGCGCAACACCAAGGGCAACACCGTCTCCCTTTTCGGGAAAGAGGACACCCTTTATTTGCGGCTTCCCATCATAGCGAACCAGATGGGGGCAAGCATCGTCACATTCCGCACCTACAGCGAAACCATCGTCAGGCAAGGCAAGAAGGTCCGGGAACACGTCATCCGGTTCGAGCACTACTACCCGCCCAAGATGGCCGCCACGCCCGAGGGCGAAACAAAGCTCATCGCCGCCATCGCCGCCGATGTGGAGCACTGGATCGAGGAGCACCCCGAGCAGTGGACCTGGAACTACCACAAGAATTTCAAGGTATAAAGATGGCTTTCAACGAAGAAGAACTTTTCCAGCTGGAATGGGTCAAGAACCACCACATGGAAGACAAGGACAAGGCACTGGAAGCCGAAAAGGCCGCCGAGGCCCCCGTGAGAACGAGAAACCCCAACGGACGGAAGGTCCGGAACCCCGCCTCCTGGGACACTCCGCTACCCGAAGACGAAATCGACCTTCACGGAATGACCGCTGACGAAGCCGCAGAGGCGGTGGAACGACGCATGTCCCAGATGTCCATCGCCGGACTCAGCGTACTGCGAGTCATCCACGGCGGCGGGAATCCAGCCTACGGGAATGTCAAGAAGATTATTGACCGCAAGGTCCGCTCCGAATGGCGGAACCGGGTGGTATTCTACCGCACCGAAATCGAAAACGCGGGCTCCAGCATCCTGAAAATCGGGAAACCTGCCCCAAAAATCAAAAAATAACAGCCCCAGGGGCTTTAAAAATCCACCCTTTTTAACTATCTTTGTGCCACCAACCGGAATATAGCTCAGCCTGGTAGAGCGCTTGCTTCGGGAGCAAGAGGTCGTGAGTTCGAATCTCGCTATTCCGATAAAAAGAAGACCACCCTTCAGGGTGGTTTTCTTTTTATACGCGGAGTAGCGAGACTTAAGAACGAGCGACGTAGTCGTGAGTTCGACTGAATCGGCGATGAACGAAGTGAATATAGCCGATTCAGAGATTAAGCCGTAGGCTTAACCCAAAGGGCAAAGCCTGAATGTAATGAAGGCTTTGTCTAATCTCGCTATTCCAAGTCCTAACCGTACGCTGATTCCGGCTCTGGGGCCGGAATGACTTCTTAGCGAAGGGCAAGAACTGAAGCGTAGCAAAGTTCTTGTCTAATCTCGCTATTCCGAGTCCAGGCTATTCCGCCCCACCCCACCTTCGCTTGGGATTTGGGCAATGATCCTCGTGGCCATCGGGCCACACCCACACCTCGTCTGCAAAGGGGCACTCCGAAGAACTCCCATCGCAATCTATTCCAGCCACAGCACAGGAACCGTCGCGATTCTCGAAATACAGACTCCCTTCGCAGCGCACCCTGTCGGAATGCAGTCCCTGCCGCAACTGTCCCACCGCGCCTTCGGGCAAAGCAAACCTTTCCCGCAATTCTTGTGACGCGCAATCCAGAAAGACCACAGGATTCCACTTGATACGATCAATCCCGGCCTGTTCCGCCCACCGCAAAAGTTCCGGCGTTCGCAAGGCATTTTCCCGATGCAAAGTCACCTGCAGGGAAACGGAAGCCGTGCGCTTTCCCTCCTGTTCAAGGCGGCAGCGAGACTCCAGCAAGCGCCCCACACCTTCTTTCCACTCGCCTTCGGTCAATCCGCCCATTTCGTAAGACAATGTGCTCACCTTAATATCACTGCATGCCGCAAGCAAGCTTTCCATTCCTGCGACAGTCCCCCACTTTCCAGGGAACGACCCATTGGTGGTCAGATTCATGGGAATTCCATATTCCCTACAAATATCCAACAGCTCGCTAAAATGGGAATACAGCAAGGGCTCCCCCATGGTGGAAGGAATCAGTTCCCGCACATCGGAATACTTGTCAACGGCCCGCCGGGCCACTTCAATGGGCATTTCGCCAAAGCCAGCGCCACAACCCCGCTGTTTCAAAAAACACAGCGGACAATGTAAATTACAAATGTCCGGATTTGTGAGCAGGGTCAGGCGTTTCAACCCTAGCCCCTATTCTCTCTCAAGTACTTGATTGCCGCAAGGGCCGCACGAGCGCCTTCACCCACAGCAACGGAAACCTGCAAGATGCCACCGGTGCAATCTCCCGCCGCATAAAGCCCAGGGAGGGTCGTCTGCAAATTTTCGTCCAACACCAGCTTTCCCTGATCGAAGGCGGCTCCCGCCTTCAGGGCCAAGTCCGTAGCGTTGGCACTACCAAGCGCCACAAACAGGCCGTCAAAGTTTTCCTCCGTGCCGTCTTCGTAGTGCACACCCTGGAAAGTCCCTTCACCTACCAAGCCCTGCAAATGACGCTTATCGATGCGGACCTTGTCGGGAAAAGGTGCCGTAGGTTCCGCACCGTTAGTCAATAGCGTTACCGAAGCCACCACCTGCAAAAGCTCCTGGGTCTCGTGAAGCGCATATTCACCACTGCCCAGCACGGCCACATTCTTGCCGCGGTAAAAGAAGGAATCGCAAACGGCACAGTAACTGACCCCGTGGCCCTCTAACTCCGCCATGCCCGGCAACGGATGCTTTTTGCGAGCGGCGCCGGTAGCCATGATGCAGACGCGCCCGTGGTAATCTCCCGCAAGGCCCTTGGCCACAAAGTCCTTGCCGTCAAACATCAGGTCCATCACTTCGTCGTCCACAATCTTCGCGCCCAGTTCCAAGGCCTGCTTCTTGCCAACCTTCAAAAGTTCTTCACCTGTCAGGGGCTTTTCAAGACCGTAGTAATTCTGGATGGCATGGGCTTTCACCAGGGCGCCACCGTCCTTGCCCACAATCTGCACATCCAAGCCTGCGCGCAAACCGTACAGCGCCGCAGAAATCCCTGCCGGGCCGTACCCGAGAACCAAAATGTCAGCAACCGTGTTTTCCATCAGAACCTCCGACGCCATTAAGCCATCGCTTCCTTGATGCGGGCCCACCCCTCTTCGGGAATCTGGGCGCCCATGACCTGAACTACTTCGTTGGAGACAATGCTTCCGAGATTGCCGGAACGCTCCATGTCCCAGCCGTTCATGTAGCCGTACAGGAATCCCGAAGCCCACAAGTCGCCGGCACCCGTGGTATCGATAGCCTTTGCAGAACCTGCCTGAACGCGGGTCACCACGCCGTCCTTGGCAATCAGGGCTCCCCGCTTTCCAATCTTTACCACAGCCACTTTCGCCTTCTGGGCAAGCACTTCAAGAGCGGACTCTTCCTTGACTCCGGCATAGGCAAAGGCTTCGTCCTCGTTGGCGATGATAATGTCGATCATCTTACCTGCAAAGAGTTCATCAAAAGTCTTGCGGCAGGCATCCACCACACCAAAACTGCTAAAGTCCAGAGCCGTCTCTACGCCAAGACTGCGAGCCAGCGTAAAGGACTTCTTGAAACAATCCGCATTGAAGGCTCGGTAACCTTCGGCGTAAAGCAGGCCCACGCCATCATAAAGGGCGGGCACAAAATCGTCGCTTCCCAAAAAGTCAGAAGCCCCCAGGTAGGTCCACATGGAACGCTGGGCATCGGGCGTCACCGCAGAGAACACGCATCCCGTGGCCGCATCAGAAATTCCCAATTTGGATTCCACGCCGTTCCGCTCCAAATGCTTCTGGAAAAGCCTTCCCAAATCGTCATCCCCAATCTTCGAGATGAACGCAGCAGAACCCCCAAGCCTAGAAAGCCCAACCATGGTGTTGCAGGTGGAGCCGCCCGGCACACGGACCGGATTCTCCAGAGACAGCAGGAACCTTTCCATCTGCGGCCAATCCACCATGTTCATGCCGCCCTTCTGAACTCCCTGGGATTCAATCCATGCATCGTCCACATTGGCAAGAATATCAACCAGGGCAGCGCCCATTCCTAGAACTTTCTTCATCAAAAACCTCTTCTGTGTCGAGCCCTTTCGCTCGCCTTCAACAAAAACTGCCTTTCGGACTCCGTCAACGATTGAATTCCCTCGGTACTGACCTTCTTCAGGATCTCATCCATCCGCTTCTGTTCGTCCATGTAAAAGACTTCACCTTCCAGAACTTCGGGTTCCACGACGCGGCTCTCTTTTTCTGGCCGCTGCATCTCACGAGCGTCACTATTAAACGGATTATCCCACTTCTTGTAACGGCCGGGATACTTAGAAAACAACCTGAAGAGCCCCGAAAGTGGCGAATTGTAAAGGAAGCTGGAGGCCTTGGTAAACACATTCTGGTACAGGGCCATATAGATAAAGCCCGCCACCACGCCGCCCAAGTGGGCAAAATGGGCAATGGCATCGCCGGTATTGGCGAACATGATATCGAAGGCAACCATCACCCACATGGCATGCTTGATTTTCATGGGAATAAAGAAGAACATCAAGATACGCCGTTCCGGAAAGAACTTGTAGTAGGCCACAAACACACCCATCAGGGCCCCAGATGCTCCAATGATGGGATTATGGGTCAATCCCAAAATGCTCATAGCAACACTGAAAAGCGCCGCAAAGACACCGCAAAAGAAATACATGGCCGCAAAATGCTTGGCCCCCATCCACTGTCCGACCTCGGCACCAAACATCCAAAGCATCAGCATGTTGAAGAAGAAGTGCATAAAGTCTACATGGATAAACATGTAGGTGACATAACGCCAGGCTTCCCACGGGACTGTAGGCAAGAACGAACCAAAATAGAGGATATATTCCTGAAGGGAGCCATAGCCTACACCTGGTAAATTCAGATGCAGTCCCAACATGCCACCCACGATGGCGGCAATCCCAAACACCACCGCATTACTAATCAGCAGTACGCGAATGACCTTGGGTAAAAAGCGAAAAGGAATCATGACTAGTGGCCAGCTTTTAACAACAGGGGGATGATTTCGCCATGGACATAGTTCGAAAGCAATTCGCGGCCATCCATCGTATCCGAAACTCCAGCCTTCAAAAGTTCGCGGACCACGGAGCTACTTAACGATAAGTGCTCCGAAGAGCTAGAGAAAATAACCGTCTCACATTCAGGATAAAGGGTTTGATTGTTCCACGCTATGGATTGCTCATATTCAACATCCATAGCACCCCGAACACCCCGAACCAGGAACTTCGAACCGACGCTTTGCATAAAATTAACGGTCAGCCCATCAAAAGAAGTTACCTTCACATGCGGGACCCCCGCAACAGACTTATTTATGAAGGTCAAGCGATCTTCTTCCGAAAACATGTTTTTCTTTGAAGCATTTACGGCAAGGACAACCCACAGTTCATCGAAGAGCGCGGCTGCCCGCTTGACAATATCCAAATGTCCCAAGGTAAACGGGTCGAAAGACCCTGCGAATACGGCTATTCTTTGCATGCCGTAAATATATAAATTATCCCCTGTAAATCACCAGGGACGATTCGCCATAACGACGAATCTGCACCGTCCCCATGTCGGCGGCTTCATTCATCCAGGCCGGCAAATTCCTACTCGGGGCTTCAAACACGGCCACCCCACCCGGATTAAGCCATTGCCAGAAAGGGCGCAAGTCGGGGTAGTCCATGTCCTTGAAGGGAGGGTCCGCATAAATCAGGTCAAACCCACTCCCTGCACACAGTTCTTCCCTTTCCAAAGCCAAGGCGTTCTTTTCGTACAAAGTAAGCTTGCTTTCCAGGGACAAAGCCTTGTAGCCCTGCAGCAGGAGCCGCGCCTGGGAATGGGCCATTTCTACGGCAACTACATGGGAAGCCCCTCGACTCAAAGCTTCTATGCCCATAATGCCGGAACCCGCAAACAGGTCCAGCATGCGAAATCCATCGACAGACTGTAAAATATTAAACAACGCCTCTCGGGTCCTGGAACCCGTAGGCCTTGTTTTCAAACTTGGAGGAGAAGGGACCATTCGTCCACGGAGATCCCCGCCCGTGATACGAATTGGCATACTAGGGAACGACGAACATCACGAGCTGCATTGTGCTCTGGATGTCGCGCTTGGCAAAAACCATTTCGACCTTTGTGACGCCCGCGCGTACCGGGGATTCCAACAGGGCCGAAGCGAAGTTCTGCAGCTCTGGGAAATCCGAATTGGCAGACACGGTGTACAAATAACGCTTGTACACGCCAAAGTCTTCCACCGCAGGTTTCTCAAGGCCCTTAAGATTCAGCTTGGCATTGGTGGCAAGGGACTTCAGCAACTTCACCTCTTCCGCCACCTCACCAGACTTCACGAAATTGGAAACGGCTCCAAGATTTGGTGTCGAGACACTAAACAGACCAAACGCCGTAATGTCCGTAGCCGGTGCGTTTTCCGGCAGGGGCGGAGTTCTGAAATCGGAGCTCACCGCCTTCAGGCGTTCCAAGAAACTACGCTGGGATGTGGGCTTTGCCGCCACGCCGCGGATGTAGTAGTAATTGGGCGTCTGGAAAATACAATCCGAGAATCCCACATCATCGGGCGTCGCCGTGGTAAGGAAAGTGAGGAACTGGGCGCTGGCGGCCTTCTGGTAAGAAAGCTTCTCCAAGGGCAGGTACGATTCATAGCTCTTCCTGCTATTGTTATACAGCGCCTTGGGGTTGATTTCACCGACCACCTGCTTCACGGTCATGCCTTCGCGCATCTTGAGTACGGCGCGTTCAGCAGCCGCTTCGGCCTCCAAGACTCCACCAGCCGTGGTGGTCTGTCCTGCACCCAAGGTCAAAGCCTGGCTCGGGTCTTCGGCACCAATCAAAGAAAGGTAGGCTTCAGGCAAGGCCCCCTGCAAAGGAACGGGAACTCCAAAGACGCTCAAGAAGCAACTAAAGGCCACCACGACAAAGGCCGCAGCAAGACCAATGGTCAGCAACTTAGACTTGGAAGATTTCCGGGCCGCGCGAACATCGGTAACATGGACCGGGTTCACATTCTCCATCAAGGAGGAGCGCTCGGCAGCCTCGATCAAGTTCAAATGAATCATACTTCCTCCATCAGGTTCAGGGCCGCGCCAATAGCGCCAGCACAACTGAGAACCGCGGCAGAATCTTCTTCTTCCACCGGAAGTCTAAGGTTAGAGAAGGAATCCATCAAGACAATCTGGTACTCCGGGAGGGCACCCTGCAAGTTCTTCATGAACAGGGGGTCCGTCGCCAGTTCGCCACACAAGTGGATCTGCTTCACATCAAAGGAGACATCGTCTTCCTTGGCAAACTCAATCTGCTCGCGGATCCCGTCGGCCAGGAACCCGTAAGCTTCCTCGGCAGACTTATCCACCAGGGAGAGTGTGGAAACGCAGCGCAAATCCTGGAGCCTATCCTTGGAAACCCACAACAGGGTAACGCCGGCAAAATCGGCCTTGATAACGCACTCCAGGCCGTCAATACGGTCTGCGGAATCCATCAAATTCAAAAGAGAAAGGACATCCACTTCCATGGTCTTGGGCGCTAACCCCTTGTTGCGGAAGCCTTTACGAACACCATCCACCCATTCGCGGCGAACGGCAATCAGAAGAACAGTCTCGCCTACAGTAGCGTCGCCGCACAGGACCTGGTAGTCCATGATGTAGGAGCCCTTTTCGGCGTTGGTAATAAGCTCAAGGTACCATTCCAGGTAATCTTCGCGGTTGGCGCACGCCTCGGCAGGAACAAAGACCTGCCTTATGATGGAGCGGAAAGCCGGGATGGAAAGGGATACCGCCTCCACGGATTCCTGCTGAATGGACTCCAACCAGCCCTGTAGGACCGTTTCGAAAGTGTAGACGTCATCCAGAGGGCTAGTCCCCGTCTGCAAGATGGCAGTGCGCAAAACCCGCTTTTCGGCGGAGTCCAACAGGGCCACTTTCAGGGAAGCATCCCCAACCTCAATACCTAGATAAATCTTCGTATCACTCATATACTCAACGACTTATGAAAATGTACACCCTAAAACTAATCAAAAATTACCCCCTGTAGGAGACCTTCCATTTTTTTCTTGCCGATTCCAGGTACTTTTTCCAAATCCTGGGGGCCAGAAAAGGGACCATGCTGGGTGCGGAAGGTCAAAATTTTCTCCGCGAGCTTTGGGCCCACCCCCTTCAGGGCACACAACTCATTCTCATTGGCATGGTTGATATGAACGGGCAAATTTGGCTTTTTTTGCCTGTTTTTTGCGGATTTGCCTTTTTTCGCCTTCCCTACAGCGGCACCACCGTGAATTACTTTGTCTGTATTCGCAGGAAATGCCGACAAGGAATCGTGTGCTTTTGAAGCGCTTTCGACTACATATTCCAGATTGGAGTATTCATCCACCTGCCCGATGGCGGGAACGCCCCATGGGAGGTAACGAAAAAGAAGACCCAAGACCAAGAAGACGAGGGCCGTTCGTAGGATTTGTTTTTCAGGTGCGTTCAGGTTGCCCATCGGGAAGCCTCTGCATTCTATGTTCATATAGCAAGGCTTCGACGGCGCTAGCGTCAGAAGGCACATCCACAGAGATGCTCTCGTAGGGACTCTGGACAATGCGGATGGGGCGTATCCCCATAATACGCATCTGTTCCAAGGAACGCTCCAACTCAAGCTTGTTCTGGGACAAAGAAGTAAATTCATCGCGGGATCTGCGCGAGTAGGCGTAGATACCCTGGTGCTGGAACCAGCGGCCGGCATCATCTGCCGGAATCTCCCTACGGAAATCCACGGCAAAACCGCTCTCCACCAAAACCTTCACCACCGTCTTCAGGGGAACATCCTCCGGCTTCAGCGGGCAGGCCACCGTCACCCAGCAATCGGGGTTCTCGGCAAGCGCCCGCGCCACCTCACACAAAAGCGTCGGTTCAACGAGAGGTTCATCTCCCTGCAGGTTCACCACCAGATCAAGGTCCAAGGCGCGGGCGGCGGCGGCCACCCGGTCGGAGCCCGTGGCCGCCTCCCCTGTCAGCAGGAATTCAAACCCTGCGCGGGACACCACCTCGGCGATTTCATCACTGTCGGTAGCGCAGACAATGCGGTCAAAGCATTCCGCCAGAGCGGCCCGTTCCAGCGTGCGGACAATCATCTCCTTGCCGCACAGCTTAAAAAGCGGCTTCCCGGGAAACCGGGAAGACCCCATACGGGCAGGAACGATACAAGAAACGGAAGACATAAATCCAGGCAAAGGAGGCTGCTAGCCGCCAATGACCTTGGGAATGGCGAAGTGGTCGTTTTCCACCGCCGGAGCATTTGCAAAAGCCTGTTCCAAGGTAAAGCCCTGTACAGGTACATCTTCGCGGAGAATGGTCTCGCCATTCTCAACGGCAGTCATAGGCTCCACATGAGAAAGATCCAGAGCCTTCAAGGCATCCAGATGGTCAAGCATCTTGTCCAGGTGACCCTTGATGGCGGGAATTTCCTCTTCGGAAATGCTCAGGCGGGACAACTTTGCAAGCTTCAGGACTTCTTCACTTTCAAGCATAGGAACTCTCCAATCTTTTCGTGCTACAATATAGCAATTTTCCAAAAAGAAAGCATGGATCCCGTCGCCTTACCCAACCACTTCCAGGGCGGCGTATTTCAATATAATGGTCCGAACCGTATTGTCGGAACCAAAACGAACATCTACGCGGGCATTGTCCCCCGTACCATAGCAGCGGGTAACCACCCCCATCCCGTACTTGGAATGCCTAACGCGAGCACCTGGATGGAAGGGATTCTCGCTGTACTCGTCATAGACAATGCGGGGGCCCGATATATCGGCAGACCTTGCAGGAGCGGCCACCTTGACAGGATTGCGGAATACAATCCGCCGGTCGTTCTTGCGGACCGACTCCGGAACAGAACTTCTGGAACCCGAAAGGGGACTTCGATTGCGAGCAAAGGCCGGAGCCTGTTTATAGCGCGGTGCGGCGGGCGCTTCGGGAGTCCAGCCCGAAAAGGCGGGGCGTTCATCTATGCAAGGCGTGAATTCCACCACAGAAGGGTCCAATTCCTTCAAAAAACGGGACGGCGCGAAGGGGCGGATCGTCCCCTGGAAGAACCGCCGTTCCGCATGGTATAGGTAAAGCTTCTTTTCGGCGCGAGTACAGCCTACATAAAACAGGCGCCGTTCTTCTTCAAGCTGGTCGTTCGCCTCCTTGACGCTCAGCATGGATGTCTCACGAATCAACGGGAAGATGCCGTCGTCACAGCCAGCAATGTGGACCGTATGGAATTCCAGGCCCTTCGCCATGTGAATGGTCATGAGAGTCACCTGGCCCTTGGACTCATCCACCTTCTTATCGCCATCCGTCAAAAGGGAGATATCCTGGAGAAAGGCATCCAAAGTCGCCCCCGGATGCTCTTCGTCGAATTCGCGGATGGCGTTAATCATTTCATCCACGTTGCCGATACGCTCGTCTGCCGAAAGTTCATCATCCTTCCGCAGAAATTCCTTGTAGGCTATATCGTTTACGATACGCTCCGCCAAAAGTGGCAACGGAGTCTCCCCCGCAGCCACAAGGGCTTTCCATGTTTCAACCAGTTCCACAAAACCTTTCAGCTTGGGTGCGGAGCGAGATGCACCGTTGGCCTCTGCCACCAGCATCTGCCAGAATGTCCCTTCGCCATGGCGTACTCGGGCAAGGACCGATTCCACAGAAGTCTTTCCGATGGCACGGGGCGGCGTATTGATGACCCGAAGGTGGGCCGCATCGTCCTTCTCGTTAGAAAGCAAGCGCAAATAAGAAAGGATATCACGGACTTCCTTACGATCCCAGAACCTGGTTCCCCCAAAAATCACGGAAGGAATGCGGTTGTCATTCAAAGCCTTTTCAATCACACGGGACTGGGCATTGGTGCGGTAGAACACCGCCGTCTTGGAATAATTCTCTTCACCGGCAGCGGCAATAAAGTCAGCAATCTGCTGGGCTTCAGTGCGGTCGTCCATCATATGCCGCACACGAATGGGGTCTCCCGCTTCCTCCTTGGAGTACACCACCTTCTGCATTTCCAGCGGGCGAACATTGTTGGCAATGACCGAGCCAGCCCCCTTTACGATGTTGGAGGTGGAGCGGTAGTTTCGTTCCAACTTGACGATGGTTACCGGTGCAAAATCCCGGTGGAAGTTGCGGATAATCTTGATGTTGGCTCCGCGCCAGCCGTAGATACTCTGGTCGTCGTCGCCCACCACCGTTACATTCTTCTGTTCGTTAATCAGCAACTTCAGGAGCTCGTACTGAACATCATTGGTATCCTGGTATTCATCCACCACCACATACTTGTAACGCTCGCTCAACTGGTCTGCAAGATGCGGTACCTTCTGAAGCATCAGCACCGTATTGAACAACAGGTCGTCGAAATCCATGGCGTTGGATTCCTTAAGGCGCTTCTGGTATTCTGCATAGAGACGAGCCTTTCGCTCTTCGTCGGCAAATTCAGCCCGCATCATGGCCACATCGGGGGTCTGCAAAACCGCTTCGCCATTAGTATACAGGATGGTGTTCTTGTAGCGGGAGATAGCGCCGTGTAATTTCTTCACTTCGGCCGCATCGTAGTTGTCACCCAGTTCTTCCTTGAGAATTTCTTTCAAAATCCTCTTTTGGTCGTCGTCATCGTAAATGGAGAAATTGCTGTCGTACCAGGAACCGCCCATGGCATGAATCACGAAATCCTTGGTCAGGCAAAGCCTTAAAAGTTTCAGGCACACAGAGTGGAAGGTTCCCATCCAGTTGAAGGCCAGGCGAACCTGCAAAAGCTTCTGGATACGGTCCTTCATTTCGCGAGCGGCCTTGTTGGTAAAGGTCACCGCCAGAATCCTATCCGCTTCCACCTGATGGTAAGAAACCAGGTGCGCAATCTTGTAGGTGATAGCGCGAGTCTTGCCCGAACCGGCACCCGCCAAAATCAACATGGGGCCGTCAATCTTCTTTGCCGCAGCCGCCTGTTCCGGGTTCAGTTCACGATTCAAGACAACATCATCTACCACATTCGCCATCAAAGGACTCCTTGCTCAAATGTACAATATAGTAAAAAAAAATAAGAACGGCCTCCACAAGGGAGACCGTTCCTAAGAAGGAGAAAATATTGAGAAATCAAAAGTACTTAGAGCTCATCAGGAGGGGAGCAATGATATAGGTGCCCTAAGATTTACCCATTAATATCCCAACGATCCAAATATACCAAATCTTTGGCTTTTTGGAACTTTTGTTTTTCTTATTTAAATTTCTATTTCTTTCTTACAAATCCTACTCTTCCCTAAAAATAATTTTGCATTTAGGGACAAAGCGGAAGCCGCCGCGACGGTGGCGTTCAATTTCAAAGTACTTCTTGACGCCCTCGGTCACGTTACCATCCTTGTCGTCGGTGCCATTGATATGGGCAATAACGCGGTTCAGGCGGCTTTCAAAATTCGGGCGCAGGGGATCCATGCAAATAGCCGGGTCCCGCTTAAATTCACGGTTTTCGTACTCTTCACGCCCCGTCGCCGTATATTCACGAAGCAAGTTGCGAAGGATTCGGGCAGGAACGTTGCGCATCAGGTGCTTGCTATTCACCGAGATAGAGTCATCGCTCTTGTAGTAAATGACCGTCACGGAGTCGTTCATGGCCTCCAGCAACTGCTCCTGGGCCTTCTGGATTGGCTGCCAAGAGTCGAATTCCTGTTTCACCACTGCGCTCATCAATTTGTTGAAGGGCTCGGGAACTACTACGTTGGCCTTATAGTCGAAGAAAACGATAGCTGCCGGGGCGCCGTAATAGCACCCCTTGTGGATAAGCACCGCACCCGTTTTCTCATCAACGACATTTTCCAGGGCCTTGACACAGGTCATCTTTGTTTCGGCAGATTCATCCCATTCTAGGTCATTCTCCGCGAGACAATCGTCAAAAGACATATTCTGGCCAACTTTCTTGCCATCCACATAGATAAAGCCGTCATCCTTAGCCTCCGCAGTCATGCGGTTTTCCAAGGCTTCCATGAAGGATGTCTGTGCCGCCTTGAACTCCATGTGCTCGTAGGGAGCCGTATCCAAAAGAATCGGGCCAACCTGCACCAATCCGTTGAACCAGCGCATGGGGTTCGTCACCAGCATCCCCGGAGTGTCAAACCTGAAGGTAAAGAACTCCTTCCTGTTCCCGTCCACCACTTCACGGCGCAGGAACTTGGACTCCTTGAGCAAGGGATAGCGCTTAGGGATAATGTCCAGGCAAAGTTGACGAACGTCCTGGGTCGAATAGAACTGGGAGATGTAAGGAAGGTAAGAACGCAGGATATTGCGGGCCGGAACCCCTTCAAAGGCCGCACAGCGATCAATAATCCGCTGAACAAAGGCGTCCGGATTTTCCCCACGGTCATAAAGCCAGTTAACTACGTTATTCATGGCCAAGCGGTGTACCGATTCATCGACAATGGAATCTTCAAAATACATGTCGTTTAAGGTTTTCACCGTAAACCGAGGGTCCCGCTTCACCAAGGTCAAAATGTCCTTGACCGAGTAGGACATCAAAAGTTCAATATGAGTCAACTGCAAAAAAAGATTCGATAACATACTTCCCTCACTCTTAAAAGAATATAGCAAAAAAAACAGAAAAACGACAAAATAGCTATATTTTGGCTATGGAAACCGCCAAAATACACATTTTGCCCGATGAAATCATCAATAAAATCGCCGCCGGCGAGGTTATTGAGCGTCCTGCATCGGCAGTCAAGGAGCTCCTGGAGAACGCCATAGACGCGGGCGCCAGCCGCATCCAGGTGCAAATCGAACAGGGCGGCAAGCAGAAAATCGTGGTTTCCGACAACGGCAAGGGCATGGGACAGGCAGACCTGGATCTGTGCTACCTGCGGCACACCACCTCGAAACTGAGCTCCGCCGAAGACCTTTTCCACCTACACACCAACGGTTTCCGCGGAGAAGCGGTGGCCTCTATCGCCGCCGTCTCCAAAATGACCATTACCAGCGCCACGGACCAGGGCGAAAGCAACCGCATTGTGCTTCATGGCGGGAATGTCGTCGAAAAAGAGGGCGTGGCCGCAAGCCGTGGCACCACATTCCTCATCGAAGACCTTTTTTACAACACCCCCGTCCGCAGGACCTTCCTTGGAAGCGAAGTGGCGGAGGCATCCAAAATTTTAGATATCGTCCTGAAAATCGCCCTGGCACACCCCGAAATCCGCATTGACTACAAGGTGGGGGAAAAATCCGTCTTTATCGGTGTTCCTGGCGACCTTCGAACCCGCATCGCCGAAGCCATCGGTTCGGGCATTGCTAAAAAGATGCTCCCCGTGGACTACACCGAGGCAGGGGTCCATGTGACAGGATTTATCTCGCCTACTTCGGAAGAGAACGGCAAGCGCTATCACCAGTACCTATACCTGCGGAACCGGCCTATCGAGAACAAGGCCATCGCCAAGGCAATCAGCCAGGCCTACGAACCCTACGGGGTCCAGTGCAAGCCCGTGACAGTCCTATTCCTGGACATGCCGGACATGGAATTCGATGTAAATGTGCACCCGGCCAAAAGGGAAGTCCGTTTTGCCAACCAAAACTTGGTATTCCTGGTGGTCACACACGCCATCCGGGAAACCTTTAGGGAGGATTTGGAAAAGAACTCCCCCCTTATCGATTTGAGTTCGGAGATAAACGCCACGCCCAAGGCGACCAACGAAGGCAACCCAAGGACAACAACGCTACGGGCCCTAGACAGCGGAACCAATCGCTACACTCCCGACAAAGATGAGATCCAGGACCTGTTTTCACAACCGGAAGCAGGTAAGCTAATCTCTCTAGAAGACTCCATAAGGGACCCCCTCTGGGACAAGGAAGCTTCCGAACCAGAAGGCACACCTTGGACGCCCCCAGCGGTGTTCCAGACAGCAAACACCTATATCGTAAGCGAAGACGCCGAGGGGCTTTTGGTTATCGACCAGCATGCCGCCCATAGCAGGATCCTATACGAACAAGCCCTGGAAACTTTGAGAAACGGCGGTTCCATTGACAGCCAAGAACTGCTCTTCCCCGAGCTGACTGAATTTTCTAGGATGGAACGGGATGTTTTCGATTCCGTAAAGGACTCCCTGAAGGCCCTTGGGTTTTTCGTAGAGCCTTTCGGCGGATCAGAATTCCAAATCAGGTCCATTCCCTGCAACCTGCCTATTTCCAGAGCGGCAAAATCCGTCCACGAATTCTTGGAAACCTGCATTGAAAGCGGCGGGAAAGCGGACCTTACCGTAATCCAGGATTCCATGGCCAAGGCCTGGGCAAGGGCCAACGCCCTCCAAGCCGGAGACAAGCTCAAGCCAGAAGAAATGTCCAAGCTGGTAAGCCAGCTGATGGCCAGCGAAGATCCGCTGAAATCGCCCTACGGGACCCCTACCCTAATGCGAATATCCTTGGACGAACTGGCTAAAAAGTTCAGCCGCTGATTAATTTGTTTATAAAATAGTCAGGAACGAAGCCCTTGCTCAGGCGCTCTGTCAAATCTTTGGACAACTGACACGACAAAACAGGATCCAAAGACTCCAACGCCCTTAAAATATTGGGTACCATTTTCATGGAACGCCACCCAATAAATTCGGGGACCATTGTTTTACCCATCAAGATGTTTGGCATCGCAAAACTCCTTGTTCGGACAAACAGGGCCCCCAGAGCAAAGGTCAACAAATCAGGCTTCGTGGCAACCACCAAGGGTGTTCCCGAAAGGGCAAGTTCAAGTGTCACCGTTCCTGGAGTTGCCAGAGCCGCCGACGCAGACCCATAAAGTATCCTACGCTCTTCAGAATCCTCGGGAGCCACCTGTACAGAAACATCGGCAAGGGCACCCCCCCCCATTTTCTGGATGCATTCTTCCAAGGGGCGGACCAGAGACTCCCGGGAAACAATCAGTTTTACATTTCTGCCTTCACGCTCTGATTTTTTTTGAAGCCAGCCCCTTGCCACAGCCCCCAAAAAGGGCATATTACGCTTCGCCTGGGACAACCGACTTCCTGGGAAAAGCAAAAGTGTTTCCAAAGACTGGTCCCTAGATTCAGAATAGGGCAGCGTATGGTATAAATTCTCATGCAACAAGAAAGGATGTAGCAAAAGCTCTGCATCAACGCCCATCTTTGCATAGGCGGCCTTTTCAAACTCGAAAAGTACCGCAAGATTCGCACCATGAAGTTTCTTTGCCCGACCCGATTTCCAGGCCCAAATCTGGGGTGGCGCCACATAAAGAACGGGCTTGCCAATCTTCTGGGCAATCTGGCATAATTTCACATTAAAGCCGGGATAGTCTACAGCCACAAGGGCCCTGCAATTCTTTGAACAAAGAAGCTTCTTAATCTTGCAATATATCTTGTGCAATCTACAAATGCGGGGCAAGACATCCCAAAAGCCAGAAACCGGAAGTTCATCAAATTCGGCTATAGGCACAAGCCCCGCATTCTGCATACGGTTTCCGCCAGTGCCCACAGGGTGCAGTCCCCGCTGGACAACAGACTGGACAAAAGCCTCGCCTAGAACATCTCCGGAATCTTCTCCGGCACAAAAAAGGACAAAGGGTTCTTTCACCGCAACTACCTGCGTGGCTTTGCAGAAACCCATGTTTTTAGGGCACCCATGTCTTGTTTGAGCCAGCTCAACAAGTCTTGAGAATAGGATAGTTTGTATTTGTGAAGAGTCAGCCCGTGCTCGTAATTGGATTCCGTTTCTATGTGCAGAACCAATTCACAACTAGACTCTCCTTCAAAAGCCTCAAACTGTTGCATGCCCGCGTCAAGTTTTTTCAGAAAATCTTCAGAAACCATAGAAGAATAGAGAGAAGCGTGTACATACTTGACCATTTTATCCCGAACATAATCCAGCTGGTAAGCCTCTTCGACCACTACCTGCATCTGTTCCGTGACATTCTTATCCCTATCCCGCTGGAATTCCAACATTCCCTTTACTAGAATACGGTCATCTTCCGAAATTACATCTCGATAATTTTCCCAAGCGTCTTTCTTGAAAAACAGACCCACTTCACCTTGGAAATCCTGCATCTCGCCAAAGCCCACAGTAGCCCCGCGCTTGGTCTCTACGGAGCGCATCCGCGTCACAATTCCACCGACAGCCACCATGCAGCCTTCTTTCCGACTTAATTCTTCTTGGCCTAGGCTACAGGTGGTAAAGCCCATCAGCTCGGGGCGGAATTCATCCAGCGGGTGTCCAGAAAGGCAAAGGCCCAGAACTTCGCGCTCCTTGTTGAGCATTTCCACGCTGCCCCATTCTTCCGCTTCTTCCAGGACCTCGGCAATATTTGATATAGAAGAGTCAGCGCCACCAAGATCAAAGAGAGACATCTGCCCCTTGGACTTGTCTTCTTGATAGCGGGCCGCCACTTCAATGGCCCTGTCCACCGTAGCCATAAGAACAGCTCTGCTTCCTGGCAGACCATCCAATGCCCCTGCCATTATCAGGCATTCCAAGGTTTTCTTGCTAAGGGGCGGACGCTTTTCTTTCAAGGAACCCTGATACTCCGCCACCCGCTTACAGAAATCAAATATGGACTTAAAGGGCCCGCCCTTTTCACGAGCGGCAACTACATCTTCTACCACACCGATTCCCACATTGCGGATTCCTGCAAGACCAAAGAGGATCTGGTGTTTCGTATTGGCGGTAAAAATTCCCTGAGACGAGTTGATATCCGGAGAAAGCACCGGAATTCCCAGGCGTTTACATTCCTGAATGATGGTGACGATATCTTCGGTCTTGCCCATCTTAGAAGTCATGGATGCCGCCATGTATTCCGGACCGTAATGGGCCTTCAGGTATGCCGTCTGGTAGGCCACATAGGCGTATGCGGCAGCGTGGCTCTTGTTGAAGGCATATCCGCAGAACGGGAGCACTGCGTTCCAGACCTTTTGGATCATTGCATGATCGTAACCTTTCTTTTCGCACTTCTCGAAAAATTCAGGTTCTAGCTTTGCCATCTTCTCAGGCATTTTCTTGGCCATGATGCGGCGGATATTATCAGCACCACCCAGGGTGTAACCGCCCAAAATCTGGGCCAGCTTCATCACCTGTTCCTGATAAACGATTACGCCGTAGGTTTCACCAAGGACCTGTTCCAAATCCGGATGATAGCAGTCTATCTCTTCCTTCCCCTGCTTGCGGGCAATAAAATGGGGTATCTGCTCCAGAGGCCCCGGACGGTACAGGGCGTTCATAGCGATAAGGTCAAAAATACGGGTCGGTTTTAACTCGCGCAGGTACTTCTGCATGCCCGGCGATTCAAACTGGAACACCGTAGTGGTCATGCCCTTACCAAGCAAATCAAAGGTTTCCTTGTCATCCAGCGGGATATGCCCCATGTCCAGGTCAATGCCACGGTTCTTCTTGACCATGTTCACCGTATCCTGGATGATGGACAAGTTGATAAGGCCAAGGAAGTCCATCTTTAAAAGCCCGATATCTTCGGCGTAGTGTTTGTCGTACATCACCACAGGCGTATCGGCGGGGGCCGCGCGGTACAAAGGGGCAAGATTATATATCGGGGTCGGCGTAATCACCACACCGCAGGCATGCACACCCGTCTGACGAGGTAAATCTTCAAGTTTTTTGGCAATGTCCCACAGGTTCTGGTAACTTGCACGGCTATTGATCATGGCCTGCAAGGGTTCGGGGCTGTAACCGTCCTCGAGGTTGTTCCCCTTCTTGTCCTTACCCGTCCAAGCCTGCTTCAGGCTAAAATTCAATGTTCGCTGCGGGAACAGCTTGGTGATGGCCTTTGCCTCTTGGGGAGGAATCCCCAAAACTCGGGCCACATCGGTGATCACCGCCTTGGACTTGAGCATGCCATAGGTGATAATCTGGCCTACGCACTCCTTGCCATACTTTTCGGTCACATAGTCAATCACACGACCACGGTCCCTATCCGAAAAGTCCGTATCGATATCGGGCATAGATACGCGTTCCGGGTTCAGGAAGCGTTCAAAAAGGAGATCGAATGTTAGCGGGTCAATGTCGGTAATGCCGATAATGTAGGTCACCAAGGAGCCGGCGGCAGAACCGCGCCCCGGGCCCACGGGAATTCCATGCTCACGGGACCAGTTGATAAAGTCCCACACAATCAAGAGGTAACCCGCCACATTCATATTGCGGATGCAGTTCAGTTCCTTGTACATGCGGGCTGCCACTTCGGTGTCGTGGGCAGGGAACTTAAAGTCCTCTTTCGGGAAACGCCACTGGAGGCGTTTGTTACAAAGATGCGTGATATAGATATCCGCATCACCCCCCGGTTTGCACCAACGGTGAATAGCCTTCTCCAAGGCTTTTCGGTCATCATCATCAAAAAACTCGGGCTGCGACAGGCGTTCTATTTCAGCATTGTCTTCATCCGTCAAGGCATCGGGTTCTACGCCCTTGTCTGTACAGTACTTTTCCTTGACTTTTTCCCTTTTGTTTTTAATGATGCCCTTAAGTTCCCGTTCGCGGATAACAGGATATTCCGCATCGTATTCCGCCTTGATAATCGCCTTGATGTTCTGGTATTCTTCAGAAGCCAGGAATTCATCGGGAATTTTGAACCTTGGCCAAAAATCATCGCCAATGCCGGTCTTTACCGTAAAATTACAGCGTTCCGCAATTTTCACCGTATTTTCAATGGCACCCGGAATATTTCCGAATAGCGCCACCATTTCCTGCTCGGTCCGGAAATAGAACTGGTCCGTAGGGAAACGCTTATCCTTAAAGTCATTCAGCGTCTCTTTAAGCGAAATACAGCGTAAAACCTTGTGGGCCTGGGCATCTTCCTGCTTGATGTAGTGGACATCGGCCACCGCCACCAACTCACGGCCCAGTTCTCCTGCCAATTGGACATTGTAGTCATTTACCCGCTTCTGCTGGGGAATCCCATTGTCACAAACCGACAGGTAAAGGTGATCACGGTCAAAAATCTTGTCCAGGGATTCCATGTATTCCCGAGCTTGGCTGTTTCGCCCAGCGGCCACATTTTCACCGTAACGGCTGAAAAAATCACCTGCAATGGCAATAATGCCTTCTTTATGCTCGTTTACAACGGACAAAGGAACAGCGGGGATCTCGGCCCAACGATCGCCATCTTCGTAGCGGTAGCTCACAATACGAAGCAGGTTGTAATACCCCGTTTCATTTTCCACCAAAAGGGTCAGCCGTTCAAAGGTCGTAGGATCCTTTTGATTGGCGCTAGGAGATTCCACATAGACATGGCAGCCATAAATGGTCCTTACAGGAGGGAGACCTTGTTCCTTACGGGCCTTGTTCAGGTCCTTTCCGCGAGTCTGGATTTCCAGAATGCCGAACATGGCCCCGTGGTCGGTCAGGGCCACAGCAGGGGCATTCTCCGCCGCCGCTGCTTCCAGTATACCATTGAGACGGGCCGACGACTTTAGAACGGAAAACTCTGAATGAACTTGCAGATGAACAAATGCCATAACCGCAATTTAGCAATTCCTATTTTTATATCGGATAAGTCCTGAGAATTTCACAGACTTTAGTGTCTACAGCACCAAATTTTTCTCGATACTTTTTACGAGTTGCCATTTCTTCAGGAAGCATTACCAAAGCCTGCAACCAGGCCTTGGCCAGGGCGCAACAGATCGAAATTTTCGAAAGTTTTTTCCCATCGCCGGACTGGCCCGGCACCCCGCCCTTCGCCATATTCAAATAGCGAACAAGACCGCGAATCGGCAGTTTCAAGACATCTCTCACAGGCAACAGGCGAACAGCCGTACGCAAGCGATTGCGTTCCGAATAGAACAACTTTCTGGGCGAGTAACGCACCGTGGTCATGGAACGCTCATGATAAACTTTGGCACCTGGGCAAAACACCGTCTTGAATCCCGCTAAATTATGGCGGAAATACCATTCTGTCTCTTCAAAGAAAAGAAAGAAACTGGCATCCATCTTTCCCACAGTCTCTAATGTCTTTTTTCTAAAGCTCATCACCGCGCCATAACAACCGAACACTTCTTTTTCGCGTATATCAGCATCGGCAACAGCCAAGCCACTGGACTCGTTTTTGGCAAACAGATCGGCTCCAAACCGGACTCCCACCGCATTCACCACCCCACTTTTTTCCATCACAAGGCTTGCAATGGAACCCGCTTCAGGATATCGGTTAAAGCAGTCTATAAGGTTCGCGGCCCAGGCAGGATCAAATTCCAAGTCCATGTTGCAAAGCACTTGAATATCCGCATCCATATTTTCGAGAAGCCCGTTGCATGCGCCCGCATAGCCGATATTTTTCGAATTTTCAATAATCCTGCAATCAAGTTTCTGTTCTTTAAGCAGCTGTATAGAATTGTCGCTGGAAGCATTGTCAAAAACGAAAACACGAACCGGCTCCGTTTGAGCCAAAAGGCTCTTGACACATGTCAATAGTTCCGAACCGCCATTATAATTGATAATACCTACATCCATTTCATTATTCTTTTTCAAAAAATCATCCTATGTAGAATGTAATATTTTATATTGTTAGCAAAACAGAGAACCACCGAAAGAATGACAAAAATCATATTCAACATTGTAAAGATCTTAGTGACCATAGGTGGTCTCGCCTATATTTTCAATAAAATTCCCTTTGGGGACGCCATCTCCAAATGGACCAGCTCCACACTTCCGTGGTTATTGCTGATTCTGGCTTGCACCGTTCTTCTAATGTGCATCCAAGCGAACCGTTGGCGCGGCCTTTTGCTTGACGACGGAAAAAAAATAAAGTTCCGAACATTTTACGCCTATATCGCTCTCGGCTACTTCTTCAACAACCTGCTTCCCAGCGGATTCGGAGGAGACGCCGTCAAAACAATTGCCTTTGGGCGGAAGTTCGGGAACACCGCCAATTCGGTGGCAGCCATTGCCATTTCCCGCATCATGGGACTTATAGCCATGTTCCTGTGCTTTTTTATAGCACTCCCATTCGTCCTTGTTCAATACAAAATACCGTTCAGTTACACCATTACGGTTAGCGCTGTCGCCTTAATTGCCGTTGTGGTGATCGTTGGAGGTTTATTTTCGGACAAAATAAAGATTCCAAGTCCTTTGTCCGCAAGAATACCATTCCTGCTCAAACTACAGCAAGCCTTTGCAATCTACAGGGCCCACCCCAAGGCATTCTTTCTCTCCGGTCTCGACTCCGTCTGGCTACAAATTGTAACCATCATCATTCACTACGCCTACTTTAGGGCGGTCGGTGTAGAAGTCGATATAGCCGTCATTACCGTGTTTACAACCATCATGGTAACATTTACCATGTTGCCCATTTCAATTAACGGTATTGGAATTCGTGAAAATGTCCAGGTAAGCCTTTACACAGGGCTTCTTGGAATCCCTGCCGACATCGTACTGGCGTCAACCCTATTGAGCTATTTACCGCTGCTGTTCCAGGCACTACAAGGTGCCGTTGTACTGGTTGGAAGTAAGAAGGATTAACCCCAGACTTCTTCCTTGAGTTCGCGGCCCCACATTTCCTTGATAACGTCGTCTATACACTTGCCTTCGAAGAGAAGGGCATGAACGGCGTTCACAATGGGCATTTCGACACCGAGCTTATCGGCCAGGGCCTTGGTGCTCTTGCAAGTAGGCACGCCTTCGGCCACCATTTTCATGCCGGCGAGAACCTGATCGATGGTTTCACCCTTACCAATGTGTTCACCCACATAGCGGTTACGGCTATGCTGAGAAAGGCAGGTCACAATCAAGTCGCCCATACCGGCAAGACCAGCAAAGGTCTCGGGCTTTGCACCAAGGGCCTTGCCCAAGCGGCACATTTCAGCCTGACCGCGGGTCAGGATTGCAGCGCGGGAATTGTCGCCCACCTTGTACTTACCCGTAGCCTCAAGACCGTAAAGCACACCAGAGGCAATAGCAATCACGTTCTTTACAGAACCGCAGAGTTCCACGCCAATGATGTCGGTAGAGCTATAAACGCGCAGGTAAGAGCAGCTCATGACCTTCTGCACCAACTTTGCCGATTCTTCGTTCACGCAAGCAGCCACAATAGTCGTAAAGATGTGGCGGCTCACTTCTTCGGCATGGGAAGGCCCGCTGAAAGCCACCATCTTGTCGTCGGTAAGCCAAGGAACGTTTTCCAAAAGCACTTCGCTCATGAGCTGGTTCGTGCCTTCGAGAATACCCTTAGTAGCGCAGACCACCACAGGTTCCTTACCCTTCGCCGGCGTCCACTTGCCAAGATTCTTGGCCACGCCGCCCATAAACTGGGATGGAACCACGATAAGTACCATATCGCAGCCTTCCAGGGCGGCGTTCATATCCGTGGTGTACTTGAAATCTTCGGGGAAAATCACTCCCGGCAGTTTGTCCTTGTACTGGTGTTCCGTAGAAAGCAGGTCCACTTCGGCCTGGGAGTTGGTCCAGAACATCACATCGTTCTTGTTTTCGTAAACCACCTGGCCAAGGGAAAGTCCCCAGCCGCCCGTTCCAAGTACAGTAACTTTCATTGTCTTTATCCCTAATTTTCTAATAATCTACAATAATTAAGCCTTCGGGGTCTTCCGCTTGCTGCCAAATCCGTTCTCCGTGCCGTTCAAAAGCCGTTTAATGTTGGATTTATGCTTCACAATCACGAAAACCGCTACCACAAGGCAGGTAATCACCAAGCCCAAGTTAATGTCGTCCGGCGGGAAGGGCAGCTTCAGGTAGCCCATCACCGCAAAAGCCCCCAGGGCAACGCAGGCGCCAATGCTACCTACAGAGACATACTTGGTAGAAACCGTAAGGACAATCCACACGCCAAAGGCAGCAAGAGCCGTAATGGGGCAAAGGGCCAGGAAAACACCAAGAGCAGCGAGCACACCCTTACCTCCACGGAAACCCGCAAAGCAAGTGAAGCTGTGGCCAAGGATCACGAGAAGGCCTGCAACAAGCGGCACCCAGGCCCTGTAATCGGCACCGCCAGCGGCGACCTGAGCTTCGCACAACTGCATAGCGATCCACGGGCCAAAAAAGCCCTTGAGCAAATCCATGAACACCACGGGGAGAGCAGGCTTCCAACCCAGCACGCGGAACGTGTTGGTGAGGCCCGCATTCTTGGAACCGTAGTCCCGAATGTCGAAATCCTTACCTTTCGCGATTTTTGCTATCCAGATCGCGCTTGGGATCGACCCCAACAAGTACGCTATCGGAAGACTCAGCAAACTGTTCAAGTTCTTCGTCCTTTCTGAGGGTTAACTTCTGGTCAAAATTCAGGCGGAGGGGCGCCCCCTGCAACTGAAATTCTTCATAAAACTTTTTAAGCAGGTAACGCTTGTAAGATTCATCCACTAATTCCGGCGTACGAGTCTCGATGGCAATCACAGGAGGCTCCACCAGAATCTGGCAAGCTCGGGTAAGGGCCACCACACGAGCGTTGTGGCTGGGTGGAGCTTTTTCTTGCAAGAAATTCGCAAAGCTTTCGGCTACACGATCACGACCAAGCACACGGCGGCAGTTGGCATACACCGTCTGGATAGACTGGATTACCCGGTTAATGCGTAAGCCTTCCTTGGCACTGATGGAAAGGATAGGCACATATTCCAGCATGGGTTCCCTTTCCAACATTTCCTTGACCATACGGTCAAAGGACTTTTCCGTTTTGTCGGGCAAAATATCCCACTTGTTCAGCACAAGAATCAGGCCTTTACCCGCCTTACGAATTTCGGTAATAATGCGGAAGTCCTGAACCTGCAGGCCACGAGTGCAATCCACCAAAAGAACGGACAAGTCCGAACGGCGGATGCTTTCCATGGTACGCATGTTACTGAAAATCTCTATCTCGTCGTCTACCTTGGCCTTCTTGCGAAGCCCTGCCGTATCGGTGACCACGAACTTTTGGCCATTCACCGTAAAAGAGCAGTCGATAGAATCGCGGGTCGTTCCCGGAATGTCGGAAACCACGGCCCGTTCCTCACCCATCAAGCGGTTCAGCAAGGTGCTCTTGCCCGCATTGGGGCGGCCAAGAATGGCAAAGCGGATGGGGCGTTCCTCTTTCCGTTCGCCACGCACGGGCGTGGGAAGCACCGCAATGATTTCGTCCATCAAGGAAAGGCAAGCGTAGCCTGTCAAGGCGCTAATGGTACGGGGCTGGCCAAAGCCAAGCTTCAAAAACTCGTAACTTTCCTGGCGGTCGCCGAGATTTTCGCTCTTGTTGGCCACCAGAATCACCTGCTTATCCAGCTTGCGGATCAGTCTTGCAAACTGCTGGTCCAGCTTGGTAATGCCCACACGGACATCCACCATAAAAAGGACCAAATCGGATTCCTCGACGGCATTGAAAATTTGCGTACGGACGCTGTCGGCCAAAACATCAATGGTGTCGTCCGGCAAAAAACCACCAGTATCCACCACCGTGAATTCATGGCCCTTGTAATTTGCATTCTGGTAATGCCTATCGCGAGTAACGCCGTCACGGTCAGAGACGACAGCCGCCCTACGGCCTAGAATCCGGTTAAAAAGAGAGGACTTCCCGACATTGGGCCGTCCGATAATGCACACCACTGGTAATTTCATCGTAGACAAATATAGAAAATGTTCCATAAAACAAAAAACTCCCTTGCGGGAGTCTTTCATTTTCTACAAGAACCTTATTACTTGGAAGCGAATTTCTTGGACGCCGCCTTGACCTTGGGGTCGTTCTGGGCATCCTTGATCTTCTGCTTGATACCGTCTTCAATCTGCTTCTTGAGCTTGGCGGCGAGGGCGGGGAAACGTTCTTCCAGAGAATCACTAAATGCGGAAGGCTTCTTGGCTGCGGGGGCCGGAGCACCCTTGCGCTTGGCACCGGCAGGGCGTTTCTTCTTGGCGGCGCCAGCGGGAGCCTTCTTTTCCTGAGACTTTTCTTGGGATTTTGTTTCCTGAGGTTTGGTTTCTTGTGTTTTGACTTCTGTTTCTTCTGCCATAATAGACCTCTTGGAAAAATGTGAACTTGACGGGCCAAAGATAGTAAAAATACGGCCCTTCTAGAAAATCGTCATAAAAAATTATGAAAAACGATGGTTTTCCAGCCAATGGTACAGCATGGTTATGTCGGCAGGACGCACTCCAGGGACCCTGGATGCCTGCCCCAAAGTCATGGGCTTCACAGAATTAAGGCGCTGGCGGCTCTCAATGCTGATAACCGAGACCTGCATAAAGTCCAGGTCGTCGGGAAGCCGGACCGACTCCATCTTCTTCTGTTCTTCGATCTCGCGGGACTGCCTATCCAGGAATCCAGCGTAAATTTCTTCGGCGTACATGAACCACTGGTCACGGCGTGGGATATTCCGTTCTGGCATAGCCACGCGGAAAAGCTGTTCGGGGTCTATTCCCGGACGGCGAAGCACATTTATCCAGCGGGTGCGGGTATTGGCCAAAGCCTGACCGCACTCAGCTAGAACCAGGTTGGCCTGTTCCGGAGTGGCAGATTCCGCTTCCATAAAGGAACGGACTTCGCCCATCGCTTTGAGACGACCTTGCCAATCGGCGTAATCTTCGTCGGAAAGCATGCCTATCTGGTGAGCCCGTTCCTTGAGACGGGTTTCAGCATTGTCGCTGCGGAGGAACAGGCGATATTCCGCCCGACTGGTGAACATGCGGTAGGGTTCGTCCAGCAGGGTGGTCACCAAGTCGTTGAGCATCACGCCCAGGTAGCTGTCCGAACGACCCAAAATAAAGGGCGGCTCGTTCTTGACCTTGAGAGCGGCATTGATGCCCGCCATAAGGCCCTGTCCGGCAGCCTCCTCGTAACCACTAGTCCCGCAGACCTGGCCTGCAAAGTAGAGGCCCGGCACATTCTTGCATTCCAGCGTGGGGTAAAGCTGGGTGGCATCCACCGAATCATATTCCACGGCATAGCCAATCTGGAGGACTTTCGCACGGGTAAGCCCCGGTATGGTATGGATGGCGGCCAGCTGGATATCCGCCGGCAAGCTGGAACTGAACCCGTTGATATAGACACGGCCAATGTCGGCTCGTTCCGGCTCCAGGAACAGTTGATGCCCATCCCGGTCACCAAAGCGGTTAATCTTATCCTCGATACTGGGGCAGTATCGCGGGCCCTTGCCGTGGATTCGTCCACTAAACATGGGGCTGTCCTTGAAGCCGCTCCGCAAAATCTCATGGGTCTTGAGGTTCGTGCGGGTAATCCAACAGACGCAGTCGTTGCGGACAGGATTGTGATGCCTATCGCTCATGGGCCAAGGGTGAGCATCCCCTTGCTGGACTTCGCATTCACCAAAGTCGATGGTATCGGGATCAAGGCGGCTGGGCGTTCCCGTCTTGAGCCTACGGAGACGGATTCCATTCCTAGCAAGACATTCCGAAAGCTTGTCGGCACTAGGCTCCCCTACTCGACCACCAATGCTGGTATCAAGGCCGGTGAACATGCGGGATGCCAGGAATGTACCGCTGGTAATCACCAGGGCTCGGGTCTCGTAGCGTTCCCCGTTCAAGAGGGTAAGTTCCAGGCGCCCGTCAGGCAAGCGTTCAAAGGCAGCGAGTTCTCCCTGGATTAAGGTCAGCCCCGAAAGACTTTCCATCGTTTCACGGGCCACCTCGCTGTAGTAGTTCATGTCACACTGGGCACGGGGGCCCCATACAGCCGGCCCCTTGCTCATATTGAGCATGCGGAACTGGATTCCGGCCTTGTCGGTCAGGAGTCCCATCAGACCACCCAAGGCGTCGATGTCGCGAACAATCTGCCCCTTAGCCACCCCACCTACGGCAGGGTTACAGCTCATGCGTCCGATGGCATTTATATCCATCGTGAGCATGGCGGTCTTTACGCCGAGTTTCCAGGCAGCATGGGTCGCCTCGATGCCGGCATGGCCGCCACCGACGACAACGACGTCAAAGGAGGTCATCTACTTAGCGGCAGGCTTAGCTTCAGGTTTCGCAGGTGCGGCAGGCGCAGGAGCGACGGCCGGGGTGTCAACCTTTGCAGAGTCAACAGCCGGAGCTTCCACCTTCCATTCCACGGGCTTTCCGTTCAAGAGTTCGGCGATTTCCTTCTTCAGGTCTTCCTTCTCGCGTTCGAAGGAAGCGTAGAGCTTGTAGGAGCCGTCGGGATTCACCAGGTAGACCTTGGGAACGTAGCCGTCACTGTAAAGCTCACCAAACTGGCGGGATTCATCCCACAGCACGCTGATGTTGTCATCAAACTTGGCGTCATCCATAAAGCGACGAATGCCAGACTTGTTGTTTCCACCGCTAGCGATAGCCATGGCGGTCAGGCCCTTGGGTACAAATTCCTTGGCAATATCCAGAATCTGGGGAGCGGCATGGGCGCAGTGTCCGCAGGTAGCGGAGAAGTAGAACATCAGCAGAGGCTTGCCAGCATAGGCTTCCAAGTTTTCAGCCTTGGTAGAGATGCCCGTTGCCTTTACCTTGAAGTTGATCTTTGCAGGCATACCATTGGCAAGGGTTTCGCCCTTCAGTTCGGCAACTTCCGCTTCCAACTTCTTCTGTTCTTCCTGCTGTTTCTTGATGGCGGCCTCGCGGATGGTCTTCATCTTTTCGTTGAAGCGTTCGCCAACGGCCTTCAGGGAATCTTCGGGCAGAGCCAAAGCCTTGGTCGTATCACGAACCTTGGCGGCAGATTCACGAACACCCAGCACAAAGTAGTCTGCATCGAATTCCGTTTCGAACTGTCTACCGATGGACTGGAACTGGGCACCGACCTGCACACCGATCATGTAAGAGAACTTCTGGTTGTCGCTAGCATCTGCACCCAGCTTCACAGGAGCCTTGGTGGGGGCAGGAGCGGCTTCGATAGGCAAAGCTTTGGTCACGGAATCCATATAGGCCCGAACCTTGACCGCGTCCCCTTCGAAAGAGGCGAGGGTGGCGCTATCAGGCCTGGTCTTTTCCATACGTTCACGGGCAATCATAGAGAAACGGACACCCACAGCCTGCATGGAATCAGAGGCTACCTGCAGTTTGAATGTCGTGTCCTTCTCGGCCTTGATATTGTCGTAAATGCCCTGAACCAACACATCTTCGTTCAGTTCCGAACCCACCTGACGGGGAATCACGGTAAAGTTCTGGCCACCGAACTGGGCACCCAACATGTAGGCAAATTTCTGTTCGTCCGTAGAATTGGGACCAATAGCGGCCTGCTTGGGGCCACCCTGCATGTCGCAAGCGGCCAAGGCCAAAACACAAGCTCCGAGAGCAAAATATTTGGACTTCATTTCAATCATCCTCTAGTTAAAACTAAAAGTGGCAAAACGCCATTTTCTTACCGCCAAATCTAGCAAAAAACTGCAAAACAGACCACCCATTTACTATTTTTTAGCCCACGACAGGGATTTTGGAAAATCCCCATAGAATTTGTCTATAAAGGAAAGACCATGAAACTCTCCAAGTACTTTTATGTGACGCTCCGCGAAACGCCCAGCGACGCCACCATGCCCAGCCACATCTTTTTGATGCGCGGCGGCTACATCAAGCCCGTCTCTACCGGTATCTATTCCATGATGCCCATGGGCTTCCGCGTGATCCAGAAGATCGTGAACATCATCCGCGAAGAAATGAACAAGATTGGCGGTATCGAGGTGGACCTGCCGGTGGTACAGACCGCCGAACTCTGGAGCGAATCGGGCCGTTACCAGGCCATCGGCGAAGAACTGCTGCGCTTCAAGGACCGCAACAACCACAACATGGTGCTCGCCATGACCCACGAAGAAGCCATGACCGACCTCGTGCGCTACGTGCTCAACAGCTACAAGCAGC
>CAMKNA010000002.1 GCA_946414075.1 uncultured Fibrobacter sp.
TTCCTTCGGGTCGAGCATCTTGCCGTATTTTTGATGGTATGCGTCAATAGACATAGATTATCTCCAGTCCGCAGATTAGCCGCGGAGACCGAGTTCCTTGATGAGGGCACGAGCGGCGACAATGTCCTTTTCGCCGTAGTACTTGAGGAGGTTCTTACGCTTTGCAACCATCATGGACAGACCGCGGAGGGAGTGGAAGTCCTTCTTGTGGGTCTTGATGTGCTCGGTCAAGTTCTTGATCTTTTCGGTGAGGATAGCGACCTGCACGCGGACGTTTCCAGTATCCTTTTCGTTGGCGCCGAACTTGGCGGTGAGCTCTGCAGCTTTTTCCTTAGTGATAGTAGCCATTATAGCCATTCCTTTTTTTTGATTGTTTAACTAATTACATGTTTATGCCCGAGTTTCCCTGCTTTAGGCCCAGTGGAATTGGCGAATCTGGACGCAGGACCAAGGCAAAAATGCAACTACGGGCTTGAAATATAGGTAAAAGACGCGGGGCGAAAGGCGAAAGACGAGTGAAAAGCGGGTCAAAAACGGCTTATTGGCACTACAAAGGGGGAAGCATCCCCCTCGTGGGCACTTCGTCGCCCCCTACCCCCTCTCCTAGGGGCTCCGCCCCTAACACCCCATCCTTAATCCAATATATCTGATTTTTTCACAGCCAAAACGCTTACGAACCCGTATAAAAAAGTACATTCAGGAAGTAGGTCTTATAGAAGCTCTTTATGAGCAGAAGGGTAACTGCCATCCTTAAGTTTGCAAAGTTTGTCAATTACGACAAAAAGCCCACTAAACAGAAAATCCATTTAGTGGGCGAATTCAAAAAAGTTCAAAGACAGCAATTTCTAGCGGACCTTCACGACCTGCACCCCGGAGCCGACACGTACCAAGTAAACTCCCGGGCGGGCCACACGGACGGACAGACCCGATGCGGCAGGGATTCTGCCGGAACGCAGCACCCTACCCTGCATGTCCAGAACGGCGAAGGCCTGGCCTGGCCCCACTCCTTCAAGGCGAATGGACCTGCCCGCGGCATAGGCCCTAAACAAGGGTGCTTTTCCTGCAATGGAAGGGTTAGATTTCGGGGACAATGACGACGGGCCACCCTGATTGGGAACGGCCACCTCGATGTAGTCGATGTCCACATGCCCCCAGTTCTTGATGATGCCGAAGGTATTGGCCCCCGCCTTCAGCGACACCTGCACCGGCATGTCCTCAAAGGCCGCGGCTGCCCCGCCCAAGTTTCCTTCAAGGGTCACCGGGAATTCCTGGGATTTCACCTTGGTACCGTTTACATGGATATCCTGGGTCTTGGCGTTTGCGGCTGTATTGCTGAAACGGATGGTGACCTTGTATGTCCCTGCTGCGGGTACGCTAATATTGAATGTGACATTTCCCGTTGTTTCAGTGCGCATGTATTTACCGCCCGATGCAGCCTGATTTGTCTTTTCAGTACACCCGGTGCAGTTTGCATCTTCTGCCTCGTAACGGACTGTTTGGAAAGTTGTTTCCGACGACACGGGAACATCGATTGCGATATAGTCGATGTCCACATAGCCCCAACTCTTGTTGATGGCGAAGGTGTTGGCACCCGCCTTAAGCGACACCTGCACCGGCATATCCTGGAAAGCGGCATTGGCGCCGCCCACGTTTCCTTCCAAGGTCACCGGGAATTCCTGGGATTTCACCTTGGTTCCGTTTACGTGGATATCCTGGGTCTTGGCGTTACTGGCGGAATTATTGTAACGGATGGTGACCGTGTATGTCCCGGCGGTGGGAACATTGACGTTGAACGTGATGTTTCCTTCGCTCTTGGTAAGCACGTACTTGCCTCCGGAAGCATCCTTGTGGGATTTCGTTTCACATCCTGAGCCAACGCAAGTCGCATCTTCCGCCTCGTAACGGACGGTCTCATAAGAGACACTTCCTGAAGAGGAAATAACCGAAGAAGAACTGGTCGGATTGACCGACGCGCTGGACGGCGGCGTAAAGCTTGACGAATACGCGATGCTGGTCTCCGGAATCTTGAAAAGTTCCGGACATTTATCGTGGTTATTGCGGACATCCACAATTTCCTCTACCACGGTATTCTCGCTTTCTACGCAGTCGTTCTTGTCTGTCGCGCTATTGTCGCACCAACCTGTCTGGGCATAAGCATCAGCTGAGACCGGATAACCGACGGCAGTTTCATATTTGCCTATATTGGTGCCAGACATTACCACCTCTTCCACAAAGTAGCGGAAGTGGGAATTGTAATAGGGCAATCCCGATTTCTTGGAATTGTAGAAGTAATTACCCGTAACGCTCCAGGAAGCTCCCTTCATGTCGATGTTGGCGTCGTCGTAGTCCACCTTACCATCGTAATTGGTACTATCCGCTATAAACATGTTGCCCTGGACAATTCCCCTGACCGTTCCCTCCTTAACGTCGATGTTTTCTGCCGTTGTGGCCTTGACAATATTGCAAGTGATTTTCGTGTCATTTACGCGCCAGTCGTAGCCGCTGTAACGGTGCTGCAAAGTGTCTGCACCCCAAAAACCAGCGGTTTGCTCGGACTGTTGCGAAGAGACCCAGCTCTTATAATACGTACCGACATAGATGCCTTCGCCGTATTGAGCGGTTTCGTAGCCAGAACCATGGATAAAGTTGCGGTTCAGTGTCACCTGCTGGCTGGAATCCCGAACATGGACCAGTTCCGTTCCCGTGTGGTACACCTCGCAGTCTTCCATCAGGGCACCAACAGAATTGTCGAACACCACGCCCTTGCTGAAAGTATGGATTTTCAGGTTTTTAAGAACAACGTAATTTCCCGTCACGTGGATGCCGTAGTTGCTACCCACCGAAGTACCGTAAATCTCCGGAGGATTTGCAGGGTCTGAACCAACGAGAACTATGGGTTTGTTCTTTGTGCCGTCGGCGCCAAGCCAGATGCGGCCACAGTCGCGGCCCGTATTATTCACGAACGTGTCCTTTTGGCAGTTGTCGGATGGCAGTTTATACTTGCCCGGGGCTACCCAGATGGTATCCCCCGCCTTGGCATTCAAAGTAGCTGAAGTCAAGTCGGCAACGGTAGAAACATTCACCTGTTTGGCGAAAGCCACCGGCATGGAGCTGGCGGCCACAAAGCACAACGCCACAAAACTTCTTCCTTGAAGAAGACTCATAGACACCTCCCAAATACTCCCCGTCAGTAATATATTCTTTTTATAACGGAAAAGCACGTTTAATTACAAAAAAAATGTAAAACTCCCCTTTTTCAACGGACTTTCGCAACCCATTTTAGCCCGAAAAACGCCCCTTTTTCTAAATTTACGCCCGTTATGAGCATTTCTATACCCCAGTTGCCCAAGGGCACCCGCGATTTTTACCCGGAAGCCGAGCGCATCCAGAACTACATCTTTGACACCTGGCGCCGTGTTGCCGAATCTTTTGCCTACGAAGAATACGAAGGTCCCATGTTTGAGCACCTGGAGTTGTATACGGGCAAGTCCGGCGAAGAAATCGTAAGCCAGCTTTACAACTTTAAAGACAAGGGCGACCGCGAAATCGCGCTCCGCCCCGAAATGACCCCGACACTGGCCCGCCTGGTAATCCAGAAAGCCCGGGAACTGAAAAAGCCCTTTAAGTGGTTCAGCATGCCCCGCCTTTTCCGCTACGAGAAGGCACAGAAGGGCCGCCTGCGCGAGTTCTTCCAGCTGAACATGGACATCATCGGCACCGAAAGCATCTACGCCGAGGCCGACCTGATGGCCGCCATCGCAACGATGCTCCGCAAGTTCGGCCTCAAGGATGGCGAATTTGCCATTGGCGTTTCTAGCCGCAAGCTTTTGGCCACCTACCTGGAAGAAATCGGTGCCCCGAATCCGGCCCTGGTTTACCCGGTGCTTGACCGCCGCCTAAAAATCGGGCCCGAGGCATTCGCCAAGGCTCTTGCCGACGCAGGACTTACCGAAGACCAGGTCAAAAAACTCGACGACTTCATGAGCTGTAAGTCCATCGAAGAAGTCAAGACCAAGGTGCACAGCGAAAACGCTACCGCCGCCCTCGCCGAAATCGAAGACCTGTTCGCCACCCTTACCGCCGCAGGATACGGCGAATGCGTGAACCTGGACCTAAGCATTGTTCGCGGCCTTGCCTACTACACCGGCATCGTGTTCGAAGTCTTTGACAAGGGCAAATCCATGCGCGCCATCGCTGGCGGTGGTCGTTACGACAGCCTCACCGAAAAGCTGGGTGGCGAACGCATCCCTGGCGTGGGCTTTGGCATGGGCGACGTGGTGCTGGCAGACCTGCTTGCCGAACACAAGTTGCTCCCCAGTCCCAAGCAGAGCGTGGACTTCTATATCGCCAGCTTTACCAACGACATGAAGAAGGTGTTCGAAACCGCACAGGCATTCCGTGCAGGCGGAAACACCGTGGCCCACCCGCTCGCCGCCATGAAGATGGGCAAGCAGCTGGACCAGGCCAACTACCAGGGTGCCAAAATCGTCGTGTATGTAGACGGTTCCAAGGCAGCCGCAGGTGAATTTGAATACAAGGACATGCGCACCGGTGAAATGTTCGTAGGAAATTCAGAAGCCATCGTGGAGCGCTTGAAGGCATAAATAATTAAACGCTTATGATGTCCCCCCTCAAAGTCCTCTTAAGCATCATCAGTCTGTTCGTGGTTCTCGCCATCGTAGCCGTGGTTTACCCCGATGGCGGCATCAAGGTAGGCGACTACACCCTGCGTTACCCCAAGCTCACCGACATCTTCGAAAAGCAAGCCCCCAAGGACTCCTCCGCCGATTCTGCCGCGGTAGACCCCGAAGAGGCTATCCGCGAGATGATGGAGGCCACCAAGCGAAAGGAATTCGCAGCCTACAGCGATTCTCTCAAGTACTACGAGGACTTTTTCAAGGACGGCAAGACCCGATTCGACCTGCCAAACGACGATCCCACCTGGTTCGACAGGTTCTTCTTGCACCTGCAGCTGGCGGAGCTGGATTCCAATGTGGTCCACATCGTCCACTACGGCGATTCCCAGCTGGAAGAGGACCGCATATCGGCCACCATCCGCGAAGACCTGCAGCAGGAATTCGGCGGAGCAGGCCCCGGCATGATGCCACCTATTCTCACCATACCCTCCCAGACTACTAGCCACTGGAACGAGGGCGAACTCAAGCGCTATATTCTGTTCGGACCTAAGGAAGAAGAAGCGGACCACAACCGTTACGGCCCTCTGGCCCAGTTCGCCGACCTGGATGGCTCCGCCGTCATCGGAATCAAGAAGCGCGAAGACCGCAAGAACACCTTCCCCCATGTAGGCGGTTATTCTACAGTGAAAGTTCTCACCGGTAAGCGTGGAGCCTTGCGGCTCAGGCTGGTTTACCAGCGCACCTATACGGACACCGTAGGCGTTAACGAGGACAGCACCTTCAAGCTGAAGACCCGCACCGCATTCGAGACAGCCGCCGCCCCCGAGGTGGAACGACTCACCAAGCTGAATGTCTACACCTGGAAACTCCCCGACACCACTTCCAACGCCAAAATTTACCTGGACGGAACTGCCGAAATCTACGCCATCTCCGCAGACGGAGCCTATGGTGTAGCCGTCGATAATGTAGCTATGCGCGGTTCTTCGGGCACGGTCTTCCACCGCATCGACTCCGAGCTCCTAGCCGAATCCTACAAGGCCATGAACGCACGGCTCATCATCATGGAATACGGCGGCAACCTGGTGCCCGGCACCAACAGCAGCAATGTAGACTGGACCAAGAAGCTCATCACCAAGCAGATTCTCGCCATCCAGAAGGCGAACCCCGATGCTGACATCCTGTTCATCGGCCCTGCCGACATGGCCAAGCAGGTGGACGGCGAATGGAAAACCTACCCGGGCCTAGCCCTTACCGTCAAGACACTCCGCGAAGTGGCCCTGGAAAACGGCGCAGCCTACTGGGACATGCACCGGGTGATGGGCGGAAACGGCTCCATGATCAAGTGGGCCAACCGTGAACCCGCTCTCGGATTTACCGACCACATCCACTTCACCCGCAGAGGGGCAGCCTACATGGGAGACCTGTTCTGCTCGGCGCTGCGCATGCACTACGACTACTTCAAGTTCCGTGACCGCCACGGCCTCAACGACGAGAAGATGAAGGAACTGCAACAGTGGAAAGTGGAGAAGGAGGGCGAGAACCCATGATCCGCCTACTCTTCATCGTCGCCTTCGCAGCGCTTTCGGTTTTCGCAAAGGACCTGACCATTGCACCTGGCAGCTATAGCCTGGACCTTGCCAAGTACGACTTCATTGACACCACCGTAAATGTCATCCAGTTTCCCAAAGGAAACGAAGCCTTCACTCCCTTCTTCAACAAGATGGACACCCTGGTGTTCGAGAACAGGGGGCAAGTACGAATCATGCATGTGGGCGGTTCCCATCTGCAGGCCGATGTCATCTCGGGCCGCATCCGCGAGCACATGATCAAGGAATACCCGGGAGCTTCCGCAGGTCGCGGATTCATATTCCCCTACTCCGCCGCCCGTACCAACACGCCATCCAGCTACGCCAGCTACTACAAGGGCATCTGGGACAAGAACAAGAATGTACAGCGGGAAATTTCAAAGCCTCTGGGCCTGCTGGGTATCGCTGTCAGTACAAGCGACCCCCGCGCCGAAATCACCCTGATGCTGGACAAATACAACTCCGCCCCCATCTGGGGCGAGACCCGTTTCCGCCTGTTCGGCTATAGCGACAACAACGATGTAGTTCCCGTGCTGCGGGTGGACTCTACCGACATTTACGGAGTCCACGACACCGTAAGCCAGAGCTATGTGTTCACGAGCCCCCGGCCTATCGACACCATCCAGATCCAATTCCGCTGGGTGGACTCCTTAAAGCAGGCTACCGTGGCGCAGTTCATCAACGACTCCCTCTTGCAAGATTCCATCGCAAGGGCCGATTCTTTAAAAGCGGATTCCCTGAAGACAGATTCGCTAAATAAAGATTCCTTGAAGAAAAACGGCAACGACACAAACAAGGCGGAAAAAGCAAAAATCCCCGCCAATGTCCTGAACCTACAGAACGCACAGCTGCAGAATGCGCAACCCGCCCTGGATTCCATGTTCCAGGGAGAATGCGATGTTCTGGACACCGCCTGCATCGCCCGGGAAGAAGCCAAGAATAGGGACACTACCGTCAACAACAGGTGTGCCGAGTTGGCGGCAAAAAAAGCGGACATCAATTACGAAGAAGGGGAACAGGACCCTACCAACAACCCCGACGACCACTGCTTCACGGAGCCTGCAGCCGTGCCGGATTCCGTCAAGAAGAACGCCCGTCCCCACTTTACCTTGACAGGCATTCTTTCCGAGAACGACGCCCCGGGCATCATCTATACCAATGTGGGAATTAACGGGGCGAAAGTCCACGACTATTTCGAAGAAGTGTGCCCGCTTTTCGAAAAGGAGATGGAATACTTCAAGCCAGACCTGGTGATTTTCGCCATAGGCATCAACGACGCCAATGTGCAGCGCTTTAACGACAAGCAGTTCCGCGAAGACTACGACAAACTGATTGAGCGTTTCAAGAAAGTCAATCCCAATGTGGCATTCATCTTCGAGACCAACAACGACATGTTCCGCAAGATCAAGCGGAAAAAGTTCGTGCAGCATGGGAACGGCGAGGTGGCCCGCAAGTCCTTCTTTATGCTGGCCGACAAGCACAAGGCTGGTGTCTGGGACAAGTTCAGCATCATGGGCGGCCTGGGTTCCATGGCCAAGTGGGAACGGGCAAGCCTTGCCAAGAAGGACAAGGTCCATTTCAATCTCACCGGTTACAATCTCTTGGGCGACCTATTCTACAAGGCCCTCATCCAGGCCTACCAAGACCATATCGCCAACCTGCCTGCTCAGGCCAAGCAAGAGAGCAAACCCGCGGTCCAGACAACGACAAATGCGAAAGACGAGAGAGGTAATAAGTAAACACCATGCTTGACTACTTAATCCCCTACCTCACCCGGACTTTTTCGTTTGACCCCAACAGTCCACTGCTGTTTACGCAGTTCTATTTCTGGGGGTTCTTCGCCGTCGTATTCGCGATGCTCACCCTGGTCAAGAACCGCATTCTGCTCCGCAACGCCTTTTTGTTTGCCACCAGCATGTTCTTCTACTACAAAACCAGCGGAAGCTATGTCTGCATTCTCGTATTCTGCGTGGTGGCAAACTTCTTTATCGGCAAGTGGATTGAGAAGGCCGAGCAGCATTGGAAAAAGAAACTTTGGATGATTATCATCGTCATCATCGATCTTCTGGTATTGTGCTACTACAAGTATTCCTATTTCTTCCTGGACGCCCTCCGCGACTTTACGGGGATTGAGCTTCATGTCTACAACTTCTTCGCCGCGGCCTCCAACAAGATGTTCGGCACCAATTCCTTGGTGGACACCATTATCCTGCCGGTGGGCATATCCTTCTTTACATTCCAGGCCATCAGCTACTGCATCGACATCTACCGCGGAAAGATCAAGGCCGTCACCAACATTTTAAACTTCGGCTTCTACCTGACCTTCTTCCCGCAGCTGGTAGCAGGCCCCATCGTGCGTGCCGACAAGTTCGTACCGCAACTCTACAAAAAGTATTTTCTCCCCCGCCGCACCTTTGGCATCGCCGTGTTCTGGGTGCTGAACGGTCTTGCCAAAAAGATCATCTTGAGCGACTACCTGGCCACCAACTTTGTGGACCGGGTGTTCGACACACCCTTGCTGTTCACTGGCCTTGAAAACCTGATTGCCCTGTTCGCCTACTCCCTGCAGGTCTACGCCGACTTCTCGGGCTATACCGACATCGCCATCGGCGTGGCACTTCTCATGGGATTCAGACTGCCACAGAACTTCAACAGCCCCTACAAGGCGCTCAGCCCCACGGAATTCTGGCGTCGCTGGCATATCAGTCTTTCCAGCTGGTGGCGCGACTACCTGTACATTCCCCTGGGCGGTAACCGTGGGGCATCCGTTGGTACCTTCTTCTGGATGGGATTCCTGAGCCTTGTGGCCATTCTTCTCTCCGGAAGCGTCTGGGTTGGCATAGCCCTTGGCGTATTTTTTCTCTACATCGCCATCTATGCCTATATCAAGCCGGAATCCCGCAAGTTTATTACCACCAACATGAACGCCATGGCCACCCAGGTTGTAGGAGGTTGGTGGCATGGCGCCAGCTGGAACTTCATCATCTGGGGTGGCCTCAATGGTTTCGGCCAGGTGTTCAACAAGATATGGGTCAAGCGTGGTCCCGGATTCCGCGCCACCGTGTCCATGCTATTCTTTGCCGTCAGCGCCATCGTCTACAAGCACTTGCACACACCCATCTGCGCCATTACCGCCGTATGGTTCGGTGTACTGTTCCTCGGCATCTACAGCGTCATGATTTTTAGGCTGTTCAGCGAAAAGACTTTCCACTGGCTCTATACCGCCTGGAATGTGACTCTCACCTTCGTGTTCATCACCTTCACACGCCTTTTCTTCCGCGCAGGTTCTAACCTAGACCCGGCAGAAGCCAACGAAGTGGCCTGGAATACGGCCAAGAACATGATCAACCAGATGGGAACCGCCTGGAAATGGGACAACCTGGGCACCATCGCCTGGGAACACATCAACATAATATTGGTGTTCATCGCGGGCATGCTCATCCACTGGATTCCCAAGAAGTTCAAGAGCCGCTACCGCATCATGTTCGCCTCGCAGCCCATACCGCTGATGGTGTTCACCACGGCGTTCATCATCTTCGTGATTTACCAGTTCATGAGCGCGGACAGCTGCCCGTTCATTTACTTCCAGTTCTAGCGGCAAAGCCGCTACACACTAGTCACCGCCGACAGCTTTGTCCGGTCGTTATAAAGGTCTTCTGCAATGTGGCTAAAGGCTTCCACCACCTTCGGGTCAAAATGCTTGCCAGCCCCTTCAGTAATGATGGTCATGGCCTTTTCGAAGGTAAAGGGCTTCTTGTACACCCGTTCGGCCACTAGGGCATCGAACACATCGGCAACCGCCATAATGCGGGCCGAAAGCGGAATCTCATCGCCCTTGATCTTTGTGGGGTAACCCGAACCGTCCCACTTTTCATGGTGGAAATGGGCCATCTCGATAGCTTCCTTCAGATAGTCCTGATCCATGGAATCGCCAGCATTATCCACGATCTTCTGGAGGATCTTCCAACCTTCGGTGGTATGGCTTTTCATTATTTCAAATTCTTCATCCGTCAGCTTGCCGGGCTTATTCAAAATCAAATCAGAAATGGCAATCTTGCCTATGTCATGAAGCGGAGCCGAACGCTTTAGCCTCTTGATATAGTCTTCAGAAAGCAATTCCACATAAACGCCTTCCTTCTTCAGCTGTCGGGCAATGGCTTCCACATATGCCGCCGTCTTCTTAATGTGGTTTCCGGTTCCTTCATCACGGGCTTCCACCAATTCTGCGAAACTGACAATAATCTCATCCTGCATCCTGGTGATGCGTTCATTCTGGGACTTGATCTGAACAACATAGAGAAGGAAATCCTCCGCCATAGTCGAGAAAGCCTTATACAGGTTCTGGATTTCATCATCGGAGCGGATATTCAGGGACTTCACGCGGCGCATACTTATCTTGCGCCCCTCTTCGGAATTATGGGCAAAGGAATTAGCCACCTGGGACATGCGATTGATGGGGATCACAACCCCACGCTTCATAGCTTCCGTAACCAGGCACATAATCACCAGGGAAACGCCAAAGAACAGGGACAACTCCTTGATAAGGAAGGAAATCTCATCCATCAGAATCGATTCCATGGAAATATCCGCCGCCACATACGCCACCGTCGTGCCAGAAGAATCCTTCAGGGGCTTATAAACCGTTAACAGCCATCCGTAAGAATCGTTAGATACCACTGGTTCAATGGTATCCCCCTTAAGGAGCGCAGGCAAGTACTCTTCAAAACTAGCGTCGAAGGGAATCAGGTCACCGGGCTGGCTAGGTTCCTCCCCGTCAGCCGGCATCAGGTCAAAGATGACATGACAGCCATCCTGGGCGATATGGTAGACATACAGGTACTTCGCTGCCGAAAAGCCATTTCTTATGGTATACAACTGCTTTTCGGTCTCTTCGTATCCCTCCGCGGAGCGACCTTCCTGCAGGTATGTCATCAGGCGGTCCCCGTCAAGAACAATCGCAGCGGCATCCGTAAGGCCATACGCAATGGATGTATACTTGGCAATCGCCTTTTCCCTGTAAAGGAAATACCCGATATTGGCAACGAAAGCGGCAAGCAACAATTCCGAAATGATCACGACCGCCATGACCTTTCCCAGCAGGGAACGATTCTCGGCACTCTTCGAAGCCTTGCCCTTTATATTTCTTTGAAAAACATGGTTCAGGTGGTCCTTTGTCCGGCGTGAAATAAAATGGAATATGACCACCGCAACGACAACGGTTACTGCCTTATCAAAAAGGTCCACAACCACATCGGCCATAAGCTGGGACTGGAAAACGCTGGTCCCCAAAAGCCCGTGAAGGTACTGCGCAAAGGGCGCGGACACGCCCGTTCCAAAGCTTTGACGATGGAGATAATAAGTAAACACGGAACCCAGTCCGCCGCCCAGCAAGGCATAGCAGAATATGGTCACGAACAGCTTGGGAATACTGGAAAAGAATTTCTTATTGAAGAAGAAAACCGTCGCAAGGCCGATAAAGATGCTGATGACTCCGTAGTACAGCGAGAAAGTGCCCGAAAAACTCTTCACGATGTTCGTAGCAAAACCAACGAGCACGGCAGGTAGCACACCGCCCAGCATGGCGGCCAACAATGTACCAATACAGTCAAGAAAAAGGGGCAACCCCAAAAATCCCACCACCTTGGTGGGAAGAATATTCAGGAGGATTCCCAAGGCAATGAGCAGGACACCGCCCCACACACCAAACCACTTCTTTTTCCCTTCATCACTCATCGCAATAAAAATTATAAATAAACGCCCCCCTATGGAGCATTTCACGGCAATGTTCTTTATTTTTATGGCCCCTATCATAACGCCATGTTTATAAAAGTTTACAATCGCAAAACCAACCGGTTCCAGCCCACCACGTGATATCGTAACTTATTGAGCGTCAACGAGTTACGCGCGAATTTTGAAGGGGCGCAGCCGCCAAAAGGCACCCCCTTTTCTATAATTCTAGTTAGTTGAAGAATCGAACTTCGACATTCCTTAGGCCCGCCGTAATCACGACGGCGATCGTGGGTGTATTAGCTCTATGCACCTGGTTGTCGGACTATTTGCTGGATGTGTTCCTTTCAAGCCCCCACACCTTTGGGACCTTGGAAATTTCTCCCCACGGACATCGCCAAGACGGGTACTTGACCCATCACTGGGACTCTATCGCCATCAAGAACGGCGAGAACATCTTTATCCTGAGGAACACGGACCTGGACATCACCCTATTCCAGGAAAACCGCAGTATCCAGCTACATAGCGACGAGATTAACGCAAGCATATCCACTACAGGCGCTCCAAAGAAAAAGAATGTAGAGACAGATAGCTCCCCGCCCACCCTGCCAGAACAAGCAAAATTCTATGTGCCGGTAAACATCGGCGTCGGTAAACTTGCAGTAGACCTGGATTCCAGCAAGCACTGGGAAGCTAGGGACATTTCTCTAAAGAGCGAGGGCTCCACCAAAGCCCAGTTCAGCGCTGATAGTATCAAGGGAGACTTTGTAAAGCATCCTGCCAAGGTCGCTGTATCCCTTGACTTCCAGTCCGAACAAATCAAGATGAAGGGCAAGGTGGTGGCAGGCCCCGACTCCATCGCCGTAGACGCCACCACCTCCAAGAACAACTTGGCGGCCGTCTCCACCACGACCTCCCTGGATGTGAAGAAGGTCGAAGACTGGTTGCCAGTGAAGATTCCCAAAGGCGCCCCCACCATCGGCAAGCTCCATGTACAGACAAAGGCAAGCCTGCACCCCAAGACAGGCAACCCCTACTACGATGTCACCGTCAAGACACGGATTGGCGAATTTTGGCCCTTGATGCCGCTGAACGCCACAATTCGAGTAAAAGGCGACCAGAAAAAATTCCATTCGGACATCTTGTTGCAAAACGATGAAGGCGGAACTATAAGGCTTAACGCCGACATGGACATGAAGCTCAACGGAACGGCATCGGGTAAAGTGGAAAAGATGAGCGCCGAGTTCGGTCCACAGATGATGCCGTTAGACATGACCATCCATTCTGCAGAAAAGAAGGGCAACAAAATATATGTCAAGGCGGAAACCCGACAAGGGTCCGTGGTCGAAGCTAATATAGACCTGGATAGCGACATCCCCGTCACCTACACGGGCGACATGTCTCCCCTTGAGCCTTGGGCCCTAGACTGGTCAAAAGGACAACTAGTTCTCAGGGATAGGTTCAAGGTCTACGGCACCGTCTTTGACGGGAAGACCCGAATATTCGTCAAAATCCCGAATGTGGAATATGCATACCAGATGAAGGCCGATTCTCTGCAGACCGTGCTTCTCATCGACAGGCATGGCATCGATTTCTCAAATGGCATCATCTATACGCCTAAGGAAACCTTTGACTTCACTGGCGATGTGGTTTGGGATCAACCTGCACCCCATACTTCCTGGAAAGTCATCCAAAGGCATGGTGGAAGCGCCAAGGCATATGTTTCCATTATAGATTCAACCACAATAGATGTTGTCGCCGACCAGGTAGAAATATCTACCATACCTTTTGCAAAGACAAAACTGAACGAGAAACTGAACGGTAAGGTGACCGGCAGGTGGACACAGAATTTTGACACCAATGTCGGCAAAGCCGATGTAAGCATGGATGGCAACTTTGACCCCTACAACCTAAAGGGGACTATTTCTGCACGGCAAAATGGTGATACCATCTTCATCGATAAGGCCGAAGCCATCCAGAGCCAAAACAAGGTTCAAGGCGAAGCCATATTTATTTTGCCAAACGATTCCAACCCCGATTTCAACCCCACGGGAATGCTGCCTATACAGGTCGTTCACGCCTGGGCTGCATCCGAAAAGTTCAACATCCCACTGCTACTTGACCCCATCAACGACACAACATTCACATCAGGCTTTATCAACGGTGACATCGCCTACGAAGAAAAAATTGGTCTCCAGGGAAACATAGAATTCACCGACATTGAGTTCAGCAAGATTCCTTCCTATGTGTTCAACATCAAGAAGATGAACCTATTTGCCGAAGGGAGCAAGGTGGAACTGAACGCCTACTTGGGAATCGGTGGAGGCGGCTGGACAGGAACAACCCAAGTCACCTTAGACAACATCTTTAATGACAAGCGACACATAAGTCTTTCCCACAATACCGATAACGGCGGCAACCTATGGGCAGAAGGCTTCATTGACACGGCACTGGTATTCACTGGCGATGTGAACATGAACGGTTCCTGGTTTATTCCAGGCACTGTCAGCGAAATCAAGAAAACCGATTTGCAGATTGCTCTCACCGCAAACATCCGAGAAGGTCTCAACGGCATTACAGCGGATCTCCAAACAGATTCTACGCTTTACCAACCGCCAAAGATGAACTACCGTTTCCCAATTCGGGCTAGAGGGCGCCTGGAGAAAGGGCTCCTGAACATCACCGAAGCATCCACCCAGAACGACAGTGCCGAAACCATCTCCGGGACACTACAATTTGACCTGAACAAGATGCAGTTGCAAGGTATAGACGTGCAATCGGAAAAATACACCATCCGTACAAAACACCATACCTTACTTATAGAAAACATTTCCAGCCACATGACAGACAATAACGAAGCCCTGGTCATTTCTACAGAAATACCATCTATCCAATACCTATTCCATCACGATTCCTATGGAGACGCAGAAATATTGGGACAGGGAGACATCAAGTTTGTCATCCCCCACTCCATAGATGGATTCATCAAGAACAAGAGCATCGAAGGGAGCATCACCGTAGACAAGGCCGTCTACAAGAAGGATCTCGAAATCGAAGTCACGCCTAATTCCCTGGACAAGATTCTTGCCATGTTCAACAACGCCATCGCAAGATTGAGAAAAACCGAAAACAAAGAATCTAAAATATCTTCAGCCAGTCCCATCAACCTTTCTGTACATGTAATGGACACTCAAAAGGATTCCATTGAAATCCTGTCACCATTCGCGGCATTCCCCTTTACCTTTGATATTTGGGTACTGGGAAATACAAACAGGCCCCTATTACGAGGGGACTTCACCAATTCCAATGCAGGATTTATTGGCGTAAAGGATGTTTACAACTTTGACTTGAACTACTTCCGAATCAGCTGGTCCGATGTCCCATGGCAAAAGGGCGTTATCGATGTTTCTAGCTCGCAGGAACTTCCATACTGTACTGAAACGGAAGACAATCAAAACGAGACCTGTCCTATCAATCTCGACATTCAGGGAACGCTGACCAATCCACAAGCATCGCCCAACTCCAATTGTGGAAGAGAATCTAGTTCAGCGGCAATTTACTACAATATATTCCTGGGTTGTATCGCAGATGACACCGACGAAAATACGGACTGGAACAAACTTGCAGGAAAGGCCATTGGAAAATTCCTCTCTTCTACAGCCAACAGAACCCTTGGCGGTGAATATATTGGCGACATAGACATGAAGGTAATGCTATTTAACAGCAATACATCCAACGAAAGGGATTCCAGCTATTTCAAGGTTCCCGTATCCCTTGACCGTTGGGTCAAGGACCTGAGCCTTATCTTCGGCTATACACAAGACCAAAGCGAAAACCCCACCTACGACCAGGCTTTGCAATTCGGCGTAAACTACACTCTTCCCGTATTCCGCGAAAAGGAATACTCCCACAAGAACCATATCAATCCCACCCTTTCCTTAAGTGGACTTCTTGTATCAAAACAATATTTAACCAACACCGGTACAGAAGGCAACGAAAACCGTATCGAGAAAAATATAGGCGTAAACTACAACTACCGATTCTGGAACCCTTGCCTACTAGGAATTGGACATTGCGAATCCATTAAGCCGCCGTCTGAAAAAGCAACGGATGAAGATGCACAAAAGCCAGGAGCACAGCCATGAAAAAGATTCTAATGCTCTTGTTCGCTTTAGTGGCACTAGTATGGGCCGAAGACAAGGATAGGCATCCTTGGTACATGAACTTTGATGGCAACAATGTGTTCTCTAGTTACCAGCTAGAAGAGCAAATGGACATTCCCGAGGAATTCGGGCGTCTCGACACCACCAAGCAAGATTTCATGATGAGGCTCTCTCTTGAAAATGTCAAATCGCTATACTATTCCAAAGGCTACTTCAGCCTAGACATTCAAATGGACATTAAGCGAGAATACCTGGCGAAGGATAGCATTCAAAGCGGCTACCTGTTCACCTTATCTGAGGGAGAACGATACCGATTTGCGGGAACAATCTTGAAAATGCCGCAAACTGACAGCGTAGAAATTGACACATCGTCATTAAAGACATCCCATGACCGAGTCTTTGAAGATAATGACATTGCAGAGGACCTTCAATACATACAAACAACATTCCGCAAAGCCGGTTACCTCCATGTGAACCTGGACCACATCGAAAAAATTGACACTTCCGCCAAGAAAATCTATGTAGAGATTACCGTATCACCTGGAGCAAAAGTCATCATGGGCAACATCTCCAGTTCCGCCAAAAGAGTTGGAGATCGGAGAGAACGGGAGGAAAAAGCAGAGACAGGCCTTACCGATACCGCCTGGTTATCATCTCTATGGAAGATTCCCCAAGGAGAAACCATTGATGGTAAACAATACAATTCCTTCAAGAACAAACTCTTTTCGACACAGATGTTTACCCAAATCAAGATGAGCGACTCCTTGCGGGAAGATGGCCTATCCGATGTACACCTGGATGTCACCGAGCGCGTGCCGGGAGAGGCCCGTTACGGGTTCTTCTACGAAGAAATATACGGCTTCGGGGCACAGGCATATGCCAAACACAAAAATTTCCTTGGACACTTCCATGAATTTTCCACCGGTTTTCAGGTCGCCCAACATAAGCAAGAATTTTCCGTGGGCTACGCTAATCCGCTCTTGTTCGGAACATCATTCTCATTCATCCCTACCGCCATTAGGTTCGAAGATCGCCTTAGTTTCAACCACGAAAAGATTAACCCGCCAGCCTACCCCGACAGTATTGAAGAGCGCTACGAAGTTATCAACCGTGCTGACCTTACCTTCGGAATCACCAGCCACATTCGCTTCCGTGGAACAATCGACTCCCGCTATGTGAACAAGAACGAAGACAAACTGGTGAAGCAGAAACAGGAAATTGCCCTCACCTTTGATTTCACCGACGACTACTTTAATCCCACAAAAGGTATTCGCCTTGCTCCCACATTCGGCATGGGACTAAACCTTACCGCTTCTCTGGACAACCCCACCATGATCGGTAACCCCTATACCTATTCCGAGGGAACCGTAAACCTGTACCACCCCCTATTCTGGACCTTCTATGGAGCAGTCAGCGGTAGCGTGGGTAAATTTTTCAACTCGGCCCTAGAAGACGATGCTCGCGTCTTCTACCAGGGTGGTTCCCGTTCCGTACGCGGTTATCGGTTCAGGAGCATCTACGCCAGCTACACAACACAGGAAACAGTCCAGAAGGCCGATGGAACGGAAGTAGAAAAAGAAGTCATCAACACGGGTCTCACCCCTCTCTACTACCGTTTCAACCAAGAAATACGCTGGAAAATTCCCATCAAGTCTTGGAATCGCTGGCAAATCGTGCAATTCTTTGACTGGGCCAAGGTCATGGACGAAGAAAGCAACCTCTACATCGAGGAATCCGATGCCAGCTTCGGTCTTGGAATCCGTTACCACTGGCAGTTCCTGACATTCCGCCTGGACTACGCCATCAACAAGAAGATGAAGAACCTGGGCCAGTGGGAAAACTTCGCCTGGAGCAGGTTCGCCTTCGACCTTTCCCAGGCGTTCTAAGCCCAGCTAACGGGATACCGTCTCGCGGTATATATCCGCCAGTGACGCCCCCCGAGAGTTCAGCTTGCTCACGGATATCCCTGCCATGGAAAGCGCCTTGCGAAGATTCTCTTCTTTTTCAGGTTGCGACAATTCTATTTCATACCGCATTGCGGCAGACCCGTCCTGCAAATCATTTCGCTGCAGTTCACCGGAACGCAGCAAGGCTCCCCTATCTATAATGGCGTAATTCGTCGCTTCCGACTCCATTTCCGCCAAAATATGGGAACAGACTATGGCCGTACCGCCCATTTCCTTTCGCCAGCTCCCGATATAACCCCACACTTGTTCACGGGATTCCGGGTCGAGATTGGCTACGGGCTCATCCAGAATCAGAATCTTCGGCCGATGGACAAGGGCTCTCGCTATTTGCAACTTTTGCTTGTTCCCCAACGACAGCTGAGACAATTTCATACCCATCGCGGGTCCGTTCAACCTATTCAGCACATCCGCACATCGACCCAGGGCCTCATCCAACTCGACCCCATAAAGGCCCGCGAAATAGCAAAGGTACTCGGCCACCGTCAGGCGGGAGTATATTCCTGGATTTTCCAGAAGGACGCCATACGCACGAGCATCCAAGAAGCCGGCTTTGTTCCTGTACGCCGGAGCAACATCCAATATTCCATCAAACGCCCTAAATCGGCCACACAGAAGCCGCATCAGCGTTGTCTTGCCGGCCCCATTGGGGCCAAGTAGCGCAAAAAAAGAGCCTTCGCCTATTTCCAGGGAAATGTTTTTCAGGGCAAAGTCGCCGGACTTTGGATACCTAAAAGACAGATCCTTTATGGAAACAAGACTTGGCATTACGCTTCCTCTACAGGAAACAGGTATTCACGACGAAACTTCGTCTCGGGATTAACCAACCGGTTCAGGGCTTCCGTGAGCAGGTCCTGGGTATGCCGGGACACTGGCTTTTTGCCTAGTCGGGCCTTTTGTACCATCTTGTGGTTCAGGTTCTCCGGCAACTGTAGCACAACATCGTGATTGGTCCAATTTCCCGCAGAAAGAATCTCGTCTATCTTGGTCATGACCACAAATTAGAAAAAGCCCTGGGACAAACCCAGGGCTTTTGAAAGATTCAGTAAGCTATGCTATTCCATGAAGGTAGGCACGCACTTGGTACCGTCATCATCCGGCGTCACATAGTGCATTTCGATACGGCGGTTCTCTTCACGACCGTCCGGCGTCTTGTTATCGGCCACCGGAGCGCTATCACCGCAGCCCACCGCCTTGACACGCTTTTTGTTCACGCCAGACTTGATGAGAAGGTTCATCACCGCCTTGGCACGGTCAAGAGACAGCTTCTGGTTCTTGGCAGACTTACCCACGTTATCGGTATGACCCTGGATAACGATGTTCAGATCCTTATAGCGGTCTTCGGTAGTGAGCTTCTTAGCCACGCCCTTCAGCACCGTCTTGGCGTTGGATTCGAGAGTGGCCTTGCCGCTCTTGAAGGTCACGCCCGTCAGCTTTTCAGGGGCCTGAACAGGGCAGCCATGTCCATCGGCACCGGGTTCATCCGGGCAACGGTCAATGCCGGTACAAACTTCGGCGAACTGCTTCTGGAGCTTCTTGGTAGCAACCCATTCAGAGCAGACCTTATCGCCATCCGGGTCAGGATCGTCGTCGAAGGGGCAACCCTTGTTCCAGGCAGGACCGTTCTCAGTCGGGCAACGGTCAGGAGTCTTGGAGGGACAGAGATCCTTGAACTGGTTGTGCATAGACTTTTCGAAGACCCAGGAGGCGCAGAGAGAGTCGCCATCGGCATCAGGATTGTCCATGGGGCAACCCTTGGCCCATTCAGGACCGGCCTCTGTCGGGCACTGGTCAACGCCCTTACAAATATCGTCGTACTGATCAAGCATCTTCTTTTCGCTTACCCACGGATCGCAGACATGGTCACCATCGGTATCGGGTTCACCCAGCGGGCAACCTTCGTTGCCTGCAGGACCAGATTCCGTCGGGCACTTGTCGATACCCTTACAGCTCTTCTCGATGAACCATTCCTTAGCCAACTTCTTGTCCGTAGCGGCCTTCTCGAAATAGAAGCCCATCTTCTTTTCGGTCACCCACGGATCGCAGATTCCGTCACCGTCGGAGTCAGGATCATCCCACGGACAACCCTTGTTGGCCTTGGTACCAGCTTCACCCGGACAGTTGTCATAGCCCTTACACTGGTTGGCAAAGTGAGCCAGCTTATTCTTCTGGGACACCCACGGATCGCAAAGTCCGTCACCATCCACATCCGGATTGTCTTCGGGGCAACCCATGTTGGTGGAAGGACCAGCCTGATTCGGGCAGCTATCGATACCCTTACACCTATCCTTGAATTTCTTAGTCATCTTCTTCTGAGATACCCACGGGGCGCAAACGCCGTCATTATCCGGATCAGGGTCATCCAGTTCACAACCATCTTCGCCTTCGCCAGGTTCATTGGGGCATTCATCTACGCCTTCGCAGACATCAGCAAACTCGCTTTCAAATCCGCGTTCAGAAACCCAAGAATCGCAGATGCCGTCTTCATCGGAGTCAGGATTGCCCAACGGGCACCCCTGGTTCAAACGATGGCCGTAGTCATCAGGGCACTTGTCTTCGTCATCTGTGACACCATCCTTGTCACGGTCCTGTGCCAGCAGGAATCCGCTCCAGGTAATACCACCGTAGACGGTATATTCAGGGTTGACACGGGTGGCATCGAGAGTGTAGCCTTCCTTACGGCTTTCATCCTGCTCGTCTTGCCACACCTTCACATAATGAATCTTCTTGTCGCCACCCAGGTAGTAGGATGCACCCAGATGGATATCCAATCCCACGCGGGTATGGAAAACCAAAGCAGCAGTCAGTTGCTGCAAATCAAGACTTTCCGCAATTTCCTCGCCTTCGGGGCCTTTGAGATAGGTAAAGTCATCCATCTGGATGTCCATGAAGTACTCAGCAAAAATCGAGAGGAAATCCACGAAATAGTATTCCACGGCGGCGCTGACAAAAGGCACGCCCAGGTAGACATCATCCTTGCTGCTTGTATACCTGTAACCGCCGTTCACATGGATAAGGAAGGGGATTCCTTCCCCTTCGTCAAGCTTGGAGAAGTCCGCAGTAGCGGCGAGACCAAATTTCAATGTAGAGGAAGATGTACCAAAAGCGGCAGCCTGGCCATTGTCCGTACGGATGTACTCCAATTCACGGACCCAAACGCCCTGCTTTTTCTGGTTGGCCGTAGGGAATGAAGCCCCAAGGAAAAGGGCCAGATCCATAGGCTGGTCTTCCGGCAAGGGGAAACGGCCCTTCAAGTTAACCTTCAGGTTGCCAATCGATCCCACATTACGGCTTCCTTCCGTATACTGCAAGTTCTGGCCAACCATTCCGTCTGCCGTTATCAAACTGAACTTATCGTAATAGACAGGCAGGGCGACACCCACATCAAAGTAGTGCCAAAGGCCTAGCGCAAAACCAACATTGGCATTGAGCGCCATGAACTCTTTTACCGGACCCGGTCCAAAGTAATTCCCAGAAGCATCATCCCTGTGATAAGCCTCCAGGAAAGAAGCCTGGCCCATGTTCTTGTAGCCATCGGCATAATCAAAAAGGGCAAAGATTGACAACTTGGAATGTCCAAGGGACTGACCGGACTGGGTCTTGTTTACGCCAACAAAACCTTCCTTGTTGATGGTCTGTGGATGGGAAGCAAAGACTCCTACAGCCAGAGCCAAGGCCAATCCCGCAACTACTCGTTTCATAGAGTCTCCTTACTAGGGAAAATTCTTTTTCGCAAATATAGCTTTTGGGCCTAGTTATTCCATATTGGAATATGCAAAATAAGATGAATATCACATATTTCATCCTTTTTTTTTGCTCTGTATGCGAAAATTTACAAGCATCTGTCCGAAAACTAGAGGAATTTTTCAAACAACTCAGGGTAAAGCCTACATAGGCTGGTAAGGCCCCGCCTGCCTATGATTAGGTGGTCTATTACCGGGATCTGCACAATCTTCCCCGCCGAGCACATCGCCTTCGTCAGGTGCAAATCTTCAACACTGGGTTCCGAACTCCCGGAAGGATGATTATGGACCAATATTACCGAAACCGCCCTGTCTTCGATAGCATGCACAAAGGTCTCCCTGGGGTGAACAAGAGTCTGGTTCACAAGCCCCGTAGTCAATTCGTGAATATTGATAACCACATTGGACGAATTCAGGGTGACAAGGACCATGTGTTCCTGATCTTCGTATTTCAGGTAAGACAACTTGGATTCTAAATCCTCCGGCTTTGTCACCGAAATCGCTCTCGAGCCCAACATATACCGAGATGAAAGTTCTAGACAGGCAAGCACCTTTGCCGCCTTGGCTCGGCCAAGTCCCCGAACTTTTAAGAGATCCGTCATTGTCGGAAACTCGTTCACCGACGAGAGGTAATCTGAAAGATTCCGTGATAGTTGAAACACATCGCAACTGGAACAGCCGCTACCCAACACCAACGCAAGAAGCTCTTCGTTGCTTAAGGTCTCGGCACCCTTCACTTGTATTTTTTCTCTTGGCAATAGTTTTTCTTCGCCCATGGCATCTCCTTAGAATTTACGACAGGTCTACGTATTAGACTTTCTTTTCAGGAGATTCTGGCCTACCGAAGAAAAATTTTACACAAAAAGCATTCAATGAGAAACTAGTTCCCACAGCTCCCTGGAAGTTACACCGTAGTGTTCCTTAAGCGATTCGTCCACACCCTTGAGACGAAATTCCTGAATGCATGTCCTAAACTTGAGGAACTGATCCCTAGATGTCTGATTTCCCTTCGTGTGGAACATTTTCTTCACCATTTCCAGGGAATACCAATAAAGCTTCAAGGCCTCGTCTGTCCTGGACTCCCCTACAAAAGGCGTCACAAGAGCCTTCAAAGTAGGAGCGGCTCCTGGAGGACGCTCCCTGTCCATTCTGGAGCCATCCACCAGCTGAGCGACACCTTCGTTGAGCCACAAGGGAACCTTGGCCCGGGTCATGGCACGAATAAAGGCGTGGGTCAATTCGTGAAAAAGCATCGGACGGTAGACTTCCCGATACTGCATCATCCCCACCGGAATGCGCAGTTTACCATCAAAAACAGCCCCTACCCATTCCGGTCGGGGGCCAGACCCCTGGTATGCGGAAGACTGGTACAAGACCACATGCATCTTATTTTCTGGGTGAAAATCAAAAAGGCGGCACAGGGAATCATAGGCGACTTCCAATACTGACAGGGCTTCCAGCACATCGTTTTTATTGGGGCGGCCTTCAAACTCTATGCGGAAATGCATGGAGCGGGCTATTCCCAGCTCTTGCATTTCCCTAATAAGGGACTCGGACTTCTTCTCCAAAAAATTCAAATCTTCATCTCTGTAGTCCAAAGTCCTTATGTAGTTGATACAGTCTTCGTACCGTTCCTGCTCGTAAAGGGTTCCTGCCAAGTGCAGTTTCAAATTAGCGTCGCCCGGAGTTTTCTCCAGGAGAGCCCGTACGCTTTTCTCCGCACACTTCCAATCTGCGGTTTCCCAACACTCGTTGAACTCCACAACAAGCCGTTCCGTCTCTTCAAACGCCTTTCGCTTTTGGGACGCTTCGTGATAGGCGTGAACCATATAACCCAAGGCGAAAACGCCAGCGACAATGGCAAAAAGCATTCGAAATGGAGACTTGCTTTGCGACATGCCACAAAGATAGCAAGGGAAATAAGCTACATTTAGCGCCGAAAACAAAAGGTTGGCACATTCTTTGTGCCTTAGGAGATTAATCATGGGTTTCAAATGCGGTATCGTAGGACTCCCGAATGTAGGTAAGTCCACCATCTTTAATGCTATTACCAACGCCGGCGCCGAAGCAGCCAACTACCCCTTCTGCACTATCGAACCGAATGTGGGCATGGTGAGCGTGCCAGATAGCCGTCTCGACGAACTTGTAAAGGTCTACAACCCGAAATCCATCGTCCCCGCCGTTACGGAATTTGTGGACATCGCCGGCCTTGTAAAGGGCGCTGCCCAGGGCGAAGGCCTGGGCAACCAGTTCCTGACCCACATCCGTGAATGCGAAGCCATCATGGAGGTCATCCGCTGTTTCGACGACGAGAACATCGTGCATGTGAGCGGTTCCGTGGACCCGGTCCGCGACGTGGAAGTCATCGAGACCGAACTGATTTTAAAGGACCTGGACTCCGTGGAAAAGCGGCTTGCTACAGAAGCCAAGGGAGCCCGTACCGGAAACGCAGAGGCCAAGGCACGCCTGGCCGCCTGCGAAAAACTCCGCGCCGCCTTCCAGGAAGGCAAGGCCGCACGCACCGTGATGCACGACAGCGAAGAAATGGAAGGCATCGTAAAGGACCTGGCCCTTCTCACTGCAAAGCCCCTCTTCTACTGCGCCAATGTCAAGGAAGACGACATCCTCACCGGCAACGCCTATGTGGACAAGCTGAAGGAATACGCCGCACAGAATGGTCACGAAGTCATCATGATTAGCGGGAAAATCGAAGAAGAACTTTCCGCCATGGAGCCTGCAGACAAGGCAGAATTCCTAAAGGAACTGGGCATGAAGGAATCGGGCCTGGACGCCGTAGTGCGCAAGGGCTACGAGATTCTTGGGCTCCGGACCTTCTTTACCGCTGGCGAAAAGGAATGCCGCGCCTGGACATTCCACGCGGGCTACAAGGCGCCCCAGTGTGCAGGCGTCATCCACACCGACTTCGAACGCGGATTCATCCGTGCCGAAACACTAAGCTACGCCGACTTCCTGAAGCACGGCAGTTGGAACGCCGCCAAGGAAGCAGGCCTTGTCCGAACCGAAGGCAAGGACTACCTGGTGCAGGACGGCGACATCATGTACTTCTTGTTTAATGTGTAATGAGCAATCACTCATTTCACATTAGTCACTTCACATTTTTCTTCGCCGCCCGTTTCGCACGCAGGTCATCCACAATCGGCCTTGCAATACAGGCAAGATTCATTGCGGTTCCAATGAGAATTAGCGCACTAGCGCAGTAAATGCCCACGCCAGGTTCCGCTTGCAGCACATTCATACCAATAGTGTTGCATAGAGCCCCTATCTGAGAAAGAACCGCCCATAGCGAGAACATGGACAACATTCCCATCGCAAGGGAACCTAAGGAAGCGTAGTAGCCCAAAGGCGCGATAAAGGCAAATATTGCCGCAATGACCAGGGCCCCCACGATGCCAAACAAATGATGCATCGGCTCCATTTTGGGAAAGTTGGGGATAAAGTCCTTGAACCTTTCAATGGACCTGGGATTCCCTTCTTCCATCTTTTTGAGCAAGCCTGCTCCAGGTTCCTTCAGTTCCGTACCCAGATCATAGCCTAGGGCAATCTCGTACATGGAGGGCTCGGCAATAACCTGCTCCGCACAAGACACATTGGCCAAGGGCATCAGCAAGCCAAGCAATGCCAGAAGATAAGGCAGCCCTACCAGTCTCTGAAAAAGCCGGTATCTTTTGTCGGGCATTACTTACCTATGACATCCAGAGGATATACGCAACGGAATCCAAGGGTTTCGGACCAATATCTGGGATCTTCATCGTCCCTGACAGTCATGTTCAGCATCCGCTCCCTATCCTTCCAGGAGCCACCCTTATAGACCCTAGCAGAACCAAGCAATGCTCCCGTGGGATTCGAAGATTCCACATAGAACGAAAGCATGAAGTACTTATCTCGAGTCCATTCAGCCACGTTACCGGACATATCGTAGATACCCCAAGCATTGGGCTTCTTGGTGGCCACTTGCTGAGGACCGTAGGCATCGTCCTCCTTACGCATCTTGTAGGAATTTTCCATGTAAATGGCGTAGTCCGACGGGTTGGGAACAGAATCCATGACCCAGGGGGCTCCTTCGAGGCTTCCAGCGCGACCCGCAAACTCCCACTGGGCTTCCGTAGGCAAATCCCCTCCATTCACCTGACACACCTTCCGAGCGTCGTACCAGTTGATGTTGTGGACCGGTTTCTGCGGATGGAAGTAGGTGGACCTATCCTTGACCCGTTCAGCGGAATCCACAAGGAGCATAACCTTTTCCATGAGCTCCTGAGTCATTTCCGTCGTCATGATGGCAAAAGAAGACATCTCCACCACGTTCCCGTAATAGCGGAAAGATCCGGAATCAACAATGGCCAAGCGTCCACGACGGGGGTCATTTACAATGTTTTTCCCAAGAACTTCCTGGCTCGACGACGATACTATCGCAGAAGAAGACGAGCTGAGCTCGGGCGCAGACGAAGAACTCTCTGCAGGAGGAGGTGGTGGCGGCGGGTTCAGCCAATCCTGGACTTCCTGCTGTTCAAAGATGTATTGCGGCAATGTGAAGCTTCCCTGGGCATCCACCACCGTTCCAGCGATTTCCACTTCCAGCTTCACATAGCGGTAATGGTGTCTCGTTATATCGCCTTCAGCTCCATAGATCCAGACAGGCTTGTTATTTTGCAGGGAAACGATAATCTTCACGCCACTTCCCGGAGTCACAAGCATATTCGCTATGGAATCAGGCGTATACCCTGGGACATTTCCCTTCCAGGTTACATCATAACGATTGGCCGGCTGGCTAAACTTGAGAATCAGGAAACTGGGCGCCGCAGCAACCAGCTGTGGGGCCGCAGGTGCAGTAGAATCCGAAGGCACTGCCGAATTTGCAGCTGAAGAAGCCGGCTCTGCGGCCAAAGGCTGAGTCGACGGCTGGACGGTATCACGGGGAGGCATCTCGTAAAGAACAGAATCCGGTGTAAGGTATACGCGCCAAGGCATGGCGTGCAGACTGTCAAACTTCTGCTTAAAGGCTTGATCTAGGACAGAAACACCTGCCATCTTGGACTTGCGCCACAGGTCCTTGGCTTCGGCACGGACCAGATCAAAGCGCTTTGCATACAGCCCATAGACCTTGCTGCTATCATCTAGCCCCACAGAAACGGCCGGTTTCTTGGCTGGATAGGCCTTGGCAAATTCGTTGGTATCCACAAAATCCACGATTTTTCTCAATTCTTCCAGGAACTTGTCATACAGAGACTCGGTAGACTCCAGGTCCGGCGCAGCGACAACCTGGTCGACCGAAACCGTCAAAAGGCTGTCAACAGAATGGGATTCTTCAAGTTGTACGAAATTGGGCTTAAATACAAGAGCCTTTCCACTTTGAACCGTGCCTATATCCGCCAGGGGCATGTGATTTGGAGCTGAAAAGACAAAGGCGTATGGCCCTGGTTCTACAGGATAGAACATCTTGGAATTGCTGCGCACTTTAGGATCCAAGGAAGATATCTTCATTTCCTTAATGGGGGAATCCACCTTGATAATTCCAGGAAGAGAATCTTCCTTCAGCAGCTGCCAACGGCCATTTTTCATAAAGAAGAGTTTGGGAACCCTAGGCGAATAGATGTAGTCCTTATCAAAATAGATATCCGTCTCATCCTGGAAGGCCTTGGAATTCTTGGTGGGATACATACGCAGCTGAACCACATCAAAAACCGTAAGATGGTTCTTCGCTAGATTGAACGCATGAAGTTTACGGTAGTTTGTCAGGCTAATCTTGCCTTGGACCCAGTGGTATTCCTTGGGGCTTTTCTTGTGACGCAAAAAGAGAACATTTTCTTTCAAGGGCAAAGTCGGAGCCGTTGTCGAGACAGAACCGGAAATAGCAATTGCCATTTCCGGGAACGGTTCAAAGAGATCCCCTTCCTTGAACTGATCCATAGTCACCTTAAACATCTTGTCGCCATCGGCAAGGGCCAACACCGGCAATAAAACCAGGATAGGCAGAATGCGCAAAAATTGCATAATCGCTCCTATAATACTCCTAAACACCGCCTTTCAGCAGCCATTTTCCATAAAGATAATTTCTTGTTTTGTTTTCCCGTAAGCGGGAGTGCCTCTACGAAGCCAAAAATCAGCTATTTACGCCCATTTTCAGCAAATAACCGCCCTGGCTTCCGCCAGTGGGGCCCAATTCCACCGTCCAGTCCGCCATACGGATGATGTCCGGGTGGTGCTCGATGACGATCAGGGTGTCTCCACGGGCAGAAAGACGGCGCAGCAGATTCCAGAGAATCTGGATATCCTTCAGGTGAAGCCCTGTGGTGGGCTCGTCCAGCAGGTAGACCATCTCCCCCGTCGTTTTCCGCGAAAGTTCCGCCGCCAGCTTGAGCCGCTGGGATTCGCCACCCGAAAGGGTGGTAACAGGTTGGCCCAACCTCAGGTATCCAAGGCCCACATCCCGCAGGCATTCCAACTTGGGCAAGATTTTCGGCTGGTCCTTAAAAAACTCGCAGGCTTCGTCGATACGCATGTCCAAGACATCGGCAATGTTCTTGCCCTTGAAGGCGACGGTAAGGGTCTCCTGATTGTAACGCTTGCCACCACACACATCGCAGACTTCCCATATGTCCGAAAGGAAATGCATTTCCACCGATATAGCGCCACGACCCTCGCAGGCCTCGCAGCGGCCACGGGCGATGTTGTAGCTGAAACGGCCGTAATCAAAGCCCTTGGCCTTTGCCTGTGGCAGTTTGGCGAAGAGCTTGCGAATGTCGTCAAACACGCCCGTGTAACTGGCGGGCGTGCTGCGAGGCGTTCCCGAGATGGGGCTCTGGTCTACCAAGAGCACCTCCCCACTCTGCTTTTTGCGGCCGCGGGCCTGGAACTTCTTCTTCAGGGCCGGGTAGATTTCGTCCACCACCATGGAACTCTTGCCAGAACCCGAAACACCACAGACCACGCTGATGGCGCCCTTCGGGAACCGAACGGAAAGGTTCTTCAGGTTGTTCTTCTTGAGTCCCTTGAATTCGTAGAATTCGGAATCATCCGTTACAGGGCGGACGCCTATCTGGTTCGTTACTGGAATGGACCCCGTCAGGTACTTGACGGTCTCGCTCCTGGGGAACTGCTGCAGGGCATAGGGCTTGGAAAGCTGCTTGGGAGAGCCTTCCGCCACCACTTCGCCACCGAACTCGCCTGCCGCAGGGCCCATGTCGATGATGTGGTCTGCCGCCTTCATCATCTTCATGTCATGTTCCACCACCACCAAGGTGTTTCCCAAGTCCCGCAGGCGGTAAAGAGAATCCAGCAATTTAGCTGTATCACTTTCGTGAAGGCCCACCGTAGGTTCGTCCAAGACATACAGCACTCCTTCTAGGCCACTGCCAATCTGGCTTGCCAAACGGATACGCTGGGACTCGCCGCCGCTAAGGGTGTCGCCTGCACGGTCAAGACCGATGTAGCCAAGGCCCACGCTTATCAGGAATTCCAGACGGCCGACGATTTCCCTGAACAGGGGTTCTGCCACCGTCTTCTTGCTTTCGCCATCCTTTTCACCCTTGAAGTCCACATGGGTAAACCAGTCCAGGGCTTCGGCAATGCTCATGCGGTGCACATCCATAATGTTCTTACCCGCAATGCGGACTGCCAAGTATTCCGGCTTCAGCCTTTCGCCATGGCAGTCCGGACAGACATCGCCATCCTTGAAATGCCCGAGCCCGAGACAAGTATCACAGGCGCCCCAATGGGTATTGAAACTGAAATGCTTTGGGTTGAGAGCGGAATCCATGTACCAGCCGCACTTGGGGCAGCCCGGTTTTTCGGAACAGGCAAGGCGTTCACCTTTTTCATTCTCTATATACAGAATACCATTGCCGTCCCGGTAGCCCCGTTCAAAGGCTTCTACCAGGCGAGCACGATTCGATTCCTTCACCACCAGGGAATCCACTACGGCAAGCACCTGCTTTTCCCTTGTGGGAACCTTCGGCAACGGAAGTTCCACCAGTTTTTTGCCCAGGTACGCCTTACGGTAGCCCTTTTCCGTCAGGATTTTGGATAACTTAACCTCGTCTTTGATTTCGAAGGGTGCAAGAACCGTCACCATCTTGTTCAGACTATTATCAAAGGCCCGTTTGGTCAGGTCGCCCGCGGAGTACGAATCCACGGGATTGCCGCAATGCAGGCAGTGCGGCGTGCCGACCCTCGCCCACAATATGCGGAAATAGTCATAAATCTCGGTGAGGGTCGCCACAGTACTCCGCGGACTCTTGCTGGCGCTCTTCTGATCGATGGCGATGGCCGGGGCAAGCCCCGTGATGGAATCGATGCTCCCGTGGTCGGGGCGACCCAGGAATCGCCGGGCATAGGTACTCAGAGTTTCCACAAAACGGCGCTGGCCCTCGCTGAACAAGGTATGGAACGCCAGGCTGGACTTTCCGGAGCCGGAAACGCCGGTAACCACCGTGAGCTTGTGCCGCGGGATAGTGACATCGATGTTTTTCAGGTTGTGCTTACGGGCGCCATGGACTTCTATATCCAGGGAGTATGCCTCCCCCGCCTTCAGGGACCTATCAAACTGTTTGTTCTCACCATGCTTGCGGGAAAGGACCGGAGCCAGGTATTTACCAGTCTGGCTTTTCTTGTTTTTCGCAATCTGTTCCGGAGTACCTACGGCGACAATACGCCCGCCGCCCACACCGGCCTCAGGCCCTAAATCGATAATCCAATCGGCGCACTTGATGACATCCAGGTTGTGCTCGATGACCACCACGCTGTTACCAAGGCTCCGCAAGCGGTTCAGGCATTCCAGAAGCCTGCGGATATCCTCGAAATGAAGCCCCGTAGTAGGTTCATCCAACAGATAAAGGGTCTTGCCAGTACCCGGACGCCTAAGTTCCGAGGCAATCTTGATTCGTTGTGCTTCGCCACCCGAAAGAGTGGTAGAAGGCTGCCCGAGACGCAGGTAACCCAGACCTACTTCCACAAGCAGGTTCAGTGGTTCCGCAATTTTCGGGATATCCTTGAAAAATTCTGCGGCCTCCGAAATGCTCATCTCCAGAATTTCGGAAATGTTCTTACCCTTGAAATAAATCTCCCGTGTGGCGTCATTGAAACGCTTGCCGTCACAGACATCGCAGGTCACCTGCACGCTGGGCAGAATATGCATGTCCACCACTTTTACGCCCGCCCCTTCGCAGGCATCGCAGCGGCCACCCTTCACATTGAAACTGAAGCGGCTCTTGGTGTAGCCGCGGACCTTACTTTCGGGCAAGCTCCCGAACAGGTCGCGGATATCGTCCCAAATCTTGGTGTAGGTAGCGGGATTGCTACGGGGTGTGCGACCGATAGGTGTCTGGTCGATTTCTATGACCTTGTCGATGTTCTCGAGACCTTCCAGGTGGTCGAACCTGCCCACCGGTTCTTCGGAATTGTAGAACACACGGGCCAGTTCCCGACGGAGAATCTGGTTGATAAGCGTGCTCTTGCCGGAGCCGGAAACGCCGGTGACTACGGTAAAGGCGCCACCCAGAGGAATTTCCACATCGATATTCTTCAGGTTGTTCTCGGTGGCGCCGCAAATTTTAAGCTTGGGCGTATCCTTGTCAATCTTCTTGCGCTTCTCGGGAATCTCAATGGCCTTGCGACCGCTCAGATACGCCCCCGTCAGGGAGGACTTGTTCTTTTCCAGCTCTTCCACCGTGCCCGCCGCCAAAATCCGACCGCCCTCTACACCGGCGCCGGGCCCTACATCAATGACGCAGTCCGCATGGCGCATGGTGTCTTCGTCGTGCTCCACAATGACAAGGCTGTTGCCCTGGGCACGCAGGTGCTCCAGCATTTCCAAGAGCTTGTCGTTATCGCGAGGGTGCAAACCAATGCTAGGTTCATCCAGAATGTAAAGCACCCCCTGAAGACCAGCCCCCACAGCGCTAGCCAGGCGGATACGCTGGGCCTCACCGCCACTTAAGGTAGAAGCCTTGCGGCTGATGTTCAAGTACCCGAGCCCCACCGTCTTCAAAAAGTTCAGACGGCCACGGATTTCGCGGAAGATTTCCTTGCCTATCCGCAGCTCCTTCTCGGAGAGTTTCAAGCCGTTGAAAAAGTCGGCAGACTTGTCCACAGACCATTCCGTAAGCTCGGTAAGATTATGGCCATGAAATTCAACCGCATTGGCCGTGCGGTTGATGCGAGTCCCGCCACATTCAGGGCAGACACCAATCTTCATGAACTTGCGGAAGTGGAAAATATGCCACATGTCCCATAGTTCCTGCATCACGGAAACTACGCCGTTCTCGTTGCCGCTGGGCGGGCCGTACAAGAAGGCATGGCGCTGCTTTTCGGTGAGCTTTTTCCAGGGCGTATCCAGGGAACAGAGCATCTCGTTGGCGATAGTCCGCAAATTCCGCCAGCCGAAATCAGAAAAGATAATGGTTCCCGTATCCTTCTTCTGGCAGGCAAAACAACCCTGCTTTATGGAAAGGTTCGGGTCAGGCACCACCAGGTCCAAGTCAAACTCGCAACTTTCGCCCAAGCCCTTGCACACCGGGCAGCGGCCCTTGGGGTCGTTGAAGCTGAAGAACCGGGGTTCCAATTCGGGAATGGAAACGCCACACTTGGGGCAGGCCAGTTCCGTGCCCTGCAGGCGATACTCCTCTTTCGTCTCAGCACCCGCCGACAGCAAAAAACTCACGGGTTTCCCGTCGGTCAATTTGAGAGCCCCTTCCAAAGCTTCCCGCAGGCGGCTCATGTTCTTGCGTTCAAGCGTCAAGCGGTCTATCACCGCCTCGATAGTGTGCTTCTCGTAACGCACCAGGGCAGGAACATCTTCAAGTCTGTAAATCGCGCCATCCACTCGGGCACGAACAAAACCATCTTCCTTAAGTTCCAAGAGTTCCTTGCGGTATTCGCCCTTGCGCTCCTGCACGATGGGGGCCATCACCGTAATCTGCTTGCCCTCGTCGCTCACATACAGGTTGTCCACAATCTGGTCCACCGTCTGGGCCTTGATGACACGACCGCACTTGGGGCAATGGGGTACGCCCAGGCGGGCGAAAAGCAGACGGTAATGGTCCAGGATTTCCACCACCGTTCCCACCGTAGAGCGGGGGTTCCTATTTACCGTCTTCTGGTCTATAGAAATGGTAGGCGAAATACCCCGGACGCTTTCCACCTCGGGGTGCTTCATGCGACCAATAAACTGGCGGGCGTATGCCGACAGCGATTCCACAAACCGGCGCTGCCCTTCTTGGAACACCGTATCGAAGGCCAAGCTAGACTTGCCCGAACCCGAGACGCCAGTGACCACCACGATGGAATCGCGGGGAATCTTCAAATCCACATGTTGCAGGTTGTGCTCGTGGGCATCGCGGATGTCGATATACTTGGTCATAACGGCTAATCAATTTTCGCCTTAAATATAGTGAACATTTGGACAATTTCCAAGGGTGTAAAAAAAGCCTTGAATCGGCTTATCTTGCCAAAAAGGGGCGAATTAGCTATATTCGGCACTCCAACACGGGGATATAGCTCAGTTGGTAGAGCGACAGGTTCGCAATCTGTAGGTCATGGGTTCGACTCCCACTATCTCCACTCAAAAGAGACAGACTATCGTCTGCCTCTTTTGTTTTTTGGCATTGTTGCTCACGCATCAAAATAAACGAAGCTGGTCTTCTTCAGTTCCTTGAGGGAGGTCAGTACCGCATGGTCGGGATTGCCCAACAGGGCCACCATCCCGTCAACAGCGGCATGCAGATCTTCTGCACAAGTGGCATGGAACATGGCATAGACATTGTAGGGAAAACCTTCAAAAGGAGCCCGCTCGTAACAATGAGAAACATGGGAATTGTCGGCTAGGGCCTTCCCCGCCCAGTCCGCATCTTTCACGGAAAAGCACACCATGGCGTTTGCGTCAAAACCCGCCTGCTGGTGCCTAAGAACAGCTCCAAACCTACGCATAATTCTAAGGTCTAGGTCTCCGCGAATTTCGGAAATGTCTATTCCCAAGTCGGAGAACGGGGTCAGCGTGTGGGGAATGTCCTTGGAGAGCGTGTTTATCCGGCGCCGGTCCTTGGTGTTCGGGACAAAGGGATCGGCACCTTTCGAATCCAACTTATCCGAAACCGGCTTATCCGCGATCTGATCCGTCACATTCGTAGCAGCCTTCATCACCGTATTGATCTTGAACATCCGGCTGGCCGAAAGGACATGGGCGTCGCGCAAGGTCGTTTCCGCCTCCAGGCCCCGGACTGTTTCCTGAATTTCAGCCTCCGACCGGGCAATGACGGTAAACCAGACGTTGTAGGCATGGCTGCGGATGTAGTTGTGGGTAATGGAGGAAATCTTATCGACTGCTACAGCAAAGCTATCCAGGTTACCTTCGGGCACCACTCCCGCACAGAGTCTGGAAATGTAACCCAACCTGCGGGAATCGTAGATGCCGCCCAGGCGACGGATGACTCCCGACTTCCGCAAGTTTTCTACATGCTCAAACGCAATATCTTCCGAAACACCCAGCCGTCGCCCCAGGGCGGCGTAAGGACGCTCCTCCAGCGGGAAACCGTCCTGTATAATTTCAAGGATTTTCCAGTCTAGAGCTTCCACGAGAATCCCCTACCCCGGATTTCGTCTTTCACAGTCTCTCCCGCATCTACGGCCGCGCCCTCGAACAAGATGGAGTTCTCGATACGGGCCGACGCAGGAATTTTTACGCCATCCTGGACAACTGAATGGCCAGAGACGAGGGCGCGGACTTCGCCTGCGACTTGCCCGCCGCACCAGTTGGAAAGTCCCAGCTCTTCTAGGCGTGCGTCGCAGGCAGCCTTCAGCCCCGCCGGGCTTCCCATGTCTATCCAGGTGGCATTCATTTGGCTGCAGTCCACAAGAATCGGGTGGCCTGCCGCCAGTTCCTGCTTCCAGAATTCACGGATATCGAACTCACCGTCTTTTATGCGGGCAAGGGCAGCGTCGCTGTACCAGGAAACGCCTGAGAAGGTAGCGGGTTTTCCTTCTTCTGAACCGAAACGCCCCGCTACACCGGCCAGATGGCCATTGGCATCTACACGGAAGGTGTTCACCTGCGGAAATTCCACCGCCAAAAGGGCCACATCGCAGCGGTCGCGGCGGGCGTGTTCCATAAAGCCGTTCAGGTCAAAACGGCAGTAGGCGTCGCCGTTCATCACCAGGAGCCCACCCCTGTAGCCTTCGTTATAGATGCGTTTCAGGGGGCCTGCCGTTCCCAAGATTTCCGGTTCTTCCCAGACCTTTTCGAACCCGAGACGGTTTCCTTCGGCAATCACCTGTTCTGCGAGGTAATGGGCGTTGGCATGGAGACGCACGTTCCCCAGTTCCCGGGCACGCTGGGCCTGTATTTCCAGGATGCTCTTATCCACCACGGGCACCAAAGGCTTGGGCATATCTTCGGTCAAGGGTCTAAGCCTTGTGCCCAGGCCTGCCGCAAGAATCAGAACATTCAGCTTTTCGTTTTCCAAATTCGCCTCTATCGGCTGCGTTATAATAAGGGCCAAATAAAAAACGCCTACAGGTCCTGCCCGCAGACGTTTTCAAACATCAATCGGTCACTCCAGAAATTAGTCGGAGGTGCGGTAGTTCGGGGCTTCCTTCGTAATCGTCACATCGTGGGGGTGAGATTCGCGGAGGCCTGCGCCCGTAATGCGCACGAAGGTGGACTTCTTGTAGAGTTCGTCCAGGTTGGCGGCGCCGGCATAACCCATGGCAGAATGTATTCCGCCAATGAGCTGGTAAACGGTGTCACGGAGGGGGCCCTTGTAGGGCACGCGGCCTTCGATGCCTTCGGGAACGAACTTGCGGGGTTCCTGCACGCCGCCCTGGAAATAGCGGTCGGCAGAACCGGCCTTCATGGCGCCGAGAGATCCCATGCCACGATAGCTCTTGTAGCTACGGCCGTCAGCCAGAATCACTTCGCCCGGAGCTTCTTCGGTACCGGCAAATAGGGAGCCCACCATCACGGCATGGCCGCCAGCGGCGAGAGCCTTCACGATGTCACCAGAGAACTTGAGGCCACCGTCGGCAATGATCTTCACGCCCACCTTGCGGGCCATCTTGCCGCATTCCACCACGGCGGAGAACTGCGGGTAACCCACACCAGCCACGATACGGGTGGTGCAAATAGAACCAGGACCGATACCCACCTTCACGATGTTGGCACCGCACTTGGCAAGTTCTGCAACCGCTTCCGGCGTGCAGACATTGCCTGCGCAGATGGTGAGTTTGGGGTATTTCTTGCGGACGGTCTTCACCATGTTGCGCACACCGATGTGATGGCCGTGGGCGGTATCGATAATCAACAGGTCCACGCCGGCATCCACCAAGGCAGCCACACGCTCCATAGTATTGGCAGAAGTGCTGACCGCAGCACCCACCAGCAGCTGGCCGTTCTTGTCCAGGCTTGCGTTGGGGTTGTTTTCGCGCTTCAGAATGTCGGTCATGGTGATGAGACCCTTCAGGACGCCGTTGGCATCCACCAGCGGGAGCTTCTCGATACGCTTCTCGGCCAGGATTTCCTTGGCTTTGGCGAGACTCACCTTGGGGCTTGCGGTCACCGGGTTCTTGGTCATCACGGAACGAATCTTCACCGTCATGTCGCTAACCGTGCGGAGGTCGCGGCTGGTGAGCATACCCACCAGCTTGCCCTTGGAAAGGATGGGGAAACCGCTCACCTTGTTGCGGGCGCGGAGTTCAAAAGCGGCGGACACCGGTTCATCGGCATCCAGGGTCACCGGGTTGGTCACGATACCGGACTGCCAGCGCTTGACCTTGCGAACCTCTTCGGCCTGTTCCTCGACGCTCATGTTCTTGTGGATGATGCCGAGACCTCCCTGCAGGGCGAGAGAAATAGCCAAAGGAGCCGTAGTCACGGTGTCCATGGCGGCACTGATAATGGGAATGTTCAACTTGATATTGGGGGCGAGCTGGGTGCTCACATCCGTCTGGGACGGCAAGACAGAAGATTCAGCGGGAACGAGCAGGACGTCATCGAACGTCAGGGCTTCTGGCAAAAGTTTCATAAAGTACCTCTTTTGCGTGATAAATATAGAAAAATACGCAAAAAGAGGAAACCCCTACAGCGAAAACACCCGCTTAATGTCGTCCACCCGTTCCGTCACCGTAAGGGCGAGCTTTAACAGCACCGCCGCCTTCTGGGGGGCAAGCCTGCCCGCGCAAATGCAGCCGGGAGCAAGAGTCTCGTTGAGGGTCACCAGCCCATGATGGGTGCGGCTGGCAACGACCACGGGGATGTCGATTCGTTCCAAAACCTTGGCCCAGGCCTGGCTGAACTCGCCCGAGCCCGCCCCTGCGATTACCAGGCCGTCCGAAACGCAGGAGGCGTATTCCAGGACCTTCGGGTTTGCATCCACCGTAAAGTAGACCACATTCACCCGGGGCAGTTCCTGGAGTTTAGAAACATCGAAAAAGTTCTGTTCCTTGAGGGCGTTCCAGTTGGAACCTTCGCCGGGGCCATCCACCCCCATGGCATTTATGGCCGAGGCACTACATTTCTGCACACTTCGGGCATCAAAAAGTTCCCCTGCAAAGAACACCCACACCAGGTTTGCCGGAGGATCATCGTCGATGGCAAAGCCCACCGCCGCCCGGACTGCGCCCAGCAGGTTTGCGGGACCATCGGGATTCTTCGCCGTAGCGGGCTTCATGGAACCCGTCAAGACCACAGGCTTTTCGCACTTGACCGTAAGGCTTATAAAGTAGGCCGTCTCGTCCATGGTGTCGGTACCGTGGGTCACCACGATGGCATCGACCGATTCGTCTTCCTGCAGTTCCTTGATGCGGTTCGAAAGTTTTATCCACAGTTTGTCGGTCATGTCGTCGGAATTCACATTGCAGACCTGCTCCGCCGTGACTTCGGCGTAGTCCGAAATCTCGGGCACGGACTTGACTAGGTCTTCAGCAGAAATCTGCCCCGAAACATAGCCCGTGTTTTTGCCGGGCTCGCCGACACCTGCAATGGTGCCGCCTGTCGCGAGAATCACAACCTTCTTCATTCCTTGCGTCCTCCGCCTACAAATCCTGCGATTTCCCGCCACCCGCCTTCTTGAAACGCTCGCGGATCAACTGCAGGTCGTGCTGGTACGGGTTCCGCTTAAAGTCTTCGAAGGCCCACGCCGTGGGGTGGAACTCGCCCTTGGCGTAAGTCAAAAGCATGTCCAGCCACACGCCGCCTCCGGCGTAAAGCTTGAACGGCCCCCGCTTGTAGCTGGGAAGCACCACCTTGTCCAGGTCCATGTAACCGATGTCGATATTCACGCGCCGCGCATCAGGGTTTTCTACAGCTGCCATGGTCAGTTCCAGGGCGTTGCTCCGCTCCTTCTCCAGGGCAATCGTCTCCGGCGGGATTTCCTTTTCGAAAGACACCACCCCGCGATAAAGGCCTTTCCCCATCTCGGGAGCATAATAGGGCGTGCGGTCAAAGGCGAACAGCTTTCCCCTGTGGCGGATACGCCCCCAAGTGCGTTCCAGGGTCTCCAGAACCTCGGGCCGCCATTCGGCCCCCTGCTGCAGCACAAAGGCTATCAGCTGCGCATTCTCTGAAAATTGCGACGCTTTCATCGGGCCCCCAAGGCTACTTGCCGTTGTAGCGTTCCATGCACTTTTCCATGCCAAACTTGAAATAGCATTCCACCAGGGCCGGGACCTTGGCGATAGCCTCTTCGAAAGCGGGGCGGTCTTCCGGCGGGAACTTTGCCAGCACCCAGTTGCTCATGTCGAATTTCGGGGGGCACTTGCCCACCCCAAAACGAACCCGGGGGAACTTGTCACCGATATGCTCAATGATGTTTCTGAGCCCGTTCTGCCCGCCATGACTTCCGTCCTTGCGACAACGGATGCGCCCCACATCCAGATTGATGTCGTCGCTAAAAACCAGCAGATGGTCCGCCTTCACCTTGTACCAGGTCATCAGGGCCTGCACCGACTCACCGGAAAGATTCATAAAGGTCTGGGGCTTTGCCAGCAGGCATTCCTCCCCCGCAATATTCACCTTCATGGTAAGCGCCTTGTGTTCGCTTTTCCAATCCTTGTTCGGGTCGGCCAACTTCTCAACGGCCATAAATCCCGCGTTGTGGTGGGTGTTGGAATATTGCGTACCAGGATTTCCGAGACCGACGATAATGTACATACTAGGTGTGGAGTGTGAAATGTGGAATGTGAGATGGTTTGAATTAGAAGTTAAAAATTTTTGTAGGTAGGGGGAAGTCTCCCCCTGATTGCAGCCCCGCCCAGCGTTTGTCATTGCGAGGAGTGAAACGACGAAGCAATCTCATTCCCGATTCTTTGCCGGGGCTTTCATCACCCCCTCTAGCGGGGACACCCCGCAACGCCCCGGCTACGGACCCAAAGAACACCCCGTGAACACTTTGTCCGAATTGTAAGAAAAATGTAACAAAAAAAACAAGGAAAGGGTGCAATCCTGAATTATATTTAGGACAAACTTTAAACCTCAAAAAGGAGCAAAAATGCTTTCCAAAAAAATCTTCCTCTCTGCCGCTTTCGTATCCATGGCCGGTCTTGTGGCCTGCGGCGACGACAGTTCCTCCAACTCCAACTCCAAGGAACTCCCTCCGAGCGTCCCGACCTTCTTTGACCTGGCCGATGTGGAATGTAACGCCGACCGCAAGTGCGAAACGATTATCGTGGAAGAAGGTCCCGACACCTACGAATGCAACGGAGAAGGGCAGTGGAATATGCTGATTAACAGCATGCCCTCCAAGATTTGCCCCGCCGAAGAAGAAAAGAAGGGCGAAGAAGGCACTGAAGAAGGTACTGAAGAAGGTGGCGAAGAAGGCGGCAACGGCGAAGAAGGTACTGAAGAAGGTGGCGAAGAAGGCGGCAACGGCGAAGAAGGTACTGAAGAAAGTGGCGAAGAAGGCGGCAACGGCGAAGAGGGCACCAAAGAACCGACCGGTCCCACTGGCGATGTGGTTTCTTGCCTGCAGGTAGTCAGCATGATGGGCATTACAACCCAATCCTGCGACGAATATGCCGCAAACTCTGCAAACATTGACTCTTTCAAGGCGGAGTGCGCCGCAATGAATGTGGAAGGTTTCTTGACCGCTACAGAAGGCACCGGCTGCCCCAAGGACTTCACCAAAAAGTGCGTTGTCAGCAATGATGTTGCCGCCTATTTCTACGAAGAAGAGAACGCCAACGAAAGCTGCGACGATCTCCTCAGCGACGATGATGACGAAGACTAAAACCGTTCCTTTTACTCCATAAACGAAAAAGCCCCCGGAAAGTAGCACCGGAGGCTTTTCTTTTACACTGGGTATACTGCACAAATTATCACCCTTTGACAAAAATTTTTGCTATATTAAGGGCAAAGGGCGGACCGGAGCCGCGAGTCCGGGCAAACACCGCCAGAATTCTCGCAAAATTTCTTAAAATTGGCGAAAAAAGGCACTTTTTTGGTTTTGAAAAGGTAAGAAATGGCTGTAAAGTACGACAAGGACAGCATCAAGACTCTAGATTGGTACGAACACATTAGACTCCGCCCCGGTATGTACATCGGCAAGCTGGGCGACGGACAGAGCCCCGACGACGGCATCTACGTGCTCGCGAAGGAAGTGATCGACAACTCCATCGACGAGTTCGCCATGGGTGCAGGGCGTAAGATTGAAATCGACATGGAAGACCACAGCTGCCGCGTGCGCGACTACGGCCGCGGCATCCCGCTGGAGAAGGTCATCGACTGCGTGTCGAAGATGAATACGGGCGGCAAGTACGACTCCGAAGCCTTCCAGAAGTCGGTGGGCATGAACGGCGTGGGTACCAAGGCGGTGAACGCCCTTTCCACCAAGTTTATCGTACAAAGTTTCCGTGACGGCAAGGTCAAACGCGCCGAGTTCAGCAAGGGCATTTTGGTGAAGGATTTCAAGATTACCTCCACCACCGAGAAAAACGGCACCGAAATCTACTTCGAGCCCGACAACGAGCTTTTCAAGAACTTCCGGTTCCTCCCCGCCTACATGGAAGAGAAGATCTGGAACTACGCCTACCTGAACAACGGGCTCACGCTCGTGATGAACGGCAAGGATTACAACAGTCCGAACGGTCTCCTGGACCTGCTCCACAGCCGTACCGACGATACCATCCGCTACGATGTGATCCACTGCAAGGGCAAGGACATCGAGTTCGCCATCACCCACTCGAACCAGGAAGGCGAACATTACTTCAGTTTCGTGAACGGCCAGCACACCACCCAGGGCGGCACCCACCAGGCGGCATTCCGCGAGGGCTTGGTGAAGGGCGTGCGCGACCACTTCAAGAAGGAATACGACGCTTCCGATGTGCGCAACTGCATCGTGGGAGCCGTTTCCGTGCGCATCCAGGAACCGGTTTTCGAATCCCAGACCAAGACCAAGCTGGGATCCACCACCACGGCCCCCAACGGCCCCGCGCTCCGTACCTGGATTGTGGACTTTGTGGCCCGCGAACTCGATAACTACCTCCACAAGAACGAGGATACGGCCAAGAAGCTCCTGGAACGCATCAACCAGAATGAAAAGCTCCGCAAGGAACTGGCCGGCGTCAAGAAGCTCGCCAACGAGCGCGCCAAGAAGGCGAACCTCAACAACAAGAAGCTGCGTGACTGCAGCGTGCACCTCACCGACACCAAGAACCCGCTCAAGAGCGAGACCATGATATTCATTACCGAGGGTAATTCCGCCTCCGGTACCATCACCACGGCACGCAACCCGAAAACCCAGGCGGTATTCAGCCTGCGCGGAAAGCCCAAGAACAGCTATGGCCTTTCCAAGAAAATCGTGTACGAGAACGAAGAATGGAATCTGCTCCAGGCTGCCCTCGATATCGAAAACGGCCTGGAAGACCTGCGCTACGACAAGGTGATTATCGCCACCGATGCCGATGTGGACGGTATGCACATCCGCCTGTTGGTGATGACATTCTTCCTGCAGTTCTTCCCGGAGCTGGTGCAGGAAAAGCATCTCTACATTCTGCAAGCACCGCTTTTCCGCGTCCGCAACCGCAAGGACAAGAAGAAGACCTTCTACTGCTACGACGAAGAGGAACGGGACAAGGCCGCGAAGGAAATCAACAAGAAGGACCTAGAAATCACCCGATTCAAAGGCTTGGGCGAGATGGATTCCGAGGACTTCAAGCTGCTCATCGGTGAAAACATGCACCTGGAGACCGTCACCATGCCAAGCGACGCCTCTCTCGGCAAGCTGCTGGAATACTACATGGGCAAGAACACGCAATCCCGCCAGGACTACATCGTAGAAAACCTGCGCACCGAGGCTGTGGAAGAACTTTAATAGGCGCGACAAGGCTAGATCATGGACGAAGAACAGAAAACTTTAGGACTTTCCAACGTAAACCACCTGGAAAAGCTGTACAACGGCTGGTTCCTGGACTACGCGAGCTATACGATTCTCGACCGCGCCGTGCCCTACTTCGAGGACGGTTTAAAGCCGGTGCAGCGCCGCATTCTGCATACCATGTACGAGATGCACGACGGCAGCTTCCACAAGGTGGCGGGCATCGTGGGCGACACCATGCACTACCACCCCCATGGCGACTCCTCCATCTACACGGCCCTGGTGAACATGGGCCAGAAGAACCTGCTTATCGAACCGCAGGGTAACTGGGGTAACCCACTTACGGGCGACGAGGCCGCAGCCCCGCGTTACATCGAAGGCAAGCTCAGCGAATTTGCGCTGGATGTGATGTTCAACCCCGAGACCACCGACTGGATTCCGAACTACGACGGTCGTTCCAAGGAACCGGTGACGCTCCCCGCCAAGTTCCCGATCCTGTTGGCCCAGGGTGTCGATGGCATTGCGGTGGGGCTTTCCACCACCATTCTCCCCCACAACTTCAAGGAACTGTGCCAAGCGAGCATCGACTACCTGCGCGGCCGCAAGTTTACGCTGTACCCGGACTTCTACACGGGCGGCATCATCGACGTCAGCGAATACAACGACGGTGAACGGGGCGGACGCCTCAAGGTCCGTGCGAAAATCGAGAAGCTGGACAACAAGACGCTGGTCATCCGCGAAATTCCCTTCGGCACCACCACGGACAGCCTTATCGACTCCATCGTGGCGGCCAACGACAAGGGCAAAATCAAGATCAAGCAGATTGTGGACCACACCACCGAAAACGTGGAAATCCAGATCCACCTGCAGGCTGGTTCCGACCCGCAAGTCGTGATGGACGCGCTCTACGCCTTTACCGACTGCCAGACGACACTGGCCGCCAACAGCTGCGTGATTATCGACAAGAAGCCCCGCTTCAGCAACACCACCGAACTTTTAAAACTCAGCACCGACCACACGGTACACCTGCTGGATTGGGAGCTGGACAACGAGCTCAAGCACCTGCAGGACCAGTGGCACATGACGAGCCTCGAGAAAATCTTCATCGAAAAAGAAGTCTACGAGGTCATCAAGAAGGCCAAGACCCACGACGAGATGGTCCAGCTGATTGACGAAGGCTTGAAGCCTTATGTGCGCAAGCTCCGCCGCGAAGTGACCCGCGAAGAAATTCTGAAGCTGGCCGAAATCCCGGTGCGGCGCATCAGCCGTTTTGACCGCAAGAAGGCCGACGAATTCCTGGAAGAACTGGACAAGAAGATCGAAGAGGTGAACTACAACAAGGAACATCTCACCGACTACGCCGTGAACTACTTCAAGAATATCCTGAAGAAGTACGGCGAAGGCCGCGACCGCAAAACGGAAATCGCGGAATTCGGCCAGGTAAGCGCCGTGCATGTGGCTCTCGCGAACCAGAAACTCTACGTGAACCGCAAGGAAGGCTTCCTGGGCACGGGCATGAAGAAGGAAGAATACCTCTTCGATGTCTCCGAATACGACGACCTTATCGTGTTTAAGGCCGACGGCAGCTTCAAGGTGGTTCGCGTCAGCGACAAGGATTTCGTGGGCAAGAACATCGTACTTGTGGAAAAGTTCAACAAGGACGACGAACGCCACATCTACAATGTGATCCACCAGGATGGCAAGGATGGTACCGCCTACATCAAGCGCTTCAATGTGGGTGGCGTGACCCGCGACAAAGACTACTATATGGGCAAGAACAAGCCCGGTAGCCGCCTGCTCTACATGTCCAGCAACCTGAACGGCGAAGCCGAAGTGGTGGAAGTCACGCTGAAGCCGCGGCCCCGTACCAAGCTGAACTTCGAAGTGGACTTCAGCTCCATCGAAGTAAAGGGCCGCGGCGCCATGGGCAATATCGTTACCAAGTACCCGGTCAAGACGGTCCGTCGTGTCCGCAAGGGCGTAAGCACTCTCGGGGCCCGCGTCCTGTACTTTGACGCTCCCTCGGGACTCATCAGCTCCCAGAGAAGGGGCAACCGTATCGGTGAATTCGGCGACAAGGACAAGATCCTTATCGTGAAGGAAAACGGCACCGCCCGCGTCCACGACATGGCAGACCCGATCCTCGTGGGTACAGGTGTCAAGTACATCCACAAGTTCGACCCCACCCAGGTCTTTACGGTCCTGTACTTCGAAGGCGGCAACTTCAACTACATGGTAAAACGATTCAACCTGGAAGGCTGTCCCATGACGACGGAATTCAGCCTGGTGACCGACCACAAGGACACCCAGATGATCGAGTTCTTCGCCACAGACGATGCCCGCCAGCTCATGGAATACCAGGTGGGCCGCGAAGTCCAGAAAGAAGAATTAGACCTAACTGAAGTTGCCGACATCAAGAGCTACAAGGCCATGGGAAGCAAGTTCACCGCCAAGAAGGTCAAGCGCACAAGCCGCATCACCCCGCCCGACCCGTTCAGCGACGAAGTCGAAGAGGATTCTTCTAGCGCATCCGATGTGACCGTCAAGGACGACGACGATATCGACCTGTTCAAATAAAGTGCAAGACCAGCGTCAAGCAAGACAATAAGCAAAATTAAAGGCCGGGGCGAACGCCCTGGCCTTTTGCTACACATTTTCAAGAGAAATTATTCCCAGTCGCTATCGTTCTTTGCAGCAGGAGCCGGGGCAGCGGGAGCCTTGGAAGCAGCGGGTTTTTCTTCTTGCTTTGCAGGAGCCTGCTGCTTAGCAGGAGCTGCTGCAGGGGCCTTCTTTTCAGCGGGTTTCTGTTCAACCTTCTGAGCGGCAGGAGCCTCCGTAGCACCGTTTTTTTCTGCAGAAACTTCAGAAGTTTCGATGCTGCCGATGTAGTTGCGGATAATACGGGGCGTCACAAATATCACCAGGTCCTTCTTAACCACGGACTTACGGGAATACTTAAACAGGTTGCCGAACAGCGGGATATCCTTCAGGAACGGGATGCCGCTCTCAGATTCCTGAGTTTCGTTACGGGTCAGACCACCGATAACCACAGTTTCACCATCAGCCACAACCACCTTGGTCTTGGCCTCCTGGGTACTAATCACGATCTCACCCTTGGAGTCGTAGTCATAGGAGTTGTTTTCGGGGTGCAGGTCCAGCAAGATGCGATTGTCGCCAGAGACATGGGGCGTCACCGTCAACTTGATACCCGTTTCCACCAGCTGGGTAGAAGACTCACCACTATCGTCAATCACACGGATAGAAACCTTGTCACCCATGAACACCTGGGCTTCGGTGTTGTCCAAGGTAGAAACCTGGGGGCTGGCCAAAACTTCCGTAGAAGCGTCACCCATCAGGTTGGAAATGGCAAGCTGCAAATGGTTATCCAGCACGCTGGTGGTGATGGCGGTAGAAGCACCACTCACAGCAGGAGACACACCGTTGTTGGGGAAAGAACGGATAGCGGCACTGGTACGCGTATCCCCAGCCTTGCTTCCGTTAGCAGCCGCCGCAGTGCCGGGAGTAAGGGCCGTGGTACCCATGGTAGCGGTCCAGTCCACGCCCAGTTCACGGGCAAGCTCGCTATTCACCACCACAAGCTTCGCAGTAATCATGATCTGGAGTGTTTCAACATCCAACTCAGTCAGCGCATTTTCCATCTGTTCAATGCGGTTATCCGTATCGTAAACAATGATAGAGTTGGTGCGTTCCACCACCGTAATGCGGCCACGATTGGACTTCATGCTTTCAAGCACCTTGACCAAATCATCGGCCTTGGCATGCTGCACCTGGAAATTCCTACGGACCAGGGGCGAATTCTGTTCAGCCTGAGCTTCTTCATCCGCAATTTTCTTCAGCTTGGCCTGATAGGTACTGGAACGCTGGATGACAATGTACTTGTCCTGAATAAGCCAGGTCAGGTCATTGATTTCGCAGATAATGTCCAGGGACTCCTGCCAAGTCTTCTTTGTGATTTTGAGGCTCATTTTACCCTTTACATCGGGAGCAAGGAGAATGTCCACACCCGCCGTCACGGAAAGGGAGCGGAATACGGCATCAAAGTCCATATCCACAAAGGTGAAGTTATAGAGCTTCTTGTTAGGCTCCGAAGGACCACTCTCCGCAGGCTGCTGGGCGAATACCGCTGCAAGCCCCACGGTTAGAAGCATAATGAGAATGATCTTGGCTACTTTTTTCACTTTTTACCCCCAAACTTATCGGGAAGACCCATGGAGTAGCGACGGCTCACACCAAATTCTTGAATCAGGAAGAGCACATCTGTTTCTGTAATTTTTAATACCTTGCCGTTCAGGATCTTATCACCTTCCTTAAGCGTATAAGATATGGACGGATTCTTGGCTTCCACCAAAATGGCCATAGGCACATCGGATTCCCAAATGATACCCACAAGTTCCACCTGGTCAATATTAATGCCTTCTTCAACCAATCCCTTGACATCAACGAATGGATCGCGACGGCCAAAGGAACTGTATGTGACACGATCTTCGTACATGCCGTCTAGCTGGCTTGCGATGTTAATGGTTCCTTCACCAAGTTCTCCCCTTTCCTTGTCTACCTGCTTCAGCCTTTCCTGCTGAACAGCCGAAAGTTCATCCTTGTAGCTTACGGAACGGCGATTCACGAAACCAACGCGGGCGCCACTCTGCACCTTGTAGTAAAGGCCTATCAAGTCCATGTTCACCAAACGGTCACCAAACGCAAGACGATTGATAATCTGGGAATTATCGTTGGGGCCAGCGTACATGTCTATTTCGTCTTCAACCACGATAAGCTCTCGAACGACGGGTTTCAAATGGAATGTCTGGGAACCAGACACAATCTTCTTGCTATCCTTGTCATACTTGTTCACAAAGGAATCAAAACTCTGGCTTGCATCGGCAGCCTTCATCCAGTCACGGACAAAGATTCCATCTGGCCTAGCAGACCAGAAGATAAAGCCATCCTTCTTAATTACATTCTCGGTAGTCTGCAAGACCAAGGCCCCATCCTGCACAAGGACAACCGGTTTCAGTCCCACAGGCAACTGTAGCTTCAAGCCATTGGCTCCCCAAGTCACGGACTTTACAAGGGAACCCGCACCAATCTTAAAGACGGGAGACTTATTGGGTCCGGCAACACCCACAGTAATGATGGAAGCCTTGTCCGGGCCAGACACATATTTAATATCGATGGCATCATCCGTCACCAAGCGGAACTGTTCCATACCCGAGCCCATAAGCACTGTAAATTCCTTGACGCTGGGAAGAAGGGCCGAAATCTCGCCACCATTCTTGATGGCCTTTTCAAGATTTTTCTGTTCTTCGGCAAGGCGCTTCGCCTCTTCAGCCGCGGCCTTCTTGGCAGCCTTTTCCTCTTCGGCAAGGCGTTTTTTCTCTTCCAGGGCAGCCTTTTCGGCAGCCTTCTTCTCTTCGGCTAGACGCTTCTTTTCTTCGGCCGCGGCCTTGGCAGCAGCCTTCTTATCTTCGGCAGCCTGCTTCTCGGCAGCCTTTTTCTCCTCGGCCAGGCGCTTCTTTTCTTCGGCTGCGGCCTTGGCAGCCGCCTTCTTATCTTCGGCAGCCTGCTTCTCGGCAGCTTTCTTCTCTTCAGCCAAGCGCTTCTTCTCTTCAAGAGCGGCCTTCTCGGCGGCCTTCTTTTCTTCAGCCGCAGCCTTCTCGGCAGCCTTCTTCTCTTCAGCCGCAGCCTTCTCGGCAGCCTTCTTCTCTTCAAGGGCCTTCTTATCTGCTTCCTTCTTTTTCTGCGCAAAAATCTTGGAAAGAGTCCAGGCCTTGCCCTTGTTTCCCTTAAGCTTCAAAAGGAAATTAGAGTTGTCCAGAGAAATTTCGTTCTTGTCGCTTGCAAGGGATGGCCCCACCGACATCTCGATCTTCAAGAAATCCATACCGCGGTACTTTTCCTTGAAGACCCGCATGGACTTCACCCATTCAGAAGCGGCATCAATATCATAGGTTCCATCGCCCAACGCAAAATCTGTATTGGAGAAGCCGACAGTGAGCTTTTTCGCGGGAGCGTCGTATTTCTGGAAGAATGTGGGCAGATCCTCTTCGGAAGCGAACTGGAATGCCATCTCGCACTTCTTGGCATCGCAAACAAACTTTACATCCTTAATCTGGGCCGCACCCGCAAATGCGACAAAGACAAGGAACAAAAGGATAAACATCTTTTTCATCATTTCGCTACCTTCTTGGATGTATAGGTGGTCAGGTTGAAGGTAACCGACATGGTGATGGGCGTCCACCCATGGGTTTCCGCTTTCTGAAGTTCAGCGGCAATGCCGGAGTAGCGATTGAGGCGCAAATTGGAAATCGCCGTCGGGTAGTTGAAGTTCGCAATCTCTGCAAACAGGTAACCCAACATGTGATAGCCAGAATTCACCGCAATGGAATAGCGGTTCTCTATGTAATGTTCCTTCTCGCTCCCGCCTTCAGGATTGAACCGCTGGATTTGAACGCCAGAGCTGCGAAGCACGGAATACAGATCCTGCAGACGCAGGGGAACCTTTTCCTCTTCGGGGAACATTTCCTTCAGTTTTTCAAAATCTTTTTCAGCCTGCACCAACTGCATTTCAAGTTCAGCGACGCGCTTCTTCTGGGCATTAATCTTGTCCAGTTCCGCCTGGGCAGACTGCAACTGGTTCTCAAGGTTGGTCCTTTCTTGAACAAAAGGATCCCACATGTAGGTATACACACAGTAGGCGGCTGCCAAAATCAAGACGATAATGGAGATGGCGTATATATTCTTTTTGTCTTTCCAATCAATATTACCCATACTACCCCTCCATTCCTAGATCCTGTTTCAGGAGGACCTTGATGGTGAAGGTGTAGGCTTCTTCGCCATCCACCTTGGTCGTAGAAATGTTCACCAGAGAGACCTTATCGACACTCACCTGCTTTTCCAGTTTCACCATGTACTCGGCGACTTCGGAGAAATCAAAGGTCGTTCCCCTCATTTCCAAGTCGTTATCGCTGAGTTGGTTCAAGCTGGTAAGCCACATGTTGGGCGGCAACACCGACGAAACATTTTCGAACAAAATAACCCAGCGTTTCTTACTCACTTGAATGGACTTGAGGGCATTAATCTTCGTGTTTATAACACCCTGTTTTTGTTCCAAGTCACTGATCTTGGTAAGGAGCGGGCGTTCCCGTTCCACTTCCGCCTTCACCCTTTCCAATTCCTGATTCAAGCTGGATGTAGTTTCTTCGATGAAAGAGAACAGCATCAAAACACTAATCACCGCTGCAATAAGCGCAATGGTCGGCCATACTACACGGCGGTCCGTAATCCAAGAGAAATCCTTAACAGGCTTACGGTATTCCCTGGGAAGCAGGTTAATGGAAATGCAGAGAGATTTCCTCGTAGCCACGGCGGATTTCGCTTCTTCCTTTTTCTTTTTCGTAGCCATTAGAATTTCCTCATCGCAAGGCCCAACGCAGGGGCATAGATATTAGAAAGGCCCAATGAGATGCCATTTGCACCAAACACCTTGGCATCACACTCCACATAACGGAAGGGATTCACCGTATCGGTCTCAAGTCCCGTCCGTTCCGCGATATAAGCCTTCATTCCGGGGATAGAGGCTCCACCTCCGCCCAAGAAAATCTTACCAAGAGTCTTGGAATCTTCCGAAGACTCAAAGTAGCGGATACCGAACTCAATCTGGGCCATCAGGTCTTCAAAGGCTAGCTTCATGGCCTCTTCCACTTCGGCTTCGGAGAATCCATCCACCACCCCTAGATCGCCCTTCTCAAAAATTTCGTGGCACTTGGCGGCATCAATCCCCAAGTGAGTTCCCAACTTTGAAATAACCAAATCCAGCGATCCACCGGTCATGGCACGCATAGAATGGAAAGCGCCATCTTGCACAAAGGCGATGCTCATCTTCTTTTCGCCAATATTCACGATGGCGCAGGTCGTATTCAAATCTTCCTCAGTAGCCGTCGCCATATAGGCGTTGAGAAGCCCAAAAATATCCACATCGATGGCGGAAAGCTTGAGACCCTTCACCGTAAAGAACTGGGCCCAGGAGTCCAGCAGGGCGTTCTTCGCTGCCACCACATTCACCTTCACTTCGTCATTTTCGCGAGAAGCCACTTCGTAGTCGATGACGTTGTCCTGGTCATCGAAGGGCGGACGGGACTGGGCGGTCTGGAGAATAATGGCAGATTCATCGCCATTTTTGGGAAGTTTCACATTCAAGCGGTCCACCAGGACACCGCCAGCACCAGCGCCACAGTTTACGGAAGCCACTAAATCCGTAGTCTCATCTACGGGATGACGCAACATGAGCTTCGTCATGGCTTCGCTCAAAAGGTCGTAGCCATCCTTTTCTTTCTTGGCATTTGGATCCTGAGTCTCGTCTCCACCACCTTCACGGCGCTGGATTTCGCCATTGACAATGGCACCCTCGGGTACTGGTTCAAGGTCGGCATCGACAACCACCTTGCCCCCACGGCTATTGTGATAGACTTTCACATACTTGATGCTGTAATGACCAACATCAATGCCTACAGTCACGCGCTCACCGCGAATCCTAGCTATCAAACTTAAAGCCAAAATAAACTCCAATCGGAAACTGTACTACCCTAATTCTACCTTTATAAAAGCCAAATGTCAAGCAAAAAATTCATCTAAGTCATTGAAAATGAACTACTTAGGACACTTTAGGCCCCTTCGGGGGCTTTTTTTTGCTTGTGCACCTCGAAAATGTACTGCAGGACCCTCTCCTGAGTCCATCCGAACGCCCCCGAAAATGACGCCGTCAAGAAGAAATAGTCCGGCAAATCCGGGTTTTTGTGCCCTAAATTGCGTAAAATCTCAATTTCCACATTTTCTTCACCAAAGCTGGGCAGTTCAAACTTGATCTTCAGGCGCTGCCCCGAAGAGAAGTCCATAGGGAGTCCTAGGAGAATACCGCCGGCGGAAAGGTCCAAAAGGACCCCATTGCAGGTTGAACCATCCCCCAGGGTGGCCGTCACCGGGAAATCCACCGGTTCGCGGACCCAGCGCCTCAGTTGCTTTTTCTCAAGCGTGGAAGCATGGGAAATGGTCAGGCGACCGCCGTCAAACGACTTTACTAGCACTTTTGCCGTATAGACGGCGTCCTCAGGTCTAGTCCAACGCAGCCAAACCGTCCTACCCACAAGAGAACGACCCAATCCAACAGATTCATCGTACGAAACCACAAGATTCCGTTCATCCGTAGCCAAAATGACAGAACGAAACATTCTGGTTCCGCCATCCAGGAGAACATCCACACGGTTTGTCTCGTTGTACTGCCTTGTAGAACTTACCGTTGCAAGCGGGTTTGCCGCCGTGAAGTTCAGCTTTTTCCTAAGGGATCCTATAGTGGCAAGAACCGCTTCATCAACATTTTCCTCCCCCTTGAAATCGTAATAGTTGGACACTGCCGATTCAAAAAGAGCGGCCGTGTTCAAGATGGCATCCTTGTTCTCGTACCGCGATGAGCGGACCAGCTTCTCAAGGACCCTGATCTCTTCGGGAAGAAGTCCCAGCTCCTTCACATGGGCATCGAACAGGGGGGTACCAAACATGACCTCATGTTCCCTGCGAAGATTGCTACGCTGAATTTCCCAAAGGGCCACAAGCGCAAGCACCAGGACCACAACGCCAAAAATCCAAAACAGCTGCAGGGGTTCGATCATCTTTGCCTAGACCTCGGTCCAAAGACCGCCCAAGTAGGAACCCTTTATTTTCCCTGAAAGAGTACGGCCCAAAAGCGGACAATTGCGGACCTGACCGGCAAACATGGACGGAGCGACCACCGTTTCTTCCTTGTCGTCGAACAATACGATGTTCGCCTTAGAACCAAGACTCAGGGTAGATTGCTCTGCATGGGCAATCTTTGCCGGAGCAAAGGAAAGCAATTCGATAGCACGAGCTTCACCCAGTTTTTCAACCAGGTCTTTCCACAGGGCCGGAAGGGCGATTTCCAAAGAAACCGCGCCCGGCACGGCATCTTCGAAATTCACTTCTTTATCTTGTCTGAGCACGGGATCGTGATTCACGCTGATGGCGTTCACCGTTCCAGACTTAAGGCCCTGCCACAAGGCTTCCTTGTCGCCAGCCGAACGGAAAGGCATGACCACATTGCAATGGGAATCCAAATCGAACAAGCAACTATCATCCATCAGGAGATGGTAAATGTCCACATCGCAGGTAACATCCACTCCCTGCTCACGGGCCATTTCGATGAGCTTCAAAGTTTCACCGCAGCTCACCTGCTTGAAATGTACAGGCACCTTCAGGAACCGGGCCATCTCCAGGATGCGGAAGGCGGCGATGGTTTCCGCCACCCGCGGGATTCCCTTCATGCCAAGAGTGTCGGCGTAGTGGCCCTCGTGGACAAGACCATGGTGGCGCAGGGATTCGTCCAGAGGCATAAAGAAGAAGCGCTTGCCCGTCATGGAACCGTATTCCATGGCCAGACGAAGGAACCTTGTCCGAGAAGCATCCTGGTTGCCGTCGCCAAAGCCAACGGCCCCTTCTTCGGCAAGTTCGATCATTTCAGTCAGTTCCTTGCACTTGTAGCCTACGCTAAAGGCTCCCAAGAAAGCGAAGGAGAAACCGGCAAAACTACTAATCTGCTTGATAGCGGAAAGCTTGCGGGAATCGTCTATGGCGTTGTCGGAACTTTCGTAGAGTCCACCGTAGAAGCCCCCGCGGCGCATGGCACCCACACCATCCTTAAAGTCGTAGATGTCATCGCGGAGTGGTTCCTTGAAGTCAAGTCCCAGGCCGAACAGAGCCGGCAAGGCAAGGGCACCACCGGCATCAAAGATAGGAGCGTCCGTCAGGGAATCCTTGACCCACTTGCCATCGGCAAGGTTCATGGTCGTAGGCGCTTCAAACTTTCCATTGACGAACGGACGAACATTCTTGAGTACAATCTTATTCATTGCCACGACCTCCTGCCAGAAGGTAAAGTACTGCCATACGGACGGCCACACCGTTTGTCACCTGGTTGAGAATGACAGAATTATCACCGTCGGCGATTTCGCTGTCCAGTTCTACACCGCGATTGATTGGGCCCGGGTGCATAATCAGCACCTTGTCCTTGGCGCACTCCAGGAGTTCGTGGGTGATACCGAAGGTATTGCGGTATTCCCGCATGCTGGGGAGCAGGGCATCGTCCATGCGTTCCTTCTGCAAGCGCAGGGCGATAATGGCGTCGGCATTCTGCACCGCCTTCTTCACATCGCTTTCCCAAGTGACATGGGACATGAGCTCCGTATTGCGGGGAACCAGGGTGCTCGGTCCGCACAGGGTTACATGGGCTCCCATGGTGGTCATGCCCCAAAGGTTACTGCGGGCCACCCGGCTATGACGGATGTCGCCTACGATGGTCACATTCTTGCCTTCCAGGGTTCCAAGCTTTTCTTCGACGGTAAGCATGTCGAGCAGAGCCTGAGTCGGATGCTCGTGGGCGCCATCACCAGCGTTCACGATGATAGCGTTGCTGTTGTCGGCCAAGAATTTCGGGACTCCAGTCCCCTTGTGACGGACCACCACGATATCGATTTTCATGGCTTCGATATTGCGGAGCGTATCGACCAGGGTTTCCCCCTTCTTGACGCTAGAATTGCTACTAGCAAAATTTACCGTATCTGCCGAAAGTCTCTTTTCGGCAAGTTCAAAACTGGTGCGGGTGCGGGTGCTGTTCTCGAAGAACAAGTTCACCACCGTCATACCCCGAAGGCTCGGGACTTTTTTCACAGGCCGTTCCAGAACTTCACGGAACTGTTTGGCATGATCGAGAATCAGGCGGATGTCATGCTTAGACACTCCACGCAGTCCGAACAGGTGCTTTATTTCAAGTGCGCTCAAGCTAGGCCTCCACTTCTACAAGGTAGACTGAATTTTCGTTATCAATGGGTTCTATGTTCACGCGAACTTCCTGATTCTGAGCCGTCTCTACGGTAAGTCCAACACAATCAGGCGCGATAGGCAATTCCCTATGGCCCCGGTCTACCAGAACGCAGAGCCGAACCACCGACGGACGACCAAAGTCAAGGATGGCCTGGAGGGCCGCGCGAACGGAGCGTCCGGTGTAGAGCACATCATCTACAAGAATCACCACCTTGCCTTCGACGGAGGCGGGCATCTCAGTAAACCGCATTTCCGTAGAGCCCAGTTTTTTGCGGTAGTGGAAATCGTCACGGTAGAATGTGGCATCCAGGCTACCCGTTTCAATTGGCTTGCCAAACTTTTCGCTTAGCCTTTTGCTCAGTTTCTGGGCCAGGGGGATCCCGCGGCTCGCCATGCCAAGGACAATCATGTTGTCGGCGCTGGGATGCATTTTCGCAATCTTCGCGGCCATTTCGTCTAAGGCAAATTCCATAGCCTGGGCCGAGAGAAGTTCTTGAAGTCGTTTACAGTTGTCTTTCATGACTCGTAGTCTGCAATGTGGACCAAAGGTCCGTGGTTAATTGTCTGGGAGGAATCTAGCATTTTTTGCGATTTTTCGCCAAATTGCATTCCTAATCACCGGCGATATTTGTATATATAGTACAACTATCCCATCATCATTGGAGACCCTATGTTCAACCAGCTCGATAAACCCCAGGCCGGCGAAACCATCGCCATCATGAAAACAAACCACGGCACAATGAAGCTCCGCCTATTCGAGGAACGCGTTGGCGAATGCGCCACGAACTTTATCGAGCTTGCCAAGCAGGGCAAGTACGACGGAGCTCCCTTCCACCGCATTATCAAGGACTTCATGATCCAGGGCGGCGACTTCACCAACAGGAACGGTACCGGCGGGCACTCCGCCAAGGGCCCTGGCACCACCATCGGCGACAAGTACGACCCCTGTCTCTCCCACATGCGTGGCGCCCTCAGCTGGGCAAAGACCGCTATGCCCAACTCCATCGGCAGCCAGTTTTTCATTGTCCATGGTGACAATGTGCATTTCTTGGACCACGACCAGGTGGGCCCCGGTCCTGCCGACGGCTACTCCGTGTTCGGACAGCTCTACGAAGGCTTCGATGTTCTGGACGAGATCGCCAGCGTGAAGACGGACCGCCGCGACGCCCCCTACGACGATGTGATTATCGAATCCGTGACTATCGAAAAAGCCTAACTAGACAGAGACCTTTTTTACCCCAAAACGGCGATTTTGCAACGAAATCGCCTTTTTTTGTTTAAAAAAGATAGTTTTACGGGCGCTTCAAGTCTTTAATTTGTATGTAAAGAACGGAAAAATTTTACATTCCGTCCTTTACACACAAGTTTTTTGTTGTTATATTTGGCCTCAAAAAGAAACAATCAACCCTAAAAGAGGTTAAAATGGCAACTGTTATCCGTCTCGCTCGCTTTGGCAAGCGTCACAACCCCATCTACCGCGCCGTGGTCATCGACAGCCGCAAGGCCCGCGACGATAGCTTTATCGAGCAGGTGGGTTTCTACAACCCCAACCTGAAGAAGCCCGAAATCCGCTTCGAACAGGAAAAGGTCCTCAAGTGGCTCCAGACCGGCGCACAGCCGTCTGACACCGTCCGCAGCCTCCTGAAGAAGGTGGGCATCATGGAACTGTTCCACGAGCTCCGCGCCGGCCGTTCCATCGAAGGCAAGGTCGCCACTCCTAAGGCCGACAAGGCCAAGAAGGCCAAGCTGGGTCCCAAGGCTCTCGCCAAGATCGAAGCTGAAAAGGCCGCCAAGGAAGCCGCCGCTGCTGAAGCTGCCGCTGCCGCCGAAGCTCCTGCCGAAGCCGCCGCTGAAGCCCCGGCCGAAGCCTAATCAAATTCTTTTGAAGAGTCCTGTGCCAAGCGCACAGGACTTTTTTCGTCTTAGAACATTCCCACCCCACACCCCACATTTCACATTCCACTAATGCCCGACTACTCAAACTACATCACCGTCTGTGAGCTCATGGGAAGCCATGGCGTGAAGGGCTATATCAAGGCCCGCCCGCTGACCCATGATCCGGAGCGCCACAAGCTCTTGAAAGCCGTGGTGGTGGAAAAGGTGAACGGACAGTTCGTGGAACTGGAAGTGGAAGAGTCCAAGCTGGCAGGAGCCCTCTGGCACCTGAAGTTCAAGGGATTCGACACGCCAGAGTCCCTGCGGCCCCTGGTGAACGGCAACCTGATGGTAAGCCCCGACGAGCGGATCCCTGCCCCCGAAGGGGAGTTCTACCTGGACGACCTGGCAGGATTTGCGGTGAAACTCACGGACGGGCGCACCGTAGGCGAAGTGCTGGAGGTGCAGGAACTGCCCACTGTAGACGCCTTCCTCATCAAGTTTTCCGAAGAGGCCCAGGGGGAGTTTTCCAAGAAGCCCATCCTCGCCCCCTGGATTGAGGACTGCGTGTCAGAAATTGACGAAGAAAACCAGGCCATCATTTGCGACGGCGACTACCTACGGGCCCTGTGCCCCGAAGAAAGGCCCGCAAGCCCGGAGGCGCGCCAATGAGAATCGACTGCATCACCATCTTCCCCGAGATGTTTGCCCCCATGACCCAGTCCATCATGGGCCGCGCCCAGAACAAGGGAATCCTACAGTTCAACACCGTTTTCCTACGGGACTTTGCCGTCAACGACTACGGTCAGGTGGACGATGTTCCCTACGGCGGCGAACCAGGAATGGTGCTTAGACCGGAACCCCTGGCCCGGGCTATCCGGAGCACAGGCGTCAAGGAAGACGGCGGCAAGGTCATCTACATGACCGCCGACGGTACCCCCCTTACCCACAAGATTGCCGAGGAGCTTTCCAAGGAAGAGCACCTGGTCATCGTGTGCGGGCACTACAAGGGAATCGACGACCGCATACGCCAGTCCGAGGTGGACATGGAAATTTCCATCGGGGATTTCGTGGTAAGTGGCGGCGAGCTGCCCGCCATGCTCCTGGCCGACGCTGTGGTGCGCCTGAAGGACGGCGCCCTCGGGAACAGGGAATCCGGCGACACGGACTCCTTTGCCCAGGGTCTTCTGGGCTGGCCCGTCTACACCCGGCCCGAAGTTTTCGAGGGGAAACGGGTACCCGAGGTGCTTTTGAGCGGGCACCACAAGAACATTTCGGAATGGCGGAAGCAGGAATCCTTGAAAAGAACCCAAGAAAGACGGCCCGACATCCTTGAAAAAATCAAATTAAATGCTAAATTTGGCGACAAATAATTAAGAGGTACACATTATGTCCCTGAACATCGAAGCTATCCATAACGAAAACGTAAAGGCCGAAGCCCCGAGCTTCCGCGCTGGCGACACTGTCACGGTGAACGTAAAGGTTATCGAAGGAACCAAGGAACGCATCCAGCCTTTCAAGGGCGTTGTGATCCAGCAGAAGAACTCCGGCATTTCCAAGACCCTCACGGTCCGCAAGATGTCTGGCTCTGTTGCCGTGGAACGTATTTTCCCGGTGAACTCCCCCCGCATCGACTCCATCGTCCTGGATCGTGCCGGTAAGGTTCGCCAGTCCCGCATCTACTACATGCGCAATCTCCGCGGTAAGGCAGCCCGTATCGACGAACGCGAAGCCTAATTAGGCTTCCAAGGGGTTCTTTCCCGATGAACGGGAATTCCCGACAACAAGTTATCCCGCCTGCGCGTCTCAGCGTGAAGGCGGGTTTTGTTGTATATTCCCATAACGACCAGGAACGCAAGATTATCATCCTGGACAAGGGTGAACTGGTAGCGCTAGACAATACCCAATCCCCCCGAAAGATCCTTTTCACCATGCACCCCGGTGACCTGGTCGGAGTGGCCGCCCTCCTGGAGCGGGAACCCTTCCGCTACGATTTGGAAGCCACCGTAGACTCCGAAATCACCATGGTAGACGAGGACTGCATGGAATCGGAGCTCAAGAACATTCCCATCTGGCTCCTGGCAGTCATCCGAGAACTTTCGGCCCGGAACAGGCTGCGCAAGATAAACAGCCGTCATAGCCGTGCAAACAATCCCTTAATAAGCCTAGCCGAATTCTTCAGACACCTGAAGAAAGGCGAGCCTTACCCCCTAGAAACGCTTGTCCAGGAATTCTGTTGGCAAACCAAAGCCGATGCATCCGATGTCAAGGAAGACCTGAAGGCCCTATGCCGTAGGAAATTTGTGGAAATCTCTGAAAGGGCTCAAGCAGGCACGGAAGGCGCAGGCCCCGTGGTGACAGTGACGCAACCCGAACTTTTGGAACTTTTCGCTGATTACCTGGAATCCCAAGAACAAGGCAACCCCTGGCAGCCCCTGCAGCTCTCACTAAACCAGAAAAAGGCGCTTGTTAGGTTGTCTATAACCGAGAACGGGACTCCTCAGGACCCTCCCGCATGGCTCGCGTTTTTCCAAAAGAACAACATCGCTCTCACCGCTGCCGACTGGATAAAGATGCAGAGCCTGAGCTGGTTTGATAATCCAAAAGATAACCTGTTCGTTCCCAATCCCAAGAAAATTCAGTATTTCTTGCTAGCGCTCCGTTACGAAATCAACCTAAGGGGGGTGCTATAATGAAGCTCTCCGCCGGTGATTTTTTGTGTCTGGAAGGGGACTTCGCAAGCTCCCTCTACATCGTCATTTCTGGGACACTGACAGGGACATGCAACTCCATGGCCAGCGTAAAGCGGTTCGAGCCCGGCTCCATCATCGATATTTTCAGTCTGCTTGAAAATACTACAAGGGAATACACCCTGAAAGCGATAGAAGATTCCGAAATCCAAGTGGTGGACCACGAACAGTTAAAGACCATTTTGGACGAAAAGCCATCGTGGTTGCGTTCCATTATCGAGTTCCTCATCCGGCGAAACCACATCGGCGAAGAGAACAAGCGCAAGAGCGACCTGGTGCAGGCCCTGCCTTCCCTGCTTTATCTGTTCTCTGGGCTTTTGAAGGAACTGAACCGCAACACCGTTCCCACAAGCCTACTTACGGAACAGGCGACCCGCATGAATGGCACCAAGCCCGAAGAGGTGCACAAGCTGCTCCGGATTCTCCAGGATCTGGGCATTCTCAAAGTCCTGGAAGATTCGGTACAGGTGGAATCCCGTGAGCTGATCCACCTTCTATACGAGACACTCCGTTACCGCGCCCTGGAACGCAAGATAAGCCCAAACATTCTTTCCATGACCGACCAGATGGTGCTGACCGTATTCATCAAGCTTTCGAAGCAGAACAAGGCTCCGCTACGAAACGGACTCAGCGCCATCCCCACAAGCGAATTGAAAGCTGAAGCCAAAAAAAGCATGCATGGAATGACCCTTACCACGAGAACCATCGGTTCCCTGGTAGAAAAGGGCATTCTCACCCCCGACACCACCCTGGATTTCCATGCTGCGCTAGACCAGTCGGAATTCTTTTTCGGGGATTTCGACCGAATCATGGATTTGCTGGAACTGAACCGGATTTTCCCCCTGCTTGATAAAAAGCTGGTGGAATAATTGGAAGTGTTGAATGTGGGGTATGGAGTGTGGGGTGTGAGATGTTTATTACATTTACACCATGAAGATGCAAACGCACATTCTGGTTAGAACGGTGTGGCTTTTGGCCGTATTGGCGTTTTTCGCCAGCGCCGCCGATGTAGTTCCACCCCAGGGAACTGCGCGTAACTTGACCGTAAACGACTTCATGCCCCACCCAAGCGTGGGCAAGGATTTCAACGAGACTTGGAGCTACCAGTTCGTGTTCGACAACGGGACCCGGGCCTTCGTGAACTACGCCCTATTGCAGGTGCCCGCCTCAGGGCAGAAGGTGACCTGCGACATCACCTTCTGGAATTTCAAGGGCAAGACCTATACGGTAGGCCGCCAATACCCGCCAGAGCGACTGAAAGCCGACAAAAATTCTGGAACCATCGACATCAAGGGCGAATACAAGATGGAAAACAGGCCTGGCAAAGGCCACCGAGTATACTTTACCGCAGACAAAGGCGACAAATTCCTGCTGGATGTCACCTTCGAATCTGCCGAAGCGGGCAAAGTCATTGGCAACGGCGTATGGAGCTTGGGCAAGGAAAAGATGGGCCAATACATCCACATTCCCTACGGCCGCGTATCCGGTAAAATCGCCCACAATGGCGACACCCTTACCGTAAAGGGCTACGCCTACATGGACCAGATTTGGCAATCCACGCAGGCTACCGACATGGTCCGCCGCACAATCAACTTCAGCACCAACACCAGAAGTCCCATGTATGCAGGGCGGGTGTCCCTGAGCACAAAGGGCGAGCTGTTGGGATACGCAATCTACAACAGCCCCGAAGGCGTGAAGGTGGCAAGACCCACGGCCCTCAAGGACGGCAACAGCAATTACGACGGCAAGAAGTTCCCGAAGGAGACCCTGGAAATCGAATGGACGGATGGCGTCCCCACTCTGACCTTTGCCGTGAACAAGACATACCAAAAGGCTTCCCTGCTGGACAAGATTGACAGCTGGGTGGCAAGGCAGGCCATGAAGCTAGCCGCCGGGGGCGAAGTCCTGTTCTACAGGGGCCGCAGCGACGGAAACCACGGGAAAAAGGTGGACTGGACCGTAACGGGGGTGAAGGACTGATGACCAAGTTCCGCCCCTGCATAGACCTGCACGATGGCCGTGTCAAGCAGATTGTTGGCAGCTCCCTCTCCGATAGTGGAGCGGGCCTAAAAACCAATTTCGAGACGGACCGCTCCCCCGCCTGGTTTGCAGAACTCTATAAGAAGGATGGCATCAGGGGCGGGCATGTGATCATGCTCGGCAAGGGGAATGTAGAAGCCGCCAAGGCCGCCCTGGCCGCCTACCCCGGCGGACTCCAGGTAGGCGGAGGCATTACCGCCGACAACGCCCAAGAGTACCTGGATGCCGGCGCTAGCCATGTAATTGTGACCAGCTGGATTTTCCCGGACGGAAAGCTGGACCGGGAGCGCTTGAAACGCCTGTCCAAAACCGTAGGCAAGGAGCACCTGGTGCTGGACCTGAGCTGCAAGCGGGTCCTTTCAGGCAACGACAGCGGCGACAATTCCGAAGACATTCAGCCCCTCTGGAAAGTCGCCATCAACCGCTGGCAGACCCTGATTGACATCGAAATTACCGCCGAAACCCTTACGGACCTTTCCCGCTACTGCGACGAGTTCCTGATTCACGCCGCCGATGTAGAAGGCAAGCAGCAGGGCATGGACGACGAGCTTATCATGTTCCTAGCCGAACACAGCCCAATCCCCTGCACCTATGCCGGCGGCGCCAAGTCTCTTGCCGACTTGAAACACTGCAAGCAAATTTCTAACGGATTGATTGACCTCACCATCGGATCGGCCCTGGACCTGTTCGGTGGAAAAGGAGTGAAGTATGACGACTGCGTCAAATTCAACAAAGCTTAAACCGACCGACGCACTAGACACGCGCCCGTCGATTTTCGGACGCAATGTCACCAGCACATTCAAGAAGATGTTCAGCTTTCGGCACCAGCCCCCTGGAAACATCCGCACCTGCATGATCCCGCCAGTGGTCTTTGGTACCCTGATTCTCAACCTGCCCAAGCTTTTGAAGCTCCGTTTCTACCTGAAAAAGGAACGCCGGGAACACTCGGCCGACGATGTGCGCATCCTGTTCTATTCCGACAATCTGGATGAGACCAACGGCATCGCCAACAACCTGCGGAATGTGATCCCCTATATGCGTGCCCACGGCATGAAGGCATTTCTCGCCGGAAACGCCTTCAACACCCGCCCCTGTGGCGTGGTGGAAAACGGGTACTGCCTGCTGCTCCCCCGCATGTTCAGCATGGAACAGCTTGGGTACGCAAACAGCGAGCTGGCCATTCCCCGCATAGGCCCGGTACTTAGGCTGCTCAAGCGCTACCCCGTAGACCTGATCGAGTTTGAGACCCCAAGCCCCGGCGCCTGGCTGGTATGTTTCTGCGCCAAGGTGGCAGGCATCAAGGTGTTCAGCCACTACCGCACAGATGTGCCAACCTACGCCAAAACTCTTGTAAAGGCCAAATGGATGCACCGCTATGTACTTTGGCTTATGCAGGTTTTCTACGGCATGGCTAAGCCCGTGGTCAGCCCCTGCAAGGACTACGCCGACATTCTGACTTCTCAGCTGAAAATCCCTGCAAACCAGGTACAGATTCTCCCCCGTGGACTCCCGCTGGAGAGATTCTCCCCAGACCTGCGCGGGAAGGGCACCTGGGAAAAATACAGCGAAGGCAACACGCGCAAGGTCCGCTTCTCCTTCATCGGGCGCATCTCCAAGGAAAAGAACCTGGAGTTTCTGAACCGGGTGTGGAAAAAATTCGCCGTCAAACACGACGATGTGGAACTCATGTATGTGGGTTACGGCTGGTACCTGGAAGAAATCAAGAAGTTCTACGAAGGCGCCAGCAGCGTCCACTTTGCTGGCGAGCAGGGCGGAGAAACCCTCGCAGGCCTTTACGCCGACTCCGACTTCTTCCTGTTCCCAAGCACCACCGACACCTTCGGGAATGTGGTGGTGGAAGCCATGGCCACAGGCACACCCGCCCTGGTCAGCAATTATGGCGGGCCTCACGACATTGTGAAAGACGATGCCGCCGGGCGAATTCTCCCCATCGATGAAGATGCCTGGCTGAACGCCCTGGAAGATTGTCGCAAATTGTTCCTGGAACAGCCCGAGACTTACGCCAAGATGCGTGAGATTGCCCACGAGCGCAGCCTAAAGTACACCATGGAAAGTTCCACCAAGGCCCAGTTCGAATACTTCAGGAAGCTGAAAAAGGAAGCTTACGGGCTGTAAAAGGCCCATTCTACTCCAAAGGGGGATTCACATGCTTAAAAAGTTCCCGATGTGTTTATCCATAATGGTTCTTTCGCTGTCTAGCGTTTCAGCTTTCGGACAGGATACCGAAGAAAGCACCGTTGAGCAAGTGCCAGAAACTCCCGCGCAGGTTCTCGAACAGCCTGCAGTCCAGGAGGATTCCAGCCTGGTCCAATCCACCCCTGCTCAAGATCCCGGACAGGTTCAGGATTCCAGCCTGGTTCAGGATTCCGTCCAGACGGCGCAACCCGCCATTCAGCCCTACGAAGAACCCGCCCCCGCCTACGAGCCCCCACCGCAGACATATGTGCAAGGCTACGGAAAGCCACCCGAGGGATTCTACGGATACTTCGGATACCCCCCTCCAGAAACGCAAAAATGCAACAGTTCTGAGAATGGGAAAGAAAAAGATGCAGGTAGCAAGATCCTACATAGTTTCAACATTTCCATTCCCATCGAATCCGAAACCTATTCGCTTAAAAAGCCCAGTGCCGATGTGGACGCCAGCCACTTTGGAGTGGGCATAAACTGGAACCGCTTCCGCGTCGAAGAAAGCCTGTACTCTTCCGTAGTGGGATTCGGTTTCAACTATGTCATGAGCGAATGGGACGGCGGCGGAAGCAGGAACATCAAGTATAACGGCATAGACATCAACTTCAAGTTTGGATTTGGCGTTTCTCCGCTTACCGATCGGTTCATATTGGCCATTCACGCCTTTATGGGATTCGATTACAAGATGCAGAACGCCGTATTCAAGCAGGACCTCAAGGACCTTGAAATTTTCGAGAACATTGGTTCTATTGGCGGATTTAACGGCATGGACGATCTTGACTACACGCTAGAGGAAAAGCACAAAGTATTCAGTCTCGATTTGCAACTTGGAGCCGATTTGATCTTTGGCTACCAAATCACGAAAAGTTTCGGCGTATTGGCCGGCGTAGACATTTCCCACAACATGATTGGCATAGGCCTATTGACAGCCAAGTCCGATATACCTGACGGGCTTGACAAACTGAAGCAATTCGAAGACTTTGACGAAGGCGACGAGATAAGATTCTTTACCTACGCCTTGACAGGTCTGAACATCGTGCCGCGCATAGGCATATTCTTTGCATTCTAAAAAGGAGCGGCCCAAATGAGTTTTATAAACCTGAAGATTCTTTCCCTAAAAAGCGTAGCCTGCTTGGCTGTGCTTACCACATGGGTCCTGTCCGGCTGCACCGCCGAAAACGATTATTCCGCATTAGATTGCTTTACCCGGGATTGCAAAACCGACGACGGCAAAGACCAGAAAAGTAATTCTCGCAGTTGCGATTTCTATGCAGACGATCTATACGATTTCCCGGATTGCTACAGCTCAAATGTTGGAAAGACCCTGTATAACGAGGACGACGAAACCATTTACGCCTGCGAATACCAGGAATTCTACGGCAATAGTTACTGGGTTCCTCAAAACAACATTTCTAGCTGCGACGATTACGAATACGATTACGACAACGACCCCCGTTATTCTTCGTCCAGTGGCAATCAGGAAGGTGAAGAACACCCTATACCCAAAGATTGTGACATGTACGCCTTTGGCGCACCTGAAAATTTCAGCTGCAATATGGAAAATCTTGGACAGACCATGTACAACGAGTATTCCTACACCATCTACGCCTGCGAATATATGGAGAAATCAGGCGATTTCTCGTGGGTGGAATACCCCAAACTGGACAATTGCGAAAAATACAGTCCTCCGGAATACAACGGCTTCGGGTCAAGTTCAAGTTTTTCTTCCAGCAGTTCTGTCCCCTATTTGTTGTCCGACAGGTCTCCTGTAGCATGCGGAAACCTCTGGTGCGGACCAGAATACGATGAAACCGTAAATACTGGGTTTGGTGATGGCACCCACACTTCCGGAACCTGGAACATCTTTGACGACAGCGGCAATGACGGGACATCCTACATTTCATTCCCCACTGAACAGGCAAACGGTGCAGCCTATCTCATAACCGATATTATTGATGACTGCAACGGAGGAATCTGCGGAATAGCCCATTTCGAAAGCGATGGGGTCACCCCTCCCTATACCGGATTGTATTTCAACCTGGTTAACAGTAAACGAGATGGCGCAGACATTACCAGTTGGGACGGAATTTGCGTTACATACCAAACGACGGGACCCCGATCCATCACAATAGAACTTATCCCTGAAGGCTACCCGCTGACGGCGTCCGTAGCCGACAACTATGTGGCTAGTCTCGATCCAGAAGAGACCGTAGCAAACATTCCCTGGAGTCGCTTTGTACAGGAGAACAGCGGCTATATGTACCTAATCCAGCGAGACGACTTCTTAATGGAAGTAGCGGCAATTAAGTTTGTCTTGAGAGGAGCCACAGCCACGACGACTTCGTTCAGGATAACATCTATCGGGAAATACGGTAGCTGCAAGTAATGGAAACGGGGTTGTTAAAGCTTCTCCGCGAGTGGTTCAGGAAGAACGCGGTTGCGCTCCCCTGGCGACCAGCCGATTTGGATGCCCCGCGGGACCCTTATGCGGTGTGGATTAGCGAGACCATGCTACAACAGACACAGGTTTCCATGGTCCGCGACTATTTCACAAGGTGGATGAAGCGGTTCCCTGATATTGAGACCCTGGCCAAGGCTTCTGAAGAAGAAGTGTTCCGCTACTGGCAAGGGCTTGGGTATTACAGCCGTGCCAGGAATATTCTGAAGACGGCAAAGATTGTTCGCGATGACACGCGCGAAGCCACCCTGCCCAACAGCCGCAAGGAACTGGAGGTATTGCCCGGAATCGGGGCATACACGGCAGGGGCTATTCTAAGTCTCGCCTACCACCAGCGGGAAGCCATTCTGGACGGGAACCTGGTACGAATTTTTTCCAGGTTGCATACCCTGGATTTTTTGCCCACGGAATCAAGGAACGCTCTAAAAACCTATTGGGATTACGCCCGCGAAATTGCAGACTCCGCCAAGGCCTACATGCACAACGAGGCCCTCATGGAGCTGGGTCGCACCGTGTGCAAGGTGAAAAATCCCTATTGCGATAGCTGCCCACTCCGCAAAGCTTGCAAGGCCGCCCTGGAAAATCGTACCGCTGAATTTCCACCCAGCAAAAGACACACACAAAAAGACTGGCACGGCACCGTCCTTGTTATCGAAAGTGTCGACCACAAGATTCTAGCCGTCCACGGCGGACAAAGGTTTTTCAAGAACCAGTTCACCTTACCCCACTTTGAATCTCCACGGAACGCTACGGCAGGGCTTCCCGCCCAGGCGGAACGCTACATCGACGCCGACAAGGTAAAATCCGTCGAGAACATCGGCAAGTTCCGCCACAGCATCACCATCCACAAGATGGAATGCGACGTGCTGTACATCCGGCTTAACGGCAAGGCGCCCGCGCCCACATCTTCTGATATCAAGTGGATCAGGCGTGGGCAGGCGCAGGACTTTTTCGCCAGCAGTTTCTGTCTGAAGGCGTTAGACTTTCTGGAAAAGATTTAGAATGTCTTGCGGACGGTGCAGACAAAGCGGAGACGGTTATGAGCGCCATTGGGAGTCTCGATGATTTCGTCCCCTAAGACATGTAAGAGCGTGCCGGTAAGATAAAGGCCATATAAAGGAAACTGCTGCTCAAGGGTAGCGTCCCAAAACCAGTCTCCCTTGACCGTAAGCGGGTCACGACTGCGCAGATTCCACTTGGCATCGCTTCTGTAGCGAAGGGAGTGGGAAATCCTGAAACTCCTGCGCAAGAGCCAGTCCGCCGAGAAGGAGGTAAAGTACTCCACGGGAGTCACTTCGAATCGTGATTCTTTTCCATCTACACGCTCAAACCCACTCAAAGCCTTGAAGGCAAACATTTTCTGATACCAGACGCCGAGCCAAAGTTCACCAGTCACACCCTTAATCCAAGAGTTGATTCGGCCAACATCTCCGTGACGGTATACAAAGTCTTCATCTGTCACATATTTATCCACATCAAAGGTTTCGGCACCGTATTCCGCCCAGAAACTCCCCCGGCCACCCAGTTCCAGGTTTCCCAAGGTGTCTGTAAATCCGGCATACCCCTGAACAAGGTTCATCTGTCCATCCGCCGTCAAAGAAATGGTATCACCGTCAAAAAACTCCTCGGTGTCGGCCATGGGGTTCAACCGGGTTCCCGAAACATTCTTCACACCCAGCGTGATTCCCGACTTTGAAGGCGCGACAGGCCTGAATTCAATGCTGTCCTGCACCAGCCAATCCCTGTCATTGATGGCGAACATAGCATGTGCGGCAAAGATTTTGGCTGGCTCAAATTTCAGTTCCATAAACGGAAGCAAAACGCGGTCATCTTCCAAGCGGGTATAGACAACACCGGAATCATCTACTTTCCTAAACGCAAGCCCCGCCGAAAGCTGGAGCATTCCCCTGCGACAGGCTTCACCACAGCGGTAACGCAGTGAACCGTTCCATTCCTTACGCTCGCCCGTCTCCTTCTTTTTCTTGTTCTGGTAATCCGCTGCTTCGTAAGCCACTGTCGTTTCCAGATTACCCACATCGATCCTAGTTTCAACCCTGGGCTTGTAATGCACCGGAATCCAACGGGAACTTTCCGAGAAAATCCAGATGTATTCTTCCCCTGCAAGCACCGAAGCATTAACCTGACCCGCATCGTAACCGAAGCCAGCGTACATGGAGCTGAACATAGGATAGTTTTCACCGAACAAGGCGAATTCATCGTCTACAATCTTTTTGCGGTAGCTAAACGACCTTGTGGAGAAATGGTCGTCCTGGAAAGCGCGACCTGTCACCCAGAAGCCTTTGAAACTTGGGCTACGGAATCCACCTTCCAAAATGGGCGTCCGGTTGGACGGTCTGTCTTCCAGCGTGATGAAATCCTGGTAGATCAAATCCCCCAGTTCATTTCCCGTCTTCAGCCAGACCGAAGGAGGCAAAGGATTCCAGCTGGGCAAGGGAGACATGCGGTTGAACAGCAGGCGTTGCCGCAGTTTCTCCGGAGACCATAGTTCACTTTCGGAGTGCAGGCCTCCCGCACCGAGAATACGGTCGTAATAGAATGTGGGGCTACCCACCAGGAATGTCCCGTCGTCACGGGAATCCACTTCCATGCCTTCCATTTCGGCATCGACAGCGGCATGGGAAACAGTGGCGGCAAGCAGCAAGCTCGGTACGCTAAAGGAACCAAGGACCTTGTTTAGAAAGGAGCGCATTACCAGATCCTCCTTTCAACATATAGCCCAACGGAAAGCATATTGGAACGTTCAGGCAGGGTCCATACCTGTTCCCACAGCACATTCAGACCGGCACGATAATCATCCAGCGTGAAAATTGGCAAGTTCAGGCGGGCGAACCAGCCGAATTCAGTTTCATTATCTGTCAGGGTCGCTCCCGCATCTTTTTTAAAATCGAACTGTTTCTTATCGCCTTCATAATCAGCACGAGTCCAGTTGCAAATAAACCCCACACCAAGGGCAATAGGAGATATCAGTCTCCACCGGTAATCCAGCCCCAGTTTTCCGCTGACCTCGTGAACCCCGTTAATGCGGGGAATTTCTCTATGGGGTTCAAAATAAGAATACTGAAAAAGAATGATTCCGTCAAAATCTTCCCAATAAGCATAGCGGGCGCCAAGCCCTACATAAAAAGCATCATCCACAGCATCAATCAAGTCACCGAAGGGATACTTTTCGCCGCCTTCGATAGAGATGTAAAATTTTGAGAAAGCTATGGAATCGGCGGATGCAAATCCACTGGACTCGGACTGCGCCAGGGCACACACCGCAAGACCCAAAAACAACAGAATCAGAGCCTTCACCTTTGCCATGAACTATTCCTTCCGGCGCAAGGCCTGAGCAAAGAAGCCGTCAAATCTTGAATCGACATTTGCCGGGAACACTGGGTCACCTATCTTCTCGAATTCGGGACGCTCCTTAACAAAGCGGTTTACCACCTGGGTTGTCTCCATCGGGTCGGGACTGCAGGTGGCGTAGACCAGGACGCCGCCAGCCTTCAATGCGCAAGATGCCGACTCCAGCAGCTTAGACTGCAGTTCTGAAAGTTCCTTGACGGACTCCTGCGTTATTCGATATTTTGACTCGGGCCTGCGGGCGATCACCCCCATGTTGCTGCAGGGCACATCAAGGATAATACGGTCAAAAGGGGACGAAAGAGGTGTGGAATGTGAAATGTGTGATGAAGGGTAGAAAGAAAGAGCATCCATGCATTCAAGCCGCACATTCGCAAGGCCCAGACGATCCACCAAGTCCCGCATTTTTTCTACGCGGAAATCAGAGACATCGCTAGCGAGAATATCAAGGGTCGGCTCCATCTCGGCCATCAGGGCAGACTTTCCGCCAGGAGCGGCACAGGCGTCCCAGACTTTCAGGCCGGGCTTCAGGTCCAGAAGTTTCACCACCTCAAAAGCCGCCGGATTCTGCAGGCTGAACTCTCCATCTACAAAAGCCTGCGATTCCAGAATAGGCTTGAGTTTCACGCCTTCGGGAACCTGGATGTAACGGTCGTACAGGATGCTCGCCCCTGTGAGCCCGAGCTTCTGGGCCAGCGCGGGAGCCGAGCCCCTTCGTAGATTCACACGGAGCCATTCGGAGGGGCGATCCAGCGTGGACTTCGCAATTGCTTCTGCATGGTCGGCACCGTAGATGTCGAACCAGCGGCGTACCAGCCATTCGGGCACCGAATTCTCGATACTCACGCGGCGCACCTTCTGAGGCGGGAGCGCCGGTGTGCCGGACCTGCGCGCGGCGTGAAGCACCGCGTTCACCAGCCGCGCGGAACCTTCGCCAAGGTTCGCCGCCTTAGCGAGCTCCACAGAGGTCGATACGGCGGCATGGTCCGGCACATCCATAAAGAGCATCTGGAAAAGCCCCATCTCCAGCACCGTGGAAACTTCTAGCATCGGTTTCTTCTTCACCAGATTCTTGACAAAGTACTGCAAATACAGGTGTCTGCGGCACACGCCCAAAGCAAGCTCCATAGCAAAGGGAGATAGCCCACTTTCCTTAATGAAAGCTCCTTCCTGCTGCCAAAGCAACAGAACCCGATACGCATCCATGCGCTCTATCAGGGGCTGGTCTAGCAAAAGCAAAGTCCTTCGCGGTTCTGGATTCCCCGCATAAAGTCGGCCACCGGCATGGGCTTTTTGCCTTCGGCCTGGATTTCGATGACTTCGAGCAGGCCATCACCCGTGCCTACATACAGGTGGTTGTCCTTAAATTCCACCACTCCAGGGGCAAGCTTCGGGCCATTTTCAGGAGTATCGGTCTTGCGCAGGTACACCATGCGGCCACCCAGCTTTCCGTAGCCACCCGGCCAGGGATTGAAGGCCCGAATCCGATTGTGGATTACTGCGGCAGGCAAGTTGAAATCTATCAGGCCTTCTTCTTTTTTCAGCTTGGGGGCGCCACTGGCCTGGGCGTGATCCTGGGTCAGGTCCTTCTCGCGTCCTTCCTTCAGTTGACTGATGGCATCGTCCAAGGCTTCGCAACCGGGAGCCACCATCTTTTCTAGCAAACTGGCAGTCGTATCCTGATGGTCAATCACCACCGTACGCTGGGCAAGAATCGGGCCATGGTCCATCTTTTCATCTAGGCGGAACACCGTCACCCCAGTTTCGGGGAGGCCATCCGCAATGGCACGCTGCACCGGGGCCGCGCCGCGGTACTTGGGGAGCAGACTCCCGTGGACATTCACCGCACCGAACTTGGCCACACCCAAGACATTCTTGGGCAGAATCGAGTAAGCCACCACCACAAACAAGTCTGCACCATACTTGCGCAGGTCCGCCTCGAATTCGGGGGATTTCAGGTCCGTCGGCTGCAAAACCGGCAGACCATGACGAAGAGCAGCCTCTTTCACGGGCGGGGGCGTCAGGACACGGCCGCGCCCTGCCGGACGGTCCGGCTGGGTGACAACAGCTAAAACTTCATTGTCAGAAGCGATAAGATGCTCCAAAAAGCAGGCCGCAAATTCCGGCGTTCCCATAAACACGATTTTCATAACTTGAAATATAGAAACATAAGATTATCCTTCTATATTTATCCATATGAAGAAAAGTATCCTTGCCTTACTCCTGCTATTCACCGGGTTTTCACTGGCAGACACACCCGCCCTAGATTCCACCATGGCGGCATCCAACGACAGTGAGCATCTTAAATACGAAGACCGGGGCTCCTTCGGTGCCTATGTAGAGTTCGGCAATGTCAAGACGAAGAATGTCAACTATGTCTACAAGATTCACGGCAAGAAATACGACATTTCCGTCGACAATTCCTATGTCTACGGAGCCTCGGGAAGCATGCCCCTTACGGAGTGGTTCGACATATACCTGATGGCAGGCTACCAGTACCTGGGCGTAAGCCACCATCCCAAAAACCGCAAGGATGTCCTTGCCGATTATGAGGCCCTGACCAAAGACGACCTTTTCGACCCCGTCTACGACAAAGACGACATTGACGGATGGCACGATATTCACACCGCCCTATTCCAGTTTGGCTTCGACCTGGCACTACCCCTTGTCTACAGCTACCGCTACCAGCTCATGTTCAAGCCCTACATATTCGGTGGGGTCATATTCGGGAAGACCTTCTTCACAGACGACACGAAGTTCCTTTCTCCCGTGCTGTACGGCTATGCCTACGGAGCTGGAGTCCGCTGCGCCTGGAACAGCTTTTTCCTGTCGGGCGGATTCCGCAACAGCCACGAGTATTTCCACACCCACTTTGAAAGAAAGACGGGCAAGGACAAAGACGATGACGAATTCATGCTAGACTTCGACACCTTCTTTGCCCCCTTCGTTTCGCTGGGGATTACGCTGTTCTAAAGGCAGACTGCCTTCCATGAGAATACCGCTCCAGCTTGCCATCATTTTCGCCATCTGCGTTGCAGGGGAAGTCCTCCACCGTATCGTGGGCGTGCCGCTGCCGGGGAACATTATCGGCATGGTCATTCTCCTGATTTTACTTTGTACTAAAGCCATAAAGCCAGAACACATTTCGGGCGTCTCCGGTTTTTTCCTGAAGTACCTGGCCCTGTTCTTCTTGCCGCCCAGTATTGCCATCATGGCTGTAGACGACGATGTTCTTTCCAAGTGGCCGCTTCTGCTGTTCCTGTGCATCGTCCTCACCATCATCACCATCGCCATGGGTGGCCGGGTCACGCAGTTTCTTGTCCGCAGGCAAGAATACCGGGAAAACCAGGCACTGCGTGCCGAACGGATTGCCAAGCGGGCTGCGGCAAAGGGCGAAACTAGCGGGGGCAACCCGTGAACGCCATCATCAATTCTCCCCTGTTCGGCATCTTGCTGACGCTCGTCGCCTTCGAAATTGGCGTGCTCATCAGCCAAAAGTTCAAGTATTCCTTCTTGAACCCGCTGCTCATCGGCAATATCCTAATCGTCGGGTTCCTGCTGATTACGGGCATTAGTCTTGACAGCTACAATGTGGGCGGAGACTATATTTCCGTAATGCTGTCCCCAGCCACCGTGGTCCTGGCCGTGCCACTTTACAGACAAATTCAAAAGCTTCGACAATTCTGGAAACCCATTCTCGCAGGAATTTTTGCAGGATCACTCACATCCATAGGCTGCGTGGTTTTCTTCAGTAAAATTTTAGGGCTAAGCAGTACGCTGATGCTGTCGATTCTCCCAAAATCTGTCACCATCCCCATGGGAAGCGTCATTTCGGCACAAATCGGGGGCATTCCCTCGGTGACCATCATCGCCATCACCGTCACGGGAATCACAGGAGCGGTAACGGCCCCCGCCGTATGCAGGCTCTGCCGCATCAAGCACAAGGTAGCCCAAGGAATCGCCATCGGTACGGCCAGCCATGCCCTGGGTACCACGCGGGCCATGGAAATGGGAGAAGTGCAAGGCGCCATGAGCAGCCTTTCCATCGGTATCGCGGGACTTTTTACAGCTATAGTAGCACCGGTGATTGTAGCGTTAATTTAATCGGTCACCATCAGCGACGCAACCCAGCTAGCGTCCCACCAGGACTTCGCAGAGCACCGTTTCCTCTTCGGGAATCCGGCCGAGCTTCTTGATTTCGTCCTCGTAGAAGAACAGCTCACGACGGGCGAACTTGCCAAGACACCGTGCAGATTCACGAAGCATCTCGGCCACATAGCCCGCATTCATGTTCAGGTAGCGGTAGGCCCGGTCACCCATAATGCCACAGGCATCCTTCAGGTTCACCGTAAAGTACACCACAAAGGCGGCATTACGAGGGCTGACCTCGTCCAGGTGGGCCTTCAAGAAACCTTCCCTATCCAAGTTCCCGGCATGCAGATACAGGGACTTTTTAGAAGGCTGGTAGCGATACATCCCCTGGTAGACCAGGGACACGTCAAAGCAGGCCACCCAGATTTTCAGTAGCCCCGCCCCGAAGGCATTCAAGGTGCAGATTTCCATCCAGCGCAACAGCGTGGAAAAGTCGTCCAGGGAGACAGTCCAGGGTTTGAAGGGCCTGCGTTCCAGAGCGCCCGGCCCCAAAAAGTCGTATTCCCTGAAAAAGTACTCGTTAGGGTATTTCAGCGGGGTCAAGGGGAATTCGTCCCCTTCAAAAGCCTGATTCTGGACCCTAAAAACCTTGACGCACTTGGACAAATCCGTAATGCATTCCGCCTTGTGCTGCAGCAAGAACCGGGCACGCACCCTGGCATTCAGGCTTCCGCTTTCTTGCATGGGGAGCTCTCCCCTGCTGGAGTAGGCGAACTGGGAGGCCAGCTCATACTTTTTCAAGGCTTTGGGCATCACGGCTACGGCAGCCATAGGGATTTCGTCTTCTCCCAGATCCAGGCCGTAAACCACATCCGCGTCTACGAAACTGCCCAGAGGTATCGCCATGGCTCCTGCAGAACGGGCCGAGATGGAAGCGAGCCCCACGAAGGAACCCACATCCAATTCCAGCTCACGATAGGCTGCTTCCTTGAATCGCCAAACCGCCCGGGAGAGCTCCGCCGTAAAAAACAGCGTTATGGGAGCTTCCTCGATAAAGTTCCCGTCGGCAAAGGCCTTGACCAGGGCCTCCATGCGGGTCTTTTTCAGCTTGGCGTTTTCCCAGGGGTACGCCACGAGCTCCCGGGTCTCGTAGTCAAACTTGTAAAGGTCGTCGGGAACGCTCTGCTGCCGGATATAGGCGTAAATTCCCACCGAACGCAAGCCGTCTGCGGAAACATCATTCTGCAACTGGGTAAAGAGTCTATTCAGCAGGGTGGACGAGGACTGGGTTATTTCGAACAGGTCTTCCGAAGCCGATTTCTTCCTCTGGCCCGCCTTCACCCCATTGGTTGCAAAATGTTTACCACTTGCATAGGGATCTTGCCTTTTCTCAGAATTTTCCCAATGGAGCGAAACAGGGTCACCGGACACCTGGCGCACATACTTGATGGACTCGTGATAGGTTTCAGAGAAAAAAGCCACGGTATAAAGTTAGAAAAAAGGGTTACGGCATTCACCCGTTTTCTAGCGTAAACGGAGCTTTTGACGAAATATGCAAATGGTAAGAAAGGCAATATGTATATTGGGAAAAAGAGAAATCTACATGGACATCAAAAAATTCTTGGCACTACCTGCGGCCCTTGTTCTTGCGCTCAGCTTTTCCGCCTGCGAGGGCGAAAACAGCGTCAGCGTATCGGAAAAAGACTGTACCCAGTTCCGAAGAAGAATCCACAGTCCCTGCCGATTCTACCGAAAGCGACTCCCCTACCGACAATCAGGCTCCTGCCGTAAAGCTCCTTATTGACGACTTCGAAGATGGCGACGCCGTAAGCGGTGGTGAATCCATCCTGGAGCCCGGCAGCAAAGATGCAGAAGGCCACCCTTCGCCCTCCAAGACGGATAATGGAAGCAAGAACTACGGCAAGTACACCGGCATTTCTTACCGTTACAAAGGCGGAAGCCACATTATCCGTATCGAGACATCGGATGTCAAGGACTACAATTATCACGGGAAGCGGATGAATTCCGCAACGGAAAGGACCCCCGTTACCTTGGAATTCAGCAAATTGGCACAAGAAGACACATCGGTAAATTCCTAAATTGTTACCGATGTTTTCTTCTTTACGTGCACTGCTCGTGTTTTCGGGAGTCGCTCTGGCGGCCGGTTTTTACGGCAACCAGAGTCACATCGACTGGAAGACCGCAGGCACGGAACATTTCCAGTTCATCTACCCTGCCGAATACTCGGACCATGCATCCGCCGTGGCGACCTATGCCGAGGCGGTCTACGATTCCGTCGTCACCCGTTACAACAAGCCGCTCCCCCGCATTAACGCCGTCCTGAACAACGCCCTGTACAGCAACGGCGCGGCCATCCCGGCCGAGAATTCCATCAACCTGTGGCTCACCAACTGGGATTTCAAGGTCCGCAGTAGCCACGGCTGGGTCTCCGATGTGGTCACCCACGAATTCAGCCACCTGGTAAGCATCGAGAGCGGCTCCAAGCTGCCCCCCAACCTTTACGGTTTCCAGTTCGGCTACACGGACTACTACAACGAGCGGATCATCAGCGACTTTGCCACCATGGTCCCATTCACCCTGCAGCCCCTATGGTTTGCCGAAGGTACCGCCCAGTTCGAATCCAGCCGTATGGGCTTTGACGCCTGGGACACCCACCGCGACATGCTGCTCCGCACGGCGGCCCTGAACGACGACCTGATACCGCTGGAATACATGCATGACTTTTCGGACAACTCCCTGGAAGCGGAGCTGGGCCCCTACACCCAGGGGTTCAGCCTGGTGCGTTATATCGCAAGGCATTACGGCGAAGACGCCATCCCGAAAATCTGGAAGGAACTTTCCAAGCCCTACCGCGCAACCCTTTCGGGAGCACTGGAGAAGGTGCTGGGCGTTTCGGAGGCGAAACTCTACGAGGCCTGGAAAAAAGAAATTACGGAACATTACCAGGCGCAAAAGGATTCTCTCGGGCCAATCGTTGAAGGAACTAAGATGACCGAAAACGCCTTCTGGCAGGATTTCCCGGTAGTGGCAGGCAGGAACCTGTACGGCGTATCCAACTTTGGCGGCCCCTGGTTCGACGGCGCCGTGTTCAAGATGCCCATTGACGAGACGAAAGCGGACACCGTCGCAGGCGTCCAGGTAGGCGACATCACCATCGAAAAGGACCGCAGCGATAGCAGCGACAACGCCGACTCCAACCTCATCGACATCTCTGACTACGCCAAGACCGGATTCAAGGCCAAAAAGCCCTGGTTCGACAAGGGCATCGATGTCTACGAGGACAGCGTGAAAGGCCCTATTCTCGCCTATGTCTCCTTCAAAAACAAAGACAAGAATGGACGCTCCCATTTTGACATCGCCGTAAGCGACACCAGCAAGAACCAGCACTTTTTGACCCACCTGGCCGACGCCATCTTTCCCGCCTTCGACCCCAACGGAAAATTCGTAGTATTTGCCCGCCGTGAGACAAGCTCTACCCGCTTCGTGCTGAGCAAGGTTCCCTTCAGCGCCGACTTCAGCGAACTCACCGTCGAAGACCCTATAGACCTGTTCACTCCCGACCCAAAGTTCAGGTACTTTAACATCTATAGTCCCAAAGTCAGCCCCGACGGCAAGCGCATCCTGTTTGGCTTCTTCGACGATGTCCACCGAGGCATGGCCCTCGTCGACAGCGATGGCAAGAACTTTAAAATCGTAAGCGACACCCTTTTTGACGAACGGGACGGCAACTGGCTCGACAGCGAGACCATGGTTTTTGCCAGCAACCGAAACGGCATCTTCAACCTGATAGAAAAGAATCTCGCCACTGGTACCCAGCGCCCCCTCACCAATGTCACGGGCGGAGCCTTCACCCCTGTGCTCGGGCGCGACACCCTGTACTATACGCAGTACGACCAGGATGGTTTTTCTCTATATAAGTTACCCTATCATAACGCAACCGCAGATTCCATTACTCGGGACAGCGTCGTCGTGACCTTCCGGGACAGTTCCGTCGTCGTCCCCGATACCCTCTGGACCACTTGCGACCCAGGGGACTCCCTGTGCACACCGGAAGTGGTCCTTGCCGAACGGGACAGCACCATCCAGATAGAGAAGCGTGACACGCTGAAGGTCAAGGAGGCCGCACAATCCGCCGACTCTACGAAAAACGCGACCGCCCCCATCGTATTACGCGGGAGCCCTCTAAAGCCCGAGAAGAAGTTCGTACCGCTGGAAGAGCGGGAACTTGCAGGAGCCGAAAAAGATTACCATCCCATCCCCTTCATCCCGTTGTTCGTTCCAATACTGAGTTTCAACGAGAACGCCCCCGACCTCACCGTGTTCGGCGAAGGCCAGAGAAAGGCGAAGCTTGGGCTTCTGGTCGCACTCAGCGATCCCCTGAAGAAAAACACCGTACAGCTGGGACTTTTACTGGAACTGGGCAAAGGTATCGACTACATCAACGCCGACGGCCTAAACCCCGAGCAGGAAAAGGAATTTTTCGCAAGCTGGCTCAACAAAAGCACACCCCTGGATCTTGGACTGACCTACAGCTACGGCAACTATACCAGCAAGGACACCGTCCGCTACGAAGATGTGCGGGCCCACGGCGGCGACTCCCTGGGCCTCAACCACTACGCCATCTCCCAGCAGTCCGTCGTAGGAACGGCGGGCTACAGCATCTTCAAGTCCATCGACACCTTGCAGGTGGCCCTAGGTTACGACTGGGCAGACTTCAACCTGTACGAAGACGATTTCTCCTGGACTTACCATAAGCGTCTCAGCGCCCTTGTTTCTCTCGGACTATACGGCGACCACGAAGGCGAAGACGGTTCGGGTATCAGCGGACAAGGAAACGGCTTTGAACTCTACTACCAGTATTCCAACAGCGACCTGTACAGGCCGGGTACCTTCGCCGAAAGTTTCTACATCACCGAAAGCGGCTCCGTCAAGCCACGCTACAGGAACTTCAACATCAACCAGATGGGCCTGAATCTCTACGGCTCCGTTCAGAGTCCCCTTACCGGTGCAAGGCTTGCCGCAGGTGGAAAGCTGGGCGGAATCTTCAACTGGAGCACCGACGCCAAGGAAGACACCCTGGATTCCTACTACTACGGCGCCGTGTTCCTGGAAGGCTACCCCTACATCCGCAACAACGAAAGCTACACCCGTGCAGGCACCAAGACCGCCATGGCCGAACTCCACTACCTGTTCCCCATCTACGACGACTGGCGCAAGCGTCTCTGGATTTTCAGCACACGGGACCTGTACCTGGATGTGTTCACCCAGGCCGGTGCCGCCTGGAACGGGAAGTGGAACAATTCCGACGAATTTAACAAGCACGGGTTCTGGGACCGCTCCGCAGGTTTCGGCATCCGCTGGTCCAACAAAATTTTCGAGAGCATCCCCGTAGACATGTCCCTCACATTCGCAAGGGCCCTGGACCGTATCGGAGAAGAAGACGGGAGCGGCAACAAGCTTAACCCCATCGACCTGCCCCTTATTCCCAAAAACTTCGCCCCCACGCGTATCCGCTTCAACTTGGGCATGGGCTTCCTGAACAGCTGGCAATAGCCCCAAAAAACGAAAATACTGCATTTTTGTACACTATTTTTCAAAATGTCATGTTTTGACACGGCATTTTAGTTATATTAGTGCACATGGTAGCAGTATCCAAAACAAAGTCGAAAAAAGAACTGGTGTACCTTTGCACCGAATGCGGCAACACCACCCCCAAGTGGGCGGGCAAGTGCCCGTTTTGCGGCGCCTGGAGCACCCTGAAGGAACATTCCGTCGAAATCACGCCGGAGGGCGTTAGGTCTTCCCGCGGGTTGGGCGGCCCCATACACCAGGTGGTGGCCCTGAAAGATGTGGCCGCCGAAGACACCCGGCGACTCAGCACCGCCAACAGCGAGCTGGACCGAGTCCTGGGCGGCGGCTTCGCGCCGGGCTCCCTGGTGCTTATCGGCGGCGATCCGGGCATCGGCAAGTCCACCCTAGTCCTTTCCACCCTGGCGGTAATGAACGCCGCCGGAGTCAAGAGCCTTTATGTAAGCGGCGAAGAGAGCGCCGTGCAGGTTAAGCTCCGCAGCGAGCGTCTGAATGTGGCCGGCAGCGACATGCTTTTGCTCTGCGAAACCAGCCTAGAAAAAATTCTTGAAGAAGCCAATAGGCAAAAGCCCCAAATTCTGGTTATCGACTCCATCCAGACGGTCTACAAGCAAGACCTTTCGGGAACGCCAGGATCCATGTCCCAACTACGGGAATGCACCCTGGACCTGATGGTGTTCGCCAAGAACACGGGCTGCATTACCGTGCTCATCGGGCATGTCACCAAGGACGGTCAGATTGCGGGGCCACGCATCTTGGAACACATGGTAGATACCGTCATCTACTTCGAAGGCGACCGGAATCACCAGTACCGCATTATCCGTTCCATCAAGAACCGCTTCGGCGCTACCGACGAAATCGGCGTCTTGGAAATGACGGGACACGGACTCACTCCCGTACTGAACCCGAGTCTCGTATTCCTGCAGCAAGGGACTCCCCCCACTCCTGGAAATGTGGTATGCTGCACTATGGAAGGTACCCGGGCCATGCTTTTCGAGACCCAAGCCCTAGTAAGCCAGACCAGTTTTGCCGTACCCCAGCGGGTGGCGGCAGGCATCGACCCCAAGCGGCTCACCATCATTCTCGCCCTGCTAGAGAAATTCGGAGGCATTTCCATCGGGGCTTCCGATGTGTTCGCCAGCATTGCGGGCGGCATGAAAGTGAACGACACATCTTCGGACTTGGCGCTGGCCCTGGCCATCGCCAGCAACCACCTGGGCATTCCCATACCCCGGGAAACTATCGCCATGGGTGAACTGGGGCTTTCTGGAGAGGTCCGCTCCGTCCACCTGCTGGAACAACGGCTCAAGGAGGCCAGGCGTCTCGGGATTACCCAGGCCCTGATTCCCGGAAATGGAAAACTCCCCGAAAGCATTCAGGGAGTGGAAATCGTGCGGGTCAACACCATCGCCGACGCCGTCAAGTGGGTTATGGATCTGGGTTAATCCTTAGGCTTTGAAACCACAGGACGCAGGCGCTTGCCGCAGAGGGTAACCACAATACCCGCCTGGGCGAACATGTAGTAGGCCGTATCGCGGCTATTGTTCAGCGTAGACTTGGGGTCGTAATCGTCCTTGGTCACAAACACCTCGGCCACGCCCGAAAGGCTCACATCCAAGGCGCAACGCTCGCAGGGGAATCCAATCACATACAGCTTGGAACCAGGGGGAACTTTCCCGCGGGCATAATGCAGGGCGTTGATTTCGGCATGTACCATGAAGGGGTACTTGTTGGCCTCGAACTCATGGTGGCTCAGCAGTTCGCCAGAATCCGCATCCAGAATATCGTAGGCCAGCTTCTGCTTTTCGCGGGTGTAAGGCACCGTCTCGTCGTCAAAGCCCGCCGGGGCCCCGTTGTATCCGGTACTGATAACGCGACCCTCGGCAGAGACGAGTACCGCTCCCATCTGGGTGTTTTGATCCTTGGAGAGGCGCGCCTGGGCGCACATCATCTGGGTATACACTTCGTCACGAAGCTTGCTGCGTGTAGAGGAATTGTTCATAGTAAGGAATATAGTATTTAAATGTGCAATGTGAAATGTGTGATGTGAAGTGATTATACTGAAAACTCATTCCACACTACACACTTCACACTACACATTTTTTAACGCACCTACTTGTCGTCGAACCCTTCGGCCTCTTCGGGCTCCTCCACGGTCCAGTCGCGGATCCGCTGAGCCAAGGCCTTCTGGCCGTCCTTCTCCAGAGCGTCGGAAATCTCGTTCAGGTCCTGGGCATCCTGCACAGTGAGTTCCTTCTCGAACATGTCCAGGTATTCTTCCAGCACGCCATAGGCCTTCAGGCTTACCAGCAACTGCATGAATTCCATCTCCAGGCCGTTCCCGCTGCGGAAGCGGGCGTATTCCTGCAATAGGGAGGTCGCTTCACTGGCAGAGACAAAGGCACAGAGACGCCCCAGGTTCACCACCTTCGGGAACTTCTCGTACAGGGTATGGGCCATCTTGATACAGTCGGACTTGCGTCCTTCCCTATCGGCAATGGCCGCCTGTAAATCCAGATAGGCTTCCTCATCTTCGGCACCGGGGTTGTTCACATCCCCAAGCCACTGCTTGGCCAGTTCCAAATTCCCTGCCATAAACTGGGCGTTGGCAATGTCGATAAGCGTAGCGTTGCTCTTGTCAGGGTCCTTCAGCAGGGCCGCCTTGGCAAACATGGCCGCATCCTTGATGGAGTCCGCCATGTCGCAGATGGCATCCAGAATGTCCTCGCGGTTCCCCTGATCCACCTCAGTCACAGCATCTAGAAGTTCTGCCAGCAGGGCCTGGGCCCGCTCCTTGGGCAAGAACTCCTCTATGCTCAGGAACACCACGGAACGGCCCTCACCCCCCACATGCCTTAACGCAAGGTCGTGAACCAAGTCCGCCACATAATCCTTGTCGGTGTACTGGGAGGCAAGCTCCACAAAGAAGGTTCCCGCATCGTAGAACAGGGCGTCCCAACCTTCCTTCTCCTCGTCGGTGTCGGCCTTGAAGGCGATAAAGTCCGCCCGCAAGGTCCAAGCCAATAGTTCCAGCTGTTCCCGAGGGTCCTTGAAAGTCTCAATATCGTCAAGACCGTCCGCCAACATCTCGTACAGGTCTTCGGGGCGGTTCAGCAAGCGGCTCTGACCGTTCACCACCTGCACAAGGTTTTCACGCAGGCGTTGTTCCCTGCTGCGGTTGGACTGCGCAAGGGCAGCCGTCTTAAAAACTTTTTTCTTCTTTGCCATAAACCCAATACTAGAAAAATCGCGCCCCAACAATGAAGCGCGAATAAACGTTTTTGACTGTCCTTCGAAGACTATTTAATCCAAGTAAAGAACGGGAAGCCGGCATACTTATCGCTAGCCATTCTCCACACATTCTCGACTGCATTGAGCGAAGCGAGGAATTCCGCCGTCTTCATGGTTTCAGAGGCTTCGCCCACTTCTGTCGGAGCGACCTTCGTCGCAGCATCGTAGTAGACCGATTCCATTTCCGAGGTGGACATGTGGGCACCGGCAACAGAAGCCCCATTGGCAATAGGCGAAACGACACCCGCATTATAAGCACCAGTCACCTTGCATGTTTCCGCCTTGCCGATAAGACCTCCAGCATTGGTAACGTCTTCCGCCGTAATCTGCCCTTGGTTAAAGGCGCTCGTCATGGAAGCTTCAGTCACGAACTTTCCGGCAATGCCACCCACAGCGAGGACAGACTTGGCTGTAACAGCCCCCACGTTGTAGACCTGATTCAGTACAGCGGAATTCGAAGCGACTGCGACAACGCCACCGACGGAACTCGTGCTATTTTCTTCACCGGTCACAGCACCTTCGTTACCGGACTGTTTCACCTCGACCCTCGCAGCCTTGGCCACAACGCCGGCCACATCCATAGCACCAGCAACAGTGCCCTTGTTCACGCACAGTTCCACAACGCCGTTCATCGACAAGGTAGACACGATACCCGCCACAGTCGTCTTCCCAGCGACCGCAGCCGAATTGACACCCCCCTTGACCGTCGAAGAAATAACCGTCGCGACAACTCCGCCAACCGTACCGTTTCCATTGACCGTGCCAGCCACAGTTGCATTCTCGATGGTGCTACCGCCACTGATGCTACCACCAAGACCGCCAACAAAGTTATTACCCGTCAAGTTTCCCGAAACAGAAACGTCCTTAATCACAGTGTTTTCGGCCTTGCCGAACAGCATACCCGCATAGGAACCGGCCTTGATGAAAACACTTTCCAACTTGACATTCTTGACAACCGCATCCTTGAGATAACCGAACAAGCCAGAGAAGGAAGCAGTATCATCAATGAAGAGACCCTTGATAGTATGGTCTCCACCATCAAATGTGCCACTGAATGTACGATAGCTTTGTCCTTTAACGCATCCAATCGGCGTCCATTTCTTGGTAAGATTAATATCTGCAGTCAACTTGAATGCGATTCCGTTATAGTTCGCAGAATTCACACTCACCTCGTCCATCAAGGTCAGCAGATCATTTTCGTTATTAATTTCATACGGACTTGCCTCTGTACCTGCGCCTTTCCACAAGTTGGACGGATCATTGCTCCAGCTAGAACCCGGATCTTCAGGATTATTAGAGACGCCGGAGTCACCACCGTCGCCTCCTGTAGAGCTATCGTCACCGCAAGCGGCCAGCGCCAAGGCTGCCACGACCAAAGCAAACCATTTTTTTAGATTCATACTTACCACCAAAAAAGAACCATATTATTTATAATACCAATATAATATTAGGTTTTGCCCATTATTCACAACAAAGGCCATAAAAAGGTCACATTAAGAAAATTTTTTGGGGCATTTGCAGGCTTCTTGGGTGACAAGGCGAGTGCCTAGCGCTTTTCCCGGATACGCTTGTACAGGCTTTCGGCCTTTTCGGCATCGCCCATATTGGAATACACGTGCCCCACGTTCTCGGCGCCAATACGGCCCTGGGAACTGCCCGCAAGCCAGGCCTTCATGTAGCATTCAAAGGCCTCGTCGTAGCGTTTCTGGTTAAAGTAAATCTGTCCCAAATCCAGATTCAGATCCCCCTTGCCCTTCTTGTGGCGAAGTCCGTCTTCTAGCGTAAAGATGGCCATCCAAGGGGAATTGTTCTGCACATACATCTGGGCCAAATAGCGCCGGGCAGAAACATTTTCCGGGTCCATCAAAATACCATTTTCCATCTCGTTCAGGGACTGGCGAGTGGAATCCATGCTGCGGTAGTAATAAGCCATAGTAAAGTGGACATCGGCGCCTGCCGTAGCCGTCATCTGCAAGGCATTCTGCAAGGTCTTGATGGCATACTCGTAGTCACCCAGCTTCTCGTAGACTTCGGCAAGTCCGTACCAGGCGTCCATGCGGTCCGGGTTCAGCTGCAAGGCCCGTTCAAAGTTCTTCTGGGCCAAGGTCCAGTCTCGACCTTTCAGGTAACATTCTGCCAAGGCAAAATGTACGTGGTCCGACTCTACCCCAAGTTCAATGGCACGGTTATAGGACGCGATGGCCTGCCCCACATCACCATTTTACCAAACTCTGATGACTAAGGATTGATTTCCTATTTTAAGCATATATTGCCCACCAAGTCCCACAGGTATGGCAAAGTTATTACTGTTCACGACACCGCTGCTTAGCACGCGTCCCTGCATATCGATGAGGGCGTAGGGGCTTCCGACCCTTGCTTCAAAGACATGTATAATGCGCCCATTCGTCTGTACGGACCAGGAAGCCTGCGAGACGACCCTGATGGTCTGCGACTCGTCCTTGTCCGAAGAACTGGAGCCAAGATCTGTTACGGCACCATCGACACACTTCTGAGTATTGACATCATAGGCTTCGCCATCGCACTTCTCGTAAAGTTTAACGCCATAGCAGAAGAAGTCCCCTTCCGGGTCATACGGTTCGGTCCCACACAAGGCCTTGTACAGCACGGTCTCCTGATTTCCACATTTCTGGATGATTCTTCCGTCTCCCTTGTCGGTCAAGGTACATTCGCCACCTTGGGCATTATTACTAGACGACGAAGGCTTCACCGACGAACTTGACCGAGTCGAAGCGGAAGATGTTTCTTCCTCCGAACTGGAGCTAGGCACCTCTTCAGCAGTTGCATAGAAATTAATCTTAGCACTCGATTTCAGTCTTACTCTAAATTCCGTCGGGCTTGTAGTCAGGGCATCAAGGGGTGCCGTTACCCAAATGGTGTCGATACCTGTTTCGTTGATAGTCTTGGGCCATGCCACCTCAGCATCACCAGTCCTCGATGTATAGGCTTTCATGCCAGCATCCAGGTTCAGCGTATAGGACTGACCAACGGCCCTAAGCAGGTCCACCGAGCCATCATAAAAGGTCGATACATAAACCGGCACACGGGTATCGGCAAGGCCTTCGCCGACAAATGTCCACTTCGTGTTGTTGCGGTAGGCCGGGCTCTCTTCGTCACCGGCATTCACCTTGTAGCTAGAAGTCTGAGTCATCACATCCAGGTAATCCTTGATGCGGAAATTGATATAGGTACGTGCTTTAGGATCAACTGTTCCTTGTTTATCATAAAAACCAATAACCAAGCGATAACTTCCCGGAGCAAGGCCAACAATCTTATCTTTATTAACCTTGGGGTTGAACGGATCAGAAAGATCAATACCTCCGTATTGCCAACCAGACTGTCCCGATTTCAATATGGCCACATCTACACCGGCTCTAGTGGTAATAATCTTATACCTCAAGGTTCCATACATCTCGATGGCCGCACCACAAGCATGAACCGTACCATCGCCACCACTAGAACCCAAAGCAACAGAAGCACAAGAACCATCTCCACTCTGATCATAGCAGATGCTGTAGCTTTCGGAACCATCAGAGTTTTTTGTTGCCGTGGTTGACAGACCTGTCGTCTGCTTAATGAATATGTTGGTCTTGATTGTCAAATTACTTTGAGGAGCCAGTCTGTTACACGAGAATATTTCCAAAGTGTAATTATTGCCTGGCTCAAGGAAACCATAACCATATTTTACATTCAGGTCCTTCAAAGCCACATGGGCAGGAGCAGTCAAATGCACCCCTCCATTATCTAGAGCCAATTTTTTATTGACAAAGACCCAACTATCGTCGGTTCCAAGTAATGTAAATTCCTGATCTTCGCGGTAAGTAAATGTTGCATGGGATTCAAAACAGAAGTGTCTGTTACGATTCGACTCCCATCTCGGAGCACCCCAATCCCATACAGCAGGGTCATCTCCATAATAAAATTTTCCCTCGCAATCTACTCCACCGTCATAAGCTGGTCCATTACAATAATGATCAAAAACACCGTTATACACCAACGGAACAGGACCTTCGGCAGCTGATTTTCGGCGGCAATTCGGACAAGGTTGCGGGCTAAGTTCACTAACAATATAATTGCTTGTCAGGTCTTCACGTGGGTAAAAGCCACCCTTATTTCCATTGACAACCAGTTCATCTGAATCAAAAATCCATTTCCCGTCTTCTGCTTGGGAAAAGCTAATATCATAACATGCTGCTTCATTTTTATTTTCCACGTAGTTGAAAAGGGTCGAAAAACCAGACTCATCACCAAAGCAATTCACACCATTTGAACTAGAGTTTAAGCGAGGCTTGTTGTCCGGACCCAGGTTCGTCTGCACAACGCCCTTGCGTACACCGGTACACTGGTCAACGGGCCAACCCAAAGGACTTTGACCATTCGGTACTGTAGAGAAAAACTTATTCAACAATTCATCGGTATCCCAAACAATTCCCGCCAATTGAAATTTGCAAACACCGTCCACACCCGGGTCCGTCACGAACAACCCCTGGGAGGCCCCCTCCCAATCGGGCCACTGGGAATCATCAGGGATAAAGTACAGCCTGTCGGAACCGAAGGCTTCCAAAATAGCTTTCAAGGGCAGCGGAGTCGGCTCCGATTCATTACCCCAAAGGCCCGTCGCTCCTATCTGGTCGTCCGGTTTGTTCTTGCGGTAAATAATAATGTCGTTGGGAACCTTGGACTCGTCATAGACCATGTAGAACCAGCCGCACATTCCCGGAGCCGGGGCCATGGAGGTATCCTTTTGCAGCCCCGACCCATCGGTATAACGGAGCATCATCACATCGGACTGCCACAGCTTGTCATCGGGCACAAGGATGTATAGGTACTTGGCACTGGGCGGAACAGACCCCGTATAGACTGTACCGGGGACAAGTGGGTTTTCTGCCACATAGGTGATATTGCCAGCACCCGGGCAGGTGAAATCAAGATTGTTCGAAAATGCGTTCGGAACTCCGTCATTTGTCGGAGTGACCCATGAACTTTTCTTTATCACAGAAATGCTGCCCTGCGTAACGCTATTGAGAATGCTGAAAAAGGCGCCGCTGTTTTCTAGGTGGCCTATGTTGCACAAGTCATAGGTAAAGTATCCATCTGCGTCTGGAGCGGCAACATGGCCTGCTTCTGCAGCCGAACAATTTCGGGTACCAAAATACACTTCACTCCAGTTGCTAGGGGCTTTAAAGCGCACGGTTCCCCCACAATAGCACTGGGCATCTGCCGTGCCACTGAACGCACCAACGGCGACCATTGCCGTCCATAAAATCCTTTTGAAGAAATGTTCCATATCCATCCCTCTCTCTTATCCGTAATCTATCTTATTTTCTACGGGAATGCAAACAAATGGATACGGCTTTTTCAACGAAATGCTCAAAAATGCCCATTTTTAGGGCTATTTCGAATGTTTTTTGTATATTGAGGCAAGTCCTAGCATAAAGCAGGGACTTTTCGGTTTAGGAACCTAAGCCCTTTTTCATATCCACATAAAATAACTTGGCTTATGAACAAAGGGTACCTAGACACCCTGTCCAGCAAACCACTGACAGCAGAAGAAAAGTTGCACCTCGCCAGACAGCGAGGCGTTTATAGCGAGTATGAACTAGACGTACTTATCCCGGCGTTCCTGTTGAATAAGGAATATGACAAAATAAACAGAGAAAAACAAAATAGACACATTGTAGGAACATACGAATACAAACAGGCCGACACCAAATCAAAACGAATGGGTTTTGCAGGAAGTGCATTTTTTGATTCTGATTTCGATATTTTCAAGGAAATAAAAACCATAAGGGGAACAGGCTTGCTTGATTTCAACAGCAATGGGTTACCGCTGGAAGAAATCGTCAAGTGTCACAGAACTATTGGGTATGGAGGCAGCAACAAACTAATACGCACCGATGTAATATCTATTAGATACTCAAAAACTGAAACCCACGCTTTCCCCGTGGACCCCGCCGATTACATGAAGGTATTGGACAGAAAAGAAAAAACCTGTATCGGACTCACGGCCCGGCATGTCACCGGCGTGTCCCGAACAGGCTTTATCCATAATATACAATCTTTTTGGGAAAAAGTCAAGAAGATTATAAAAAAGAAGGAATGACTAGCAAAATTTTTATTTCTTTTCCCGGATACGCTTGTACAGGCTCTCGGCCTTTTCGGTATCGCCGGCGTTGGAATACACGTGGCCCACGTTCTCGGCACCGATGCGCCCCTGTGAACTGCCCGCAAGCCAGGCCTTCATGTAACATTCAAAGGCCTCGTCGTAGCGCTTCTGGTTAAAGTAAATCTGACCCAAATCTAGATTCAGGTCGCCCTTGCCCTTCTTGTGACGGAGTCCGTCTTCTAGCGTGAAGATAGCCATCCAGGGAGAATTATTCTGCACGTACATCTGTGCCAAGTAGCGGCGGGCGGAAACATTTTCCGGATCCATCAAGACTCCGTTTTCCATCTCGTTCAGAGCCTGCCGCGTAGAATCCATACTGCGGTAGTAATAGGCCATAGTAAAGTGAACATCGGCGCCTGCCGTAGCGGTCATCTGCAAGGCATTCTGCAAGGTCTTGATGGCATACTCGTAATCGCCTAATTTCTCGTAAACTTCAGCAAGGCCATACCAGGCGTCCATACGGTCGGGATTCAGCTGCAAGGCCCGCTCGAAGTTCTTCTGGGCCAAAGTCCAGTCACGGCCCTTCAGGTAGCATTCCGCCAAGGCAAAATGCACATGATCTGACTCCACCCCAAGTTCAATGGCGCGGTTATAAGACGCGATGGCCTGCCCCACATCACCATTCAGGTAATAAAGGTCGCCCATGAGCATCCAGGCCTTCTCGAAAGTGGGCAAAAGTTCCACGGTACGCTTGTAGGCCACCAAGGCCACCTGCTTGCGGTCCAGCTGGACCATGGCATTTCCCAAGTTGAACCAGGCGAAAGGTTCGTAACGGCCCTCGTCAATAGCGGCACGGTACAGCGGTACCGCTTCCTTGAACTTACCCTGGTCATAAAGCTCGTTAGCCTTAAAGAAATAATCTTCGGCTGCAAAAAGCGAAGTCGCGCACAGGACAATAAGCAATAAAAAGACCCTATTTAACAAAGCGGAACTCCTTCGTGGCCTTCTGCGCCACAGGATATCCGCCTAGCTTGGCGGGTGCGAACTTCCACTGCCGTACGGCCTTCAGGGCTTCGGTATCGAAGCCGTAGCCTGCGGGGTCCTGGCTCATGATGCTTGCCTGAGCCACATCTCCGTAAACATCGATGACGATATAAACCTTCACGTATCCCGAAAGCCCAAGTTTCTTCGCCTTTTCGGGGAATGCAGGCTGCACCTCTTTCAGAACCTGTGCCTGTTCATCCACCTCCCCCGCCTCGTAGACCACATTCTCCATGGAGCCCGTGCCCACGGCCACACCATCGCCTGCGGCACCACGAGCCAAAGACAAATCCATCTGGAAATTCTGGCTGCGGGAGACTCCCATATTGGCCGAAATCTTGAAGGGGTTGGGGTTTACGATGGTGCGGATCACCTTCTGCTTGACCTCGGGCTTCTTCTCGCTCACCAGCACTTCCACCTCGGTAACCGTATCCAGCTGCTTTTCCGTTCTTTTGCCCTTGTCAAAAAACAAGGCATTCAGCACGGGCACTGCAAGGAAGAACACCGCGCTCACCACGAAGGAGAGCACGAAGGCCACCGGGAATCGGAAATATTTTGCCAAGAAGTCCAGCATGGGCTACGCCCTACTCCTCCTTATTCGCCGAAATAGAAACCTTGCGAACCTTGGCCAGGTTGCATTCGTCCAAAATGTCCACCACCACGCCATTGGGGGCGTCACGGTCGCTCACGATAATCACAGGGCGGTCGGGGGATTCGGCCATCATCTGGCGGAGCACCGTATTCAGCGTGGTCAGGTTCACCTGAGTCTCGTTGATGTGTATTGTCCCCTGGCGGGTCACGCCGATAAGGATGCTTTCCTTGGCCAGGTCCTTCGCGGAGCTTGCCTTGGGCTTGGTCACATCCACGCCGGTTTCACGGGTGAAGGTAGATGTGACGATAAAGAAGATGAGCAGGATAAAGACCATGTCCAGCATGGGAGACACGTCTATCTTTCCGCCATCCTGCGAACGTTTACGGATAAAACTCATTTTTCCTCCGCAACGGCGACACCGTCCACAACCGGCGTTGCCTCAAAAACAAAACTTTCGTACTTAAGTGCCTCGCTCCAGGCCTGCTTCTCCACATCTTCCACACGACCTGCCAAGTAGTTGTAGGCAAGCATCAGCGGAAACGCCACCAGAAGCCCCGCCTGAGTAGTAAGCAGAGCTTCCGAAATACCGTCGGCCATGAGCACCGGGTTTCCAAAACCGAAAAGTTGGATGGTCTCGAAGGTATGCACCATGCCCGACACCGTACCGAGCAGCCCAAGCATAGGGGCAAGGGCCGCGCAGGTCGAAATGGTCCGCAAGGACTTGGACAGGTTCACCGAAATTTGATGGCGGGTCTCTTCCATGGCGTTCCGCACAGCCACAGGCCCCTGGTCACGATACTTCCGCACATCACAAGCCAGCGCATAAAAATAACCGTAGGGGCGGCGAGCGAGCTTCTTGAAAGCCTCGTCCTCCCCCTTCTTTTCCAGGTTCTTCCAGAAACCGCCCAGCACGCCGTTCACGCTACCGCCCTTGAGCATAAAGTAGTAGCAGTAACGCTCGATCATCAAGAACCATCCGAACCAGCCCAGCACAAAGATGGGCGCAAGCACCCACCCTCCCCTAAAGAGGATGCCGAAAGCCGCCTCGATGACGGATATTTCGCTTACGGTTTCCACAGAAACTCCCAGCTACTATTCCTTGACCGATTCTTTGACCCACAGGGCATTCAGCACCGCAAGGCCTGCGCTTTCCATGCGGCTTCGCAAGGAATCCGCCATGTTGGTAAGGAAGGTGTGGATCAGCTGCAGCGGGATAGCCACGATAAGGCCCGCCTCCGTCGTCACGAGGGCGATGGAGATGCCCCCCGCAAGGAGCTTCGGGTCAGAAGTCCCGTGCATGGTAATCACATCAAACAGCTCGATCATACCCATCACCGTACCCAAGAGGCCAAGCAGCGGTGCCGTAGAGGCGAACACCGAAATCCAGGTAAGGCCGGTCTCGATTTTCGGGACTTCGCGGGCGAACAGCTCTTCCAGAGCCTTCTCCCCCGCTTCACGGCCGGAATAATCCTTCAAAAGAACCGTCTTCAGCACGCGGCCCACCTTGCCGATGGATTTCTTTGCATAGGTGCGAGCCTTCTCCACATCGCCATTCTTCAAAGCCTTCAGGGTGCGGCGCGTGGAAAGTCCACCAAAGCCTACAACCAACAGCCACAGGAACCGCCACAGGGCCACCAAAAGTCCAAGCCCGAACAGCGTCACGATGGGGTACATCAGAATGCCGCCGTTCTTGAAGAATTCCTTCAGCTCGTCCTTCCAGGTCTTTTCCTGATGGTTCGCCAGTTCCGACGAAAGTTCCGTACTCAACAGCACGTCCACAGGCAGCATCACAAAGGCGGAGTCCTTGGCGTGTGCAAAGGCAGTCCCGATTTCCTTGCGGGTTTCGGGAGTCAGATTCTCCTGCCAGCTGAAGGTGCGCCTCTTCTCACCGGCCACAGGGAGCATCAAGGCCGAGGGCGTAATTCCCGTCACGCCGTCAGCGGCATTGCCCATTTCCATGGCATAAAGGCCGCCCAAGCGGAGCCGAGAGCCCTGGGCCACAGAAGTCCCGAACACCAGTTCCGCCTGTTCCATCTGAATCTCGCGGGTGAACGCCATCTCCGCGCGGGCGGCGGCCAGAATGTCGCTGGCTATGCGGACCGGATCATCCTTATACAGGCCCATGTCCTTCTTCACTTTGTTTTGGACTTCTACACGCTCGGCAAGCTTGAAGGGTATTCCCTGTTCCTGGAACTTGGCGAGGGTTTCCAAACGCTCGGGGCCCGCCGCGAGAGACAGAAATTCCGCACGGGCCTTTTCGGCCTGGAGCTTTACCTGGGCCAAGTCTTCTCGGGCCACACGCACGTCTTCGAAGAGACGGGCTCGTTCCGACATAAGGGCGTCCACCTTCTCCTTGCTTTCCTGGTACTTCTCGTTGAAAAGTTCCCGTTCCTGGTTGGCGGTCTCCCGGTCTTTCCAGCGGGCGGCAACGGCCATGTCCCGCTTCTTGCGGGCTTCTTCTAGGTCGGCCTTGGCGCTGTTCAGTTCCGCACGCTTCTTGACGGCGTCAATATCGCTAGCCTGCTGGGCAAAGGAGGCGGGAGCAGTCAAGGCAAGAGCAACAACTAGCGCCCACATTACACACTTCACATTCCACATTCCAAACTTCATTACAGCCCCTCCTTCGGAATGGCGACGGGAATCGTCACAAGTCTAGGAGCGGTCTTGCCTTCGGCCACCTTCATCACGTCCTTCAGGACCGTACGCATGGTCAGGTTGTCGGACACGTTATTCCAGCGGTAAGTGCCATCGGCACTGCGGGAAAGCCAAAGCACATCGTTGCCGTCGTTACTCACAAAAAGTGAGGCCACGGCGCCGTAACGCAGGTAGGTGCCGGGCACGCTACGGGCATCAATCTGCAAAAAACCCTTGTACACTTCGGTAGTGTAGCCCAGGCGGATACGGTCGTAGAAAACTTCCAGCGTGCGGTTCAAGCCATCGTCGGCCTCGATGACGCCCTTGTGAAGCTGGCTTGCGATTTCCTGAATGCTCTTCACCGTCTCTTCGTTACGGTACGGGAAGTCCGATTCAAACACCGGCACCAGGGAGTCTATGACCTTTGCGAGAGCCTCGCCGTACTTGGCCTTGCGGCCCTCGTACCAACGCACCGTGCCCGCCGTCTTCTGGCGCACATCGGCAAGGTGGGAAAGTTCCGCCTTCAGGGAATCAATTTCAGCCTTCAGGGTCTTGTTCTGGGTGGCGAGAGCCTGGACCTTCTTGCGGCTCACTTCCACGAATTCGGCGTGGCGCTTCTTCTCGGTGTCATGGAGCGACTTCTCACGTGCGGTTTCCGTCTCCACCGCCTTGATCTGGCGACGGACGGACTCCACCGTTTCCTGGGCAAACGCCGCAGGAGCGAGCAAGGCCGCACAGAGGAACAACTTGCTAAATAAATGGATTTTCATAGGCGAAAAATACAAAAAAGGGGGTGAAAAAGCCCAATTTTCGCCACAAAAAGGGGCTATTCTCACAAATTTGCACTGATGGCGATTTTCATCAGGGCTGCAAAGTCCAATTTCTTGTCGCGCGCATAGGACAAAAACTCCTTTTCCTCTTTCGTAACGCGAATCTGAAATTTTAAGGGCGAAGCAAATTTCGTCTTGCGCCCTGCATTTTCACGGGCACCACCATGTCCGAACTTCTTCTCGTACAGGGCAAGGCCCGACCTTTTCCGATACTCCCTTTCGGAAATAACCTTTTCGCCCTTGGCGACTTCCGATTCCTTTTTCTTGAAAACAAAACCCTCGGAATCCTTCACATAGACATACGGCATTCTCAAATCTCCTTCAAACGTTGCTTGGCAAGTTTGATTTTATCCTTCGGTGTCTTTTGCGTCTTCTTAACGAAAACAACTCCGATAACGATAATCGCACCCGCCTTGTATTTGAACAGGGAACGGAGTTCGTTAGACTTGATTTCAAAGATTTCTCTTTGAATCGGTCTCACTCGAACAAACTCGATACCCTGTCTTTCTATGGTTTCGTACTCCTTGTTGAGAAGGTCCTGTTGAGATTGCTCCAAGGACTTAATTTCATTTTCTGCCGCCGGCAATTTTTCTACAGAGAACTTCATATCAGAATCTAGTTAAAAGATTTGATTTTGTCAACACTTTCAAAATACAATAAGTTTTGTTCATAAACAGCCCTTTTCCTGATTCGAAGCAGCAAATTTATAAACGAAAAAAAAGGAAAGCGACATTTCCCTTAAAATGGCAAACAACTGTTGTCAATTTAGCGCATTATGAAACTATAGTTTACATATTTCTCATGAGAAGGGGGAAGCCTCCCCCACCCATCAAAAAAATCCTCCGCAAGGGAGGATTCATAATTTTAGGGCAACGGCCGCTTTTTACAGCGTGACCTTCACCTTCTCGCGCATGGCCATGACGCAGGCCTTGGCCTCTTCCACCGTGTCGCGGCGGGCAAGGAGCACGCCCATACGGCGGTGGCCCTTCAGTTCGGGCTTTCCGAACAAACGAAGCGCCGTATCGGGTTCGGCAAGCACATCTTCCAGACCGCTGAACTTCACGTGGTCGGACTCACCCTCCACCACGATAGCCTTGGAAGCGCTGGGCCCGTGGAAGGCGATGTTCGGGATAGGCAGGCCAAGTATTGCGCGGGCATGCAGCGCAAACTCCGAAAGGTCCTGGGAAATCATGGTGACCATGCCCGTGTCATGGGGACGCGGGGACACTTCGCTGAACAGCACCTTGTCCTTGCACACGAACAGTTCCACGCCAAAGATGCCGCGGCCGCCCAGGGCGTCGGTGACCTTCTTCGCGATTTCCTTCGCCTGCTCCAGTAGTTCGGGCTTCATGGGCTGGGGCTGCCAGGATTCCTGGTAGTCGCCGCCCACCTGGTGGTGACCCACCGGCAGCAAGAAACTGGTGCCGCCCACGTGGCGCACCGTCAAAAGGGTAATCTCGTAGTCGAAAGGCACAAAGCCTTCCACAATCACGCGGCTCGCCGCACCTGTGCGGCCACCCGTCTGGGAAATCTCCCAGGCCTTGTCCACGTCGGCCTCGGTCTTCACCGTGCTCTGGCCGTGGCCCGAAGAACTCATCACCGGCTTCACCACGCAGGGGATGCCGATCTCGGCGACGGCCTTCTTGAAATCCTCGTAACTGTCGGCAAAACGATAGGGGCTAGTAGCGAGGCCCAGTTCCTCGGCGGCTAGGCGACGGATGCCCTCGCGGTTCATGGTCAGCTTGGTGGCCTTGGCCGTGGGAATCACGTGGAAACCTTCCTTCTCCAGTTCCACCAGCGTGTCGGTAGCGATGGCCTCCACCTCCGGCACGATAAAGTCGGGCTTTTCCTGCTCGATCACACGACGCAGTTCGGCACCGTCCAGCATGTTGATGACGTAGGAACGGTGGGCCACCTGCATGCCCGGGGCGTTAGCGTAGCGGTCCACGGCGACCACTTCGACGCCGAGACGCATCATCTCGATGATGACTTCCTTGCCGAGCTCGCCCGCACCACAAAAAAGAACCTTGGTGGCGCTAGAACTAAGAGGTGTACCGATTTCAGCCATAAAAACTCCTTGCTTTTGCAGGAAATATAAAAAAACGGGCGGGATTAACCGTCCGTTTCTTTTTTTTAGGCCTCCTTTTTAATCTACGTCATTCCAGACATATTTGAACTTGAATTTCAGGCCGCCGCGAGGTTCGCTGCCGCAAGTGCCTCTGCATGCATCGCTCCCCGCGTAAGACACACCCTTGCTTCCAAAGTTGAATTTGGACTCAATCCAGTCGTTCTTGGGGGCATCGCCATTCTTGCTAGTGGCAACACCGGGTGCGTTATTCAAAGACTGCGCAATCTTTTCGTAAGGCCAATCGACGGTCTGTGAATTGGTTCCAACACCCGGAGCACGTATGCTCAAGAACAGCGTGAGTCCGTCTTTGCCAATATCGAAGGTGTACTTGTACTGATCCATTTCTACCGCATTGTCATCTTTGCTTATCTTGGAATCGGACTTGCTTTCGTAGCATATCGTGTTCCCCTTGCCCACGCAGCCTCCTCTGCAGAAATAATACTTGTATTCATGCAGTTCACGGTTTCCGTTCTTGAACAGACCCTTCAGTTCATGGTCCACGCGGGCTTCAACGGCCTTATACTGGTATTCGGTTCCGTGACCCACATTCTGGATTTTTATCTTGACACGGCCGACAGCGCGAGTCTTGGCCTCGGAGCCTTCGGAGAAGACATACTGCTTTCCGTCCCAGGCATAGGCGAACACGCGGTAGGTGTAGTAGGGGCTACCTCCACCCACCTTGTCGGTAAAGAACTTGTCGTTCCGTCCGTTCAGGGCAACCACGGTCATACCATTACCCCAGTTGTCACCAACTTTGGGCTGCACCGTAGTGGGTTTCTTGACGTAGGATTCCAGGATCTTATTATTCGGCTGAACCTTCGGTTCGTCATTCTTAGAAGCTTTACCGAAAATACGAGCTATTGAGCTTGCAGCGATGGCAAAGGTTTTTCCCAGCACATTCGCATCATCGTCAATCTTATCGTACTCCGCCCGCACCACGACATATCCCAAGATGCGAGCATCCAGAGAATCGGGAATATAATTCACAATGATGCTATTACGGTCCGCATTGCGTCCCAAAATCATTTCCTGTGGAGTGTTGAGACTCGACGGAATATTCAGGTAATAAGCGGCCTTGTTCCCATTTTCTGCGGTCACCACCACCTTCACCTCGGCCGTTTCAAACGGAACCAGCTTATCCACGGTAAACTTGAAATTCTTGGCTTCGGCGTTTTTTCCAGAACCTTTCACTCCGATTGGCGTAACAGGAACCTGGACTCCGTTCTTGAATACCACCACGCCGTCCTCGGCATTTACCGGATCAACTGTAGAAAGTTTCACCGCAACCTGGGCACCGTGAACATCCTTTGTCGTAATCAGCGAATCCCCATTGACAGCACATTTTGCCCCGGTCTTCTTGCATTCCTTCCGGAATTCGATGTCCTGTTTATGCGATTCATCAATAAAATTCCAGGTATTGACAACCGAAATCGATGAGATTGGGCGGGCCACAGGATTTTCGTCTTCACCGTCATTGACTCCATCCCCATCGGTATCCTTCAAGGTCGGGTCTGTTTCAAAAGGTCCCTTTCCGTTTTTGGTCCAACCATTGATTTCATCAAAGTCACTGATTCCGTCGCCGTCAGTGTCCTTCATGTCGTCACGGGTGCCCAGGAGTTTTTCCATGCTGGCAGGAACGCCGTCGTGATCCCGGTCTTCGTTGTAGATGAACTGAACCACATCGCCGGCACCCACCACAATGGAATCAAGGTTGAAGTTACCGATTGCTACGGAGTAGATATTTGTCCGCTCCGGTGTAGCAGCCTTGTTCACAGCAACAAACCATACAGCAGTATCTCCTTTTATTATGTTATTTTCCACACCGTCCAGCATAACCAGGCCAAAACGCTTATCCTTCCCGACCATCACGGTGTCCTGTTCAAAGTCCATCTGGAGGATATCCAGAAATTCCGACAGATAAACTGGAGCACGCAGGTTCCTTTTGTTATTTGCGTTCCTGTTGACCTTGAAATTTGTAGAGACCCGGTAGTCCAAGAAGCGAGTTCTCGGATCAGCATAATACGCCCCCTTGTCGAAGGTCACTCGGGCCGTTGTCCCAGACACCTTCGTGTAAGCCTCCGTAAAGTCCGTAGTCATCCCGGTTCTGCTCCTATCCAAGGTAATCTTGTAAGCACTGGCCGAAAGGAAAATGGCGCCCGGATTGAAGATAAAACTATTCAAGGCATCCAAAGAAATTCCGCTTTTCCAAAACTTCAGTTCCTTGGATTCTCCCGGAGCCAGAGTGATACGGGTCCACTTATCTTCGCCGTAGCCATCGCCTACGGCAAGTTCCGCTATGATCTTGATGTCACCAGAGAGGGTGTAGGTGCTAGCAGCCAGAATCAAGTTCTCAATGCTATACGCCACCTTACCCGTGTTGGTGATACGCGCCTGCATGCTGAGGGTACCCCCAGAAATAGACTCGCCCTCGGACATGGCCTCGGCAACGGCCTTGTTGTAGTTCTGGGTAATGGCCTTAGACTGATTTTCAGTCAGGGTATGGCCCTCACTCTCGGTATAACTACCGTTATAACCCCAATTCACCACGAACTGCCCGCTATTGCTGGCGTAACCCGCAGAAAAACCAATGTTCCAAGCGTTCATCAAGGCGGCGCTTTCCGTTTCGCTGAAGCTGATGCTTTGGGTATTCTTCACCGATTCCCCTTCGGAAATGGTGACAGTTCTCGTGGTGTTGGAACTGGTGGTGCGGTTCAGCGTTATGCTGGGGGTCATGGTCATGGTGACTTCCAGCTTGGGAAGATCCGCCACGTTGGGGTTCCAAACCGTGGGATTTTCGGGATTGAAGAGTTCGAAGAGTTCCTCGCCATCTTCAAAACCGTCGCCATCGGTATCCTTGGCATAGGGATTGGTCTTGAAATTGAAGATTTCATCGTAATCCGAAATGCCGTCCCCATCAGTGTCCAGCGTGGGGTCCACTTCAGCGGTTTCCACCGACTTCACATCGGAAAGATTGAAGGAATAGGCCCCCTTCAACGCAGTACTGGTCACATTCAGGTTCAGCTTCTCGTTATCGCCAAAACGGGAGTCAAAGGTCATGCCCTTGACATTTTTCAGCCCAATCGGCTTGAACGCCTTGAGGCCGTAACCCTGGATATTCAAGGTATCCTCGCCCACATAGTGCGTCTTGGGGAAGGTAATGGAATCGAGGCCCACAAGGCCAGCGGTATATACGGAGTCTTCTCCGATTTGAATATTCGCGAGACCTGCCAGTGCACAAGGAGCAACAAACATGGTGGTCAGCGCAGCTGCTGTAAAGTATTTCGTAAACATGATAAGCTCCTTTACTTGGCGTTAACCGTCAGATTCTGTTGAATGGTCTTGCCGCCAAATACCAGCTTGACGACGTAGCTGCCTCTATTGAGTTTTTTGTTACGGACCGGGACAACGGTAGAACCCTTCGAGAGGTAAACGTCGCCCTTGACCACCGTCGAACCGATGGCGTCCATCATGACAAAGCGCACATCACCGCCCTGTTCGGAGAAAAACTCCAGTGCCTGCTTGTCGGCATCGAAGTTCACCTTTACGGGTTGTTCCGTCTTTACCGGGGCGGCAACCTTCCTGTCGTTCCTTGGAAGCGACGGGCGGGCCTTTACATAGGGGTTATCGTCTTCTTCGGTGAGGTTTGGCTCCGGCTCGCGGGTGTCGGGCAGCACAAAGGAACTGTCCTCCTGGTTCGCGTCAAAAGTCATGTTCTGCACCGACTCCACCAAAAATTCGTGGATAGTCCCGTCGTTCATGGTCACACGGATGACACGGGGAGCATTTTGATTACCTGCAGCAACTGCCAGGGAAACACCCATAAGGCAGGCCAGGAATACAACTGACAACTTTTTCATGATGAACTCCTTTGTTAAGGTTTCACTGTTGTTTCTTTTAACCCAGTTAATATATACCCAAAGATTGATATTGTCAAATGCATAATTTTTTAGTTTTTAATCAAATATTTTTATTAATAATTGATAAAAAAACGACTTCCCCACGCAGGAAATCGGGAGGAAGAGGTATAGGAATTAAGCCAGCTTGGGCTTGCCGGTCCAGCCCAGCTTTTCGCGGAGGGCGCCCACAAATCCCGTATGGCGCATGCGGATAAAGGTGGTCACGGCCTTGCTCTCGGCCAGAACCACATGCTGTCCGGGGTTCATCTGGTAGGTAAAGCGACCGTCAAAAACCAAGTCCAACGGGCGATCCACCGCCGAGGTAATCTGAAGCTTCTTGGAGGTAAGGGACAGCACCAGGGGCCGTACCGAGAGGCTGCTGGGGGCCACAGGGGTCAGCACCACAGCAGGGGTCGCCGGGTGGATAATGGGGCCGCCTGCCGCCAGGTTGTAGGCCGTCGAGCCCGTTGGTGTCGAAATCAGGAGCGAATCCGCCCAGTATTCCGTAAGGTTCGTGCCGTTATAGACCACGTTCACATTCACCATACGGTCGGGAGCGTGGGCACGGATATGAACCTCGTTCAGCACCGTCTGCGCAAAGAGCCTCTTGCGTCCATCGAAAACCACAGCATCGATCATCATGCGGTCGCGGGTAGAGAACTCCCCCGCCAGCAGGTCATCCAGTGTGGTGGCCAAGCCCTCTACGCGGGATTCTGCCAGAAAGCCCACACGCCCGGCGTTCACTCCCAAGATGGGGATGTGCTTTTTCAGGCCAAAGTGGGCCGCCGAAAGCACAGTGCCGTCGCCACCGATGGCGAGCAGCAGATCCATGCCAGAAAGCCCCGATTCCTTAACTACGCGGATAGGCTTTTTCACAAGGCCCTTCAGGGAATCCAAGGCAAAAAACTGTACCTGGGGGTGAATCTTGGCCCAGGCGGAAATCTGTTCCAGGGCAAGGGCCAGGTCAGCGCTTTTGTCCTTAAAACCTAGGATACCGATTTTCTCGAAAGACTTTTTCATGGATTACCCCCGGCGTCTTCCACCACATTCTCGTCCACCGTGGCATCGGCAAGCTTCTTGAGAATACCCGGAAAAAGCTCCTCCACCACTTCGGTGTGGCCCACGGGTTCGTCGCAGCCAAGCGCCAACGCGAGCACATTCAGCGCAAGCCCCACCTGGGGGTTCTCGCCACCGTCAAATTCGGGCACCGCCGTTATGTTCTCCAACCCGCGGATCACCAGGCCGTCGTCATAGACGCCCACCTCTACACCGGTCTTGCGCAGGTTCTCGGCCAGATTCTCGTTCACCGGGCGCCAAGCCTTGCGCTGTTCCTTGGGCAAACGCAGAATAGTCTCGCCTTCGGCAAAGCAGGCCGCCACCGCCAAGAACGGGAATTCCTCGATGGATGTGGCCACGGTATCTTCGCCAAAACGACGGCCCTGCAGACGCTTGCCCGCATCTACGGGGAAAACTTCCAAATCGCCGAACACATCGCCGTACTTTTCGCGGCGGGTCACAATCTCGATGTTGGCCCCCATGCGCTTAAGGCAATTGATGGCCCCCACCCGGCTAGTGTTCAACTCTACATTCTTGATGAGAATACGGTTTCCCTTGGGTACCGCCCCAATGGTAGAGAGCAGAATCAGGGCCATAGCCTCGGTAAAGTCGCCAGGCACATAGTAGTCGCGACCCGTCATCACCTTGGTCTCGGACTGCTCCGTAAACTGGGTGCGTTCCACCTTCTTGCCCTGAGCCATGAGCAGGCGGCGTTCAAATTCGCTGAGCTGTTCCACTCCGCGACCCTCGTAACGGAGGGGTACGCCAAAATACTGGAGCATGCGGGTCCACTGGTCGCGAACCACGGTCTTTTCTTCAAAGCTTATGAATTCCCCACGGATCAGGGCCCGGGTCATGAGCCTGTTCCGCATGATGTAAGGCACGCTCCCCAGAGAATCCTTCTTGAGGGAGGGCTCGGCTGTATCGAAGCGGAACTTGAAATCTGCAGGGCTATCGGACTCCACATGAATCTTGAAATAGGCCTGGAGCCGTTCCTTGGCAAGGGCCACAGCGGCAACACCCGTCTCGTCATTCTCGGCGGCAAAGGTAAAGACCTGTTCTGTTTCGCGGCTCGCGAGAGTCCACAAAAGTATACTGTCACGCTCCCCGAAGTTAATGGGAAGCAAGGACGGAACGGGGTACTGGAATCCCTTGCCGGTAAGCACCATCTCGTGCCCCTGCAAGTTCAGGGTAAGGCCGAATTCTTCCAAGGCTTTTGCAAAGCTACGACCTTCCGCCGACCAGGAAAAATCTTCCAGCACAGTGCGGCCGTTGACCAGCAGCGCCATGACCAGGGTCAGGTTTGTCCGTTCTCTATCTGGATTCAGGTAGAATTCCATTATCTTCCCTTAACTTCGTAATCCAGATACTTCAAAATCTTGAGGGCCCGAGCAGCCTCGTCTTCGGTCTTGAAGGCGAGCAGGAGCGTGCCCGCCACGTTTTCCCGGACCTTCATGAGTTCCACGTCACGGACGTTGATACCTTCTTGTGCCAGCGGTTCAAGCACGCTGAGCAGCGCACCGGGCTTGTCCTTCAGCTGGACCGTAATCTCGAAGAACGCGGAGGCGGCGTTACGGCCCGGGGCGAACAGGCTTGCACGGCCGTCGTTTCCGGCCTTAAAAATCTTTTCCAGGGCGGCGGAATTGTCGTCGGCAGCAGGCCGCGACGCATCACCGGCAGCAGGTAAGGATGGCGCCGAGCCGTCCACCACCTTCAGGGCGTTCATGGCCTCGATGGTACGGTCAAGCCCTGCACGGACCTCTTCCAGCGCCCGGACGGTCTCGTTCCTGTTGGTGACGGCGATGTCGTGCCACATTCCCCAGCCCGAGGCGGCTATGCGGGTCATATCCCTAAAAGCGCGACCCGCGTAATGCTGGTAGTTGTGAGAAAGCAGGCGCTCCGGCAGGTTCCCCGCCAGCGTAGAGCTGAGCATCTGGGGCATGTGGGAGACCCAGGCCATAGTGGCATCGTGATGCTCCGGCGGGAACACCACGGCGTTTGCCCCCAGGAACTTCACCAGGGTAAGCAGGGGCTCGTAAACCGATTCTTCCATGCCCTCAGGCGGGCACACGAACCAGTAGGCGTTCTCGAAAATCGCAGGATCGTTATGTTCGCAGGTCCGTTTCTCGGAACCCGCCATGGGGTGGCTCCCCACAAAACGGAACGGGGCCGGCAGGGTCGAACCTGCCTTGCAAATTTCCACCTTGGTGCTGCCAATGTCAGAAACCAGCACCTGACGCCCTGTGCCGCCCTGTGCCGTTCCCGCAGCAAATTCCTTCGCCCAGGACACCCCCTTCAGGGCCTCCATGGTCTTCAAGATGTGGAGAATAGGCCCGCACAGCAAAATCAGATCACTATCCTTGGACCACTCTTCAACGGCGTCGTATTCAAAAAACTCGTTGGCCAGTTCCAGTTCCTGAGCACGCTTCAGCGTGGCAGCAGAACTTACCGCCCGAATAACGGCCGGAAACTTGGCCTGCTTGACAGCAGCCGCAATGGAACCGGCCAAAAGTCCAAAACCAACCAATGTAATACGCATTACAGGTCCTCCACCTTGCGGGTCTCTTCCATAACGACCTGGAAAATGCGTTTGATAGATTCCTCACCCAGGGGGCCTTCGCCATTCCGGGCCAGCTCCCCCACGGCATCAAGAACCCTGGATTCCCTGTCCGGGTCCAGAACCGGCAGCCCCGCCTGCTTCTTCACCTTCCCGATTTCACGGGCGAAAGACGCCCTCTTATTCAAAAGGGAGATAAGCTCGACATTCAGTTCGTCTATACGGGCACGCCAGTCATCAATGGTCATGGCGGGAAAGATAGCAAAATGCACCCCAAAATCTCGGCTGTAGGACAATTCAGGCGACTATTTGGCATAGAACCTGTACACCGACTTCCATTTTTCCTCATTTGTTGTCATTTTATGACATAAATTTGAAAGTATATTTGGACAAGAACCCCAAACAAGGAGGCCCATCATGGCAAACGAAATCTTCTATATCAAGATCGAAACCGCCAAGGCGACCAACATTTACGCCTTCCGCCGCAGCGAGACCGGCATCCTGGACTTCAGCGGAGCGGCCACACCTTCCGCCAGCGAACTTTCCCAGATGCAGTGCGTCGAGGGGAGCCGATACTTCACGCCATCCTGGTACACCTACCTGCCAAAAGAACTGCAGGCAGAAATTCTGGTCTACATTCCCGCAAACATCGAAAACATGGATGCGGGCCAGTATTCCTTCCTACTGCATGTAGGCGCCCTGCTGCTCGCCGTCCAAGCAAGAGACGGCCTTTTGACCGCAGAGTTGCTACGCCGCCGTTCTATGGTGTTTGCAAACTTCACCCCCCTGGTGCTGCACATCGTGAAGCCTGTCGCCGCAGAGGCTCTCTTTGCAAGAGTCTACGGAGGATTTACCGGCGAGAGCAACTTCAAGCAGGTTTATCAAACAAATGCCGCCATCGCCACCGGCGAAACCGATGTTTCCGCCATCCTGTTCGCAGCCGCCCGCGACACCCTGAAGCCCGAACCTGAAAAAGAAACTCCCGAAGAGATGTTCATCCGCTATTTCAGGGAATGCGGCAATACCGACCTTACCATCGGTATCGTGGGAGCCTCCAGCCACCCTTGGATTAATGGCGTCGAAAAATTCGGAGTCATCTCCGATGCCGCCATCAGTTTCCACTTTGGCGACAATCCCTATGCCGCAGGCAAAAAGCAACAGGAACTGTTCGCATCACTCAAGGCAATGGTACAGGCCGAGCCCTACAACCCCCATGACCATAACGCCATCTGCGTGAGCATTGACGACCTGGATGCAGTCCTCAAGGGGATCTCTAGCAGAAGCAAGGCCGGCTACCTGCGGGCAACGGCAGCGGCAGTCCTTCGCAAGGCCCGTCCGAACCTGTTCAGCTACGGCTCCGAACTTTGGAGACTGGGGGCAAATCCCCAACACTTCGAGAACTCCATCGTGATGCGCCTGAGATTTCAGTCATAATCTTTTTTGTATATATTGAAGACATGCTGCACCTGAAATTCGCCCTGAATCTTGAAAACCTCGCCGACGAGATGATCGACGAGATTTCCAGGTGCTGGAAGAACCCGTTCGAAGCTCCCGTGGTGATTTTCCCGGACCCGAAACTGGAGCAGTGGTTCCGCCTGCGCTGGGTGCAAAAGAAAGGCGTACTCGCAAACCTGAACAAGAGCACCATCGACCGGTTTCTGTTCGACATTCTAGTCGGCGACAACACGCAGCTCAAGAAGCTTTCGTCAAACATGCTCGCAAATGTGATTATATCATACTTACAGCAGAAAACTGGCGACAAATTCAATTACGAGCTTTTAGGCAAAAGCGTCAAAATATATCTCGAAAACGACGGCTCCATCGACGAGAACAGGCTATTCGATTTCGCAAACATGATGGCGGGGCTTTTCCTGGAATACGAGACCAGCCGCCCCAGCGGATTCATCACCGACTCTGAGACACTCGAGAGTGCGAAGGGGATTCTGGACTGCTGGAAACAGGGCGACCTGCACGACTTTTTCATCACCCGCGATGGAACGCCCGCCGCAAACGAGGCCTGGCAACGCAAGCTTTATTCGGCATTGTTCCATGCCGACGCCGGCGAGAAATCGCTGCTCACGCAGGTGTTCGAGAAGGCGGGTCAAAAGAGTGGCAAAGGCGGCGAGATTACCTATCTCACGCTCCCCTACCTGTACGCGGCCTGCAAGGGGGGTAGCGGGAAGACGGAATTCCATTACCAGGGCGATCTCCCGGTATTCATTTTCGGGCTTTCGGGCATGGGGCAATTCTACCGCGTGATATTGCAGGAATTTGCAAGCCAGCACGAGGTGTACGCCTATATTCAGAACCCGTGCATGGCATTCTGGGAAGATTGCAGCGGTGCACGCAAGCCTATCGAAAGCATGCGGCCCGTACTCCCGAAACTCACGGCCGTGCCCGACGACGAAAGCGAAATTATCGACGAAGAAGAAAACGAGCTTCTGCGTTACTGGGGCAAGGCGGGCCGAGACAACATAAAGCTGTGGAGTCTCGCCACCGACTACAACTTCGTATTCGACGGCGATTCCATCGTAGACAAAAACCGTGAAATGCCCTGCGACACCCTACTTCACAATGTGCAGTGGATGGTGTCGCACCGCAAGAATGTGTTCTGCAAAGACACCGACATTCTCGGAAGGCTCCCCTTCGAGAACGACAACTCCTTCAGCGTCACTACAGCGCCTTCAAAAATACGCGAGGTGGAAGAACTCCATTCCCGGATCTGCAGGCTCCTTTCCGAAAAAGACGCGCAGGGGAAAACGAAGGCAACCATCGCCGACATTCTCGTGGTATCGCCGAACATCGACGATTACCGCACGGCCATCTTCCAGGTGTTCGACCAGACCCACGACGGTTTCCATATACCCTTCAACATCGTGGATTCTGCGGCCCGCGATTCGCACACGGCCAGCGCCCTTTCGACCCTTTTCTCCATCCGCGAAAAAGGCACTCTTTCCAGGCCCGACTTCTTCGCGCTTGTCCGCAATCCCGTGGTGCAGAATGTCCGCAAGATTCTCCCCGACGAAGTCTCGAACTGGGAATCCTGGGCATCCAACATGAACATATACCGCGACCGCATCGCCGACGACAACGGCGAGACACGGCGCGAAGAATCCTGGATTACCGCTACGCGGCGCCTATTGCTTTCTCGTTTCAGCTACGGCGGCATCGAAACGGTCGCGGGCGAAATTCAGCCCTACAGCGACATCAGCAGCAGCGATAGCAGTTCGCTCTTCCGTTTTGTCGACGCCATCGACTCGCTAGAAACCTGGATGGGCATGGAAACGGAACTCACTTCAGTATTCCAGTTCCTGGATTCATGGCTCTGCATGGGAAGCCCGCCCAAGGAACTTGCCGGCGAGAGCGTCATCTACCATTCGGTCACGGCAGCCCGCGAAAATCTGGAATACCAGTTCTTCGCCGGGAGCGAGAGCGTCTCGTGGAAAATCCTTTCGCAGACATTGCTATATGCCGCGCGCGGTTCGGAATACAGCTGCGGCAACCTGTTCATCAACGGGCTCACCTTCATGAAGTTCGCTCCCAACCGAATCGTACCGACAAAGTACCTGTTCTTCATCGGTGCCGACGCAGCGAACTTTCCCGGAGTACGCAACACCAACACGCTGGACCTGCGCAAGTCCTGCCGTCCCTGGCCCGGCGACGACTCCATCGTGAGCCGCAACCGCTACGCCTTCCTCTGCCAGCTCATGAGCACCGCTAAAGGATTCTTTATAAGCTACGTAAACAAGGATTTGCAGAAAGACGAGGATTTCTACCCTTCTTCCATCGTGAACGATATCCGTGGATTCCTAAAGAACGCTGTCAAGGCAACCGGTATTGCGGACGCCGCTATCCTGAAAATCTGGCCCGACGACAATATCCCGCTCGATGAAAAGCGCCCGTGGAAAAAGCTTTTCACCCGACGCGAAATCCGCAACAAGAGCACCTACCTGGAATTCGGCAACGACCGTGAAGTCGTAAACTTCGTGCCCGATCCGGAAAACGCCAACGACCAGCGTCTTCCCGAGCAGGCAAGCATCTACCAGTTCAAGGAATTCCTCAAAGACCCCTTCGAATTCCGCGTCGCCCAGATGATGCAAATCGAAGACGAGAAGGAAGACCCCGAAAAGACGGAATTCGAACCCATCATTATCGACAGGCTGCAAGAGTCGATTCTCCGGCGCACGCTTATGGCCCAAAAACTCGGCGTTTTCGAAAGCGACCGTCTATCAACCGAAGAAAGCATCCGCGTCTACGCGCTGTCCAAGGGCCTGTTGCCCAAAGGAAACTTCAGCAAACGCATCTGGCAAGACATCCGCGGCGAAGCCAACGATCTCGCCAACTTCATCGAAACACTGTACAGCAGGACAGATTTCCAGTACGGACGACGCTCCATAGAACTCAAGATGGATGGCTGGACGCTCCACGGGGACATCGCGCTGTACGCCCAAAACAAAGGCTGTATCCATCTCATTGATACGGCGGGCGCAAAAATCCACCAGTACCATTTCCTTTCGGGTTATATCCAGGCGCTCGCGCTCATCTGCGAAGCCGGGAGAAAAAACGAGCCCATTCCCGAGATATACACGGATGTCTATTCCAAAAAGGAATGGAAAGCCAAGCGCATCTGCCACACTCCCGACATCGCAGAGAAAACGCTCAACAGAATCTACCAGAAGATGTTCGCCATGCAAATGGATGCAAACGGGAAATGGGAACGCTACAGCAAGGTGCTCCCCATCGACATGGTTTTCGAAAACGAAATCGAGGGCTACGGCGACTACATCAAGGCTTTCGCCGACGAGAATAACTCCCCCTGGAAATACTTCGCGGGTAGCAAGCTGTTCGACATCAAGAAGGTATGCGGCTTCGACGAAAAGGATTTCACGGCAGCATGGAACAAGGAATCCCAAGACCTCAAGGAACTGACGCCCGGGCTGTGGAACCCCGAAAGCGATATGGGAGGCGCGGTCGATGTCCATGGCTAGGCTTTTCGACATCAACGATTTCCATTTCGGAAACAATCTCTATATCGATGCCTCAGCGGGCACCGGCAAGACATACACCATCCAGCAGCTGGTGGCAAAACTCGTGCGTGGCGAACACGGCCATGCGGGCATCCCCCTGTCCAAGATCCTGATTGTCACCTACACCGACAAGGCGACAGGCGAACTCCGCGACCGCATTCGCCAAAAGATGGAAGAGTGTCTCGCCAAAGAGAACATGGAATGCTACCGCGAGGCCCTGCAGAACATCCATACGGCGCCGATTTTCACCATCCATTCCTTCTGCCAGAAGGTTCTGCACGACTTCGCCTACGAGGCGGGCTCCCCCTTCAACCAGGATGTGGTCTCGGACGACGGAATCGAGACCCTGATACAGCGTCTCATTCGCGACAAGTGGTCGTTCGAAGCCCCATTCATGGAACTGCTAAACGACCCGAATTTCAAGATGGAGCTCTTCGTCAAGAATTTCGTGAACGCGGCCAAATACATGATGCAGAACCGCGGGGCACAATGCTTCGCGCCTGACTACAGCTCATTCGACGGCATCCTGGAATGGTACCCCGGAGCACGGGAAGCCTGGGACATACTGTTCAAGAACAAGGACGCCAAGGCCGAGCTGCAAAACAAAGGCAAAACGAGCATCGCAAAACTGTCGGACTTCATTGAAGCAATCCATGCCTACGACGGCACCGACAAACTGTTCCCAGGAAGAAAATTCAACAAGAACTGGCAAAGCATCTGGGGTTCCGACGAATTAAACGACGCCGTCAACTTCTTCTTTGCCGCCCAGAAAAACGACCTGCAGAAGGCCAGTCTCAAGAAATACCAGGAATTCATTTTCGCCCATGCCAATGAACTTGTAGGGCTCTGGCAAAAAGAAAAAAGAGAAGGCAAGGCGCAATCCTTCAGCGACATGATCAACGATGTCCACAATTCCGTTATGAGCGAGAACGGCAGCCTAGTGCAGAAGTTGCGCGAAACATACCGTTACGCCATCATCGACGAATTCCAAGACACAAACCAGCTGCAGTGGGACATTTTCAAGTCAATTTTCCTAGATGCGCCCGAAAACAACATCGTCGTGGTGGGAGACCCGAAACAGTCCATATTCTCGTTCCAGGGAGCCGATGTGGGTGTGTACCACCGCGCCATCGCTGAAATCGGCGAGAAGAACGGGCGGAGACTCTCGACGAACTACCGATCCAGCGACGACATCATCAGTGCATGCAACGAACTTTTCCAGGGTGATTTCTTTGCGAACAACGACTTCACGGATTCCGAGACGCCTCCTGCCGACCGCAAAAAAACATCCCCCGAACTGGACGGAGAACATACGGAGCCCCTGTGGATTTCGGATGTCTCCGACGAGTTCGAATTTGCCGACTTTGCCGTACGCAAAATCGTAGAATGCTGCACCCCAAGCGTCAAAGACCCAGCAAAAACAGCACTGCAAGTTTTCGACAAAGACAAAAAGATATTGCGGGATGTCCGCTTCTCGGATTTCGCCATCCTTTCGCGCACACGAAGCGAAATGACGGCTTTAGAAAGCGCCATGGCGCAAGTCGGGATTCCCTACACCCGCTACAAGGATACGAACCTGTTCTACGGGAAGGAATGCGCCCACTGGATTTCGCTTTTAAAGGCTCTTGATGCGCCCGATTTTTCGAACTGGAACCGCAAATTCCTGAACGAGGCACTCATCACCGACTTCTTCAGGGTTCCTCTCGAATGCGTCGAGAACGAATCATTCGTCTATCCGACCGGTCGCGTAATGAGCCTGTTCATGATGTGGCGCCAGCTGGTCGCGAAGGGCCGCTGGGCGGAACTGCAAGAAAGCATCTACCAAGAAACCGAAATCGACAAATTCCTGAGTACGCCCGCCACACTGCAACGACTCGCAAAGATTAAGCAGATTGGTGCCTACATTTTCGACTACCTGTACAACAACCAGGTATCGCTGGAAGAAATCGTTAAACACCTGCAGGGGCTTTCGAACTCTTCTGAAGATGTAGACGATGCCGATGGGAACCTTGTCGCCAAGGGCAGCGACTTCGACGCGGTGAATCTCATGACAATCCACGCTTCCAAGGGGCTCGCCTTTCCCATCGCAATCATTACCGGCGGGTTGCGCGGCGACAACTACCGCAAGGAACGCGAACCCTACGCCTTCGATGTCTCGGGTAAAAAATATATCGGATTCGATGCCGCCGTATCGCGCGAACAGAACAAGCAGGAAAGCCACGAGGAATGGCAAAGGCTAATCTATGTGGCATACACGCGCGCGGAATCCCTGATGATTGTCCCACGATACAAAATCTGGCACGAAGACTTTGGCGACGGGAAATGGGGAATCAATCCGAACAAGCCCTTCGCGTTTCTCGCAAACGCAATCGAACGCATGACCAAGACCGAATTCGCCCGCATGCCGCAGGACGATTTCTATGCGAAAGCGAATGCACCCGCTCTCAAGAAAATCGTGGTGCAGATCCTGCGCAACGCGAAAAAGGATAATCCCGACATGAGCGAGCTGCCAGATTTTGGCGCCCTGCAGCAAAAGGTGAACAGCGCCTGTATCTACCAGTATTCCTACTCCAGCCTGGCCGCCAAGAAACGCGTACTCGACGACATCACCATCGACGGGAGCCGCACAAACCGCGAAGACTTCATCGAAGGCGATACCGCCGGCACCATCCTGATTGACGACGCAACAGCGCTTGTGCAGCCCTGCACAAAATACGACCCCGCAGCCCCCATCGCAAATGTACCGGGTTACCCGCGGGGCGCCAACCTGGGCGACGCCCTGCACAAGGTTTTCGAGAAACTGGACTTCGAAAAAGTCGGAAGCCTGCCCAGCGAAAACGCCGCCCGCGACGATTCCGAGCTGCGCGAACTGATTGCAGAAACATACCAGGGCAACTCCATCCACATCCAGGAACATCCGGAATGGAACGGGCTTACCGCAGGGTTCATCTGGAATACATTAAACGCGGACCTTCCCGAAATTCACGGGAGCGGGGCGACAGGAAAAAGTTTCAGTCTCAGGGAATTGCCCGCAGCGGCAAGGCGCGCCGAGATGGGATTCCATCTGGACAGCCACGACCCGGATGATTCCCCCTGGGTGAACCGTCTCTGCAAGGGATTTATCGACCTAATGTTCGTACGCAAAGGCGACGACGGCAGGGACTACTACTCTATCCTGGACTGGAAATCCGATGTGATGGACGACGCCGACTACAGCGACAAGGAAGCTCTCGCGCAGAAAATCGAAGATGAGTATTCCGTGCAGCGGGTACTCTACAGCTACCTGCTCATCAAATGGCTCAGACAGTTCTACAGTGGCATGAGCGAAGAAGAAATTTACGAAAACCATTTCGGCGGCATCTACTATGCGCTGGCCCGGGGCACCAGTGCGCAAACTAGCAACGGCATCTATTGCCAGACCTGGAAGAATTTCAGCGATCTCGAGAAGAGCTACACCAACATCAAGGCCATCATGAAAAGCAGTACGAAGGAAACCGCATGACGACAGAAAACACAAATGTCAACGGCACCGTAGCCGAATTCTTCGCACTGCTCCGCGAGCTACGCGGGATTTCCCCCATCGCCGAGAAAATGCACGACCTACTCTGCGCTCTGCAGCAAAAGCCGCACCTGTCGGGTAGCGCGCAGAAGGTGCTGTACATCTACCTCTCGCTACTGGAAGACGGCAACACGCGCATCCCGCTAGACGCCCAACTGCTCCATGCCAAATGGGTGCAAAAGTGGGATGGTCTCGTAGTGCAGGCCGAAAGCCGCGACGCCCTGAAAGGCAACAAGCGCACGGAGCCCTATCTCGGAGCCGATGCGTTCCTGCCGGTTATCCGCGAAGGCGTCGAAGACATCGTCTCGGGAATGTACACGGGGATTATCGGAAACAACGCTACACCGCTACGCCTGCAGCAGGCGCATGGTTGCACCTACCTGATTTCGGCTAAACATCTCGAAGACAAGGTCCATATCGAGAACATCTTCGTTTCGGGATTTTTCAAGGAAGCCCCTATCGGCAGTTCCGCAGTACAGCAGGCCAGGGATTTTGTGCACGGCATACTGCGCGAAGGCTCCCCCATCCACTTCGACGACCGCCAGGCCGAAGTCATCGCCCGCGGAACTACGCAGAACCTGATTATCACAGGTGGGCCCGGCACCGGAAAGACAACCGTCATCGGCTTTTTGTTGTGGAAGCTTTTCGAAAGCGATGCCAGGTACCTGAATTGGGACATTTACATGGCGGCACCCAGCGGGAAAGCGGCCGACCGGCTTGCCGAAAGCTTGGAAGATGCCCTACGCGAAATTTCCGAACCCGAGCGCAGCAAGAATCCGCGATTTACAGAAAAACTTACAAAGACATCGAGCTACACGCTGCATAGGCTCCTGAAATACAACGCCCAAAAGGGTGGATTCACCTTCAATTCGAGCAACCCGCTGCCCGAAGAATCCATCTACATCATCGACGAAGCGAGCATGATAGACATCTCGCTGTTCGCCGCATTCTTGCAGGCTCTCCCACCCAGCGGAAACTTCAGGCTGTTCATTCTGGGCGACCCGAACCAGCTGCCATCCGTCGATGCGGGCGCTGTTCTCGGGAACATCCTGGAATTCGACCGCAATTTCGTGGTGAAGCTCGTTCGCTCCAACCGATTCAACGACGAATCCCGTATCGGCGTACTTGCCGGAAAAATCCAACGAGGCGAAAGCATACCCTTCGACGCGACCGCATTCGATGCCCACGAGCACTACTGGGAAGCAGGCGACAGCGTCCACTTCATCGACCTAAACTGCGGACAGAGCCTCACGCGCAAGGAAGAACTCCGCGCTGTCGAAGGCCTTATCCACAAATGGACCCAGATGTTCTTCGCGCCGCTCATCGACCTTGCCACCGCAGTAGACCCGGACATTCCCGCAAAAAACGCAACGCCTGAGCAACTCAAGGCACGCGAAAAGCTCTGGGATGTCGCAAACCAGGCACGCATTCTTTCGGCAGAGCGTCGCGGCAATCGCGGTGTCGAGACATTGAACCAGATGGTATTCACAGCGCTCTCGCATAGTACGGAATCGCGGTTCGTAGGACAAATCCTAATTTTCAACCGCAATCAGGGCGAATTCAAGCTGTACAATGGCGACACAGGAATAGTGGTAAAGTCTGTGCGGCACGGGCAACTTTTCCTGATGCTCAAAAAACTGTCACAATTCGTATTCTACCCGCTTTCATATTTTTCAAAAGACTGCCTAGAAAGCGCCTTCGCGATTACTATCCACAAGTCGCAGGGGTCGGGTTACCCGAACATCATGATGTTCTTGCCCACACGCAAGGGACACCCCCTTCTGAACCGCCAAATCCTGTATACAGGTATAACGCGCACCAAAAAGCAGAGTCTCACCATAGTCGCCACCCCCGAGACTTTCAAGGCCGCCTGCGAGACGATTATCGAACGCGACACGGGGATAATGATTTAATCATTTATTTCTAAATTTCCCTGCATGTTTGAATCTATCATTCTCGGCCTTTTGCAGGGCCTCGCCGAATTTCTCCCCATTTCAAGCTCCGGCCACCTTGTACTCGGACATGAACTCCTAGGCATGAATGAGGCCGGCATGTTCTTCGACATCATGCTTCACGCCGGAACACTGCTTTCTATCTTCGTGGTTTTCCACAAGAAGATCACCGACATTATCGTGGGTTGCCTCCGTCGTGACCGTGAGCAGCTCAAGGAAGCGGGCTATATCATTCTCGCATCCATCCCTACGGCCCTGATTGGTCTCGGCTTCAAGGACCTGCTGGAAGGCCTGTTCGAAAACCCCCGGGCCGTATGCGTTGCGGAACTCTTTACCGGTCTATTACTGTTCACATCCCAGTGGGGCCCCACCGGTGCCAAGCACCCGGAAAACGAAGGCGTCAAGATGAACTGGTGGCGCGCTCTGGTGACCGGCACCGTGCAGGGTATCGCCTGCATCCCGGGCATCAGCCGCAGCGGTTCCACCATCAGCGCCATGATGTTCATGGGCGTGAACCGCAAGTACGCCGGCGAATTCAGCTTCCTCATGAGCATCCCCGCCGTGGGTGGCGCGGCCCTGCTCGATGTCATCAAGTGGGCCAAATGCCAGAGCGTCGAGAAAGTCGCCCAGATGGTCCTCGAGAACCCGGAAAAGGCAGCCCAGTGCGCCGACGCCGGCAGCTTCACTCCCGAACTTTTGGTAGGCATGCTGGTGTCCTTCATCTTCGGCATCATCGCCCTCAAGTGGCTCATGACATTCCTACAGAAGGGCAAGTTCCAGCACTTCGCCTGGTATGTATGGGCCGTCGGCATCCTGGGGTTGATTTTTATTAAGTCCGTATGATTGTCTGCAAGAAATGCGGCGAGAAGTATGAAGACGACATGCCTCGCTGTCTCTGGTGCGACGCCCCCAATCCGGAGCATCCACTAAACAGGGCCAAAGTGTCGGCGCCGGCCTCCCCCGATGTGGCTGATTCTGTCGCCGAGCAGCCAATTGCCGAACAACCTGTTGACGAGCCAGCGGCGCCTGCTGTCCCATCCGCAACCGAGACCTCCCCTAACGCCGCTGTCATAGAGATCGAACAGGACCAAGATGCCGCTATCGAGCAACAGTTCCGTCAAAAAGGCGTCCTGTGGAGTGTCATTCTGGCCGGAGTTTTCGTCTCGTGGCTATGCCACTACAAGTACCTTAAGAAAACCGACAAGTTCAGCACAAAGTTCTTTTTGCCCCTATTCGGCATTGAGTGCGTGTCCAAATCTTTATTCTACATGCTTTCAAAGGCTAATTATTCTGGATTAGCCTTCGGTCCCTTTTTACATGCCGTCATCACCATCATCGTCTGCCTGCTCTATTGGTTTTTCATCGGAAAGCTCGGTTTCGCTCTACTCAAGAAAGCTGTTCCCAACTATGACCCAGTGGCATTCAAAAAACGGGAACGCGTCGGTATTGCCATAGGCATTCCCATTTTCGCCTTAGATTTTATCGCAGGATACCTTCAATACGGCACTACTGCCAAAATGCTGGGCACCTGGCTAGGCAGCGCTTTGCAATAGAGTTTTCACTTCACTATTTTGGCACGGTTCTTGCGATTACCATGACGAAAACAAGGCTGGGCCGTCATTTTGTTTCATTTTGAAACATTTTTGCGGTCGCAACCGCTTTAATTTTGAACATAAGGATATAAAATGGCTACAGAAAAGATGGAGTTCCAGACCGAAGTTCGCGACATGCTGAACTTGATGATCAATTCCCTTTACAGCAACAAGGAAATCTTCCTCCGCGAACTCGTTTCGAACGCGGCGGACGCACTCGACAAGCGCCGTTTCCTCTCGCTCTCGAACGCCGACTTGCTTCCGCAGGGCACGCAGCTCCGCATCGATATCTCGGTGAACAAGGAAGGCAAGCGCATCGTTGTCGAAGACAACGGTATCGGCATGAACAAGGAAGACTTGATCAACTGCCTCGGCACCATCGCTCGTAGCGGCACCAAGAACTTCATCAAGAATTTGAAGGAAGGCGACAAGGGCAGCGTCGATCTCATCGGCCAGTTCGGTGTGGGTTTCTACTCCGTGTTCATGGTCGCCAAAAAGGTCGAAGTGTTGACGCTCAAGGCCGGCGAGAAGCAGGGTTACCTGTGGGCCTCCGAAGGCACGGGCGACTTCGAAATTTCTGAAGCCCCGCTCGACAAGGTCGGCACCAAGATTACGCTTTACCTGAAGGATGACGAAGACGCCGAAGACTTCGCGAGCGAATGGAAAATCAAGGACATCGTCCAGAAGTACAGCGGCTTTGTTAGCTACGGCATCTACTTCCACCCGGAACCGACCAAGAACGACAAGGGCGAAATCGAAGAAAAGCCCGAAGAACGCCTGAACGAAAAGCAGGCCTTGTGGCGCCAGAGCGAAAAGGAAGTCACCGAAGAACAGTACAAGGATTTCTACAACGTCATCAGCCACGAAGCCGACGAACCGGCCGCCTGGAGCCACAGCCACGCCGAAGGTTCCCAGGAATTCTGGAGCTTGGTCTACATTCCGTCTAAGGCTCCGTTCAACATTTGGCACAACGATGCTTTGCATGGCCTGAAACTCTATGTGAAGAAAGTCTTTATCATGGACGACTGCAAGGACTTGCTGCCGCCTTGGCTGCGCTTTGTGCGCGGCGTGGTGGATAGCGAAGACTTGCCGCTGAACGTGTCCCGTGAAATCTTGCAGAACAACAAGATTATCACCAACATCCGTAAGCACGTCATCAAGAAGGTGCTCGACTCCCTGCAGAACATGGCCGACAAGGATGCCGCCAAGTACAACGCCTGGTGGCGCGAACTCGGCATGGTCCTTAAGGAAGGCTTCTACATGAACTGGGAACATCTTGACGAACTCAAGAAGTTGCTCCGTTTCGAAAGCACCAAGACCGAAGGCGACGCTCTCGTGGGCCTCGACGAATACGTGAAGCGCATGCCGGAAGGCCAGAAGGAAATCTACTACCTCATCGGCGACAAGAACGCCGTGAAGTCTAACCCGATGCTCGAAGCCTTCAAGGCCAAGGGTTACGAAGTGTTGCTCATGAGCGACGGCATCGACGAGTTCATGATGTCGAGCCTCCAGGAATTCGGCGACAAGAAGTTCCACGACATCGCCCGCGGCGACGTGGACTTCGAAAAGACCGAAGACGAAAAGAAGGCTGAAGAAGAAAACAAGGGACTCTTCAAGGGCCTCTGCGAAAACCTGCAGAAGGTCTTGGACGAAGACATCAAGGAAGTCCGCGTGTCTAGCCGCCTGAAGGATAGCCCCTGCTGCCTCGTGACCAGCGAAGACGCCATGAGCGCCCAGATGGAACGCATGATGAAGGCGATGGGCCAGAAGAACTTGCCGAAGAGCAAGCGCATTCTGGAAATCAACCCGACGCACCCGATTTGCGAAATGCTCAAGAAGAAAGCCGAAGCCAAAGAAGACCTGGGCGATTGGCCGAAGGCCCTCTACGGTCAGGCTCTGCTTGCCGAAGGCTCTCCGCTCCCGAACCCGGCTGAATATGTGTCCGCGATTACAAAATTGCTGACGGCTTCCGTCAAATAATCACGCGCAATGTGCCATTAAAAAAAAGACCGCGATTCACTCGCGGCCTTTTTCATTGAGAAATGCCAGTCGAAGGACTTATTCGGCAGCGTCCATGTCCGCTTCGTCGATTTCGGCGTTGTGGTACACATCCTGCACATCGTCGTGGTCTTCGAACTTGTCGATGAGCTTCAGCAGCTTCACGGCGTCGTCGTGGCCCAGCTTCACAGGGTCATTGGGAACGTAGCTGAGCTCGGCACTCATCATCTCGATGTTCGCAGCTTCCAGAGCCTTAGAAACGGCATCGAAGGCTTCGGGGCTGGTAGAGATTTCATGTACGCCGTCTTCGGTGGACATGTCTTCGGCACCGGCTTCGAGAACCAGGTCCATCACCTGTTCTTCAGGATACTTTTCGGCATCGACGACAATCACGCCTTTGTAGGTGAAAGCCCAGGACACGGAACCGGATTCGCCCATGGATCCGCCGTTCTTGTTGAAGATGTTGCGGACTTCGGCAACGGTACGGACCTTGTTGTCGGTCATGCACTGCACCATAATGGCGACACCAGCCGGGCCGCGTCCTTCGTACAGCGGTTCCGTCATTTCAGTACCGGAGTTGGCACCCGTACCCTTGGCGATGGCGCTTTCGATGTTCTTGGTGGGCAAGCTCTGGCTCTTGGACTTGAGAATTGCCGCACGGAGACGGGGGTTGGCGTCGGGGTTTCCACCACCGAGCTTTGCGGCAATGGAAATTTCCTTAATCAACTTGTTCCACGCCTTGGCGCGGGCAACATCTGTCTTAGCTTTCTTGCGTTTAGTGGTGGCCCATTTGGAGTGACCAGACATAAATACCTCTATCGGGTTTCAATGTTAATGTTTTGTTAAACTCTTCGAGAAAACTATTCTTCGTCTTCGTCATCTTCATAGACGACTTTTTTCTTTTTCTTCTTTTTCTTTTTCTTCTTTACGACAGGCTCTTCTTCGTCCTCGTCATAGGATTTTTTCTTCTTTTTCTTCTTCACGACCGGGGCTTCTTCCTCGTCTTCGTCGTAAGAACGCTTCTTCTTTTTCTTCTTGACAACCGGTTCTTCCTCTTCTTCTTCGGCCTCTTCAGCAGCAGCACGCTTCTTCTGCATCATGGCACGACGGCGCTTTTCCTTCACCGTCAGGTTGGAACCATCTTCATCCTCTTCGTCCTCGTCATAGGAGCGCTTCTTTTTCTTCTTCGCGACAGGTTCTTCCGGCTCAGCAGCAGGAGCGGGAGCAGGACGCTCCTGCTTCTTCAGGTTAGCCTGAAGCTGCTTCTTGTCCATAGGAATTGCGGAAGCCTTGGTAATCTCATCTTCAAAGGCACCGCCCCAAACAGAGCCCAGGGCCGTACCGGCAGAAATAGCATCCTTGAAAATGCCCATGGCCCATTCGTCATTGGCAGGCGGCAACAGGCGGAACTTCACATTGCGGACCTGGGTGGGTTCATCTTCCAGGAACAGCATCATGTCGAATACGCCCACCTGATACTCCTTGCCGTCCGTACCGGCGGCAGGTGCCGGAATATAGGCCACAACGGCATACAGCGTACCGTCATAAAGGGCGGTGTTCAAAAGCTCAGCATCGCCAGCCACAATATGGACATCACCAATTGCCTGGAACGCCCAAGGAGCGACTTCAACCTTGAGAGAGAACTTTTGCCATCCACCTTCAGCAGGCTTCAATTTCAGAAGCGAACTTGAAAAAGCCTGAAACTCAGGTTTCGTATCCCCTTGTGCAAAACTCAGCACGGCGAACGCCATAAAAAGCATGCATAGTAGTTTTTTCATCTTCTTTTCCTTTTTTTGTTTAAACTCTAACAATCCCTAATTCTTGAAGAACAAAGCCTTGGCCGCTTCGAACATCGGATCCTTTTCATCCGGGTTGCGGCATTCGGTATAGATACGGACCTTGGGTTCCGTACCGGACGGACGCACCAGCATCCAGGAGTCGTCGTCAAAAATCACCTTCACGCCGTCGAGGGTCAGGAGCTGCTTCACGGTCTTTTCGTTGTTGCCAACCATGACCTTAGCACCCGGCTTGGCGATATCGGCGATGGCGTTCACCTTGGCCTTCAGCGGTTCGCCCACAAGGGACTTGTCCACTTCGAAACCAGAGCGGGTCGGGTAGAAGCGACCATATTCTTCGTACAGGGCATCCAGGTATTCACCCAGGTTCTTGCCCGTAGTAGCCATAATTTCAAGAGCAATCAGGAGACCGAACTGGGCATCCTTTTCCAGCGTGTTGTTCAGGCCCGAGATACCATCGGACTCTTCGAAGGCCACCAGAGCCTTCTGCTTGGCATTGCGGGAAAGCCAGGGGCGGAAGTTCTTGAAGCCCACCGGAGTTTCCATCACGGGCACGCCCAGCTTTTCGGCAATGATATTCACAAAGTTGGAGGTAGCGACGGACTTGGCCACGCAGCCCTGTTCCTTGCGCCAGGTAGCCATGTAGTGGAAAGCGATGGCGCCGAACTGGTTCATGTCGATTTCGCGAGTGCCGTCGTAGAAACGGATACGGTCACCATCCGGGTCAAAAATGGCACCCAGGCGGAACCAGGACTTGCTTTCGTCCAGAACCTTGCGGACCTTTTCCAGGTTCTTGCTGGACGGTTCGGGGGCGATGCCGCCGAACAGGGAGTCATCCTCGTTACGGAGCGTAATCAGGCATTCCGGATTGTCGAGAAGAGCGGCCGGACGGCGACGGGTAGAGCCGTGCACATGGTCGCATACGAGAGTCAGACGGCCCTTCTTGATAAATTCCTTGATGCGGTCGAACTTGATGGTGCCCTGCTTTACGAGAAATTCCTTGTAAATCTTGAGAGAATCGATAATTTCCCAGTCGACCTTGCCCACCGGTTCAAACTTCCAGGTGGCCATCATTTCGTTGCTGAGCTTGGTAATCACATTCGTGATTTCCGGACCAGCAGGACCGCCGTCGGCCGGGTTGAACTTGATGCCGTTGTAGTGGCTCGGATTGTGGCTCGGCGTCATATTGATGGAGCAGGCGGCACCCAGCATCTCGATGCAGGCGGAAAATTCTGGTGTGGGCATCTCGCCACCGTAGTAGACCTTAACACCGGCCTTGGCAAACTGGTCGGCCACGGCTTCGCAGAATTCATGACCAAGCAGGCGGTTATCGTGACCCACCACCACGCCACGCTTCTGGAGTTCGGCAAAGTCCTTCACGCCCAAAGCTTCAAACAATTCAGGAGTAGCTTCCTTGTAGAGACGCACGATGGCGGCACCCACCACCTGCAAGTTGCGGAGCGTAAATTCGGAACCGATTTCGCCGCGCCAGCCAGATGTACCAAAGCTCACCTTGGCGGGCTCCTGGGAAGTCAGGGCGACCTGCTTCACCTGTTCGACCAGACCCATATCTGTCGCGGGATTAAACTCGGGGGACTGTATTTTCTTCCAAATCTGGGTAATGTTATCCATAACGGTTCCTTATAAGTTTAAGCAAGGAAAATTTAGTAAATTTTCCCCCATGGTTTACATTCTTTTGATTCTCGCCAGTCTTGTCGGCATCGCCATATCCGTTTTTTACCTGCGTAAGAACATTGTACGCATTCGCGAAAAGAACAAAAACGAGCCCAAGGCCTACAAACGGGGGCTGAACTATGTGGTCACCTACCTATGGTACGGGTACCTGTTAGTTTTCTTCGTGGGACTGACGATCAACAATCTTGGGAACTGGTAGCCTTCAGCCACCGTTCGTACAGGAATAGCGCAATCAGATTCTTCCCATCTATGAATTGACGGGCAGCTTCTTCGTACGGGAGCACCACCGTCTTAATCCATTCGATTTCTTCGGTATACTGCTGATCCCGGCCATCCATGGCAGCAAGTTCTTCTGGGGTCACATCCCGTTCAATCGCATACAGCCGAATTCGCTCGTCTAACAGGCCACAGCTAGCGGCAAAGCCGTCGCTCTTCCCCTGGTACCAGAAGTCCATCAGGTCAATCAGCTCGGAATCATCGGCCTTAATCTGAGCCTCTTCTTCCAGCTCCGAAAGGGCTACCTTGCGGTAGTCCCCCGTCCAGTCCAAAATTCCTGCAGGGATTTCCAGAGAAGCCTGTTCACTAATAGCAAACCGGGGCTGCCGCACCAGCAACAAGTATTTTTTCCCTTCACAACGAAGCACCACCAGAATCCCAACGGCATTCCCGCGAACAAGGACAATCCCATGAACAGGGCGTCCATCAGGAAGCGTCGCCGTAGCGTTCAGCTTTATAAAGAGCGGCTGGCGGCCTTTACGCAAAAAGTCCACCGATGTAAAATGGACCTTCGTTATTTTGAATTTCGCCGAGGTCGTCGCCAACCATTCCTGAAAAATCCGGCTTTCCAAAATGGAGCTGTAATCCGCTTCGGTTATTTCTGAAGCAAAGGAATACTCAATATCATTATTCATAGAAAAACCAATGGGGGGCCAAGGAATTTCCTCTAATGGCGGTTTTTAGGTTTGGCCGCACTGACCGTAGCCTTTTGCCAAACGGAGCGCAGGGAATCCATGCTAACCGAATCTGGCACCATATAACCCCGGCTCAAGTCATACCAGAACATGTCCTTTTGAGTGGACGGCCCACAATAATCCTTGCTTTCGTCCGGAGTGTAGAGTTGCCGGACAACATTCATTTCCCGCAATGTCCCATAGGCCGAAGAAATGAAGGAATTGACAGAGCCGCATTCAGGAATTTTTTCCACATAGTACAAATGAGTGTGCCACAAGGTGTCCAGGTGCTTTTTCACCGTCCCCAATTCACTGGAATCATTTTCCCACCCTGCCGACTTACAATAAATCAAGGTAGAATCGGCACAGCGCAACCGCAGGGGAACCAGGGCCGTATCGTCCATGGCCCAAGCACTTGGAAACAAAGTGTCAGGAACGGTCTTCTTGCATTTGTCCATGCGGAACTTGCAAGTGGATTTCATAGAACGCCAATAGTAGACCCTTGGCGTCAGGGAATCCAGGACTTTCAGCAAAGACGGCGACCCCTTTGTACGCAAGGGAAGGGCTCCTATGGAATCATACAGGGAATCCACATACAATTTAAAGGTATCCCTGCTAAATGTCCCACGACGAACGAGAATCGTGTCCAGCAAGGAATCCAGACTGTTGTATATGTTGATTTGGGCAATTCCATCAAGTCCATTCCTATCGATATAATGCTTGATAACCGTATCGGGCCTATACATCGGGGATGCACAATCTTCCACCGTAGTCTGATACCTAATGATGGGACGCATCGACAAGATGGAATCCTGCCGTTGGGAATCCAGATCCACAGATTTCAGCGCACAATTGGAGAAAGACCAAATGCTATCCATGCCTATGTACAGGGTGTCGCCTGCCAGGTGGATTAAGCTACCCGAATCTAGCTCCGCGGCCAAAAAATAACCTTCTCCGGCATAGACATCCTGGGAGTTGGAAATGTCAATGGCACCGTCATCATCCTGGGTACAAGCCACTACCAGCAGTACCAAAACAGCAAAGAGCAACGATATCTTCTTCAGGGAACTCACAAAGACCTCAAACCTGTACTACAGGCCTATCTGTTCCTTGAATTTAGAAATTTTAACCGAATCTACCGGGTGGCTCTCTGCAAAGAAATCGTTCCAACGAACAAAATGTCCATTGCGACGAATCGTCAGGTAGATGGCAGCACCATCCTTTGGTGCAATACGGCCCACCAGCGTATGGGCATCCACCTTATCACCTGGCGAAAACAAAATGGAATCACGGTCGTAACGGAAAAGCCCCGACATTTTAGAGCTGACATTATACCCATGATTAATTTCTACAAAATAGCCCAGGGAATCTTTTCCTGCCGCCATGATTGTTCCCGGAAGGATGGGGCGTACAGGAGCTTCTCCCACGCCATGCAGCTTGTCCATGGCTAGTAACGCTTCCTGGCCGGTGAAATCAAAGTCTTCCGATATAGAAAGAGAAGACCAACCCAAAGGCTGTTCAGGGCATACCCCAGGAAACCTGCAACCCGTGGAAGCGTCGACCCATACCATAGACGAATCCGCCATGGGAATATGCAAGTAGGCACTAGATACAGAGTCGTCGTGAAGAACGAACAGGCCCCTTGAAAAGTCCGCTATGGGAGCAACCCAATGGATGGTTGAAACAGAGGCCTTGCGACGCGAAGCCACATACCGCAGAAAGCTATTGGGCAATTCGGCCATGGAATCCCTGACAAACCACGAACATTGCCCAAGGTCCCCATCCAATTCAAAGGCTTTTCCGGAATTCTTCTCACACTCAACCTTCCAAGAGGGGGCATCGACCACCGCATCCGCACCAGGCAGAGGCAGCATCTCAACCACCATAGAAAAAAAGCCCAAGCGGTAGGCCAACAATAAGGCCACCCCCAAAAGAATTAACCGGAATAAAGGAAACTTGTGAGATCCCGACTTATACTTACGTTTGCAGCGGTATTCCGAGAATTCGACAGGCATTCATTACATCAAGATGAACACAGCCAACGCGGCAAAAAGTAGAATAACAACCGCAATCACCGGAGCCACCTTGTGAGTCATGGGCGGTTCTGCAAACGGATCGCCAATGCCCTCTTTTTCCTCGTCGTCCTTTTTCTTGATGATGGCGTTAAAGCTCTTGGTGAAGCGACGATTAAGACCCGTCTTGCGATCTGTGCGGCGGGGAGCCTCGGAGCCACCCACATTCTGGGAAGCTACAGCTGCCACGACAGGCTCTTCGGGAGCGGCAGTGGCGGATTCTTCCGGAGACTGGCTATGCAGGGAGAAGGACATCATCTCCGCCTCAAAGGAGAACACCTTCAACTTGGAAGCAAGCCCAGCCTTCATAAGACCATCGGCGATTGTCTTGCTGTTGGAAAGCAGAGCCAGCATACCGCCCTTGGCGGAAAGTTCCTGCTGGAACTGGATAAAGGCATTGTAGGCGTCACTATAGACAAAGTCTAGACCCATCAAATCCACAGCGACAAACTTGTCGTCAGGATTGGAATCGATCAGGGCGCGAACATCTTTCTTGAATTGCTCCGCATCGAAGGCCCCAATCGGATTGAGAGGGGCAGACAAAAGGTCAAAAATTCCGACTTCGCGATAGTTCTTCAGAGGATTCATGGGCAAAATATAGCCATTATTTGTGGAAATTAAAGGTTTTTAAGCTTTTTTATCAAGAAAACACCTGTCATTCTTCCCAATAGGAGCCTCCCGCCGGCTGTGTTTCTAGGACTTCATCGGAAGTCGGCCCAGTTTCCGCGGGAGAAGCTTCCCCCAAACCTTCGCCTTCTGGGGAGGACTGTCCATCGCTCTCGGCAGCAGGCTCCTGCAGGGGCGCATTCTGCGGTTCTCGGGAAGCCTCAGGAGCAGTGCGGTTCTCCATCGGGACCGACTTTTCCGGATGCGAGAATAGGTATGGGCTGATACTTATGCTCACCCGATGGACCGGAGACAGCACCGGGTGGGATTCAAAGGCGTAATCCACCCGTAAAAACTTGGCGATGACAAGACCTGCACCTGCGGTTACACTCTTGAATGTCGTAAAGCTGCCGAGACCCGCCCGGAGAGAAAGACCGAAGTCAAAGGTATACTCTATACCGCCCCGACCGCCGAAAAGCCAATCCACCGGGTCATCCCAAAGGCGGCCGCCCCTATCCTCGTCGGTATCAAAATCCAAGGCTCGAGCCTCGTGATGGAGCCACCCGGCGCTCTGCCAATAAAGCCCCAGGCTCCCGTATAGGTAGGAGACCGGCAGGGAATAGCTGGCCGCCAGGTAAAATTCCGGCGATGAATACTCCACCTCTCCCGATTCCCAGGTGACCGCAGAAGAGGTCCAGCCCTTCAGGAGTCCCGAAACGAACAGCTTGTCCACCAGCCGGTAACGGATGCCGGCGTCACCACGGAAGCCCCAACCGGTCTGGTCCATCTCACGGTACAACCCATGAAAGCCCACGCCTATATCCAAGCGGTCCATAATCCTTCGGCCAAAGGTCACGGAAAACATCCAATCCGCATAGGAAAGAGTATTGTAATCGCTCCCCTCGGGTATGGGTTCCCCCTCGCGGATATAGGGAATATCGTCGGCACCAAACCGTGCAAAGGAGAGGCCTAGGCCCTGCATCTCTCCCAAAGGAACCGCAGCCGAAGCAAAATCATACTGGGTATCTTCAAAATAGGCTGTATGGGAAAAGCTTGCCCAACCATACCGGATACCCGACAACTGGTACGGATTGGAAACCAGCCCCAGGTAATCCCCGTCCACCGCCATGGTTGCAGAACCGAGAGCCGCGGAGCGGGCACCAGGTTCTATATCCAGGGTCGCATTGGCTCCCGACACGCGGTCCATGGCAAACACCTGAAACGCAGTCCCAAGTATCAGGACGGCACACCAAGAACGCATCCGGCGGAATCCGCAAAAAAATTTCAATGCCATTGACATTTTTACGGAATCAAAATAGATTTTTTCGTAGTCGCAGATGTAACAAAATGGACCTTCAAAACCACATATCCAATTTTTTGACCTACCTGGAAACCCAACGGCGGTTTTCTCCCAGGACTATCGACACCTACCGCAAGAGTCTGGACAAGTTTCTGGAAATGGTGGGCGAAGGTGCCATCCTGGAATCCTTTTCGGAGATGCAGGTCAAGACATTCGTGTGGAACCTGAAAATGCAACAGAAGCTCGCCCCTACGAGCATCTGCGAGCACCTGGCCGCCCTAAAGAGCTTTGGGAAATACCTGGTCCGATCTTCCATCCTAGAGACCAACCCCGCAGGGAACATCCCCATGCCCAAGCGGCCCAAGCGTCTGGTATCGTTCCTCAGCCAAAAGGACCTTTCCGAAGAGAAATTTCCCGATTTACCTGCCGATGCGACACTTCCACAAGTCCGCGCCCGGGTGCTGCTGGAACTTATCTACGGTTCGGGACTCCGCATCTCGGAATGCCAAAGCCTGACCTGGGACCGCCTTCGGGAAAAAGAACGGCTGGTCCGGGTGCTGGGAAAGGGCAACAAGGAAAGAATCGTCCCCATCACCGACGCCTTGATAGAAAAGCTGGGACTTTTCAAGACCAAGCTGACCGAAGCAGGCCACATGCCCACTGCCACCGGGTATGTTTTCTTGAGTGAAGAGGGAAAACCCTACGGCATTCGGACCCTCCGGAACGACATCCAGAACCTACTGCGGGAAATCGGCTGGGAGGGCAAGGCCAGCCCCCATGTCCTTCGCCACAGCTTTGCCACCCACCTGCTGGAAAATGGAGCCGAAATCATGAGCGTAAAAGAAATGCTGGGGCACTCCAGCATCTCCACTACCCAGATTTATACCCACGTGAACGCGGAACGGCTGAAGCAGGCCTTCAAGAAGACCCACCCCAGAGCATAAACTACTCGCAGTACTTGGCACCTTCGACGGCCATACCATCTTCGCAAGTGGCCTTGGCAGCGCTAAAGGCCATTTCCACACCTACTTCCGTAGACATGTGGTACATGGAGTAAGACTTTTCCTTACCATCGATACTGACAATCAAATCGTCTCCATTTTCGGCAACGGAATACACATATTCTGACGGTTCGCCAAAAGCATCAGCACGGGTAAAGTGCCAAGTGGAAACATCTTCCTTAACCATGGCGCCACACTGGGTTTTGTCGATGCAAGAACCGGAAGAACTACTAGAATCGTCACAGGCGACAAGGGCCAAAAGAATGGCAGGAACAGCGGCAAGGGTAAAACATTTTTTCATAAATCTCTCCTTACAAGGAAATCAGTGGAACAGGGGTAAAAGTAGTTTATTATATTGTGGCCAAAAATTGAACAGGAGTTTTTATGGTCGCCGAAGGTGAACACAACAAGCATCTCTTTGTCATCGCTACCGGAAGCGCCGGTAAGATAAGGGACTTCGCCCACATCCTGGGAACCGACCATTACGAATTTCAGACCCTGAAGGACATCGGTTTTGACGGGGATATCGTGGAAGACGGCAAGACATTCGCCGAGAACGCCATTATCAAGTCCAGCACCACCGCCCGCTGGCTTATGGAACGGGGCATCGCGGCCACCGTCCTGGCCGACGACTCCGGACTGGAAGTCTTTGCCCTGAACGGTGAACCCGGAATCTACAGTGCCCGCTACAGCGGTGGCCACGGCAACGACACCAGCAACAACGACCTTCTCCTGAAAAAGCTGGAAGGAATAGAAGACCGCAGGGCCCGTTACTTCTGCGCTCTCTCCTACCAGACCGTCTCGCAGGTGGACGGCAAGTTCAGCATCAGCGAGCCCCGCATTTTCGAAGGAGAGTGTCGCGGGTCCATCAACCACGCTCCCGTAGGCGACATGGGATTTGGCTACGACCCGCTGTTTGTGCCCGATGGCGAAACCCGCACCTTCGCCCAGATGGAGCTGGAAGAAAAGAAGGCCATCAGCCACCGCGGAAACGCCATCCGTGCTTTGAAGGCCGCACTCGTGCCGTCACGATAAGAGCTACCCGTGAGCCGGAACAGTCGATATTAATCGACTGCGGAGGCGAGAGTGGGCGCAGACCGGAGAAGCCGCACCCGATTTTAGCGCGAACGGTCTTACCCGTGAGCAACAAGCCCCAGTTATTAAACTGGGGCGGTTGCGAGAGTGAGCGCAAACCAGAGAATTTGTACCTGATTTTAGCGCGAACGGTCTTATAACGGAAAGAGAGCGTAATGTTCCTTGGTATAAGCCCGAGTGTAGGCATTGAAATGCCACCACTCGCTCCCCAGCGGAACAAAGCCCGCCCGAGTCATGATAGAGCGCAGGATCTTGCGATTGTTCACCTGCTGCTCGGTTAGGCGACCGCTCTGGAGAGCATCCGCCTCCCCTACTTCGCCTGCGCAACGTTCAAAGGAATCAAAGTCAGTCCCCATGTCCAATAGGTTCCCTTCGCCGTCGGTGATGCTCAAGTCCAAAGCCAATCCGTAATTGTGGAGCCCGCCGGTCACTCCCGAAGAGACAAAGTTGGAATAGGGCGTTCCCGCCACGGTCCGCTTTAGGGCGGACTGGGCATATAGCGGCCTAGACGCATCGAAAATCACCAGCGTAGAGCCAGGCATCTCTCGCTCCATAATCTTGACGGCTCGCTTCAGCTTAGGCAAAGCATCTTTATGGATAAAGGCCCGTTGCACACCGCAATAAAGGTCGTGTCCGGTCACATTGTTGAAAGTCCCATAGCGCAAATCCATACGGAGCCCCTTCAGATGCGTGATTTCCACCATATTGGAATCCGTCGTGGCAAACTCAATCCACTTCTTTACCGAAGAACAGAACCGTAGGGGTTTCTCGGGCTTGGGCGGTACGAACACGCTGTCCGTCTCATGGGCAAAGGCAAACGCTGCTAGAAGCAAAATGCACACTAGAGATGGCCGCACTTCTCTCGTCTCTCGTCTAATTAGATTCCCAACTGTACTTCTACACCAAACTGCAGGTACAGCCCCATACCTTTCGCCATGAAAGGCACCAGTTCGTAACCATCGTTGGAATCGCCATCGGCATCGCGAGTCACCCAAGAGCGTTCCCGAGCATTCTCTCCACCCAGGAACTTGAGGGCCGGAGTGTCCAGCTTGGCAAAGATATTGTCCACTTCCAGGTAAAACCGGGCACTCCGGAAGAAATACTTCTTGCCAATCAGGTCCAGATTCACTCGCAAGTCGGTACGATACAAGTCCGTAAATTCGTTCAAGTCACGAAGCCTACGCTTGCCGTTGGTACCGTCGGCCCGGGAAGGCTCAATCTGGTAATAGAACAAAGGCCGGTGCATCAATGCATGGTGCGTCAAGATGACCGAAATCAGGGAATCCTTCCTGGGGTAGTAACGGAAATGGGAAATCACATCCAGTCGAGAATTTGCTTCCCAGGGCAACGAGCCATCGGAGCCTTCCAACTCGTATTCACCATAGACCGAGCTTATATTGGTGGACATGGAAAAATGGTGAGAAGTCTTCCACTCCATCTTGGCGCCACCACCAAGGACCCAGGCAAAATCCACACCCGTCACATCGTCATACTGGGCGTACACCTTAGGCATGGGAAGAAGCGGATCCGGATAATAACGACCAAAACCGGAAGCCTGTACATCCAAGTACTTGGAACGATACCCCAAGCCAAGCTTGGCCGAAGTTCCCGATTCCAGACGGCCAGTCAGGTCCCCATCATCGTAATAGGGTTTCCAGTCGCTGCGGTAGGCAGCATTTCCAAACAACCTCCAATAGGCCGTGTCCGCCCCCGACAGGTTTCGTTCCATGTCCATCGATGCCGTGGGGGCCGCCTTGTGGTCCATGGCGTCGGCCACGGCGCCTGCAGACAGGATATACTGGTAATAATCCCGTTTCCAGTCCAAACGACCCGTTCCCGAAACCACCCCCGTCTGGTAATCATCGGACTGTGAACCGTAATTCACATATTCCCTTTCCACGATATGCTGCTCGTATAGGAGCGCCCCGCTAAGCCTTGAACCCAGAATGCTTCCCTTGAAATTCTTGTCCAACCCTCCCGAAATCGTGGTGTGGGCATATTCGTAGCCGTCAATGAAGGATCTCTGGGACTGGTCCATGTCCACACCCTTGGCAGGAATCTTGAAACCCGTCGTGTCCCGCAGGGTGTCGCTCAAATACTCCCGGACAAAGCCCGCATGAGCACTGGTCCCAAAACGGGAAGCGTATTCCGCGCCCAGCACCAGGTAGTTCTGTTCGCCCGAGATGATGTTAATGGAATTCACTTCGTCGTATGCCGTAGAAGTATCCTGCCGGATTTTATACTCGTCGGAACTGTACAAAGTCCGCAAGGCCCAGGTGTTCCCCATGGAATCGGAACCGTTCAGTTGGGCGTAGATATCAAAGGCGGTCAGGTCGAAGGGGTCTGACGATTTTACACGGCAATCGTTTGTGCAGTCTCCGTCGCGCTTGCGGAACTCCGTAAAGAACTTCTCACCCAGGTTCTTGAGCATCTCACCATCCAGCCTGCGGAAGGCAAAGCGGAAGCTGTCCCAGAACAGCCAGGGGGCGTCTACCACGACCTCTTGCACCGTAAGTCCAACAGCCCCCTTGAGCCCCCAGTCTCCCTTGGTCTGCTCGGGAATATACTGGATAGATGTGGCTAACCCCTGGCCTATGGGGCCCGAACCATAATGGTCGTGAACTTCGATTCCACTTAAGATGTGGGGATTGATTACCGAAAGGTTGCCGGGGAAACCCACATCCAAATGCCGCATGTTGGGAATACGGAGCCTTCCCAGATGGTAAGCCACATCCCCAGCACGGGAACCGTCATAGTAAAGGGCGCTGCTGAAATCCTTCTGGCCCGAAATGCCGGGCATCTGGCTCAGGTGTTCCGTCACATCGAAGCGCATGCCCGCCGCATCTTCCAGCTTGTCCACCGTGATGGTGCGAACAGGCTCCCACTTTTCAGGTTCACCGCCTCCTACGACAGTACTTGCGCCCAGGTCCCGCAAATTGGAAGAAAGGGTCACCACCATATCGAGAACATCGGCATAGTCCTGCAGTTCCACAAAAACGCTGTCGTAACCAGGCTTCTTGAACACCAGGGCCGCATTGCGGGAATCCACCGTATATTCGAAACGCCCATCAGGCCCCGTCGTCCCCAGCTTCTTGCCGGAGCGGTAGGTCACCTCTACATCGGAAAGGGGCAGTTCCGACTCCGAATCCACCACCACACCCACGATAGGCGTAGGCGTCGCGGCAAAAGCGTATGCCGCGAGCAATGCTAGAATCCAAAGCCACCTAAACTTCATGGAGAATAATTTAGAAAAAAACGAAGTTCAAAAAACACCCCACACTCCACATCCCACACTCCACACCTCACACTCCTAATCACCATCCCCCATTTACTACATTTCAGTCGTATGCAAGTCTATCTCGTACAGATGCAGTCCCTTCCGGGTGAAAAGCAAAAGAACCTGGAAAAGGCGCGGCAGATGGTGCTCGGCGAAAGGCCGGTCCCACACAGTCTCATACTGTTCCCCGAGATGTTCGCCACAGGGTACATTCCCGAACGCGCAAAAGAACTTGCCGAAGATTTTGAAAAGGCCGACGGTCCTACCGCACAAATGCTGAAGCAACTCGCACAAAAGACCGGCTGTTTTATCTTGGGCGGCGGCATGCACCGCATAGGTAACGGCTTCACCAACCGCACCTGCCTTTACAGCCCCACAAAGCACGCAAGCGAACAGACCTACTACGACAAGGTCCACCCCTTCTTCCCAGAGCAAAAAGATTTTACCGCCGGTAAAGAAATTACTTTATTCAAAATACAAGATGTCACCGTTGCCACCAGCATCTGCTACGACATACGGTTCCCAGAATTGTTCCGAGATGCCCACGCCAAAGGCGCCCAAGCCTTTACAGTACAGGCGTCGTGGCCTGCCGTGCGCAACGAGCATTGGGAGACATTACTGCGTGCACGGGCCATCGAGAATCAGGCCTATGTTATTGCGGTGAACAATGTTTCCGCCGACGGCACCTATATCGGAAACTCCCAAGTCATCGCGCCCGACGGAGAGTATGTCGTGAAGGCAGACGCGGGAAAAGAGCAGGTCATCTCCGCAGAAATATCGGTAGGATTCATCGAAAAATACCGATTGAATTTTCCCGTTCACTAAGACTTACATTTTTTGTAAGTGATTTAAATCACGACCTTATTCCAGAGCAAATTATTCCATTTTGGAAGGTCGCTTTTTTATCTCATTAGCAATCAAGCAATTACAATTTCTTGGGCGTATTGTTTGATTTTTTTCTCGTTTTCCCTAAAAAAATTTATCGTGAATTGTCATACTTTTGTCATGGAAATTATCTAAATTAGTGAACAAATGGGAAAGCGAGGTGAAACATGAGAAACCCGGACTTGAACAAGATCAATTATGCAAGGGCCCTCATCAGGGCGGGCATAACGAGAGACCTGATTCTCAAAATCACTTCCATTTCCAATTACCAGTACGCCCAGATCCAGCGGGAACTGCTGGCAGCCTAGCGTGCAGCTGGTATTGGAAATAGAGGCGCAGCCGGCCACACTCGGCGTGGCAAGACAAGGGGTTCTAACCTCGTGCCGTAGGGACGGATCCCTTTTCATCGAATCTCGGGACGGTATCAAGCCCGCCCAATTCAACCTGACTCCTTCTGACAAATTCCCCTGGAACCAATTCCTTCCCAAGCTCCTTTTAGCCTGGCAACTGGGCGACATGGAAGGTGTCCCCGACGCCTTCCGCCCGCAAAAAAGGCTCCCTGAATTTGTACTGGAAGGATTTGGCAACGAGCCCCTAGAAAATCAGCTCAAAATCCTATCTACCTTGCGCAAGCAGGGATTCTTCCCGAAGCTCTCCACCAAATGACAGACCTTCGTGACATCACCAGAAAGCGGTGGTACATGGGCAAGGGCCGAACACCCTCCCGCATCGAGCCCATCGACGAGCTCTCCATCGACGGCACCACCATATCCATCGTATCGCTACAATTCCCGGAAGGGGACCTTGACCTTTACCTGCTCATAGAAAATGAAATTGGTTTTGGGCCCCTATTATACCGCAGCTTCGGGAAAACCGTCGGATCCAAGAGTTTCAGAAGCCGAAACGGGATTTTTTCCTTTGTCACCCACCGTGAATTTTCACAAGACGATCTAGAGTCGTTAAAGCCCATTTCTACCGAGCAGAGCAATTCTTCCTTTGCCACTCCTGGAAAGCTTTTCTTCAAGGTTTTCAGGCGACTCCAGGCAGGAGAGCACCCCGAAGAAGAAACACTCCGCTACCTGGGCGACCAAGGTTACCAGGGCACGCCTACCCTACTCGGGTCTTGCCACTACACAGGAAACGACGGAAAAACCTTTGTTCTTGGAATTCTCGAAAGCCTTATCCCGAATACCGAAAACGCTTGGGACATCTTTAACCGTGAGCCTTCTGCCGAGACTGCCTTTGAACTGGGTTGCGAGACGGCCCGCATGCACAAGGCCCTTCGCGAAATGGACGGATGCGCATCCCCCTCAGAAGAGCCGCCTGTAGAAAAGCTGGAGAAACTCTTGGCAGGAAGCGGGCATGACATCAGCAAGATAAACATTCCGCTTCCCCGCAAGTCCGGCCTTTTCAAGCCGCAACGGATCCACGGCGACTTTCACCTAGGACAGGTGCTGATGACTCCCAATGGGCATTTCAAGATTATCGACTTCGAAGGGGAACCCACCAGGAGTCTTGAATTTAGGAGGGGGCTTCGCAGCCCGGCAGTGGATATCGCCGGAATGATTAGGAGCTTCGCCTACGCCGAAGCCGTCAGCAAAAAAAATATGGATAATGTCCGGCAGGCCTTTATCCAGGGCTATGCCAAAACGGCAAACATTCCCGAAGACGCCCTACAGCAAGAGCTAAGGCCCTACATAGTCGCAAAGGCCATCTACGAGGCATGCTATGAACTAGAATTCCGGCCGGACTGGTTCTGGATTCCGGAGAGGGCGTTAAAGGAGTTCGCCAATCCAGGGGAATAGGTTATCCTGTTTTTCCAGCTTTTCAAGAACGGCTTCGCCGGAACGCTTGCGCCCCGTCATTAGAGCCGATGTCGCCGCCGCATAGAGAGAGCACACATTCTTGTAATGGGTGTTCTGGCGGAACTTGGCGTAGTCGGCGGCAGAGTTGTTGTGGATCATGAAAGCCCAGTCCGAAGCCTGGAAAAGCACCAGCTCTCGGGCAGACTGCTCCAGACAGCGTTTCAGGAATCCCGCCAAGGCCTTGGGTGCATTCCGTTGTCGTTTCTTCAGGTCGTCCATCATGCCCCGCATCTTGAAGAACAGCGGGTAAGCCCAGCTGACCTCGTCGTTCATCCAGACTTCGCCAAAGCCGCCCTCGCCCCAAGAAGAGAATATGGGGTCATGGACATCGGCATCGGGCGAACTGTGCATGGTGTCTTCTAAGGACGCCATCTCCACCACATTGGAACTGGCCGCCCGCTCGAACATCTTCTCGATAAACAGGGGGCCTTCGAACCACCAGTGTCCAAAGAGTTCGGCGTCGTAAGGGCAAAGGATAGAGACCTTGTTCCCGTCCATCTGGGGCAAAAGCTCAGTGACGGTGGCCTCGCGGTTCGCCACGAACAAGCGGGCATGATCTTCCACCAGGCGAAGCGCGTTCCAGGGGCGGTAAATCTGCTTGTCCTCGCTACCGGTAATGCGGTAATACTTAAGGCCTGTCTCTATGGGAGTCTTGCCCGCCATAAAATAGGGTCCCAGGTATTCAGGATCCCGTTCCTGGGAAATGTCCTTGAAAAACTCGCGATACTCCGGGTGGCCCGGGTAACCGGTCTTACGGCTCCAGACTTCCATGGAGCTGCTCTGTTCGCGACCCATGCAATAAAGCCCCGCTGGGGTCTTTATTGGCGCAAATACGCCGTATTTGGGCGCGGGCTTTGCCAAAAGCACGCCATGGGTCTCCAAGAAGAAATACTCAAACCCGAATTCCGCCAAGATAGAGTCCAAGCCCTGGAAATAGCCACATTCCGGAAGCCAGAGCCCCCGAGGCTTACGACCGAAGGCCTCTTCAAAGGCACGGACGGTCACTCCCAACTGCAGGCGAATAGCCGCCTCATCCGATTGGTAGGCCGGCAAGAAGGGGTGGGTTCCCACGCAAGTAATAAGGGTCAGCTTGCCCCGTTCCTCCAGTTCCTTCAGCACAGGGACGATTTCCATATCACAGGGGCCTTCCCAGGTGCTAATCAGGGCCAGTTGCCGACGGTAGTAGAAATCCACCACCTCGGACAAAGTCTCGTCACCACGGGCGCGGACGCGCTCCTTTTCCAAAAGCTTCAGCTGTCGGTGCAAATGCTCTGTGAACCGATCAAGCAAAAGTCTGTCGGTCATCATGGCGATAAGGGAAGAGGACACACTCAGATTCAGGGTCCCGGGCACGCCCTTCTCCTGCAAGCGCCAAAGCATTTGGATCAGGGGCAGGTAAGTTTCCGCCATAGCCTCGAAGAACCAGTTCTCTTCCAAGAACCGGTCAAACTCGGGCTCACGCACAAAGGGCAAATGGGCGTGGAGCAGCAGGTGTATCTTGCCGGGAGCGGACAAGTTGTCCTCAGGGGCTAGGGCCAGCGCCTACTCGGTGCGCTTCACCACGATAGGAACAATCGTCGTCGGGAAATCGCCATCCTTGTCGGTAGCGAACACCGGGATAATCTTCGTAGAATCGGGCAGGTCCTCTTCAAAGCTGAAGGTGCCATCCGGGTTCAGCGGGAACGGTTCGCCACGCACCTGGAGGTGGGCGTCAGGACGGGTTCCGCCGTACACGATCAGGCGGGTCTTGACCCACAGGAAAAAGTCCTTGCCGTAGTTCACGGAATCCTTGGGCAGTTCAAGCTTGTTGCTCTTGAGGGCGGCACTGGAAAGGGCGCCCGAGAACATGGAACCCGAAGAGCTGGAGAGGCTTTCGAGCCAGTTCTTGGCGGACATGCTGGAAAGTCCGGAGCTGCCGAAACCACCAAGGCCAGCGCCACCCAGGGAGGCGCGGACAAAGGCATCGTTCAGGTTCACTTCAGAACCATCCGTAGAGTAAGCCTGGACCGGAGCGGACTCCACCAGGGGCATAAAGTTTTTGCCGGCGGCAAAGCCAAGCACGGCCACCGTCTTTTCGGAAGCCTTGTTCTCTACATACCAGCTGCGGGCATCGGCCGGGACCTCGACATCGTGGAACTTGCGCTTCTTGTTACGCTTTACAGTCAGGTCACCAGAAATGTTGAACAGGCGGAGCACCAACTTGCCCCTCCCCTTGCGGGCACGCTTGATACGGTCTTCGGAAACATCCCAGAAGGCCTGCATCCAGTTGGGATCCTTCTGCATGAGCACCAGGTATTCGGCATCGAAGGACTGAGCGAGAGTCGCCGTCTTAGTCACGGGCTTTGCAGACGCCTTTACGGTAGATACCTTCTCGCTAGCCTTTGCGGTTGCCTTTGTCACCTTCTTTGCGGTAATGTTCTTGGCAATGTCGGTCTGTTCAGAAGCCTTGGGAGCGGACTTCGCCACCTTGGCAATGGCCTTGGCAGTTGCCTTCACGGCTTCAGCCACCTTCTTGATGGAACTGGACCGCTTGGTCGCCTTCTCCACGGCACCCTTGGCCTTAGTCGCCGCAGTCTTCACAGATTTTTCGACCTTCTTCTCCACAGCTTTCGCCGCAGTCTTGGCAGATGCCTTCGGGGCAGCCTTCTTTGCTACAGCAGTTGTTTTCTTGACAGCCATTTTCAGCCTCCTTTAATAAAATCCTCAGCGGGTCTGACCCCAGTTTCCGACTCCCATCAGGCCTATGCGGAATCCCAGGAATATTTCATCCCATGCACGACTCGAATCAGCAAAACGCTTTCCAGCCTGGAACGACAAGTCCAGCGTAGTTCCCTTGCGACCCAGGGGGAATCCAGCACCTAGGGAACCGCCAAGTTCATACACATCCTTCACATACCATGTCTTGTACCAGCCCCCCAGGCGGTAAGTAACGCGGTCTAGGTATGGATCGTAGAACATGGGGCTACCGTCACGCTGGAACCCGAGAGCCACCAACATGTCCTTCTGGGTTTCCGTGACGGATTCCATGCCAAAACTGCCGGCCACATTCTCGATATCCTTATCCCAGCCACGGGACGCCAAATCCAGCATCACATTATTCCGTTTCATAAAGCGGATGTTAATGCCAGTGGCAAGCTGGGCGGGCACTTCAATTTCCCTGGACTTTTTAGTCGGGGCAAGAGTATCCAACTCGCTCAAGCGGAAGTTGTAGTCCAGCTCATTCAAGAGCGTATGGGGCGTGGTATAGGAAAAATAGAACGAGGACTGGTGACCACGGTACTGCAGGGCCAGGGTATAGTATGCGGGATGGTTCTTGATTTCCCATGTTCCATCCACATAGTCGGTAAGCTCTATACGGCTTGCCGCCCAAGCATCCTTAGAAGAAACTTCCTCCATGTCGGGGCCCATGGATATGCTACGAGTCAGGTTACCCATCACCAAATGGGCCGACGCGCCCAACGCGAAATTGCGAATCACCGGCAAACGGAACGAATAGCTGGGCACAATCTCGTATACGCTGCTCTGGTACTCCACCGAGGTCTCTATGGATTTTTTGCCCCCACCCACCTCTTCGTCGATATTGGAAGAATAGCTTTGCCACAGGGACACGCCCATGGATCCAAAGCCGCCCATGGGGAACGACAAATTGAAGGACGGCATAGATATGCCATTCACTCCAAAATTGTCGCCATGGCTTTCCAGGGCGACCCATTCCATCAAAAAGTTGACATTGAAGACCACCTTGGTGTCAAAAGCGTTGCGGGCCGGGTTCAATAGGGAAAGTCCCTCGGCGTCCCCAGTCTTTGCTCCGCCAGCATATCCACGGCCTGCCGTGGCGGCAACACCACCAGCCATCTGTTCTTCGCCGATAGCGTCAAGGCCAATAACAGAGGCGAAACCACAAACAGCCAGACCAAGAAGAACGAGAACAATCTTTTTCATTATTCATCCCCCCTCTTGTTGGCAAGCCAGAGTTTCAAGGTAGCGGGTTGCTTCAAAGCCGGCGTAAAATCGTAACGGGCATGGTCAAAATGGGAGAAGAACACATAGGAGGTGTCTTTCGAAGATGTGATATGGTCCGAATAGCTGGAATCCTTCGGTTGCAGTACGGGGTACCCCAAACGCATCATCATCTTGAAATTGCGGCCATCCCGAGCACGATTGATAAAATCACGCAGTCCGTATGTCACTTGCAGGGTGAGGGAATCCCCATCATAGAATATCATGTTGGGGTGCCCCTTGGACACAATAAGGGACTTGTTCAACCGATAAGCTTCCATCTGGCGCTTGCTCTTACCGGCGCTATCTATGTACGAGCCTACCACAACCTGGATAGGCAGTCCCAATTCGCTAGAGCCCTGGCTGTCATCCCTGGCAAAGGTCATCTCCGCCAGGACCACCGTCTGCCGGACATCGTCGCCGGCACCTTCCGTATAGGGAAATTCGTCGCCATAGAAATCCGACAGGGCCTTCATGATAGGAGCATTTTCATATTCCAGTACCAGGGAATCGTAGATTCCTCCGTGCAACACGGCACAATCGGAACATGTCTCCCTATTCGAAACCACATGGGCCGTGCGGAAGGGATCAAATTGATTATAGGTCTTTTGCTTTGGGAAATTGACCCAGAGCTTCGGGTAATAGAGTGTTCCGGCACCATAAAAGCGGTAAGTTCTCGCCGCTTCCGGAGCGGACAATCTCAACTGCAGGTGGCACGCCTTGGAAAGCTTTTTCATCGCGGACAACAGTTCCTGGGGTATGCCCACCTTGACTACAGTATCCTTGGACGTGACAGAAACCGAAATCGTGGTGTCAACCGTCGCATCCGCCTTCCACTTGGCAAGACGGGACAGCCACAGGGAATCGGAAATATCCCCGACGCTATCCACAAACGACTTGGAAGAACCCTTGTCCAGCTTCCAACTGATCTTCAGGGCCAAATCTTCCTTCAGGGGTAGAGAGTCCTTCGGGTAGGACTTGGAATTGTAGAATGGCCTTAGGACATACAAGGCCAAATACGCCGATGCAGGTTCCGTCTTCTTAAGATCGGCAAAGAACACTGAATCGTAGAAGGCAAAGTCCAAGACGATATCATGGGAAATGTTCGCCGCAGAGCCCAGGAACGCCCTGTCATTCGCCAATTTCGGTGTAGAATCCAAAAAAACTTCCGATGACACGGGGGTCAAGCCGCCAATGCTCAGAGTCTGCACCTTGTAGCCGCCGGGAATCCCCTGGTCAGAAAGCCAGCTTGCCATAACCGTCTCATCGGAGTCGAATATGCAGGCCGACAGGGCTAGTGCCAACAACGAAATATAAACAACTAGAATCTTTTTCACCCTGGTCTCCAGGTCAAATCCATAAAATCCGGATATAATATAGAAAAATAGCCCCTTTTTACTATATTTGAGCCGGAAAAACTAGAGGACTTTATGGCACAGTTTAATGCGCATTTCAGGAACATCAACGGCGACGACACCTACCCGCTGACCGACGTCATTTACAGGAGCAAGGTGGACGGAAGCCTGCTCGAAGTGGAACACGACAGATCAGCCCTGGCAAGCAAGAGCCCCGACGAATGGAAAAAGCTCTTCGCCGAACGCCGCATGAGCTTCGAACCCGCCGACATGAGCGGTATCTGGAGCAAGCGCGAGATGGTGCTCCCCGACATGCCCATCGAAGACATCGTGACCATGCGCGAAGGCTGGAGTCCCCTCTTTGACGCGGCCCCGCTGGCCAAGGAAATGGGTATCAAGAGCCTGAAGGTCAAGCTTTGCGGAAACTCCCACACCGGTTCTTTCAAGGACCTGGGCATGACGGTTCTCGTGAGCCAGGTGAACCACATCATCAAGAAGAAGATTCACGAAATCGACGCCGTGGCCTGCGCCTCTACCGGCGACACCTCCGCCGCTTTGAGCGCCTACTGCGCCAAGGCCGGCATCCCGAGCATCGTCTTTTTGCCGGCCGGCAAGACGAGCGCTGCCCAGCTGATCCAGCCGATTTCTAACGGCAGCATCGTGCTCGCCCTCGACACCGACTTTGACGGCTGCATGAAGATTGTTCAGGAAGTCACAAAGGACAATCGCATTTATCTCGCAAACTCCATGAACAGCCTCCGCGTGGAAGGCCAGAAGACGATTTCTCCAGAAATCTGCCAGGAACTCGGCTGGACGGTCCCGGACACCGTGATTATCCCGGGCGGCAACCTCGGTAACGTGAGCGCTCTCGCCAAAGGTTTCGAAGACTGCAAGGCTATGGGCCTCATCGACCGCATCCCGCGCATCATCGTCGCCCAGGCCGAAAATGCCAACCCGTTCTATCGCGCCTACACCCGCGGCTTCGACAAACTCGAACCGGTTCAGGCCAAGAAGACTCTCGCCAGTGCCATCCAGATTGGCAACCCGGTCAGCTATCCGAAGGCCGTACGCGCCATCCAGAAGACAAACGGCATGGTCGTAAGCGTCACTGAAGAAGAACTCGCCAATGCAGCCCACCGCGGCGACCGCATCGGTCTTTACTGCTGCCCGCACACGGGTGTCGCTCTCGGCGCTCTCGAAAAGCTCTGTGCCGAAGGCAAGATTGCGAAGGACGAAAACGTGGTCGTCATCAGCACGGCTCACGGCCTCAAATTCACGGAATTCAAGGTCGGCTATCACGAACAAAAGCTCGCCGACATTGCAAGCAAGTTCGCAAATCCGGTGTTCAAGGCTCCTGCCGAACTCGGTGCCGTCATGGACATCCTCACGAAAGAGATGGCCGCCCGCCGTCGCTAATACAAATCTGCAAAAGATTCAAAAAGACGATGTATTTACATCGTCTTTTTTATTTCATAAAATTCACAACAGCTTTAATCCATAAATAGCGAGAAAGATATCAAACCAATAATTTAAAGGTCTTACGTTGTGAGAATAGAGCGTCGGCCACAACCTTAAAAGGCGAGTGCCGCGACCATACTTGTATGGTCATGGCTGAGCCGTAAGGTTGGCGCTTGCGCCAGGATGAAAGTGCATAAAAAAAGAGAAAGGGCTCAAAAGAGCCCTTTCCTAAGAAGGAGAAAATATT
>CAMKNA010000003.1 GCA_946414075.1 uncultured Fibrobacter sp.
GATCGGGCCAGAACCGATGATAAGGACTTTGTCGATGCCTTCAATCTTCATTTTTGTCTCCGTAAAAAAAATGCTGAACTAAAAAGTTCAGCAAAATCAAAATCACAAAAAGAAAAAACCTTGACTGCGTCGGAACGGTGTGTTCCGCAAGGTGCCTTTGCATCCATAATCTTCTGCAAAATCATCTTCTCCCAGCCAAAATTCGTTCAGTTCAAACTTGCGCAAATATAGACAAAAAATGTAAAACCTGCAATATGTTTTTACAAAAAAAGTTTCTCCCTAGGAGAAACTTTTTAACGACTTGAATGACAAAGAGTTACGCTATTACCATTTTCTGTCACTGCTCTTCCGGTTCAGTCTGTTGATTTTCTTCACTATTATCAGTCTGGCATTCCGGCAAGCTCGGGTCTGCTGTACAGGGGTCATCTGCCACATCGCTACCCGAAGAACTACTACCGCATGCTCCGATAAACAGAGACAAAACCAGCAACCACCCCAAAAACAACTTGCACATAAAAACCATCCTTGTTTTAATTCTCTCCCTAATATAAAAAAAAAGCTACCCCGAAGGGCAGCCTTTTTTAGACCTCAAAAGATCGATTACTTCTTGGCCTTGGACTTAGCAGCGTCAGCCTTGAGGGCAGCACCGGCCTTGAAGCCAACAGTCTTGGAAGCCTTGATCTTGATGGTAGCGCCAGTCTGCGGATTGCGACCAGTGCGAGCAGCGCGGCTCTTCACAGCGAAGGTGCCGAAGCCGATCAGCTGGACGTTGCCGTCCTTCTTGATACCGGCGGCGATACCGTCGAGAACGGCATCAACAGCGCGGCCAGCGGCAGCCTTGGATTCAAAACCAGCTTCCTTGTTAGCGAGGATGGCTTCAATGAGATCTTGTTTGTTCATTTTTTAACTCCTGAGTTAGGTTTAAGAAAGTTATGCGTATATTATACCTTTTTTTTTGGCAAATGGGGAAATTTTTTCAAAAAAAAATTTTTTTTCTTGTTTTTCTCCAGCCCCCTAAAATCAAGCCTCGGGGGGCGGTTCGGGCGAATCAAGGTCTTCGTCATACCTGTTCTTGGGGAGCTTCTGCAGGTACACCAAGCACAGACAAGTGAACGGAATGGCTACAAGTAACCCTAAGAAGCCCAACAACTTACCCCATATCGATAAGGACAAAAGAATGCCCACGGGAGGCAGATTCATGGAGCCTCCGACAATGTGAGGAACCAAGAAAAAGTCCTGTATGACCTGTACAACAAGGTAAATGGAGCAAATAATCAAGGCCACTTCCCAGAAGGGCATTCCCGTGTTCAAGGCGTGAACCACGGCCAAAACAAGGGCCAGCGGGATGGTGGTGAGCTGCAAATAGGGTATCATGTTGAGAGCGCCGGAAAAAAGCCCGAAGGCAACCCCCATAGGAAGCCCCATTATACCAAAACCGATAGCATAGAGGGTACCCACCGTCAAGGCCACCAGGGACTGGGCGCGAAAATAGGTTCCCATGAAACGGTCTGTTTCTCTCGCAAAAGAAATAGCGTTGTCCTGAAACCGTTCGGGAACCAGACTGTACAAGCCCAGACGAAGCTTAGGCATATCCAGCATGATAAACACCAGATACATGAATATCACTGCAGCACCGGAGAACCACAGAACGATTGTTCCCGTGTAAGAAAGAACACCCCAGGCTCCCGGAAGAACCTTGCCTGCCACATTCTGCACCTCTCTCCAAAAATCCAGGTGCTGCATAGAAGCGGACAACTGCTCCCAGGAAATCAAGGACTGGATGGTTTCGTACAATCCGCCGGGCATCAACTTTTCAATCCGTGCCGCCCATTCCGAATCGTTGAATACCTTCGCTATGAGGACGCCCAGATTCTGCACTTCACCAATCACCAAAGGGATAAACAGGCGAAGAGCGCCTGCAATGGCAAGCCCCGCCACCAATAAAACGATTATGACGGCGATAATCCGGTGCTTCACCTTCTTTTGCAAGCGGTTCACTATGGGATCTACGATATAGGCGATGAGAAACGCCGCAAAGAAGGGAAACAGGACGCCTCTCAGGTAATAGATCAGCAACATCCCGACCGTAAACAGGACCAGGATCTTGAGAAAATGCATGACCTTGTCCAAGTTCCAATGCTTAATCATTTTTCCTCCTGTATTCCAGCGGCGAAAGCCTGTAGACCTTGCGGAATTTCCGTTCCAGGCAAGAGACCTTCTTCTCCCCCACTTCGATGGCGATTTCCGCCAGCGACTTATCCGTCGTCTTCAGGAGAGTGGCCACCTTTCCCATCTGCCGTTCCAGCGCGCCAAGGTTCTCCGGCTTACGAAAAGCCCTGTAGACAAAACATACAAAGAGAAGCACCAGAAATCCAAGGCCAAAGAACATTCCCTTCTTGAAATCGTGATTTTCTCCCCATAGGCGAACCGATTTCACCTGGATTGCATCTGGAATCCCGCGCAGGGTACCCTGGCCGTTATAAACCTCAAGAAGCATAGCCCTATATAAGTAGGTAAGGCCGTCATCTTTTTCTAGCCCCATGCCCGCAAGCCACCATTCCGCCGTCTTGAAATCAGCGATGGCGACCTTGGCCACCCCGAAGTTTCGACCGGCCGGAGCCTGGGTTTCCAGAGGGCGGTAACTCATGTACAGCCCCTTTTGCGAATACTGGGGATCATCCGTCAAGATACGCAACCCTATGGAGTTCATCCGCACGGTGGAGACTTCCAGCTCCAGGGAATCAAACCTGGATAGGTCCATATAACCCGTGGGTCTCCCGTTTTGGGACATCAGGTTGAAGCCGAACCCGGCAAAGGGGAACGCCTTGCCGCTCCGGATATTCACCACCGCATCTACAAGGGTATCCGTCACCGTCACTTCGGAGGTGGAAAACCCGAGAGCCTCGTGGTCCGTAAGGGTGTAGATTTCAAAGGACTTGGCCGGGAAAAGTTCCAGGGCCACCCCCTTGAACATGGAAAAGAAAAGCCCCCACAGAGCGAAGGCTACAACGAAAAGCGAGAAACCTATTGCCTTATTTCTGGTCTCCATCGTCTTTTTCCGAATCGTCCTTGAGCTGGTGGCGCCTACCTACGGCAACGATGGTCAGCGCCACAAATATGAACAGCACTACGCCAAAACTGAAATTGCTGATACCGATGGCCTTGATGCTGCGAATTTTCAACGAGAAGGTCTTGCCGCGGGCCTGATTCCAACCCGGAGCGATTTCCAGCCTGGCGGCAGTCTCTAAATGGGTATGCCTATTACCGGATTCCGTCTTGACATCTTCGTACCAGAAATCCGGCGTGTAGAGCTGGTCCATGGGAATGGCCACGCGGTTGTGCCCCTTCTGCAGGGGCAGCTCCTTCATCAGCAGGCGGAAGGTCTTGGCTTTTCTGATGTCGGTGATGTCAGGATCGTAGGTCCAGAGCTTGACCAGCACTTCCTGCGTCCCCTGGACTTCCAAATCAAAAATCAGGGAATCTACGAGAGACCAGTTGCGATAGAGCTTTGCACTGTCGGGATCAAAATTCCACAGAAGCCCGCACCAGGCGGCAAGGGTGGTATCCTCCCCCAGCGTACAGCGGAAAGAAAGAGCATCGGCATCCTTCCCGAATTCAATCCTGGACTTTCCGCCGTCCCCCTGATCATCGTAAGCAAGCAGGGATACGCCCTTTTCCGTAGGGAACACGGTCTCTTCGAAGGTGACCTTTGGCATCAGCAGATAGGCCAGCAGGACCACCACTGCAATTGCTGAAAGAATGATATAGGTCTTTTTCATGCGTTATTCGAAGAATTTTTTCAGGTGGATCTCGTAGGGGATTGCATCCAGGGGGTCTTCATCGGGCTGTTTTTCACCGAACAATTTAGAAACAAGTGAATCGATGGCGCGGATAAAGAAGAAATGATGCTTGCCGCTAGACGCCGGTTTCTGGAACGGCGTGTCGATGGTCCGCTTCAAGATGCGAAGAACCATGGATGGCGGCAGATGAAACATCTTGCAGCAGGTGGCGACCTTGCCCTCGTAGCCGTAATCGGGAATCTTGCCATCTACCAGGGGTTCGCCATGGTCGATGCAGCAGGCGCCTGTCATGTCCGGGTCCGCCACGTTCTTTGCAAGCAGGGCATTGTACCAGAGCTCGCGGGACTTGTCCGGCAGGTCTCCTCGGAGAGCCGTGGTCTGGTCACAGGGGAAGAACGCCGAAAAGCATTTCGGGCAGATACGCAGGTCCAAGTGACCGATTCTCATCTGGGCCACTTCTGTTTTGCAGAACGGGCAGGTACTCATGGTCTTGAATATAGTTAATTCTATATTTATACCATGGCTAAAGTTGTACAGATTACTAGCGAAAATTTTGAGACCGAGGTGGCACAGGCCTCCGAGACCCGTGCCGTGGCGGTGCTTTTCTCCTCGGCAGAATACCCCGACTGTGCCCCCTATTCCCAGCTGCTTGGGCAGCTTTCCACCAGCATGGACTTTACCCTGGGCGTGGTTAGCTGCGACGAACGGGAAAACATGCAGCTCATCCAGGCGTTCCGGGTGCGGTCGGTACCCGAAGTCCACATCGTGGACAAAGGCCAGATTGCGGATGTAATCCAGGGAGTGCTCCCCGAAGCAGACCTGAAAAAGCGTCTTGAGAAATTTTTCGTGAGCGACGAGGCCAGGTTCCAGATGGCCCTGGAAGACGCCATCGCCCAGAAAAACTTCGACCAGGCCCTTCCCATGCTGGACGAGGCGCTGGCCAAGGCCCCCGACGACAAGAAATTGCAGCTCCTGTGGGCCAAGGCAAGCCTAGGGCTCGGCGATACCGAAAAGGCCAAGGAAGTCCTTTCCAAGTTCAACGAGGCCGACGACCAGTACCGCGAAGCCAAATCCCTGCTGGAACTGCTGGACTTTCATGCCGAAGCTGCCAAGAAGGATGTACAGGGCAAGGAAGCGGTGGTCTACCACGAAGCCTGCAAGCTGGCCTGCCAAGAAGACTTTGAAAGCGCCCTCCAGGCATTCCTTAATTTGTTTGTAGAAGCCCCCGACTGGAACGACGGTGCCGCCAAGAAGGCCATGCTCACCCTGTTCGGAGTGCTGGGTCCCAAGCACGAACTCACCTGGAAATACCGGGCTAAACTCAACACCATGATGTTTATTTAGTTTTTAATTATTTATATTTTCCCCGTATTTTTATTGTACAGTAAAAACCAGGGATTTATCCCATAGGAAGACACAAATGAAAAAGATCAAGTTCCAGGACACCTCGTTCCGCGATGGTTTCCAATCTATTTTCGGTGCCCGTGTGTTCGCCAAGGACTTTATGCCCGCGGTCGAAGCTGCCGTGAAGGCTGGCATCACCCACTTTGAAGCTGGTGGCGGCGCCCGTTTCCAGGCCCTGTACCAGAACTGCGGCGAAGACGCATTCGACATGATGGACGAATTCCGCCGCGTAGTGGGCCCGAACATCCGCCTGCAGACCCTCGCCCGCGGTATCAACGTGGTGGCCCTCGCCCCGCAGCCGCGCGACATGATCAAGCTCCATGCCGACATGTTCAAGAAGCACGGCATGACCCGTATCCGTAACTTCGACGCCTTGAACGACGTCAACAACCTCATTTACTCCGGTAAGTGCATCACCGACGCCGGTCTGGAACACGAAGTCGTCGTGACCATGATGGAACTTCCTCCGGGATGCGACCTCAACGCCGCCCACAACCCGGAATTCTACGAACGCATCCTCCGCAACATTTTGGACGCCGGTGTTCCGTTCGCTTCCGTCTGCTTCAAGGACGCTTCCGGTACGACGAACCCGACTAAGGTTTATGAAACATTCAAGCGCGCTCGCAAGCTCCTTGGTGACAAGGTCGAACTCCGCATCCACAGCCATGACACTTGCGGTACCGGTGTGGCCCAGTACAAGGCCGCTATCGAAGGTGGCGCCGATGGTGTTGACCTCGGCCGCAAGCCGCTTTCTGGCGGTACGGCTCAGCCGGACCTCTTCTCCATGTTCCACGCCCTCAAGGGTACGGAATACAAGCTCGCCCTCGGTGAAGACAGCATCGTTGACGATCACATTCCGGAACTCATGGAAGCAAACAACGTCGCCGTTGAATGCCTCAAGGACTACAACTTCCCGCCTGAAGCACGCCAGATTACGACCGACGTTATCTTCAGCCCCATGCCGGGTGGCGCTCTCACGGCCAACACCCTCATGATGCGCGAAACCAAGACCTTCCACCTCTTCCCGAAGGTTATCGAGAACATGAGTGAATGCGTCCGCCGCGGTGGCTTTGCTTCTTCCGTGACGCCGGTTTCTCAGTTCTACTTCCAGCAGGCTTACATGAACACCTTGAACCAAGCTGCCGGTCGCGGCACGTGGTTCAAGATGACCGAAGGCTACGGCAAGATGCTCCTCGGCTACCAGGGCAAGACCCCGTGCGAACCGGATCCGGAGCTCGTGAAGATTGCTGCCGACCAGTTCAACATGAAGCCGTTCAAGGAAGCCTATCCGGGCATCCAGTGCGCCGAAGAAATTCTTCCGCCGGGCATCCCGGCTGCCAAGAAGCTCCTCGAAGAAAATGGTCTGCCGGTCAACGACGAGACCATCTTCATCACGGGCTGCCTCCAGACGAAGGCTGGCAACAAGGGTATCGAATTCCTCAAGGGCAACCGCCACATTGGCGTTCCCAAGAAGGACCCCAACGCTGCTCCTGCCGTGGACACCAAGAACATGAAGGCCGGTGCCGCAAGCACCTACCGCATAGCCCTTGGCAACCAGAGCTGGGATGTGCAGGTTCAGACCCTCAGCAAGTAATTTTTCCGCGGTGAATGCCGCGAGCCCTAATTAGAAAAGTCCCGGAATTTCTTCCGGGACTTTTTTGTACATGAACGAAAAATTAGAAGCTGAAGCTCTTGCCCACCTGGAGCACGAATCCCATCTGCGCCGAGAAGGAGTACCCCCCATGAAATCCGCTAGGGTGGTAGTACAGCAGGCCTCCAGTCATGACGGCATCATCCGGTACATCGTCGGACACCGCCAAGACAACTTCGCTCTTGATGACCCCATACCGGGCATGATTTCCCAGATTGACGCCTATCCAGTAGCTAACCACAGGGTAGATTTCGTTTTTGCCGTTGGCATTGTCGGCAAGGTCCATCTTTTCCAGTTTCTCACGCTCCTTTTCGTACTGGCCATCCGCCTGAAAAAACTGTACGCCTGCGCCCAGGCCCAACTGGACAAGGTCTCCCAGCACGAAATCCGAACCAAGAAGGACTCGCTCCTGCAAGGTCCAGAAGGAGTACTTCTGATCGTGCTTGTCAATCCAGGTGCCATATTCCTCGGTGCAAGGAATGTCGGAGCAGCCGAACTTCAGGTCTCCCGCCGTCCCGGCAAAGGCCGCCTGCACGAACAGGGGATTCCAGAAACGGTACATTACGGACAGGTCCCCTCCCAAGGAGAACACTTCCCTGACATTCAGACCTTCTCCGTAAGGGCCAACAAAGGCGTCGGCCGAAACCACCCATTTCTTGTCCTGCTCGCCACTCCACCTGGGTTCATGGTAAACCGGCATGGGGCTGGTGCCCATGGACATGAGAATAGGCCTGTTACAACCTACCAGCATACACAGAATCACAAGCAGAAACAAAAATACAGACAAATTACTCTTCATTTTCTCTCCATTCTAAGGCGACCGAAAGATATCATTTTATTCGGATTGTTTCAACTGGATTATTCCAGCGTTATGGAATGGACTATACACTTTTCGCCAGCCCGCATCGCCTGCAATCCCAGACGGGACGCGGAAAGGGAGCCTTTGGGTGTAATGTCCGTGTTTACCAAATCCGACAACGGTAATTTTTTACTAACAAATCCATTTTGCAAACTACCGTTACCTATAACCACATTTTTCTTGAACTTTGCATCGAAGAAAATGGAAGTGCCCTGGCATGTTCCTGGCCAGTAGGAAACGACCAAATTCTTGTAGGTGTTCATGGAGTAGCTCTTTTTCAGGTCAAAATGGACACCGTCCATGTTGGACTTGAAATTGATGGACAAGCCAGAGCCAAGACCATCGGAATAGTCCTTGACCGTAACGGTATCGGACCAGGGAACCACCTTGTAATTCGTATTCGGGTATATCTTTGCCGAAGGAATTGCCGGTGGAACTTCCTCAAAACTGTTAGCGTTGATAATAAGACGGGGCCGACGGAGCGTCACAACGGCCCCGTCCGAATTCAACACCAGGCGGAACCAACGGAAGTTCTTCAAGGCCCCCGCAGTAGCGGGCATTTGCCAGCGAACCGCGTGGAACAAGCCATCCTGCGGCACTCCCTGCTCGGCAAACTGTACCTGGGGTCCCCCATTCTTGCGTCCCGTCAGCAAAAGTTCCGCCTTCATCCAGTTGCCCTTGGCTTTTTCTGCCTTCACTTCCACTTCAAAGATACTGGACGCTGGGACATCTTGACCATTGTCAACCGTCGCCACCTTCCGCCAACCTGCCGGGAGGTTAAAGGAGGCAGACTCGTTCTTCTCCGTCGCCGAGCTGTAATCGTAACGGACATACGCAAATGCCTTGCTCTGGAGCAGACCGCCGTTCTTGATAACGGCAGGCATCTTGCTCTGATCCATGCAGCTCGTATTCAGCGAGAAAAGTCCTCCCAATTTTGGATTGCGGAACCTTTTTGCGGCGGGATCGTAGTCCGACTTGGCCAGCTCACAAAGCACCCGCCATACATCCACCTGCATGCCAGCCAGAACCTTCTTGTTGACGGAACTACTTTTATTAGTGGGCGTTTCGATATGTCGACCGCTCATGGACTCGGAATACCTGGGGTGGCTCGGGTCCACGGCGTAAATAGCCCTGGCCGTACTCCTTGTTTCAGGTTTTTCGAATGCGAGACCGGAGGAACCCTGGGTATGAGCACACTCCTTACGGATCGCCAAGTCCCCGCCACATTTCAAGTCCATGGCGCTTACTGTGGGAATAAAGGTGCTGCTGGCCTGATAAAGTGTATCGTCGTTCCAATAGGATTTCATGGGCAGGTTTGCAACGGTCACGCCAAACACCTTGACCTTCTTGCTCCAACTCCCCGGCATAGCATCTTTCATCCCATCTCTCAGCGATTCGTACAAAGTCTTGGCAAAGGGATAGGTACTCCCCTGCACAAAATCGTAATCCGTCACACCCTTTTTGGCAACTTCATCGACATCATTGTTGAATTCATACTTGCGGTTACGGGCGTATTCTCCCGATGTGGCCGTGGAGTAGGAAAGATTGCTCGTAGCACGCCCCATGACCTTTGAGAACAGCTCCGTTCGACGCTCCAGTTCATAGTACTTGTTCTTGTGAGACGGGTCCTTTCCCTTCAGCTGTCCCTGCGCAACAAGCACCACGGGAAACCCCTTGTATTCCGCAGCCTTCCGGTAATCGCCGAAAAGAAACCTGTCTGCACCGGTTTTGGGTTTATACGAGGTGTTTCCCGCTTCCGTATCGTAAATGAGCAGGTCCCTTGCCCCCGGAGAAGAAATCAAGTCGTAGAAGGCTTCCGCCGCCCCCACTTCTGCTTCGTTTGCCCAGAAATCGATGGACGCCACCAATCCACGGGGCATCACCGCCCCCTGATGGGGTGAATCCAGGGATGCAAAGAAACGGACCGGGGCGCTCCCATTCCTGTCCCGCTTACTATCGTAAAGATAGGACCCATAACGGCCAATAATACCGCCCTGACTGATGCCCAGTATCACGAACCCATCCTGCATCTTGTTCGGAAAGGGCACGAGACCGTTGTCATCCAAATAATCCAAAAGATGCGAAAAAATCGAGGCGTTCTTTTGGAGCGATCTCGTCACCGTTTGAGAGAACTGCACCAAGACCGGCGTATAGCCCAACGACTTGAGCATTTCGGGAATGCCAAATTCCTCCGTTTCATGCTGCAATTGTGAAAGGGTCCGTTTTTCATCGGTACTCAGGTGTATCCCGTCTATGATAAAGAAGGGGCGTTCCAGATAAAAGCCATATTTCGACGACTGATGTTCCGGCGGATCGATAAAACGGAGACGAACTTGCGACATCGCGAAAGGGACTGATAATCCTATTCTCTTAAAACAGTCTCTCGACAAGTATTCATTCTTGGAAAGGCAGGATTTACCGCCCATGTCGGTATAAAACAGGTCCACAGTCTTGGCAGAAACCGCCCCCACAAGGAAGGGCATCGCCATCAACAGCATTTTCAAGCAATTCATCATTTCACCTCCACGAATAACTTCTGTTCAAAGGTCCGGTTTTCAGAATGGATTTTCACCTGGACCGTCTGAAGTCCAGCCGAATCGAATTCCAACACGCCTTCGGATTTTGGCGATAGACTCAGGCACCGGCCTCCCGTGCACAGTTCCAATTCCGGAAGTTTTCCATCAGGGGCAACGCTAAAATAGGGGTCATATACCACCCGGATCTTAGAAGATGAGACGCTGGGAGACGAAAGCCCCACCAGAATCAGGCGGTAATCTTCGATTTCCTGCTTAGCGCAAGCGCTGTCGCCACAGTAGGCAACACCATACTCCATGTCGGCCACGAGCAGGGGCAACACCGTATAGTCACTCATGGCGGCAAGCTCAACCGCTTCGTCGAAAAGTCTCTTGGAATTGGGGATAACTCCGTCTGCAAGGCTCCCCCTTTCCACCAGGAACATGCTGTTGTACCAGCCACGCCACGATTTCTGGGGAGAGAGACTGTCGGCATCCTTGAAATCCAGGATTTGCAGGTGACTTTCCTCGGGAATCACGAAGCTTGCAGGTGTGGCCGCCTTCAGGGCCGCTCTTTCGTCGGCAGCATAGCGGGACTTTACCGGGCGTTCAAAGACATCCTCGAAGAGCCCTTCCCGCATGGGAGAAGCGGGGTCCACATCCACAAAGTCGTAGGCTCCAAGGTCTTCGGGAGTCTCCCCATCCTCCGTATCCGATGTCGAAGTCGAAGCGCCATCCTGGACACAAGTCAGGGCGATATCGTCCACGAACAGGGTGGTATACTGGTTTGCCGGGACGCCGAACAGGCCGACTCCCACCTTGTCCACCTCTACGGAAGCGCCATCCATCAGGCTCGAGACGGGAATTTCCAGGGCATGGGTGTTGCCAGCCTCCAGCGCGTGGAACGAGATTTTACCGTTTCCGCCGGGACCCGAAAGCCACACGCCAAAGTTTCCCGCCTGGGTAGAACGGACCTTGAGCTTCAGGGAACCGCCCTGCACCGTAACGGGAAGCGCATCAAAGATCAGGGAGCCCGTCCAGTCGCCGCGGTAGTTGCGCACGCCGGAAAGGCGGATGTAGGGCGATTTCATGCCGTCGAAGTCGCCCCAGTTGGCGGACCACTCCGGAGCTTCGGGGAATGACCGGGTAGATTCTTCCATGCGGCCCTTGGACTGGCCGTTTTCGTACAAGACAAGGTTCTTGCAGGTTCCTGCAAATGCAGTTGAGGAAAGCAAGGCTCCCCCAAGGGCCACAAGGCCCCATATCCTACTTTTCATAGGATTTCTCCAAAAGAAAATTTCATCTGGGAAAAAGCGGAAAGGGGCCCGCCACGAAGACTGTCAAACAGTACCTGTTCTTAAATCCAGGGCGAAAGATAAATAAAAAAGCCTGCCTGTAAAGAGCTCGCGCATGAAAAAATTTTTAACAAAATAATCCGGCAAGTTTCCCCTCAAAAAAACGTCTATACATGTAGATGGGGGCTGTTTCCCCGTCTGCTATCGCGGGGGCGTTCCCGACAATAAAGACACCATGAGTAAAAACAAACAAAGAAAAACCAAACCCGTCCGCAAAAGGCCCATTCCCGAATCGCTTCAGGGTCAGGTCTATCTGGACCCCAAGTTTGACACGGGCTTCAAGGAACTCTTCGACAGCGAAGACGCCCTCAAGGATTTCTTGAACGGGATTTTGCAGCTAGAAGGTGACGACAAAATCAAGAATCTCTCCTTCACTTTCGACAAGACCATAACGATGCGCTCATCGCTGAGCAAGAAAGTCATCTTGGACATCTTCGCCACCACAGGAACGGGACGGTTCATTGACGTGGAAATGCAAAAGGCGGAACACGACTTCTTTATCGACAGGGCCGTGCTCTACAAGGCCTTCCTGATCATCAAGGGCAAGCAAGCAATGGACCATTCCAAGGAATTTCTAGCCCTCTCCAAGGAGGAACGAGAGAGTAAACGCTATGAACTCCCTGAGGCCGTTTCCATCTGGATTTGCGATTTTAGTCTGCCCGACTCCAAGGAAGGAGAATACATAGACGAATGGGCACTCTATAGCCGCAATGCCATAAAATCGGGCACAACTGTCCCCATCTTCACGAAAAATAAGTATATTATGATCAGTCTGCCCCAGTTCAAGAAATCCGCTGGCGAGATCAAGGATTCTGTGGACGCCTGGCTGTACCTGCTGAACCACGCCGGTGACGGCAAGGAACTGCCCGATTTCGGCAACAAAATCTTGGAAGAGGCGCTGGAGCGCATCAAGGTGGACAACGCAGACGACGAACTCTTAACAAGGCAGGAAAAGGACATGGTTACGAAGGAAGAATTTTCGACGATTGTTGCCAGTAGAGTTCTCAAAGAGCTGGCCAAGGCCCGCACTGAGGCGCAGGCGGAGGGGCTCGCTGAAGGTCGTGCCGAGGGCCGTGCAGAGGGCCGTGCAGAGGGCCGTGCAGAGGGCCGTGCCGAAGGACGCGAGAAAGGCCTGGCAGAAGGACGCGCAGAAGGAATAGACATTCTAGAATCCCTTGGCGTGTCAAGCGATTTGATTGAAAAAGCCAGAAAAATCGCTGCAGAGAAAGCCAAGGAATCTCCTAGCAACCCATAGCAAGGCTCCCTAGCCAGACATTTACCCCCCCGTGGATGATTCCGCGGGGTGTTTTGTTTGCTGGGCGTATTTGTTTGTGGTATGGGTAAAAGAAAGGCTCCCCTCAGTGGGGAGCCTTTGTGCTTTCAAAGTAATGTTACCAGTTATTGAATTTCCACTTTATCTTCTTTTCCGGCTGTAGATATACAGTACATGGGCCACCAACATCGACTCCCTTCCAATCAGTACAAGGATGGGAAATAGATGTCGTTGTTCCATCACACTTCATAATATTGACCGTAACCGGAGTTTCCGGAGCCCACCAACATCCAATCTGAACGCTTGATGCACCATCCATTGTGTACTTGGTACACGAATTGGCGTTATCTTCACGTTCGGTCTCTTTCGCTATTGCGGTAGAGTTCCCTGCATTACAGGGGAAGCTAGAAGCTGCGGTAAACTTCACACTGCAGTCGTGTTCGGTGTATCCTACAGAATTCGTGAGTCGGACAGTATAGCTCTTGCTAGTACCATCTACAGAAACAGTCCCATCCGTGAATGCAGGAAGATTTCCAGAGGTATACCCATTTCCAGATTGGCTGATACTCGATCCAGTGATGCTGTAGTAACAGTAGCTACCACCTTCATCGCAACCCGTAACATTCTGCAAACCAATCACCACATTGCCTGTTTCGCCAATGGTCGCCTTCAGCCCCGTTTTGCAACTGAACGTCGGGGCAACCCGGTTTACGGTAACGGTCTTCGAGCATGAAGCCGTACCCAAGCTTCCGTTAGTTACGGAGAATGTGTATGTATATACTCCAGGAGCGGTAGGCGTCACATCATAGTAGCCAGCGCATTCACTGGGTGATGTCACTCCATGTCCAGATCCACCTGTTGCTGTGAATGTAGAATTCCAGCAGCTGCCAGGATATGTCTTGGTAAACCTGAATTTTTCGCCGAGAGCAATGCTAGACTTGTCCACAGAACATCCTAGGGCATCTACCACCGTAATGGTATGACTACAGAGACTTTGCTCTCCGTATTTTACGGTGTAGGTATAAGGTCCACCCACAGAAAGCGTTCCTATCGAATAAAGATTGGACCAGTTAGAATTCGAATTCAATGTTGCAGACCCCAAAGATGAACCATCCTTGTATACAGACACCGAATAGGAATCATTGGTGTTGTTATTATTCTTTGCCATGAAGTACAAACTCTGCGAGGGGTAGAAGGCATCCTCTCCACTGATATCGTAATTATGGGTAGAAACTCCACAAGTTACAGGAATATTCACCGCCGTCCAGGTTACAGAGCAGTTGTGAGTTGTAGTTCCTACAGAATTCGTCAAGCTTACAGCATATGATTGAGCACCTGAAGTCGATGGTCCAGTGAAACTTGGCAGGGCCCCACTTGTATATCCGCTTCCCGTCACAGACGTCCCTGCAATGGTATAGCTACAACCATCGCCGCATCCAACCAGATTCTGCGGAGTAAGCGCAATAGAAGTGTTTATCGGAGCAGACTTGTTCGTTTCGCAATCAAACGCCGGTGCCGACTGATTTATGGTCAATCCAGCGGTACAGGAGCCAGAAACATTGTTATTGCAACTACAGCTGAATTGGAGCGTCTTGGAACCAGTTGTTGTCGCTGTTTTGGAACGAGATACAGTGCTCGAACCATTGAATTCAATGTTACTCTCAGTACCACTATCGTATGTATAGGAACATCCCCAACAATTAGCATGCCTTGTCGCAGTAAGCGTGTAACTGGCGTTCTGGTCAACGGTCGAAGGGCTTACTGCACAATCCAACACAGGAGCAATCACAGCGGTACCAGAACAGCCTTCAACAGGAGCTCCGTTGTAAGACAGTGAATAAGAGTACGTGCCCGCCGTCGTGGGAGCGGTAATCTCATTATTCCAACAATGGGTAGCATCACAGCTAATAGTCTTCGTGGAGCCATTGAAGGTCCATACCATCTCGACATTGCTGTTTATGTTGGTAATATTCGAAACATCTAATTGAATGTTCTGTCCCTGATACAAGCTTCCGCCCACGCTACACGTGGCTGTCACCTCGGTAGAGACCTTCTTATTCACCTTAAACGACACTTCACAGGGTGTGAACGGTTTGTCAGTACTGGTACTCCGCACCTCGTAAGAGTGGCTGCAGCCACCGTCAGTGGTACATTCTTCCGCATTTCCGCTCTTGGTTCTGGACAGAGACCCGCCACCCGTGCCGGAGCAGGCGCCTTCTGTACAGGCGTTATTTCCGCTAAGCGGGCTACCATCAAACCAGATTTCGTATTCGCAACTGTTCTGGGGGCAGTTGTTCAGCTTGAAGTTGAACGCTGGCCATGTCGCACCGCTCGCGATGTTGCTCGCGGAGTAATTGCTGCAGGAAATGCTCCCGATAGTCACGGCAGGCGTACAAGTTGTCGAGAAGGTTTCGCCACTGGCATTTGTAACAGACGCCGAGAAGTTGAAGGTACTGCCCTGGTAAGATTCATAAGGATTATGATCGATTTTCCAGGTCGCACGGTCACCGTTGGCTCCGCTGTTCCATTCCGTGGGGTCGGATGTAGACGTGACTACATCAGAGGAATTCACCTTGCCTGTCACAGCGTAAGACGACACCTTGCTCTTATTGCTCACGTCTGCAGAAACTTCCCATTTACCGGTCAGGTCATTATATGCCACTTCGCATTCCGAAATGCCCACGGCATTCTTACAGGTCGAAGAAACCGTTACATTGGATACGGCATTTTCGCCAAGGTTCTTGACCACAACTTGTTTCACATTTTCGGGGTCAAATCCCTGGGCACCGTCAGCAAAGGCCTCCACCACATCAAAGCTTGCGGAATTTCCATTGAACCGCACTGCGCTACTGGCATAGTCATCGGCACCCCAGGTGTCATTTTCACTTAGGAGCCACACTTCTATTTCGCTGTTGTTCGAATTTTCGAGTGTGATGTTCAGCTTGGATCCTCGCAGGTTGATTGTACCTGTCAGGGTAATCGTACCTTCCATCCCGCCGGAACTGATTGAGGAAAGCGTACCGATATTAGCATGATTCGTACATTCCGTGAACTTACCTGTCCAGAACATGCCGCAATGGGCGCGCCGGTTTTCTGTGCCCGCAGACCAGGCGATAACCTGGTCGTCGGAACTGATACAACTCAACCAGGCCTTGGCGGCCTTGACATCTACGCCGTTGTTGTCACGGTAGCCATGCTGGCCTGCACCACTCAAACTGAAGTTATAACCGGTATTCGGACAGGACACCTCGGCTCCGGCACTGCCACTACAGGCATCTGTTCCATTGTCGTAGTAGTACACGGGGGTACAACTCTTGGTATCGAACCAACCGGAGTGCCCTAGCCAGGGTTCCACATCGGTTTCGACGGGGATTACCCCGCTGGCCGCTACGGCAGAGAAGGAGCACTTGACCGTCGGATAAGTATCCCAGCACTCGTCAGCACCGTAGTCGCCGCTGCTCCAGCCAATGCCATAAATCTTGAAATTGGGGTCCGCCAAACCGAAGCCCACATATTCATGGTCACGGGAACCATAGCTGTTGGGGAGATTGTACAACTTAATGGAACTGGTATAGGTATCCGGGGTACCGTAGTAGTTCCCTGAGAATACTGTCAATTCCAGTGTATTGGTATCCGAAAGCGTAGCTTCCACCATCACCATGGAGGATGTCGACACAGATAGATCACTACCGTTCCTCTCGGGCGTCGTTGAGATGCAATTCTCAGTCCCCGCATCGGGACAGAGCCGTGCTTCTAACTTGCCCGCCGCGTTCACGAACACATTCAGCATCAAGAACTCAGTGCCTTCGGCGTTGGAGTGGAGCAGGAATCCAGATTTTGCGATGTTGGGAGACGTAACTCCAAAGCTGGAAGTCGCCTTGGGCAACTGGACCAACGCCTTAAGTGTTCCGCGGAGACCCGCCTGTACGGTGCTCATGACTTTGACCGCCTCACGGTTGGAACGGTTGCTACTCCTGGAAGCAGCATTGTCTATAGACACGCTTTCGTAGGTGTCTTCAATGTTGTCCAGAGAGCCCTCCACCAAGTGCCACTTAGAATTGGTGAAAGATCCATTGGCGTCAACAGCGCCGACACATACAGAATTTGAGGCGTTTCCGCATTTATCAATACAGTATTCTTCGTTGACATGCGTCTGACATTCAACGCCATTCTGTTTGAACTCGTCAAAGAAGCAGTGCTTGTCTACCTCGCCGAAGTGAGCGTATACAACGGCGTTGTTGTCCTTTATGGTGAAGCTCGTGTATTCAGCACTGGTAATCGGTTCTGTGGTGGGGCATGTGTTGCCGCCGTTGTTCTCGCATTTCCAGTAGTTGAAATTCGTGTTCTGGCCGTCGCTCTTTGCAATGGAGACACTCACAGTTTCGCCGCTGTACAGGTCCATGATACAAGTCTTGGATGTACTGTCTTTGACATCGTCATAGAAACAGGTGGTGTCACGGGTATTCGCATCGATAATTATGCGGGGGTTTTTCCCGGTGCCCACATCTCCCTTGAAGCCCACTCTGATAGAACTCTTTCTCGCCTTTGCAATAGCCCTAAGTTTGTAGGTATGGTCTGCAACGATAGTATCGCGGCTGAGGGTGTTGTTTTCCATGGGTATAATAATCACGCAACTGCTGATGTTTTTCCCCTCCAAGTTGATAGTTCCAACTCCGCCTGCGGGGGCTGTCCAAACATTGTTCGTATCGATAACCTCTGCAGAGGGTACCGGTGCCACCCATTCCGTATCTAAGGGGCAGTTCGGCCATTCCGGAAGGGCGCGGTGCCCAGCCGCCGGGCAGTCTTCGGGATATATATCGCAATAGGCATCAATTTCTTCCTGTGTGGGGTCTTCTCGAACGATTGTCGCCAGGTTAGATACATGAAGCTCTGAAATGAAGGGGGCCGAAAGGGCATATCCTTCGCCGGGCAACAACTGGAATACTACTGTTCCGTTGCTTGCGTTACTAGTGGTGACCTCAAACAGTTCCTGCTGGCTTGCTGCCCCAGGCTGGAACTCGAATACGCAAGTTCCGTTGACTATGTTTCCGCCACTCCTTAGCTGGTAATTCCAACCCGGAGGCATTGTAGCAGGGCACCCGACAAGCACCGTCAGGGCACTTCCACGAGCGGGGAGATTTATATGCACATGGGCGGTACCCGTAGTTCCCATTTCCTGGACGCCTTCGACAAACGACACCTGCGGGGTTCCTCTCAATTCTCCGTTAACAGCGACCCAAAACGGAATGTCCGAGTAACCTGCCGCTTTCGCCACGCATGTGTAAACCTTTTTGTCTATGAGTGCTCCGTCGTACAAGTCGGTTTCTGTCCGAAGTCCGTTCGAGCACTGGACTGTAACATCTTCCGGGTCTAAGTCGGCACCGTTCAAGGGAACGATACTATAGTAGTCGGAAAGTTTGCCGTATGCATCTCTGGGCAGGTAAATCACTCTGGGCAGCACGATAAACGACGGGTCCAAAGTCTCGGCGGCATTGTTGCCCACAGGCAGGCTTTCGCTACTTTCGGACTGGGATTCCAACCGTACGGCCAATTGCGGGGCCATGGAGATGTAGTAAGAGTCCGGACCACCTTCGACAATTTCGACTTGCTGTTGGCCTTGTTCACCACCTTCACCTTCACCGCCACCGTTACCGTTATTCGGGTCGGTACAATTGTTGATAACGCCAGCCGTGGTCAAGTCGTCGACAAGGGGTTTATCAAAAGTCAGCGTGGAACTCTGGAAATTCACCGTAGCGCAAGACGCCGCGCGAGAATAGAGCGTTCCTGTCAATTTCAGGTTCGAAGATTCGATTTTCTGTGAGCTATTATTGATGTAGATGAAGTAATGTTCCAGCTCTTTTTGAAGATAGCTGGCTCCGTTGTTGAGATACAAGAAGACTCTCGAGTCGCTTGTTGTCTTGGGTAGACCGTTCTGGCCTGGGCCGAGCTTGTTATCCACGATGATGATGAATCTTCCGTTCAGAGGATTATTTGCATCAGGAGTGTAGTTGCTGTTTGAACTGGATATGCGTACCACCAGATAACCATTGTAGAGATTTACCTGCCTAAGGGAATCGCTTGCAGCGTTTGTCGCGTAACAACTGTTGAGGGCAGACTCGAAGCCAGACTGGCCCCAGGTAGTGATGCTTGCGGCACAGCCCTTGGTGGCATAACTTGCATAGTCGTCAAAGGGCGTGCACACCGGGTCGTCGACCAGGAACTTGGATCCGTCGCAACCATGGTCGCTCGGTTCCCATATGCTATAACAGTCGGTCATTACGCCTTCGGCACAGTTGAACTCCCTTTCATAGGGTAAAGAACTAGATACCGTACCATTGGCCTTAAACCAAGGAGTCACACCGCAAACAGGGCGGTAATCGTCACTTCCCTTCTTGCAATAGGGAGAACCTGTTGCAACATTTGCCGTCATATCGTAATTGTATCCATTGTAGGTTCCGGCGCCCACATCATAGAAAACGTCGCCGCCTACATAATAGGCACCGACAGAAACAGGCGAACTGAATTTTCCACCCATCTGGTCGTTGGCGGGATCCGGTTTGAAAACATAATATCCTGACCCATGACATCCATTGCCACCATGGCTATTATCTGAACGGACACCGACCAATCGTATTTGCCGTTGCTGGTCGGTAACAGTGCTTTTCAGGACATACCAGTCCGATAGCTCGTAGAGGCCAAAATTCACATCTGTCGTGCCCCCCGTGTAGTAGATAGCGTATTTCTTTTCGGCGTCCGTAACGGCCGGATAGGGCTTATGAGAACCACCACCCCAGTTTTCCCAACCGCGTGAATACAGCACATAATATGCTGAAGGGCTCCAATCCTTCCAATGAGGGCTCCCCCAAGTTCCGCAGATATTCTTTTGTGACGATGGTATTGTATAGTTTTCTGGCTGGCCGTCCGCACAAGTGCCGGAGCCTTCGGCATATACCCCAATGCTCCACTCGTCATTAGAGGAAATTTTTTTACCGTCGGGGCAATACTTTTTATAATTGCTGTTCTCCGTGAAACTCTTACTCCTTAAGGTGCTGTTGTAGGTTGACAGGGATAAGGCACTCGAGATGAAAATCATATCGGAAGCCGAGTCACCAAGAATAATTTTGTCGTAGGAACTTTGGTTGTCGCTGGAGTTCGTCAGTCGCGAACCTGCGCAGCTGGTGAGAACCCCTTTTTCTGGATAGTTGTTCCAATTCCCTGTACAGGATTCTGTCCGAAGTAGTTGCCCATTCGTTTCCCAATAGGTTGAGTACACATTGCACATGCAGCCAAACTTTTCCACCGAACCGTACCACAGGTTCTGGGGGCCGGGCATCCACACATTTCCATTTACCAAAAACAAATCCGAGGTACCCTTGGAGACGATGGCTCCGGAATCAGAGACGCAAAGATTGCCTCCGATTCTTGTCGCACGGTCACTAGCGTTCTGGGCCGTCTGGTAAAAACCGTTCACGGTCATGTTTCCGTCAATAATCATGGAACCCGTACCGGTGTGTTTTCCATCCCCGTTGAAATAGACGCTACCATTGGCCCGTTTGATAAGCCCGTCAAATTCGCCACCTACATAAAGGTCGGTCGTGGTTATACCGTTGTTCTCTATTGAGGCATTTCCGCCGATACAGGCGGTCTGCCCCACCGTCAGGTCATTTCCAGATAGGGTTGCATTTCCTGTCACAATCCAGTTTTTCTCTACGACAGGCGGGTTTCCGCTCCAGTTTCCGTTCACCACGCCCGAAGTCATTGTCACCTGTCCTGCAGAGGTATAGGAGCCGCCATAATAGGCAAAGTCGAAGTCAATGGTATGGTGGAACTGCATCTGTGGCACCGTAACACGGTACAGCCCGTCCACATTGAGAATGGCAACTTCGTTGTGGCGCGATCCGTTGCGGGCTTCTCCGCTAGACAAAATTTTCAGCTTGTATGTAGAACTTTCGGTGTTCACACCGGTGAGCCATACATGGTAGTTTTGTCCTTGACGCTGAAGGGCGCGGAGCCTTCCGTCTAAATTTATGGGAATGCGGGGGTTATTGTTCAAGTACTGGCGAACAAGAGCACCCACATCGTTGGCATGGAATGTCATCCAGGCGCGGGTATTCTCAATACCGGCAATGGAACTCTGGTAGGCTTCGCGCTGCAGCATGCGGCTCGCGCTGGATCGGCCTTCACTGGTAATCCACTTGTAGGTGGCCGTGGCAGCGATGGTGGCCACCAGCATGAACAGCATCACGGTGATTAAGGACACACCGGATTTTCTCATTGCGCACTTCTCGTTTTTCATTCCAAACTTCATGTTTCCCTCCTAGTCGCTGGGACCATTGCTGGGGGTGGGGATGACTAAATCAATCGTATTCGTTTCGCCCTTTTCGTTGTTCTTACCGCCACGGGCGACTTCCAGGAACAATCTCATTGCCTTGACATTTTTCTTTTCTTTAATGGGGACTCCCCCAAGCGAACCATCGGCCATTAAGTACGGCAACTTTTTAAGCCGCAGATCCTTGATGGTAATGGCTCCCTGCGATGCCAGGGGCGAATAGAAAGCGAAGGTAAAGGTGATACACGCATTGTCAACAGTGTCCGGAACGGTGAACCGCATAACCCTATCCCCATCGCCATTTTTTGCATCTAGTGGCGGGAAGAACATAAAGTCGTCTATCAACACCAGTCCATTTTTTTTTGGTTTCCCCCCGGTTTCAAAGTTCCGGAAACCTACGGACATGTGGTCCCTTCCAGGAATGAACAGAAGGCTCCTGTCAGAAGCGCTGGGCGGCAACGTCATGCTGAAAGAAAGTTCGTATTCAACATTGCGCACCAATCGCAGATGCCCCCCTTGGGTTTCGCAATAAGAGCTCCACGAAGCTACGGGGTTATTGACGGGGTTTGTGGCCACGAGTTGGTTTATCTTACGATCAACTTCGGGCAACAGGTGGTCGTTGGCTGGTCCAGGTTCGTTGGTCCAGTTCGAGAAGAACGGTCCATTGGGGCCGCCTATCTTCTGTTCTGCGCCGCTGGCTCCAATTTCGCCCAATCCGTTTGCCACGCTCACATTTTCGTAGCCTGCTTCTTTCCGGGGAATAAGGCTGAAGGTTTCGCCGTCAGAAGAAGGAAATAGCTGTTCCATGTTGCCCGGCTTGACCGGGTCCAACTTGAATGTTGTCACTCCAGACGCGATTTCTACCGCATGAGCCTTGGCATCCTCTCTCGATTCGTCCGTGGAACCGCATTCGGAGGCTCCTGCAATCGTTCGACAAGTACGCTTCAAAATGTTGTTTTCCACATACCAGTGGGCCTCTTCCACCGCCTGGTAGCGCCCATCGTCGTCGAATCGAACATACCGGATGAAAACGGAATCAAAGGCTGCGTATTTCGTAGGGCAGTTTGCGTCATCTTTAGAACATATTTCAAAAGACGAGTAATCCTTCTTGTCGGCGTCGGCATTGGCAGGATCCATGTACACTTCAGAGCGAAGGGTACCAAACTTGTCGCCCCTTTTTTCGCCATTTGCAGCTTGTGCATCTCCGGATTCTTTCGAATTTTTCGAGCCAATCTGCGAGATATCCGACTTCAACAGCATGGCCACATTCTCCGACTCCTGGTTGGCGCGGAGTATGTTTTGCGTACGCACCCGGAACTTGGTGGAGTCAGAGAACGCACGGCCTGCGATAATGACGATAGAGGCCAAAAGGCCCATGTAGACCAAGAGTTCCATGAGGGTGAAACCCGCTTTCTGCCGCCTATTCATCGTATCACCCCCGAAACCGATATGGACTGATTGGGTATTGGGTTACCTTCAGCATCATTCTTGCATTTGAAGCACCAGCTAACAATCACCTCAACCTGCTTTGCAAACACATGAGAGACACATTTGTTGCCCGCCGCGTTACAATCTTCTCCTAAGAGTTTGCTGCCAGTCTTAACCATGTAGTCGTCATCACCAGAAAACTTCGATTCTACAGTGTAGGTGATAGTCATCTCGTTTTGCACTATACCGGGCTGAGCCTCCCATGTCTTTGTGATGCTCCGTTGTTCTGCATGCAAGTTGCCGGATTCATCTTTGGTAGCGAAACTCCAGGTTCCGTCACCGTTGTCTATCATGTGAGCATCCGCGAAAGAGGCAAGCCCGTTTGCATCATATTCGGCAATTATATCTTGCGCAACCATGGTAGCGCCATCGCGCCCGCGAATGCGCAACAGGGCCTCGCGGTTACCCTTCTGCAGGTTGGATACAGCCACATACAGAATACCCAGCACCATGGACGCAACTACAATCTCCATAATGCCGATGCCGCGCTTGCGACGGTATCGGATGTTGCCTTCAGGTGTGCATTGTGCGAACATCGCAACCCCCTATATCCCTGTCCAGAGACAGTCTTCAAAACTCATGAGCGGCGAAAAGTTGTTTTGATTGCTGGCTTTGGCGGCAGCCCCGCGAATTTCGCGGTTCCCATACTGCACGGCGAAGAACCCCTCGGTAGGCGCAGCCGAAAGCCCTTGCTTGGGAATGAATTCCGCGCCGTTGGTCGCAAAGTTTGTGTTTCCGATGGCTTCGGCATGGCAAGTCGCACCGGATATGACTCTGCAAGCGCCCTCCAGTATAAGGGTGTCAATCGCACCGGTCGTGTTGGAACACGAACCGTTATAGGCAATGAGCAATTTGGCGTTGTTCGGGTCCACCTTTACGCACAGTGTCGCGCTCAGACGGCGGGATTCGTTGGCGGTCCACTCCATGAAGGAGGCTATGTTGTAGGCGGCGTCCTTGGTACGGGCGTTGGCGATGGCGCTCTGGAACCCCGAGACGCCCATGCCCGAGAGAATGCCCATGATGGCGATAACCAGCACCACTTCCGAGAGCGTCATGCCGGCCTTGCCATGCACATCCCGCATAAAACGGCAGTTCTTTAACATGTTCAAAATTCTATTCATAAGCAAAAAACACCCTACGACCAAAAACTGGGTGGGCACACCTCCCTAAGCCCGGAAACCCTGTTTCCCGTCCGGTCTAAAATAGCTTTTTTTTTCAAAAAAAGTTCAAAATATTTTACAATGGGGCCGAAAACGGCGTAATTTTACAATTTAGGGCAAAAATGTGTGACTGGAGGGCGGAAATACGCTTATGGACAAGGAAACGGGGTACTGCGGGCGGGTACCCCGCCGTTTTCTACGCGAGTGGTGCGTTAAATAACGATGCCCCCGCGGATTCACTTTCCACGGGGGTTGAATACCTCGCTAGGGAGCCTTGCTACACTTTGCTAGGAGATTCCCTGGCTTTCTCTGCAGCGATCTTCCGGGCTTTCTCGATCAGGTCGCTTGACACGCCAAGGGACTCCAGAATACCAATCCCTTCAGCGCGACCTTCAGCGCGTCCTTCAGCGCGTCCTTCTGCACGACCTTCTTCAAGACCTTCGGCACGGGCGTGCTTCTTCTCGACATAGAGCTCGTAGTTGTGGTCGCTCATTCTCATAGCCTCGCTTACAAGGAATTCCTCTGTAAAAATACTCAATTTCGCCTTTTCTTGCAAGAGCGCAAACAGGGAATCCTCCGGAACGGGTACGGGACACTCGTTGTTCAACCCGTCGAACAAGCGAAGCCACTGAGCAAGCCGGCTGTTGTCGTTGCCATATTTGCCCTTCAGGAACTTGGGGATTTCCACCAGGGTGACAGTTTGTTTTTTGTAAAATTCCTCGTTTTCCTGATTTTTTAGGCGAATGCAGTGCCTATAGTTCTTCGACTCGGGGAACGCATCGAACATTTGGAGACTTATGAGATTGATCTCGCGGAGACTGTATTTTTCGCCCCTGACCCGGCTCGATACCGTGTGATTCGCCACATAGAGCACTAGGCGATCCTTAAACGAGGGGTCGTCTATGTGTTGCACTTCGAGAACTATGCGGTTGCGAACCTGGTCCTCGGCCACGATGTCCGAGATGATGTTCTTGCTGAAGGGGGCTATCACGGATGGATTCACGAAGGTGACTTTTTCGATGCAGTCTCCTCCGTCTAACTTTAGGACGGCGTTCAGGAAGTCTACGGTGATTTTCTCGTTCTCGGGATTCCCGAAAAGTAACTTGAAAATGACATCGTTATAGATATACATGTATTTATGGCGGGCTCGGTATTTTGCAATGCATGCGTGCACATCACCGCCGTTCTTGTGTGTTTCGCCAATGTCTTTGAGCATGGCTGCGTACTGATCTCTGTTCATTGTTTCCTCCGATAGGATGCGGGCAGAGTTTGCCCAATGTGAAAAAAACACCCTTTTTGAGGGTGTTTCGGAGGTATTCTGAACGCTCGGGTAGAAGATAGAATAGTCGTGGATTTTGGCAAGATGAGAATTGTAAAAGATTTGTAAAAGAATCATGGGACGACAGTTGTGACACGCTATGCACACATAAATGAAGATTGAACTCACTTGCATTAGGACAAAATCAATCCACGCGTGTATCTTAGTAGCGCCATTCCCGTGAGTGCGGATAATTTGTTTAGGAGGTGATTTATGGAATGGAAGCGTTTGTCGGTGGTACAGCGGCACAAAAGTCGCGGGATAAAAACCTGGTATCTCCGGGAAAACTCCGGCGGGGTGATTTCGTACAGGTCGCTGGGGACAATTTGCAAGAAGGTGGCCGAGGAATGCCTGCAGAGACTTCTGGTGCTTCGCTTTGCCATGCCCGGAGAGGTGCTGGAGAGGGTGCCCATGGAAGGGGCTGTGCGGGAGTTTCTGGAACGGCCAAACCTGAAAATGGGCAGCGTGGAACAGTACAGACGGATTCTGGAGCATTTTTCGAGATGGTGCAGATCCCAGCAGGTGGGAGACCTGCTTGCCATTGACGAGCGGTTGGCGCGGAAATACTACGCGTCGCTCCGGGGAAAGTCGGCGTGGCACTGTTGCCGCGTATGCGGGTGCTTTTTGAACTGGGTATATCGGGAGCACAGGGTGGAGCGCGTTCAGCCATTCAAGTTCGTGGACTTTAGGCGAGTAGCCAAGGTGGGGAGGGATTCCTGGAGCGTGAAGGAGGTGGACCGCATCGTGGCGGCGGCGCCCACGCGAGAGATGCGGATGCTCTGGGCGCTAATGGCCTATGCGGGGCTCCGGATTCACGAGGCGGCGGGGTTGCGGCAGTCCGATATTCTGGGAGACAAATTCCAGGTTATCGGAAAGGGCGACAAGTTCGCTGTGCTTCCCATAAGTGGGCGGCTGAAACGGGAACTGGCAAGGTTCGGAGGCCTAGGGGACGGACTGAAAATCGACAAGCAGAAGTCCATACGGGAATTGAAGAAGGTTTGCCTGAAGCTCGGGATTACGGGCTGGGCGGCAAATCATAAGTTCCGGCATAGCTTTGCAACAAATCTCGCGGCGGCAGGGTGCCCGGTAGCTATCGCCATGCGGCTTTTGCGACACAGTTCCAGCGCCATGACGCTGGATGTCTATACCCATATCATGCCTGCTGACATGAGGGAGTGGGCGGAGAAGGTCTAACCGAGCAAAAAACATGCCCAAATAATGCACACAATGCGCTGATTCCTTCATTCTAAAGGGAAAATACATACAAGCTATTTTAAATCGGACGGGAAACTGGGTTTCCGGGTTTAGGGAGATGTACACGCCCCATTTCTCGTCGTAGGGTGTTTTTTGCTTATGAATAGAATTTTGAACATGTTAAAGAACTGCCGTTTTATGCGGGATGTGCATGGCAAGGCCGGCATGACGCTCACGGAGGTAGTGCTGGTCGTCGCCATCATGGGCATTCTCTCGGGCATGGGCGTCTCGAGTTTCCAGAGCGCCATCGCCAACGCCCGTACCAAGGATGCCGCCTACAATGTGACCGCCTTCATGGAAAAAACGGCGAACGAAGCACGCCGGTTGAGCACCACGCTGTGCGTGCAAGTGGCTTCGGGCAACACAAGAAAATTGTTGACCTTCAGGTCCTCCTGCCCTGCGAATGCCGGACAGGATACAAGAATTGACAGTCTCGTGTTGGAAGGCGCGAGCAGAATCATTAACAGCGATGTTCCCAGTGCTTCGCTCATTGGTAGCGTCAATTTCGCCTCTACCGGTGCCGAGTTCACCCCCAGGCAGGGCCTTTCTGCGGCACCCAACAAGGGATTTTTTGTGATTCGGTATGGCAATAGTGATGTCTATGGAGCTGCGTCCAAGCAGGACAAGCAGAACTCGTTCGTGCCCTTATTGAAGGTCTCGACCGACACTGATTGGGCCGGGATCTAGGAGAGGGACGATGCACACAGAATGCGTAAACCCAACAGCAAAGCGATTCCGCCGCAAACGCGGGATCGGCATTATGGAAATCGTGATCGCGACAATGGTGCTCGGGATTCTCTATATGGCGGTGTCCAACCTACAGAAGGGTAACCGCGAAGCCCTGTTGCGCATTCGTGGGCGCGACGGAGCCATCACCGTGGCCCAAAACATCATTGACAGCCTGGGAACGCTCGGAGTTTCGCATTTTTCGGACATTGCTCTTCCTAAGGACGAATTTGGAAACTTGCTACCCCTGGACACCATTAAGGTGGATAGGATTTGGCTTGCACAGGCTGGCCTGGGTCAGGATAGCATCGTCGTTCCGTACACAGCCCTGGTCACAGTGTCTCCCGACAATACCTATAGGGCGGCTACTACATCCATGCTTCTGGGCGAAGACAGCCTACTCCATGTGTTTGCTAAGCAGGTGAATGTGACCGTCAAATGGCCTTTCAAGGGCGACACCATGTCCATCACCGTCTCGGGGGTAATCAGATGATTAGGCAAAAGAGCGGTTTCACCTTGATGGAGCTCCTGGTCTACATGTCCTTGTTGAGCGCCATCGTTTTGATTGCGGGGCGGGCGTTCTCCGACTCTACCAAGTTCCGCGTGCGCACACAGAACATGCTCCGAGCCACACAGGAGGCAGAGAATGTGGCTGTGCTTCTCAAGTCTGACATCTCCCAAATGGGCGCGAAAAGTTCGGTGAATGCAGGAGCTCCCGCAGGTGGCGTCTCGGTTGGCGACAACTTTAGCCTTATCTACGATTCCGTGTACATTGCGCCGGCGGCCGCAACAAAGGATTCTTCTTCTTTCCTGTTGATTTCTACGGAGAATTCGGATTTTGACAGCCTGTTCATCCGCTATGTACGCTACGACAACCAGGGACACTTCGTCGCAGTGGAGGAAGCCCACTGGTATGTAGAAGCCAATGTCCTGAAACGGGCCTGCCGTACACTCGCGGGAGAACCCGACACGGCCATGTGCAAGAAAGAGACTCGAGCCAGCGCCAAGGACCATGCGGTGACTGTCGCTTCGGGAGTGAGACAATTCAAGGTACTTCCGGCTAGACCAAGCGCGCTTGTGGGCGAAGAACAGCTGTTCCCGCCGTCTGGCGGGGACGAATTCAGGCTTGTCCCTAGGAAAAATGACGAAGGGTATGCGAATCTGTATGTGGCAAACGAGTCTGGCATAGCCAACAGCGGAGGCACAGGACAGAGATTAGGCGGATCCTCCGGACCGTTTTTTTCAAATTACGATAATGCGAACCAGCAGATTCTGACCACTGGGCAAAAGGTGAACGAGCTTATTGCCATCGATAACGACAATAGCGATTCCCCGTGGCGCAGTCTCTGTGCGGTTCGGGGTGGCAACTACAACGGACGCATCCGCCTGTTGCCGAAAACGGAGTACGAGCTTTCCTTCAATATGCCGCTACCTTCAAGCAACACGGATAGGAGCCTCCTTTTCGTACCAGGAAAAGATCACATGTCAGTTGGGTTCCGGAGCTATGAAACCGGAGAGCCCCCCAAGAAAGGCGAAGGTACGAACACGGTGCAGCTGATTGACGACTTTATGTTCTTCCCGCCACTAGATGCCAACAGGGGTGACGGAAGGCGAGTCATGCGCTTTACTGTTCCAGACACCATAGACAAGGTGTGCATCTCCTTTACCTTTGCATGCTATTCGCCTCTGGTGTCGCAGGGGTCATTGACCATCGAAAAGCTGAAGCTTCGTAAGGTGCCGACCGCGAACTACGATTTCCAGGAAGGTTATACTCCGAACGATGTGGACAAAAAGAATATCAAGGCAATGAAGGTGTTCTTGCAGGTTGCCCGTGGCGGAAAGAACGGACACAAGGGCGAAGCGGACTCTCTCATTGTAGTGGTTCCCACCCCAAGCAATGGACCACGCGACTAGGAGGGAAACATGAAGTTTGGAATGAAAAACGAGAAACACGCAATGAGAAAATCCGGTGTATCCATAATCACCGTGCTACTGTTCATGTTGGTGGCCACCATCGCTGCCACGGCCACCTACAAGTGGATTACCAGTGAAGGCCGTTCTAGCGCAAGCCGCCTGCGGCAGAGCGAAGCCTACCAGAGTGCCATTGCGGGTATCGAGAATACCCGAGCCTGGATGACATTCCACGCCAACGATGTGGGCGCGCTTGTCCGTCAGTATTTGGTGCAGTCTACGCCGCGCAAGCCCATAAATCTGGACAGCCGTCTCCGTTCTTTTCAGCGGGCGGGCCAGGACTACCATGTTTGGCTTACAGGCGTGAATGTCGAGAATTCCTCTTTTAAGTTGAAAATTCTTTCTAGTGGTGAATCCCCCAATGGGTCACGCCACAACGAAAGCGCCATCTTGAATGTGGACGGGCTTTACCAGGTCACGATTCCACAGATACAGCACCATTCAACCATCAAATTCAACTACGCTTATTACGGCGGCTCCTATAAATCCCGTGGAGCAGTTACAATGACATCTGGGGTAGTAAACGGGAACTGGGAAGGAAACCCGCCAACCACAGAAAGAAACTGGGTTGTGACGGGAAATGTTACACTATCCGGAAATGACCTGACAGTGGGACAGACAGCCTGTATTGGTGGAAACGCATCCATTCAGAACGCGGGTATCACGACGACGGACCTCTATGTAGGGGGGGATTTTAGTGGAGTTATCAAGAAAGCTTCTGGCAATGTTTACTTTAACGGGGATGTCAAGCAAGAACAAACGGGAAAAATGAATATTGATGGGAGCGTCACCCTAAACGGTTTTTACGAGTCGCTCCAAGACAACGATAGCCATGGTTCCTTGATAAAAGGGAACCTTTGTGTCGATACTGCAGGAGCGGTCGTTGCTAGCGGGATTGCAAATGGTGTTGGGGGTACATTCCAGGTGAACGGGAATGTGTGGATGCCAGGTTCCCAGAATGTGTGGTATGGTTCGATAGATAGGTCTGGTTGCATGTGCAACATATATTCGAAAGCATATCCCACTGAAGGTCAGCTGCTTCGGACTGAGTCCTGTACAGGAAGTTGGGATCAATATCCAGAAAAGGGGGTGCTCATTGGCTGCGCGAGTAAACGACTGACCGCATCCAGTGACGACATAAGCTCTATTGAGTCTTCCTATGGCAAGATTATTCTCGGTGATTCATCATCGAAAGTCTATATCCGCGGTGCCATACGGTCTTCAGCATACAACAGCAACTATGCTAATAGCAACGGCACCAATCGAAAAATCACTGAAAACAGCAACTACAAGAAAAACTGCTCAGCGAAAATTTCCTCGAAAGATTATTGGAAAAAAGCGGTGTATCCTGAAGTGGGAGAAAAAAGATTTCCATCTGATGAAAAAGACATTTGTGGAAGTTGGAGCGAACTTGACTGGCCTCTTGGAGCTAGTGCCTATCAGTCGGTGTATACAGATGGCTGGGGTCCATGGGGTGGAAATTCCTACTGGCCTTACAAACCAGCGGTCACAGAAGCCAGCGACAAGTATTCAATATTTTCCAGTGGTTCGGATGTAGTAACCTTTGGCCTATACAACCTACAGAATTGGAAACAGTTTTCTGGAGATTATACTTATGGGAGAAGAACAATCCATTTGGAGTGTACAGACTATTGCAAACCAGGTCCTGGAGAATGGTATAACTTCGGTTCCGGCGATGTTCACTCAAGGGATTTTTCCCTTGTCCAAAATGAAATAAACAACAGGTTTGTTTCGCCGACACAGATTGGGGCCTACATGGTGGGAGGAGACATTTTCTACAATCCGATTACCGGCGCCTACAACGGCTATAATTACGACATGGACGCTGGAAAGGCGACTGGGTCCCCATACTGCAAGAAAAACAGTAGCGATACATATCGCCCGACTTGCGGCACGACTCCATGGTTCAAGTCCAGTGGCACAGTGTCAAGTTCTACGGATCTCGAAAGGGAATTCACTTGTGCCGAAAATGTGGAAAGCGACTGTCACGAGATTTGGGGGGACCCTGCCGATGGTTGTGACGATTCTCATTATTTTGTTGCCGACCCCCTGATTACAGCCTACAACGACTACGAGCCCTATTCAAGGAATGGTTGCGCCAACAGCATCCACAATTGGAACAAAGACACCTTTGACAGCCTTCTCAACTGGTGTTGGGATAAGAACATCAAGGACACTTCTCTTCGTAAAACGAATCTTTACAACGACTACCTGGTGGTGCACATTACAGGAAGCGCCCCTGGAGACAACTACGACGCAAATTCACGAGAGGGCCTTAAAGGCAAGTTCATCATCATCGTAGACAATATTTTGAAGGCAAATGCAATACCCACCACAGCCGACGCAGATTCAAGGATTTTCCTTTTACTTGAAAAAGGTGCCGTAAATTTGCAAGGTGATGCGAACCATGTCTTTATTTACCATAAAGAAAGCAATGGCCGATCTAACAGCATCGACCTAACGGGAACGCTATACTCGCCGGCGGCAGCCTGTGCTACAAATGATTTTAACGGCGGAAAACTGACCTACGATTCGCTCTTGATCCAAGACTTGACCGATGCAGGTATCATCTGTCAGAGCGACGGTAACGGAGGATGCGCCCCTGCTGACACCTCAGAAGGCGAAGGCGGCAGTGGTCCTACAACTGCAGCCGTCGTCGACGGCGGCAAGGATGGCTACTACATCTCTATGGCCCCGCAATTGAGCGTATCTGTAGAGACCCAGTACGAAGCCAAAGAATCTGTACCCGCAGGCGGCAATACCGTAGCTGCCCTAAACCCTTCGTTTATTGTATTGCCCAGAGTCATCCACTTACCGAGAGACCCCTATGGTACACTTTCTGATTATTACAATGTTATTCCTTTGAATGGTTCCACTCTTAAACAGGAAGATGTCTCGGTTCAGTGCCAAACTGGACTTCCCACATCGGGCAATCTCTACAGCGAAGGCGTTCTATTGGACGAAAAGGTCTACAAGTGTGAAGCCAGCGCAACCAACTACGCCAAGGTCCCGTTCTGGGTCGCCGTCAGCAAGACCCTGAGAGGAACTCCGCAGGTTTCGTTCGTTGAAGTCGTGCAGGAAATGTCCCCCACGGGACACGCCGAGATACACGCAAACATTCCTGCTCTCACCAGCGGTACAAAGGTCCTTATCGCGTGCCCCGATATGCCTGAAGGCTGGAGCTATACGATGAACGAGGATTACGACCCCCATATCACAAGCAACGGAACTTGCTCATTCGATTTCGGCGGAGCAAGCGGAGAGTTGAAACTATTTGACATCAACACCAATGCGGCGAGCAACGGGACCGTCGTATTCCAGCTGATGCCCAGTGAGGGGTACGCCATATCGAGCCCCTTCACCTCGGAACTCCATGTGGCAAACCTGGCCTATGTCAGCCGTGTGGCTCCTTCAGCAGAAGATATCGACGCCTATTGTGAAACGTACCCCGAGGACTGCCCTGAAGCAGGCCACCGTGGTGATGATGAATGGCCGAACTGCATAAGGTCTGGTACGCCGGACACCATCAGCTGGGTAAAGCCTTCGGCAGGTCTTGTCGCTACTGTCGACACCAACGATTCATGGAGCGTCTCCGCAGGAGGCGCCGGGCTACTGACTCTCATCGAGGACAACCCCATTGAGGGCTGCGTGGTTATCATCCCAATGGATTCCAATACTCTTAGCCGAGACACCATCAGGGCAGAGCGCACCTATACGCTCAGGGCTATCGCCAAGGCGAAAAAGAGCTCTATCAAGGTGGGCTTTACAGGCGAGGTAGGGGCAGGAAAGAATCCATATGTAGTCATCAACACGGACACCCACAGCAAAACTTGCTACTACGACGATTACAAGGACAGTATCCCCAAAGCATGTACCATGGACCTGTACAACGGCGAGACTGTAAATGTCTTTATTGAGAAAAGTAGTGGCGAAAACAAGAACTTCAACTATTGGAAATGCGAAAACAACGGGGGCAATACATGCCCCACAACAGAGCCCATCACCAGCGGTGAGTACCCGGACTTTACCATAAAGGACAACAATGCCATTATATACGCTCACTTCGGCGAGGTGGATGAGCACTGCTTCTTTGACGAATTCAAGCAGGGCAGCGTGGAATGCGGTGGAGAGAACACGAAATATTGCATCGACAAGTGTGGCAATGGGGCAAACGATGTATGCGTGAGCGCCATCACTGGAGGAAGCTACGCTAACTCCAGGTGGCACCTGGTTGAAGGCTCTCTAAATGACATCGAAGATTCCTACGAATGCATATCCATAGACAACGCGGTCTCCAGAAGCAGCAACCGTTCGAATCGCGGTGCCGTCAAGGTCATGAGTACCACGAGGCCGGGTCTCCGCGGAACCCTCAAAGCCCTGGTGCAGCTGCCCATGGCCACATCGAGTTATGGGAAAACTTCCGCGAACATCGCAAAATCCGGATTCCTGCTCCACTCCAATGCCGCCGGGACTGAATTCCTGATGTTGAATGTGTTCGCCAATTCCTCGGGCTACTTGGAGGCAAATCTTTGTCCCAATGGCGGGAGCGAAAACTGCATCTCTACGACACCCAAAAGAAACGGTTCCGAACTTTCAGTGTCGCCTTCCTCCATGGTGATGGTGGAGGCCACGCTTTCAGACTCCAACACGCTGGAATTGACCGTGTTCTCCGGCAATTACTATGGAAAGCCGAACACATACACCAGTTCGATTAAGCTGAGCGATCTTCCCAGCGCTCTCAGAGACCGTGCCCACGAATACATCGGATTCAGCATGGCCGACCCGAACTTCAAGATTTACGGTATCGGCTGGAGCAGTAACGATTACGGCGCCGACAAGTGCTGGGATACCTATCCGACGGTCAAGTGCTCCTTCGCTGCCGTGGCAAGTGGCGGAGTTGTCCCCACCGGGACCAATGTGGAACCCTGGCTTGGACATTCCGGGTGGTTCGACAGCAAGAGCTGCACACCTGAGTATTACTACTACAATGGCACGGATGCGTGCGGTGGGCAGGCAGGTACGGAAAGTGAGTGCCCGAGCACTGGGTACTACTTTAGCAATGATGGTGCCGGGCAGCATGGCTACCGCGACATCAACGGGGTGGATGTCAAGGCGGCCAGGGCCTGGTTAAGCTGCCTTAATGCCGACGAGCAGGCGGTAGCCTGGTCTGCGGGTACAGAAACGCTCCGGGCCCATTGTGGCTTGTTCTGGACAGGTTCGCTCACGGAATGCGTGAACCATACTGACTTTGGAACACTCGCCACCGTCGGCACCGGGTTGGATGGGACTCTCACCCTAGTTGGCTCGGCTAACCTGCGCGGCTCCAAGCTGAACATCTCTCTCGAAAATCCGAACAGCAACGAAGTAGAAGTGTGGCTCATTAGCGCAAACGCCACCTGGGGCGCAGACGACTTCGCAAGCACCCCGGTACGGTTCACCGGTACCAGCGCAAGCTTTGATGTAGTGGAAGCTTTCGCCACAGGCGCTCAGGGCTTTGACCCTGAGCATGTGAAGCAAGTAGTGGTCAGGAACCATGGCGACTACAGCGTGACCAATGTCTTGGTCTCCGCCGCTTGTAAGAACGCCGTGGGCATTTCAAACTGCTCAGTTTCGTACAACGCCGTGGCGGGCAAGTGGGAGGTCTCAGCTGATGTGAGCAACAGCAGTAAAGTTTCCTCCTATAAGGTGGAAGGTGAAGTAAACTCCACAGCCGTGGTTTCCGCGACCTCCCCCTCGGAGTGGGCAGCAGATCGGGCAACCTGGAAAATAACGGATAATCCATATGGCTCTTACCAGGGCGCAACATTTGAATTTACAGCGTCCGTCACCAACACGAACAACCAAACCTTCTCGACAGGTTGCGGTAGCGTGACCATTGGAACGACTACCTGTAGCCACCTTTCAGCAAGCAATATCGCAAGCGGCGCTGATTGGCCAGCATTCAACTTCGAGCTGAACGAGTGCCCGCAAGGCAGTTGCGATTACGAGATCTTTTTTGGTGAAGGGACAAGTCTAAGCCTACTTGGGCCTAGCGACTGTACCACGGCGACATGCTCCGGCTCTGGCTCAGGGTCCCAGACAAGGACCAAGAGCGGGAAAGCCGGGGAATGCACAACCAGTGGAGGCTGTAGCTACTCTTACATGGTGCGTAGTTCCAACGACGACAAACCGTTTGCTCCTTGCACTACCTCGTTTGTCGTGAGACCGCTGTTAAGCAGCTCCAGCGTGGTAAGCAGCAGCAGCGCACCGCCAAGTAGTAGCTCCGCACCTCCGAGCAGTAGTAGTGCGGCAGGAATAACGGCCACATGTAAGATATTCGACAATAATGGCTCTAGCACATCATCTGCCTTTACGGAAACAGGTAACATGAAATTGAAGGTTACCCATAACGCAACGACAAATACGGAGGCACGATTTGCGGGAACTGTGGCGGACTGGAACGGAAGTGCAAATGTCGATGTTGTAAAAACTAATGAGAGTTTCTGGCTAAATGCGAATCAGGTCATGGAAAGAGGGTTTACAGCTCCTGTAACTGCGGGTACATATACCTACACAATATCTTTGGGCGGCAATACCCTTTGTTCAGCTACCTTGACTACTTCTCAAGCATTGACCTGTAGTGCTCCCGCACAGGTCCCATTGGGAGACTCATTCACGTTGACTGGAACTTACAGTGGAACAAGTTGTTCAAAGGGATATACACGCAACATGTCAGGAACTGGAACTGAATATCCTGGCGATTTGGCTTGCAATAATTTATCACAATCGTTCACCGTGACATCAACGACTCCAGGTAATTATAATTACTTGATTGGTGTTGACGGTTCTCCGAATGCAACGTGTACAAAAACCGTTCAGGTTGTGCGAACGAAACCTACTTTTGAATGTAAAACGGGTTTAAAAGCAACCATTGGTGAATCAAATAACGTTATCATCACATTAAAGAACATAACGCAATGCGGTGGTGAAACTAGTAATTGGTGTCACTCCAGCATTACGGGGGACGATATCAGCGTGCAAAATGGGATTAATGTAGGCGATGGTACGGTGAATCTTGGTGCCTTCACAGATACAGGAACTGATGGGGTAAGCAAGAGTTACACCGTCACTCTTGAAAATTCAATCGGTGTGAGCGATGCACAGACCTGTAGTGTGGAGTTTACCGCAGGTTCCAGCAACACAATGGTTGATTTTGTCTATAACGGAGATCATTATGATTTTAGTGAAGGAACGACATATGAAATCCAATCATGTACGGGAAGTACGAATATGACTTGTGCTGCCGCAGGAGGAGGAAAGAAACTATTTGTCGATAACGTGGAAAAATATGAGACTCCTGACTGGATGACAATTGGTCAATATCAAAACATGAATTGGCAATGTTCTGTTGGTCAAATCGTAACCGTCACAGGTGGAACCATGCGTTGTAAAATGCAATGGTAGTAGGTTTAAGAAAATAATCGTCTAACATTATATATTCTTTCCCTTACTAATCAAAAAGACTCCCCTTTGAGTGGGGAGTCTAGGTTTTTGAGTATTGTGTTATGGTCAATAGTTCTCTATTTTAAATGAATTACCATCCAAAGTAACATTTTACATCGCCACCATCTCTTCGAGATGCAGTGTGGCATCCTGTGTACTTTTTATTTCCATCCAAATCAACTGTAATTTCTACAGTTCCCCACCCATGCGAGGCTTCTGTTCCATCTAAAGTAACATGACCATTCGCATTATTGCCTGATTCACATCTGATATGGGCTTGTGATTGCCAATCATTTTGAACGGGGTGTTCATCAAAACAAAATTCCGTGCCACTGGGATTAGTGAATTCCCAAACATCACTTGCGATTGTCGTTCCGCTGGAACCTGCGGTAGGTTCCTGTGGAAAATCAAAGCCCCAGGACACACCGTCCGGGGCTTTTTTGTAAATCAATGAAAGCGAATCCCCACCTTGGTGGCCATGCGCACTAAGCACTAAAGTGCCAAGTGCTGTCCACCCGACCAAGTCGGGGATGACGAGGATAGGGTTTGGGGATTTATTTACCCAATGCCGCCAATTTTGCCTTGAATTCGGAAATCTGTTCGGGTGACAGGTCCATGCCCTGCAGCACGGCGATGGCATCGCTGTGCCCCTTAGATTCGCCCTCCCTGCGGGCACGCACCTTCATCGCGGCCAAGTGGTCCAGTTCTTCTTCCGTGAAAACCATATCTCGTGCCTGTTCCTTGATAAGCTTGTCCGACGCGTTTTCTACCAAGATGCGCTTGATTGCCTGCGAAATCACGTCGTCGCCGAAATCCGGAAGGTCGTCGGCCCTGCCCGCATGCTTGAGCAGGTACAGCCAGCGGTCTTCGGTGGTCCGGACGGAATCGAGCGTCTTGTTGAACCGCGTCAGGTCATACAAAATATACTTCACCTTGTCGGTAATTGTCAACCCCTTCTCGTTACGGATGGCCCAGGTGCCGCGGTAGCTGTCCTGTTGTTCAACTGCAAAGTCGCATATCCAGATAGCGTAGGTGGGCGGGATTTCGTAGCGACGTTCTTCGCGACGGGCGCGCTCTTCGTCGGTAAGGTCCTTTTGCGGGTCCTTGAAAAACTCGTGATTCCACTCGTACTTGCTCTGGAGCAAGAAAGCGCTGTGTTGCAGCAGAATGCGGTCGATGAATCGACTGTGCTTTGCCTTTTGCATCTCGATGTTCACGCTTAGCCCGTTGGAAGTGGTGGCACGGATATCGAGCCTAAAGGATTTTACCTGCGGGAAGATGATGTTCACCTCGGTGTTCTTGACGGTGACAGAAGTAATCCGGTTGTCCCCTTCCAGATGAAACACCCCGTTCAGAAAACTCACAAGCGCCTGTTCATCGCTCAGGAACGCCTTAAATCCGGTGTCGTAGAGCGGGTCGATGTAGGTCCGCTTTTTGATTTCTTCGTAGGTCCTCTGCACCCAGAATTCCTGCGAGGTAGCGATGGTGAACTCGGGGCTGATTTCGTTGTTTGTATTATCCATATCTATGATCGGGTGCGTCCCGTTAAACGGCAGGGTGGAAAGGCCCTACATTGTATAAGACGTTTTTTTGAGGGGAAACTTGCCCGAAAATTTTGTTTACAGTGCGGATTTTACAGATGAAAGGAGATGCCCGGTCAAGCCGGGCATGACAATGGAGGGGTGGCCGGGATGACAAAAGAAGTGGGGCCGGGATGACAACCCGTCTCTATTTCGCGGGCTTCTCTTCGATCTTCACGATGGGTTCGTCCATCATCTTCTCGGCGATGACCTCGGGAGTCTCTTCAGCGATAGCAGCGTTGGACTCCTCGGGCATCCAAGGCTTATCCAGGCTCTTTTCCCAGGATACCGTAGGCGCCTGGACCATCTCGTGAGATGTATCCACCACGGGGAGCCCTAAGATTTCGCGGGCGCGGTTCAGGGCAGCATCGATGTTACCCAGGGCATTCTCTTCGCCAAGCTGCTTCAAAACCCCGGCACGGGTCAGGGCCACCACAGGCTGGGCATGCACGCCGCTCAGGAGCAGCTGAGTGCCTTCGCTCTTGCAGCGGCTCAGTAGGTCCTCGATCATCTGGATACCGGCGGCATCGATGCTGGACACGCTGCGCATACGCAAGATTAGAATCTTAGGCTTGTCGGAGATGCGGGCCATGGTATCCTTGAACTTGTCCACAGCCCCGAAGAACAGGGAACCGGCCAGTTCGTAAACCGCCACGCCCTTGGGCACCTGGCGGGAAAGTTCGTTGTGGGAGGCCTCTTCGTCGTCTTCCCTGAGGGCTTCAGTCACCGTCTCCATCTCGGACACATCGCTCATGCGCTTGATGAACAGCACCGCAGCCAAAAGTACACCCACCTCGATAGCCACTGTCAGGTCGATAACCACCGTCAAGAAGAAGGCCACCAGCATCACGATGATGTCACTCTTGGGAGCCTTGAACATCTTGATAAAGCTCCGGTAGCCGCACATGTTGAAAGCCACCTGGAAAAGCACGGCGGCCAGCGCCGCCATGGGAATCATCTCGGCATACTTACCGAGCACCAGCATAATGAGCAGCAGCACCACCGCATGCACCAGGCCCGAAACCGGGCTCACGGCACCGTTACGGATGTTGGTGGCCGTACGGGCAATGGCGCCCGTGGCGGGAATGCCGCCAAACACGGGGGACAAGATGTTGGCGATACCCTGGCCAAAAAGTTCGGTATTGGAACGGTGCTTGGTACTGGTCATACCGTCGGCCACCACGGCGCTAAGCAGGGACTCGATGGCGCCCAGCATGGCGATGGTAAGGGCCGGCTGGAACACCTTCTGCATCATCTCAAGACTAATATTGGGCAGGTGGGGCACCGGGAAGCCGCTGGGGATATGGTTCTTCATGCCGATGGTCACCACGCCATGACCGCTCACCGGGTCGTCCCAGCCCAGCACCTTCACAAGAACCGTCGCCACCACGATGGCCACCAGGGAACCCGGGACCTTCGTGGTCACCTTCGGCCACAGAATGCACACCGCCAGGGCCACGAGCCCCACGATGACGGCATATATATTTACAGTGTCAAAAGAGGATGCGTAAAGTTTGATCTTGCCCACCGCATCGGCCGGGTCCTTGGCCAAAAAACGCAGCCCAAAGAAATTGGGCACCTGACCCAGCGCAATGATGATGGCAATACCCGCCGTAAAGCCCACCGTCACGGGGTACGGTATGAACTTAATGATGGCACCGAACTTCGCAAGTCCAAAAATCACCAAAAAGATACCGGCGAGCAGGGTAGCGGAAGCAAGGCCGTCGTAACCATACTGCGAAACGATGCCGTAGACAATCACGATGAAGGCGCCGGTGGGGCCACCGATCTGGAAACGGGAGCCCCCCAACAGGGAAATGGTAAAGCCCGCGATAATGGCCGTGTAAAGGCCCTGCTCAGGACCTACGCCCGAAGCGATGGCAAAGGCGATAGCCAGGGGGAGCGCCAAAATGCCCACAATAAGCCCACTCATCAGGTCGCGGGTCAGGTCCTTGCGGGTATAACCCCTCTTTATAATGCGGGCAAATTCGGGAGTAATAGTCGCCACGACACCGTTCAGATAGTTCTTGACGGAATTCTTGGCATCAATAGTCTGCATCTGGGCTCTCCTAGGTAAAGGCGGGCCCAAACTTAGAAAACTTTACATTGTTCGTTAAGGGCGATAAGAAAAAAGAATGCTACAGTAGGCCCTTCTTAGCAGAGCGCATCAGGTTCTTGACCTGCTTGTTGGTGAGCTGGGGCACATCCGCATCCCGTTCCCTGCGGGACTTGGGAGCGCACTCCTCGCAAAGGAGCCTGGTTACCGTGCCAAAGCTTGCGGCACCGTCCCCCATGTCGGCCTGGCGAGAGCGATAGGGCCTTACCAAGGCTTCCCGGTGGCACTTGTCACATACGCCCATCTTGGGAGGAGCGGGTTCCTTCTTCTCTTTCTTTTTCTTTTCCTCGTCCATGGCCCATGCCCTACTCTGGGCGGCGTTCTTTGCGGCAAAATGATCATCAAAAAGACTCATGGTAACTCCTTTACTTCAACTTCTTCAATATACAATCTTCCAGGAACATGGACAGAAGCGTTATGCACAAAGAGGTGGGTTTAGAGGCCTCCGAGAAAAGGCTCCGCCCGAACTTACCCCGTTCTTCTTGCTTGGCCTGGAACTTTCGCACATGGGCTTCCCAGTCAAAGACCCCCACACGGTCAGGCGCCATGTCCACAAAGCCACGAATGGCCTGGTTCAGCACATCCACCTGGTCGCACCCTTCCGGAAGCATTTCGGTAGGAATAGTCAGCAGGTCCAAATCGGACTGGGTCTTTTTCAAAAGCTCATCCAGCAAGGTACGGTAATGATCCGCCACCACCGCGCCCTGCACCCGCTCCCGCTTCAGGTCACCAACGCCCAGCGCCAGCACGATACGGCCGGCCTTCTTGCCGATGATGTCGGAAGAGGCCCGCGCGAAAAGCTGCGGGATGGACAGCAGCATGGGCGCGTTGATGGAAAACTGCATGGGCCGGTTGGGTTCCGCGCACAAAAGCATCTCGGAACAACGGAAGGCGGCTTCGCCCTCACTTCCGAGCAGTTCATCACCGATTATCAGAATCCGGTTTTCCACATCCCTAATCTACACATTATCGGCGGGCTTGACCACCGTCAAGGTCCAATAATTTCCTGTTTTCTTTCGGGATAGCACCTTTATCCCATCGGCCACCAGGGACCCCGGGACATTTTCGATAGGAGAGCCGTCATCCAGGTAAATTTCAAGCGGACGCCCGGCGGGAAAACCGGCCATTACCAAACGGGACCGGACCGAATTGCCAGGACAGGCCACGCCCCGCAAGTCCAGAACCTTCGGGAAATCCATCTTCAAGGCTTCGGGAATGGGAGCCGTCTTGGACGCCTCGCAAAACTTCACGATGTCTTCGGCATGGCTTTCAGGATTCTGGACCCACTCCCCCACAGGAAAATCGGAGGGAGCCTTGGCCAAAAACCAGGATAGACCATCGGTGCCGGTAAGACTTACAGAACACTCCCTGCGAATCCAGTCTGTGCAGGCATATGTCAGGAGTTGCACCAGAGAATTGCCAAAACCCTCTTTTTTTCGATTGTTCTCAACCCAAACTAGCAGTGGATTTTTACCCATCATCGGAAAAAATTACCAATTAATCGGAAAAAAACGTAGAAAAGATTTCTTAACATTTCTATATTCTGCCCCAAGCATTCAAGTATGCAAAGGTTTTTGGAATTATGATAAACAGTGTCCTACTCTATGCGATGTTCGTGGTGTACGTCATCGCAGGCGTTGGCTTGGTCATTTACGGTTTTAGTTGCTATTACAGTATTTACCTGTTCCTGAAGAATAGCCGAAAGACCCGTCTTACCGACCGCAAGAACATTCTCCAGTTTTACCGCGAACATTCCATGGCGGACCTGCCCCAGGTCACCACCCAGCTCCCCGTGTTCAACGAGGCCAACTGCGTGGAACGACTGCTGGAGGCGGTCTGCGCTATCGACTACCCCAAGGACAAGCACGAAATCCAGGTCCTGGACGACTCCACCGACGAATGCTACGAAGTGGCCAAGAAGAAGGTGGAAGAACTTGCCGCCAAGGGCTACGACATCAAGCTTATCCACCGTGAAAACCGTTCCGAATACAAGGCTGGCGCACTCAAGGAAGCTATGAAAGTGGCCAAGGGCGACTTCCTGGCCATCTTCGATGCCGACTTCGTCCCCGAGAAGGACTTCCTCCTGAAGACCATCCCCTACCTGGTGATGGACGAAAAGATTGGTCTTGTACAAGGCCGCTGGGGCCACCTGAACCGTACCGAATCCGGTCTTACCCTGGCCCAGTCCATCGGCATCGACGGACACTTCGTGGTGGAGCAGTCCGCCCGTAGCTGGGGCAAGCTGTTCATGAACTTCAACGGCACCGCCGGCGTGTGGCGCAAGCAGGCCATCTATGGCGGTGGCGGCTGGGAAGGCGACACCCTGACCGAAGACATGGACCTCTCCTACCGTAGCCAGCTGGCCGGTTGGAAAATGAAGTTCGTGTTCGATGTGATCGTGCCTGCTGAACTCCCCAACGACATCAACGCCTTCAAGGCGCAGCAGTTCCGCTGGGCCAAGGGCTCCATCCAGACAGCCATCAAGATCCTGCCCCGGGTGCTCAAGTCCAAGGTTCCCTTCCGCGTGAAGATTGGCGCCATCCTACACACGACCCACTACTCGATCCACCCCTGCATGCTGTTTACCGCGCTCTGCGCGTGGCCCCTGCTGGCCTTCTTCGAGCCGGTAGCCCACCTGCCGGGTTGGGCCTACACCGTCGGTTTCAGCTTTATCTTCCTTGCCGCTATCGCTCCTTCTGTACTTTATTTTGTGGCCCAGCGTTGTTCCGGATACACCGGCTGGAAGATCCGCCTGCTCAGCCTGCCTATCCTGATGGCCCTTGGCGTGGGCATCGCCGTGAGCAACTCCCGTGCCGTGTTCTCCGCCGTCATCGGAAGCAAGGGAAGCTTTGTCCGCACCCCCAAGAGCGGCGGCTCCAAGAAGAAGGCCAAGAGCCACTACGCCCAGAAGTTCCCCTGGCAAGCTGTTATCGAACTGATCGTGGGCGTCTACTGCATCTTCGGTCTTCTGGAATACATTGGAGCCCAGAAGTTCATCATCGGGCCCTTCCTTGCCCTCTACTCCGTCGGCTTCCTTTCCGTAAGCGTGCTCTCCTTCATGCACTATATCGGTAACATCATCGAGATGCACCGGGCCAAGAAAGACGAGAAATAACAGACATTAGAAATCAATAGCGATTTGTGATTGTATTCGGATCGGGGTGAACCACGATCCGATTTTTAGTTTGTATTAAATTCTGCAACAGCTGCCCGGAACTGGTCTGGTAGTCCTTCTGTAGGCGTACATAATCCCCATGCATTCCTTTCCACACGCCAAAGGCAACCAGCGCAACGATTCCCGCACAGGCCATGGTCACCACCAGTTCCATCAATGTGAATCCGTCTCTACGCATCTTACAACCCTTCTCAAGCTCAAATCATTCCAGTAACCCGAAGTCTCGTGGACGGTAACCCACTGAAGGGCCACGCCGCCGGGCAACCGTTCGAGGGTCAGGGAAAAATCCACACCTTGTCGCGATACCGGGACCACAACCAACGCCGTATCGTTCACATCTTTCTTGGGCGCCACGCAGGGCCCCGGCGAAGACACCTGCTCTTCCACCAGCGCCACCGCTTCTAACAAGGCCAGTCCTTTCTTCGTCTCCCGATCCTTCATATGCACAAATCCGACGATAGTTTGTCCAATACCGGCCGCCCCAATGGAGAGAACAACCACGGCCACCATCACTTCCATCAGGGTGAACCCGCGTCTCATAGCCGCCCCCATATCTTACGATGCCCATCCACGAAGGCGGGGAGCATGGTCCGTTTGACATCCGCTGAACTTTCCACATTCAGAAAACCGCCCGGCGTTTCCGCCACGCCATCTACCGACGCGTTCCCAAGGATCTCGCCCCAGGGGACATTAATACCGAACACTACCTGACCGAAAGCCACCACCGCCGTCGGGTACAACCCCCGTACCCGATCACGCACTTGGAAATTGGAAGCAAGCACCATTCCCCGAAAACGGACATCCCCTTCAGCGCGAAAGCTCCCTTGCGAAAAGAGTTCCAAGTAATCGACGGATACTTCTCCCTGCATAGACACATCCCCTAACGCGAACAGGCGAAGCGTATCGAAATGGGCGTTGCCCCGGAAAAGCGCCGTTCCTTCCACCCAAAAATTGGCAGACCTGACACTATCAGAAAAGTTCATCTCCAGGTCGCCATGATGGACCGCGCCAGACATAAGCGGCTCCCCCTGGAAATAGCGGCGGTTTCCGTACATGGAACTGTCCGAAACTCTTTCCTGGATTCGTCTCTCCAAATCGGCCCTGTAGCTGGACATCCCGCTGGACCAGTCCCAGTAGGATACGCCGTGGGGCGAGACGCCCGACATGAAGCAAATGTCCTCTGTACAGATTTTTTCCCAGGGGCCGAAAGGCTCCACCTGCACCCGGGGCAGTTCCGGATAGTAGTCCGCCGGAAACCCATGCAAGTGCAAAAGCACGGCGGATTCCGCCCTGTAAAATTGTTCAAAGTCCGACTTGTAGCGGGCCAGTACAGGATTCAGCCTACCCGTCGATTTCAAGAGCGTGGTAAAAAGCAGGGTCAAGGATAGCAGCAAGATCGCCACCAGGGGGAGCACAAATCCACGGGAACTAGGGGGCACCATTGACCACCTCCCATTCCCTGTCACCACATTCCAGCACCACACGGTCCCGGAGCACGGATTTTACCCTGTATAAATCCAGGGAATCGCCCGTCTTTTTCATGACCGGCTGTCCATCGAGCAGCCCCGAGAACAACCGGCGTTCCACAATCCCATGAATCTCCAGGGCGGGTTTGGTGCATTCGGGAGCAGGAGCTGCATTTTTGGGGCGATACAATTTCACAACATCGCCAAATCTGGGTTCATTTGATATTGGCCCTGTCGCGGGTGGAGTAAGCGTGGGGGCGTCCGGACCAGGCATCACCCCGCATCCGGCATCCAAACGCATCCACACAAAAGCTCCAGCCACCATCATCATCAATAATAGAATTATAAACAAGGTGGTCCTATCCGCCCATCTTTCCTGTTCAAGATGCAGGCCCTTCCAAAAAGGGTCCACGGCCGCCTGCCGGAACGGCGCAAGCCACTCCCCCACCGGATTGTCAAAATCCACCGCCGGCGTATCCAGGATCTCACACCGGAAAGATTCCGCCTTCGAGAACAACGGGTCGTGCTTCAAAAACTCGTCCATATTCTCAAGACGCTTCAACGCAAGTGCCTTTCCGCCAGGCCCGCCATAGCCACGCTCCTCGGACCAGTGGCAGAGTCTACCCTCGTAAAAGACCAGCACATGGAGCGTTCCGTCCACAATGGCGGCATAGCGAAAATTTTCGTACCGTTCCCAGGAACGCATCTGTTCGTCAGCTCGAGCGTACAGGAACAGGGACCTAGGCAAGACACGGCGCCCACACAATAGGCGTCCGCCGGGCAACTCTTCCTGGTCCGCAAGAATCGCCAAGTAACGGTGGCGGCGTCCTTCCGACGAATTGAAGGATACCATCTTCCAGAATTTGGGAAGGCGCCCCATCTCCGGAAAATCCCTACGGAAGCACTCCGCCAGTTCATCCACCGTGGGATTCTGGCCGAATCCCGTCACCAGCTCCCAGGTACAGATACGGGCCGGAACCTCCTGAAGCCTGGCCATCAAAACTTCACCTCCGGCGTAATGAAGATGGCAAGCTCGCTTTCCTCTTCTTCCTCGCTTTCGTAACCAAAAAGCCTGCCGATGAACGGGATGCTCCCCAAGAACGGCACAGCTGTGCGGACTTCGGTACGGTTCTTGCGCACAAGCCCGCCCAGACAGAGCGTCTCGCCATTCTTCAGCAGTACAACCGTCTTCAGGTTCCGGGTACTGATATCCCGAGGGCCGTCGCCAGAGCTGCGGCCCGCCGTCTTGATTTCGGGGGCCACATCCAGAGTGACGACGCCCTCCCGCGTCACCGACGGCGTGAGCTCTAGGGAAATTCCGTCGTTGAAGGAACGGTAGTCCGTAATGGGGTAACCTTCGGCACTGACCTGGCTTACCAAGTAGTAGACCGTGTTGGTCACATTCAGTTCAGCCTTGTTTCCGTTCAGCGTAGTCAGCCTTGGCCGGGCAAGGACCTTCGCCAAGTTGCTCTCCTCCATAGAAGCAAGTTCCATCTCGAAACGGTCCGGCAATATGCCTATTTTTCCAACAGCCCCCTTACCAGAGGCATCCTTCCCCAAAAATTCCAGGAAACCCTTCAATCCAAGGTCGCCATCCTTGGTACGCCTACCGGACCCACCCCGCACCCCGATTTCAAAGGCCTTGCCCTTACGGAACTCCACGATAACACAGGAAAGGGTCACCTGTATCAGGGGAACATCAATCTTTTGCAACAGGGACACGGCCGCATGAATCCGGTCAGCAGGCCCCGAAAGCAAAACAGCATTCTGCTCCTTCACTTCGGAGACGGTCAACTCACCGCCAGAGAACATCTTGCCCAACTGCAGGAGGGCCTTTTCACACGGAACATGCTTCAGCGGGTATAGCCTGGTCTCCGAAAGGGGCGTTTTCACTCCCCCCTCCGATACGGACAATGTGTTGGAATCCAGCCGGAACACATGGCGGCTCCCGAAGAACAGGGCATCCAAAAAATCCTGAAGGTTCACTCCAGAAAAATCCAGCCTAACCTTTTCGTCCAGGTTTCCGTATAGAACAACATTCAGGCCTGCGAGCGTCGCCAGTTCCTTCAGGGCGTCTCCCATAGAGACTCCGTCCAGATGGGCTCCGTACAGTTCGCCGTCCTTCCAGATTTTAGGAGACGGAAACCCCAACTCGCGGGCGTCGCCTCCGCCTGCCTTCGCCGCAAGTTCCCTGACCGTCAGACAACCGTTCCGGCCTTCCACCAAGAATCCATTGGCCTCCATCAAGGAACGGAAGGCCTTTTCTGGAGACAAGTCTCGAATACTTCCAGAAACCCGTCCCTGGATGTCGGAATTCCACAAGACATTCAATCCCGTGGTAGCGCTGTATTCTTCCAAAAATTCCAGGACATCCTTTTCCCGAACCAGCACAGAAACCAGAGAATCCTGAAACTGGATTTCGCTTTTGCCACGGTGCCTGCGGGGTCGGATTAAAAGCAGGTTCTCCTTCTGGACCAGTTCCAGCCCATTGGACTCACACAGAGCGGACAGGCCCTCCAGCAGGGAAACTCCATCCAGGTGGAAGGTCACCCGCCGGTCCACGGCGGCGTCCACCATGATGGGGGCGTCATAGGCCAGCGACAGGGAACGGGCCACTTCCTGCACGGGAGTGTCCACAAAATCAAGGGTCAATCCGCCCAGGGAATCCGGAACAGCCCCATAGGCGACTCCGGGAGCGAAAGTGTAAAGAAGGCAAATGGCAAGGGTGGCAAGGGTACGCACCGCAGGATCTCCATGAAAGACATATCCAAAAGAGATTCCTGCGGAATCCACCAAAGAACGCCCACAGGCATTCCGCAATATAAACTACAAAAAAAGACTATCCGGAGACAACTACATCCAGCCGCGTTCCGAAGTTCCGGTAATGCCACGGATCTTCAGTTCGAAGTCATCCCTGTTGGTGGCCGCATTCAGGGCCACATCCAGGGAAATCTTGTCCTGGTTGTAGAGTTCCAGCAGGGCCTGGTCGAATGTCTGGCTATGGTACTGCATGTGGCCTTCGGCGATAGCCGATTCCACCATGGCAAGCTTATCCTTGTCCTTGATGTATTCCTTGATGGCCGCCGTATTCACAAGAATTTCGGCCGCAGGCACACGGCCCTTGCCATCCTTGGTGGGCAACAGTCGAAGCGAGATGATGCCCGCCAACACTTCGCCGAGCAGCAAGCGGATTTCGTCGTGCTGGTGGGGCGGGTACATGGAAAGTACGCGCTGGATTGTTTCGGTGGCGTTGGTGGTATGGATTGTGGCGAACACCATGTGGCCCGTGTCTGCGGCGGTAAGCGCAATAGCCATGGTCTCCAGGTCACGAATTTCACCCACCAGCAACACATCCGGGTCCTGACGAAGGGCGGCACGGAGAGCGTTGGCATAGGACAGGGTGTCCACCCCGAGTTCACGCTGGGAGATAATAGCCTTGTTGTCGTTGTACAGGTATTCGATAGGGTCTTCAACCGTAATGATGTTGACCGACTCGTTCTGGTTGATATAATCCAGCATGGAAGCCAAGGTGGTGGACTTACCGGAACCCGTAGTACCCGTCACCAGAATAAGTCCGCGGCGAGTCAGAGCCAAATCCTTGACCACATCAGGGAGACCCAGCTCTTCGAAAGGAGGAATCTTGGCCTTGATGTGGCGGATCACCACGGCGATGGTGCCGCGCTGGCGGAACACATTCACACGGAATCGGCCCATGTCGCGGGCGCCCACGGCAAAGTCGCATTCCTTGTTCTTTTCAAAGCGTTGCTTCTGATCCCGGTTCATGATGTCGTCCAAGAAGGAATCCATCATAGCGGGGTCCACACGAGTATCAAAAATCTTTACCAGCGATCCATTGATGCGAAAAATCGGAGGAGTTCCCACGCGAATATGCAAGTCAGAAGCCTTGCTCTTTACCATTTCGCGAAGAAGCTGCTCTATTTTTAAATCAGCCATCTATCATTCTCCAAACTTTTCGTTATAAAGTTTCTGCACATGGTTCAGGCGTTCCTGGATTTCAGCGTTATCGGGCGCTCTCTTCGCCAGATCCTGGTATATCTCCAGGGCTTCCTTATACTGGCCCTGCTCCAGGAAAATTTCCGCCAGAGTCCGCGTCTTGGAGCCTTCGTCCAAATTAACCGACATGTTTTCCAAAGTCGAGGACGGATCCTTAATAAGGCCCGCAGAGACTTCGTCGTCGGAGTCGCCCGACATCAGGAAATCTACGCCCTTGTTGGACGGCTTCTCTTCGGGAAGGTCGTCATCGTCACTTTCAAAGAGCCCCTTGAAGGCGCCGGAAAATTCCTCTTCCAGATTATCAAAGTCCGTCTTTGATGCAGGCTGTTCCTCCGACGGGGTTGCCGATTCGGGCTTGGCAGAATCATCCTCTCCGAACAAATTATCAAAGGACTTACCCAAGTCTTCTTCCAGGGATTCCGCCGGAATACTCTTTTCTTCTACTGCGGCGCCGGTATTCTCTTCATCGCTGCCAAACAGGCTGTCGAAGGCCCCGCCCATTTCCTTTTCGAAATCTCCCGCACTTTCCGAGAAGGCTTCCGCGCTATCGGCGGGTTTTTCAGCAGGAGCTTCGGCAACAGGCTCGGCAGCCGCTTCCGCGGTTTCTCCACCGAGATCAAGGTTCTCTTGCGGCAGGTCATCATCGTCACCGAAAATAGAACTGAAGGCGTTATCCACGCTGCTGTCCACTTCAGCCGCAGGTTTCTCAGGAGAAGCCTGCTCAACGGGTTCGGCGACATCCTTCTTTTCCTCGGCCAGAGTTTCAGTCTCGGGCAGGTCGTCCGCTTCGCCAAAGATGGAATCGAAGGCTCCGCTCACGCTGTCAGAAGATTCTGCGGGAGTCTCGGTTGCTGAATCGGCCTGTACCGTGTCCTGCTGAGGCAATGTATCAACCTCAGCAGATTTCTGGAACGGCGACCAGTCTCCAGCGTCAGCGGCTTCGAGCTCGTCCGCAGCAGGCTCGGCCGCAGCAGGCTCAACCGTCTCGGCCGGAGCATCCACTTCGGCAGACTTCTGGAACGCGGGTTCTTCGGGAAGTTCATCCTCGCCGAAGATGGAACCAAAGGCATCGTCCACGCTCTGAGGTTTGTCTTCGGCCGCAGGGGCGGGCTCGCTTTCCGCAGACTTCTGGAAGGCTGCAGGTTCTTCGGGAAGCTCGTCTTCGCCGAAGATGGAACCGAAGGCGTCGTCCACGCTCTGAGGCTTGTCCTCCTCTGCAGGTGCAGCCGGAGCGGACTCCGCCGATTTCTGGAAGGCGGCGGGTTCTTCGGGAAGTTCATCCTCGCCAAAGATGGAACCGAAAGCGTCGTCCACACTCTGGGGCTTGTCTTCTTCTGCCGGAGCGCTGAACACCTTGCTCGCATTTTCCGTGGCGGCAGGCTCGTCGTCAATACCAGCAGAAAGATTCAGGTTGGAGAACGGCGATGCCGGCGCAGCAGGCTCTTCGGGTTCCAAATCGTCGTCCACACCGAAGAAGTTGGACATGGCAGAATTCACATCGCCACCAGAAATGTCGTCATCGGCAGGGAACACCTCCGGAGCCGACGGTTCTTCCGCGTTGATGGACTCCATAGCAGAATCCAGGGAAGCCTGCAAGCTGTCCATGGCGGCTTCATCGCCGGCGTCGGAATCGGGGATCAAGGCGGAAAGGGCCGCAAACGGATCGTCGGCATTGCCGGCCTCGGCAGCCAGGGATTCAAAAGCCGTAGTCTCGGGTGCACCGGAAGACGCCGTCTCCGCAGAAGGCGCCGGTTCTTCGTTCACATACTCAAAGCCACTGCCAAACTTGGGACCCTTTTCTTCAGGCTGGCCCGCATCCTCGGGAGATTTCTCAAGGAAGGGCGCTTCTTCACCCATGGAGAAGTTAAGTGACGAATCGGCGTCCTCAGTCCCCAGTCCGGGCATGGACAAATCCATTTCACCCAATGCAGCAGCATCTGCGACGGCAGCAGCGGCGGCCACCACATCGTACTCGTCCTTCCAGAACTGGTCCAGGGGATCCATGTCGTGGACCTTGCGGTAGCATTGGTTACGCTCGTTTATCTTTTCAACCTTGTCGTATGCGTCGCCCATGCGTTTCTGGGCAGACAGGCAGAAGGGGTCCATTTTGAGAACCTTGGCGCATTCTTCGATACAGCCTTCAAAGTCACCCCTTTCGAACAAAATCTTGGTGCGAACAAGATGGGCAGCCAAATCCCCAGGATACAGGGTTAGGCCCCCGTCAATGCGCTGCAAGGAAGTATCCAGGTCACCGGCACCCCTCTCGAAATCGGCCAACCAAGCAAAAGCCTGGGTGTTCACCTTCTTTTTACCGATGGTCTTTCTCAAAGATTCCAGCGTTACCGTCATTTCTCCTCCAATGAGAGCAAGATTGCCTCGTCGGCCAATAAAACAGGAATACCTTCGCGAACTGGGTACACCCTCTTTCCGTCCGCAGTAACTAAAGCTTCCGTCAGGGGTTCAGCCACCGTCTCACCGCCTACATTTTTTACGGAACCTGCAGAAATGGATCCGTTCAGCATCGAGAGAAGGCTTTCATCCGCCATCTTAAGTTTACCCCTAGTCTCGGGGCAACAAAGAATATCTAAAAGGGCTTGATCAAACATAACACCTTAAAAATCAACAACTTACACAACATCAAAAATAACTCTATTTTGACAAAAACGCAAAAAAGCGAGCTATTTTAGTGCAAATTTTTAAGGTTTATTAGGGCAAAATCCCCGTTTTGGGGCTTCCCGATGAGCAGAAACACCTTCATGCCCAGCTTTTCCAACCAACTCTGGTCAAAAATCTCCCTGGATCCCGAAAAATTGGAAACAACCAGCAATTCCCGGCAACCCGTACGATTGCAGATAGATTCCATATCTCCCAGGGTGCCCAGAAGGTGCAAACGATTCTGTTCGGTGACCATGGCAGGCGTCCCGCTAACACAACCTAGGATTTCCATACCAGGAATCACATTGTGGCTATCGAACCAGGGCTGAAGGGAGTCTTCGCCACCCCCTAACAAAATGGAGCGGTGGCGCTTTTTAGCAAAAATCCGGTAAAAATAGTTTATCCAAAATGCAACCCGGCGCCAGGCCAAAAAGGCAAACGGGACAAGAATCGCCAACACGCACAATTCATAGCCATAGCGAGCAAGCCCATGAGACTCGCCAACCGCACCACAAAACACGGCACCCAAAGTCAGCACGACATTCAAGGGTACGAGATACTTAACAACCCCTTTCCCCTTTAGGCTCGAACTAGAATATTCCCCTAGCAGGGTAAGAGACAGCAGGTTCGCCAAACCAAGAATGAGTGACAACATCCATGGGCTGCCATCCACACCCCTACAGACATGGAACAACTGCACCCCCATCACGACAACGGCGGCATCCAAGAAGATTTTCCAGAACTGGGGAACCAGGCGGGAGAAAACACCGACGCAAGCGGCAATGACAATTCCTATGAAAATGAGAAACCTGGGCACCATATAATAGGACTTGTGCTTTTTCACAAAAATCCACATCGCCCTATAAAAGTCGATGTAGGACTTTACACGGCGAGTCCGGCTACTCTGCCCCCTAAAATGGAGCACATTGGTCACCGGCGTATAGTAGTTCTTGAATCCCGCCACCTTGGCTTTAAAACACAGATCCAAGTCTTCGCCATACATAAAGAAATCTTCATCGAAACCATGGAGCTGCTCATAAAGATCCCGGCGGATACAGAAAAAAGAGCCGCTGATGGCATCCACTTCCGTCACTTCGTCGGGATTGGCGTAGGTCATGTTGTACGAAGAAAGGACTTTGCTCTTAGGGAACAAGTTCGTAAGGCCCAGGGTTTTCGATATAGCGGAAATTTCCGTCGGGAACGAGCGGCGGCAGGACCACTGCATGCTTCCGTCCTCGTTCAAGATCTTGCAACCTACGGAACCTGCATCAGGGTGTTCCTCCATGAACCGGAGGACTTCGAGAAAAGCATCCGATGAAACAACGGTGTCGGGATTGATGAAAAACAGGTAGGGATTGGCCGCCCTTTTTTCGGCCAAGTTACAGCCCTTGCCAAAACCTAGATTTATGGGGGAATCAATCCACTCCACCTGCGGGAAATTCGCTTTGATTTCGGGGGTAATCGGTTCCCTGGATCCGTTATCCAAAACAATCACCTGTACATCCAACCCCTGGGACGCATCCTGGACAGACTTCAGGCACGCCGGCAAAAAATCACAGGAATTGTAGGCAATGATGATTACGGAACAGGAAGGCATGGGAATACTACGCTAATCCAAGCCTAAGTTTCAACACCAGGAAGAACGCCTCGGAAATAATGCCGCCGCTCATCTTGGATGTGCCGCGGGTACGGTCGGTAAACACGATGGGAATTTCCTTAACCCGGAGTCCCTTCTTCCAAATCTTGAAGGTGGTCTCAATCTGGAAACAGTAACCGTCGCTCTTCATCTTGTCGAGATTCAGGGCCTGCAACGCCTCACGGCGGAAGCACTTGAAGCCACCGGTAGCATCGCTTACCGGAAGCCTTGTCACAAGACGGGTATAGACATTGGCACCGTAGCTCAGAATCAGGCGACGCAAATCCCAATTCACCACGCTAATCCGGCGGTCCTGATATCGGCTACCCAGAACCAGGTCGGCATCTTCGGCCGTTTCCAAAAAGCGATTCAGGTCCGTAGGGGAATGACTGAAGTCCGCGTCCATCTCGAAAACACGCTCATAATCCCGTTCCAGGGCCCACTTGAACCCAGTCACATATGCAGAACCCAGGCCCATCTTGCCCTTGCGGCGGATCAGGTGGATTCTCGGATTCTTTTCCGATTCCGCCTGCACCAAATCTCCCGTGCCATCGGGGGAACCATCATCCACCACCAGGATTTCCAGGCACTGATTCTGTTCCAGAATGGCCGGCATAATGAGAAGGATATTCTCCTTCTCATTATAGGTGGGAATGATTACCAGGCTCTTCGGATAAGACATATAATTCCTCTACATTCACTAACAATCTACAAAATCATTCTTCGCCAAGAGTATCGGCAATGGGAAAATTCTGCTTACGGTGGCCGTTCACCATCTCACCCAGAAGCCCCAGGGAGAAGAACTGGACGCTCATCACCAGGGCAAAAAGGCCCGCCAGAAGCAAGGGGCGGACATGGAGAGCCCCCGTCTGGAGCCACTCGTAGCCAAAGTAGCCACAAACACCAAGTCCCACCAGCATGAACAGGAGCCCCACCAGGCCAAAGAAATGGAGCGGCTTGGTAGAGAAGCTTTTCATGAACATAAGGGACACCAGGTCCAAAAAACCAGAAACCAGGCGGGAAATGCCGTACTTGGAAACACCATGGACACGGGCCCTATGGGCAACAGGCATTTCAGTAATGCGAAAGCCCTGCCACTTGGCCATGACGGGGATAAAACGGTGGTAGTCGCCATACAGTTCGATATAGCGCACCACGGAGCGACGGTAAGCCTTGATGCCACAGTTGAAATCGTGCAGGCGCTTGCCGCAGACCAAAGAGACGGTCAAGTTGAAAAGCTTGGAAGGCCATGTCTTGTGCCAGGGGTCCAAGCGGCGGATTTTCCAGCCGGAAACCAGGTCGTAACCCTCATCCAAGATCTTGAGCATCTTAGGAATTTCCTGGGGATCGTCCTGCAGGTCACCATCCAGGGTAGCCACAAAATTGCCCTTGGCCTTGGAAAAGCCTAGCGCCAAGGCATCGGCCTTGCCGCAGTTGAACTGGAAGCGGAAACCCCGGATAAAGGGATATTCCTTGGAAAGGCCTTCCACCACATCCCAGGTATTGTCCCTGCTACCGTCATCGATAATGATGACTTCGTAGCTAAAACCCGTAGGCTCTATGGCCGCTACGATTTCCTTGAGCAGTTCCGGAAGGTTCTCGCTTTCTTCCTTGACCGGGATGACCATCGATAAATCCATCTTCACCTCGAATTACTCCGCCAGCGCTACCGTGGGGGTAGAATCGGTTGTTTCAACGGTAGAGTCTGTCGCTTCTACTGCAGAATCCTGCTCGGGCAGGGGTTCTTCCACCTGCAACGGCTCATCCGGCATATGCTCAATCTGCTGCATGCTCATGGCGAGCCTTGCCTTGCCACCTTCTTCGTAATCGGGCACAGCAACCAGGCCTCTGCTCAAGACATTCAGGGCTTCACGCTTCATGCCAGCGGCCTCAAACACAAATGCCGACGCCCAGTAGCAGCGCCACTCCTTGGGGAACTGGCGCATGCCCAATTCCAGGTACTTGGTCGCCTGCAACGCAAGGCTGTCCACGGCAGCCTTCTTGTCAGCCGTGAAGGGATGATCCTGCCGAAGTGCCGAAATCTTGTCGCGGATATCGAAAGAAATCTGCAAGTACAGGGAGACATAGCTGGAGAGAAGACGCTCCGTCTCGGAGTTGATAAATGCCGTTCCATCGCCCAGGCCGCGGAACTTATAGACTGTGTCGATAAGGGCTTCCGTATAAGCGGCATCAAAGGCATTGCGCTTGGGTTCCAAGTCACCCTTCACAAAATTGTAGACCATGCCTTCCTGGACCATGTACTTTTCCAGGCCCATGAAGTTGGAAGTTCCCACCGTAGTGGAAATTTCGATGGGTTTGTCCATGTTCTGCAGGGCAAGGTCTATCACCAGCTTGTGCTGGGTCAGCATCATACCGCTGCGGGTACGGTTCGCCCAATCCACAAAGGCATCCCAAACCTGGTAGTGCACCTTGAACTGCAAAAGTTTCGCAGAATCCGCAGGAGACAGTTCCTGACCTTCCATCTGGTCGATACGGGCCTTGAGCTGGGGCATCAGTCGGTTCGCGTTCTTGACCCAGGTAGAAACCTGATGGTTCGGGTTAGAAGCGGAACTGTTGTCCAGCACCATGTCGCGGTCGATGGCCGCCTTGTCGTAGCTGAGCTTCAGCACGGGTTCGTTGTCCAGCATCTGCTTGATGTACCAGTCCGTATTGCCCAGCGAAAGGTTCACCACGCGAACATCCTTGCGGACGCCCGCCACTTCCTGTGCAAACCACAGGGGGAAGGTATCGTTGTCTCCGTTGGTAAAGAGGATGGCATTGGGCCTACAGCTGTTCAGCAGGTTGTAGGCGTAGTCCCAGGGAACCCAAAGACCAGAACGGTCGTGTTCCCTGTAGTTGGAAATGCAGGGAACCAGGAAGGAAACCAGAACCAGCACGGCAGCAACAGGGCTTGCAAAGGTAGCATAGGCGCCTGTTGCGCAGGTCAGTACCAGGATTCCCGCGCCAATACCGAGAATCATGCTCATGAAGATAAATGCCGGCGTGTAGAAGTAGTCACGCTCGCGGACTTCCATGTGGACGGCATCCGGGAAGGGCGCACGGCTCCCCACCTGGGCAAAGCCATTCTCGATTTTCTGCCAACTCTGCCATGCGGGAGAATTCTGCAGGGCCGTCAGTTGCTTTTCCAAGTCCGCGATTTTCTGGGCCGGGGCATTTTTCTGACGAAGCGCTTCCATGCGAATCTTGGTACGCTCGATATCCTGACGCAAGTCTATCAGTTCGTTAGGATCGGGAACCATGGGTATGGCGGCACCGCGGGCATTCAAGTCCTGTACATTCCGGGTCATGACGCTCACCCAGTAGTCCCGCTCCCGCTGTTCCATGCGGGTGCCGTCGGCAAAGTTGATATAGAACAAGAGCCCAAGACTGCACAAGGCGTAAAGCACCGACACATACAGGCCCAGACGACGGTTGCGTTTCCAAATGAACACGCAGACCATCACAATAAGGCCGTTCATCAGCACAAAGATCAGGAACTGCGGAAGCACAGCATCGCCCATAAAGCTCATCTGGGTGGGGAACTTGATGCCGAACCGTTCAAGGGGCTCGTTCTCGGAAGCGTCAAAGGTATAGACCCCGTTGGCATAGTTCACGCCGCCCACCTTGTAGGGCAGGTACTGGGCCATCTGGTAGCCACCGTAGCTCATGCTGGGAAAAGAGAACAGCTGGTGGGCCACGCGGGAACGGCGGTAGAAGGCACGACTAATCATGCTTTCAGAGCCGTACTGCTTACGTTCCACGAAGTTGTTGAAGGCTTCCCAGTTTTCGCTCTTGAACAGGTTGCCCAGTTGCAAGTTACCCTGCTCGTCGCGAATGTTAATTTCAGGATCGTTCTCGTCGATGATGGGGTTCAATTCCGAGCGAATAGGAACATACAGGTGGGTGCTGTAGCCAATAAGCGCAAAGAAGGCAAAGGCGAGAGAAAGGCGGACCGCCTTGTTCACATTGGGGGCAAAAGGCTTTGCCACGGAAAGGACAGCAAGGACAATCAGGCACACCAGAGAAATTTCGATGAAGGCCGACACCATGTATATCACGGAGCAGAGAAGCGTGCCCGTAATCCAGATGGGGATCCGTTCCACAATCTTCTTGGGTTCAGCGGCAAGCAAAAGGGCAAATACCGCCGGCACCGTAAGCATGGTGTAGAGGTGGGCTCCAATACCAAGGAACGCAATGTAGCAGATGAAAATCAGAATCTTGTCACTGCCTTCTTCGTCCTTCTTGTTGTACCAAACCAGGCCAAGGTAGGACACCAGCATCAGGATGAACATGGCCACACCATAGACTTCGGCTTCTACGGCATTGAACCAGAAGGTGTCGGAGAAAGTCAGCAGGAAACCGGCCACCAGGGCAGCGGTGGCGAGCACCATCGTACGAACCTTGCCAGAAATCTTTTCGGCCAAGGCGTCCGTCTTAAGGACGGTGGCCAAAAGGTCCCAGGCAAAAAGGGCCGTCACATAGACCGTCGCCGCGGAGCTCACCACGGAGATGTAGTTCACCCTTTTCGCAATCTCTTCCACGAAGGGCAGCAGCACGATAACCGCACGGGCAAAGAACACGAAGAACGGGGTTCCAGGGGGGTGAGGAATACCCAAGGTGTTCGCACAGGCGACAAATTCACCGCAGTCCCAGAAGGAGACCGTTGGAGCCATAGTCATGGCATAGACCACCAGGGCCACAAGGCAGGTAATTCCTGCAAAAATATGCTTCATCCACTTCTCTTTAATCACGACTACTTATCCTTTTTGTTTTGAATACCTACGCTAATGCCGCGCTTGTTCATGAACCCCGAAAGAAGCCCGTTCACAAAGGCTCCCGACGAATCGGTACTGTACTTGGCGCCAATCTGCACCGCCTCGGACAGGGCCACCTTCACGGGGATATCCGGAACGAACAGCAATTCCACCATGGCGATGCGGACCACGATGCGGTCAATCTTTGCAATGCGGTCAATTTCCCAATGGACGGAACACGCTTTGATGTCCTCGTCCAATTCTTCGCGATGGGCCTGCACCAGGTCCACCAGCTTCATCCCGTACTTCTTCTGGTCATCTTGCAGGGGCTGGGATTCCAGGACACCCGGAAGGGCCTCCCCCGCTGTGGCACCCGTAATCTCCATGGCATACAGGAGCTGCATGGCAAAAACACGGGCGGGTCGGTAACTTTTATTCATAAGCAAGTCTCAAGATTCAAGTGTGGGGTGTGGAGTGTGAGATGTGAGATTATTCATTACACACTACACATTCCACATTACACATTATTTATCGTTCCTACCTTATATCACTTTGTACAGATTTGCCATTTCCACGGCGGTGGCGGCCCAGTTAGAGCCAAGGTTTCCAGCCTTGAGGCCTGCGCGGTTCATGGCCTGGTCCACGGTATCGGTAGTAAGGATCCCGAGAATCACCGGGAGCTTGCCCTCGGCGGCAATGCTTGCCACACCGCCGGTAGAAGCGTTCACCACCACATCGTAGTGGCTGGTCTCGCCGCGAATCACCGCACCGATGGCCATGACGGCATTGTACTTACCGCTATCGGCGAGCCTGCGGCACACGCCTGGAAGCTCGAAGGCGCCCGGCACATGCACCACGGTGATGTCCTTGTCGGCAACGCCCAGCAGTTCCAGTTCACGCACGGCCCCTTCCAGGAGCTTGTCCGTGACCACCTCGTTAAAGCGGGCGACGGCAATCGCCACCTTCAGGCCCGCTCCGTTCAGGGAATTCTTGATTTCTTTAACCATTGACTTACCCTCTTTTTTAAATCTTTTCGTTAGACGCCAATGCGTCGCTGTCCACATGTAACTGGTGACCCATCTTCTTCTGCTTGGTGAGCAGGTAGAACCTGTTCTTGTCGTTGGGCTTGATCTCTATGGGTACCCGCTCCACAATCTTGAGTCCGTAGGCCGAAATGCCAGAGATCTTGCTGGGGTTGTTGGTCAGCAGGCGCATCTCCCGCACACCCAGGTCCGCAAGGATCTGGGCCCCCGTGCCGTACTGGCGCAAATCGGACTTGAACCCCAGGTGAAGGTTCGCTTCCACCGTGTCCATGCCCTTTTCTTGCAGTTCGTAGGCCCGGAGCTTGTTGCAAAGACCAATGCCCCGGCCCTCTTGACCACGCAAGTACAGAAGCACGCCACCGTGTTCGCCAATGAACTTCATGGCAGAAGCCAGCTGCTCGCCACAATCGCAGCGGAGACTCCCGAAAATATCGCCCGTAAGGCATTCGCTATGGACGCGCACATAAACAGGCTTGCTGAAGTCAGGATTCCCGGCCACCCAGGCCACATGCTCCACGCCGTCGGTCTTGCTCCTGTAGGCGTAGGCGGTAAAGTCACCGTACTTGGTTGACACATGGGGGGCCGCCACACGCTGTACCAGCTTCTCGTTACGCAGGCGGTAGTCGATCAGGTCCCGGATGGAGATAATCTTCAAGTCAAACTTCTTGGCCACTTTCTCCAGCTGGGGCATGCGGGCCATAGTGCCGTCTTCATTCATAATCTCGATGAGGGCGGCAGCAGGGCGAAGTCCCGCCAACTTTGCCAAGTCCACGGCGGCTTCGGTATGGCCAGCCCTGCGGAGTACGCCCTCTTCCTGGGCGTACAGGGGCGAGATGTGTCCCGGGCGTCCAAAGTCGCTGGGCTTGGAATTCGGGTCAGCCAGAGCCTGGATGGTGGCGGCACGGTCATGGGCAGAAACACCCGTGGTGCAGCCTTCAATCTTATCTACCATGATGGTAAAAGGCGTGCCCAACATGGAGGTATTCTCCGCCGTCTGGCGGGTCAGATTCAGTTCGTGGCAGCGGGAGATTGGCAACGGCGCGCACAGCACTCCCCTACCCTCGTGAAGCATAAAATTCACCTTTTCGGGCGTAATCTTCTCGGCGGCGATAACAAAATCGCCCTCATTCTCGCGGTCTTCGTCGTCCACCACGATAAGGAACTTGCCGTTCCTAAAATCCTCTATGGCCTCTTCAATGGTGTTAAGCAAGGTCACGTTCCTTCAGATAATTCTCAATATACTTGCCCAGCATATCCACTTCTACATTCACCACGGTTCCTGCCACCCAGTTGCGGAGGTTTGTGCGGGCAAGGGTCTCCGGAATAATGCACACCCGAATGGAATCCTCGAACTTTTCGGCCACCGTAAGGCTGATGCCATTCAGGGAAATGGAGCCTCGGCGGATAATGTAGCGCTTGAGGTCCGCAGGCATCTTCAGGTCCACCTCTACGCCGGTCTCCCGGGGCACCACCTGGATAACCTCGGTAATGCAGTCCACATGGCCCATCACAAAATGCCCGCCCATAAAGCTATCCGCCCTGCAGGGCAGTTCCAGGTTCACCAGCTTGCCGGGGGCCGCCTGCTTGAAGGCGGTATTTTCCACCGTCTGGTGCATCAGGCAGAAGGTAGCCTCGTCTGCGGTGCAGGATTCCACCGAAAGGCACACGCCATCGTTTGCCACGCTGTCGCCCAGCTTGCAGTTCTTGAAAAAGCCAGGGGCCCGGAGCACCATGGAAAGGGCGTCTCCGCGGGGCACAAGGGAAACAATCTCACCCGTCGCTTGAATGATACCTGTAAACATACGGGGGCAAATATAGAAAATCCCAGTTTATCCCGGGTAATACACCGTCAACACATCGGGGCCAAGCATGGCCGATTCCTTGGCGACGGCGGAATCAGGCAAGCCGGGGAATAGCAGACTCTCGCGGCCTTCCTGGGCAACAGGCCTTTCTACGGAAGGATCGGTGGATTTCCACAGGTCCAGGCGGTTCCACAAGGGCGAGGCTTTTTCACCTTGAGCAGTCGAACCGCTGTAAATCTTTTCAGACAAATGCGCACCAGGTTCCACCATCAGGCGATGCATACCCCGGCGGGAAAGTTCTTCTAGCATGTGCGTCCAGTTTTCTTCAAAGGTATTGCCACTTAAAAGGATTGTTTCACTTTTGATAGCAGGCTGTTCAACGCAAGTGAACACAAGAGAAGCGGCGTTCTCTTTGTCGGCTCCATTTCCACACGAAAAGAACTTCAATCCTGAAATTTCCGATTCCGTAAATTTGCGATGTCCAGCCCACAAAACCTTCACAGGGCTGTTGCCGTGAGCATATCGAACATCCAGAGAAGGGTTATCGGCAAGGAGCGTTCCCGCCCCCACCAGAATGGCGTCGCTCATGGCCCGCAGTTCATGGTTCCAGCAGGCGGCTCCCTGCCCTGTAATGCGCAAGGGGGCGGGAACACCCCGGTTATCCAGCATTCCCATGAAACCGTTTTCAGAGACGGCAACCTTCACTTCCACAAATGTTCTCTTATTGCATACAAAATAATCGTAGGCTTCAAAGAACCTTTCTATTTCAGCAAAGACTACAGAGCCGTCGTTTTCCGATTCATCTGGAGCGAGAGTCATGCAACCTTCGGCAGAACAGCTGTCGCTCCAGCCGCTTTCGGCATGGGCCCGCAGACAGGCGTCCTTGCCCTCGTACACCTTGACGCCAGCGGCTTCTAGAATGCCACGGCTTTTCCCACGGACCTGTGGATTCGGGTCTGCATGGGCGTAATAGACTTCGGAGATTCCTGTCTCAATGATGGCCTTTGTGCAGGGGGGCGTGCGACCGTAGTGGCAGCAGGGCTCCAGCGTCACGAACAAGGCCGCGCCGCGGGCCAGTTCGCCCGCGTCACGCAGAGCCATGACTTCGGCATGGGCGTTCCCGGGGCTCTGCGTACGCCCCCTGCCCACTACCAAGCCATCCTTCACCACAACGGCACCTACCGCCGGGTTCGGGCGGCTAATGCCTACTGCGAAGAATGACTCTTCGAGTGCGAGCTGCAGGTAATTCATGAAGCCTGGTTGTTTACTGCAAAAAAGTGACTATTGTGTGGTGTGAAATTATTCACCCCACACTTCACACGCCACACTACAAACTATTTCGCCGGGAAGGCCAGGAATCCACCCACCACATTGAACACCTTCTCGTAACCATGTTCAATCAAGAAATTGGAAGCGGCCATGCTGCGCTTTCCGCTACGGCAGTAAATCAGCAGGTCCTTATCCTTGGGAAATTCCGAAAGACGCTGCTCCATTTCTTGCAGCGGAATGTTAATGGCGCCAGGAGCCATACCTTCCGCCACTTCGGCAGGAGTGCGCACATCGATCAACACGGCACCCGCCTTGCTCATTTCCAGAGCCTTGTTCCAGTCAATGTCCGTAATAGTCGCCTCAGGCGACGTCGCCTTAGCCACCTCTGCAGCGGGCGCCTCTGCTGCAGGAGCAGCCTCAGCAGCCGGGGCCGGATCTGCAGGAGCAACAGCCGCTACCGTTGCGGGAGCCTTCTGTTCCGCAACAGCCTCTTGCTTAGGAGTTTCGTTACAGCCCATCACAACCAGAGCCATACCGAACACAAGTCCAAACATTTTCTTCATCTTATACCTCTTTGTTTTTAGGAACGATTCTTATATAAGCACACAGGGCCTGCTGAACAACGCCCATTTCCACCTTCAGGGGAACCACATTGAAAATCATGGGTTCATCCAACTTGTCACCTTCCGACTTCCAGGACATACGGCGCCCCGTTTCGAATACTTCCGACAGGACCCTGTTGAAGTACAGCAAGGGTTTGGAATCCACCACATCACCCAGCGCCTTGCCCTGAATTGAGGACAAATCCCTAATTCTGCAAGCATTGGCAAAGCACTGGTTCGCACCCAGAATTTTAAAGTCCCTATCTACCCAGAAAACCCGCAGGTCTGGCAGGGACATGGCCGCCGAGAACAAGGCATTCTCGTTCTGTTCCGGGTCAAAGATAAAGTTATCCAGCATCAAATCCAGACGGTTTGCCACCCCCTGGAATACCAGATTTCCTTCTTCGTCATAACCAAGCAGGCCGCGCAGATTGAACCATAACATGCTCCCGTTCTTGCTAAACAGGCGGATTCTCACCGGCGGATACAATTTATGCTTTTCAACGACACTCTTATCGGCCCTATATTCCCGAATATAGCGGTTCATCAATTTTTCTAAGAGTTCCACATCTTCTTCGGGCATAAGGCTTGATAATTCTATGCCACCAGCAGACTGAGGAAGCACCTGGAAGTCTTCATCCATTATGGGCGTCAAGAATTTCACCAACCTTTTCTCGACATCAATGCTCCACAAAAAAGCTCCTGTAGTCTTAATCATCAAGTCCAGGTTGTCCTGCAAAGCCTTTCGTTCCCTTCGACTTTCCTGTTCCCTGGAAATGTTCTTGAGAAAACACACATAATGGAATTCCGACATGGAGACCCGGTGGATAAAGCACCGCAGTTCGTACCACAGGATATTCTGACCATCCAACTTTATGGAAAAAAGGAAAGGGATATCCCTATGCTTTTCTGTTTCCATAAAGAAAAGACGCATGCGGCCCCAATCCTTGGGGTCCAGTAGTTCCTGGAAGCCCTGTCCCTGGACCAGCATTTCCAAAAGGGGATCCTCTGCAAAAAGGGGCAGACTGTACAGGTATTCCAGGCGCTGGGACAATACTACAAGTCCCTCACCCACATTCTTGCCAAAGTGCTTGTAAAATTTCTGCTTCTTACGGCCATCCCTAAGCAACATGACGCACACCACGCAGACAACCACCAGCAAAACTGCAATAGCCGCAGAGGCCAAGGCCCAGTCAATACTTCCGATTTTTGGAATCGCTGTCATGTTTTTGAAGATACAATTTTTTTCGAACCCACAACCCGTTCCACCCTAGATTTCCATTGCCAAAGCCATGGGTTCCGCCACATTCTAAAAAATTCAGGTTCAAGACCAGTTCCACACCCACGCTGAAATGCGGAAAGGTGTAAAAGCTTGAAAGGGTCCCAAAATCAAAGAAAAACTCATGGACCAACCCCAAGGAATTACCGTCCGATTCCACCGACAGTGAAAAAACTTTCGAGGGGGCCCAAGAAAGGCTTCCCCTGCCACCCCAAGTCTCATCGGTAAAGCCAATGGTCCAAAGGCCTCCATAAAAACCGCCCCATTGAAGCCCTGTCCCAAACTTCAACCGGTGGCGACCCCAACGAGACTCACGGGGAACCCATCCAAGCAAAGTCCCGTAGCTTGCTCCAAATATCACAGGTCCACAGCTGTAGGCCGCATCTAGTTCCCCATAGTGTTCCCTAAAAAGTGAGTCCATTTCACTGTAGTAAAAGAAAAAGGCTATACGGTAATCCTGGCCACCCCATTCCCCTGCGGCACCCACAGCCCATTCATCCTGTAGTTCGGGAACTGTCCAATAGGAGAAACCGAAAGCCGGCTGACCACGCCGAGCGGGATTGGAATTCCAACCCGGAAGTCCTGCCAGGTACGGCGCCCCCTTATTCACGAAGGGGACTGGGGGATCCATGGCGCAGGCAACACAGGCCCAAAGCAGAACAAGAAAAAAACTACGGCCGAACGACAATTCCAACCACCTTTTCAAAAGTTCCCGATGTCATTCTGACATAGGCGGCCCCCACCCCCGCATAGTCCTGTACAGGGACATTCCACCAGGCGTTGGACATGGCCGGGACTTTTCGCTTCCAGACTTCCTGTCCCGTGGTATCCAGTAAACTAAGCACCACATCCTGGTCACTTTCCACCTTCACCCGGAGTGGGCTCCCCCTTTTCTGCAGCACCCTGGACGACAGCTTGTACATAAAAGGTTCACGAGCGTATTTTTCGGAATTTTTCCCTTGAAAACCTGGTGTATTTTCGGCCAGTCCCGTTTTTGGATTGAACCCCAAGGGACAATCCACCGTCCACCTGTCCCAGCTGACACTATCTACAGGGACATCGCCAAAACACAGGGAAAAAGAACCGGCCGTGTTATTCAGATAACCAATAGAAGCCTGAATCAAGGCAACATCGCGATAGACAATCTGCTCCCGCAAAGCCGCCGTATCCCTGGAAACCAGCGCACTTCCGTAGGCCGCAATGGAATCACCCTCGCCACCCCAAAAGCCCCCGCGGCTGCAATGCCTAATCTTGGACAAGGGCAGTGATACCTGAGATGCGTTATAAATCTCCACCCACTCCGGCATGGGCTCCTCTGGACAATGGTGTATTTCCGTGACCAGCAGGGGCGAATTACCCATCTGGGCAAGGAGCGTATCCAGGCTGTTATTGACGGAAATCTCGTCGTCGGGCACCTGCAAGCGCAACCAAGACGGCCCCTTAACCGGGACGGCAAAAGAGAAAAATTCGTTTATAAACAGGGAGTCGCTTTCGACGACACTAGGGTGAAACAGGTCATAGTATCGGTAATGCAACCAGGCACCCTTACAGCCGGTCAGCTTGCCGGACACCCACCAGTGGTCACCCCTGGACTCATATTCCACACGGGATATTCCGCAGTCATCAAGATCCAATTCAAATAGTGGGTTGCCGTACCCAGGAGTCGGTTCGGCCAAAAGCCACTGGTCACCATAGCCCTTGCGCTGGAACGACTTGCCTGGCTTGGGCTTATCCAACATTACCGAATCCGTGCAGCTCCCCGCCAGCAGTGTCCAGACAGACTCCCTGGAATTAGGGAGCGCGTGGTTTCCCAGGTCCCCGCATGCAACGCCCTCCTTTTCGAGACAAAGGCCTTTCCCGTGAGAAAGGATAAGGCGATTCTCCTGCGGGTAGGCAAAACTAAGCGGAGCCTTTCCGTCCAAGGCAACAAAGAGAGACTCAGCCCTGAAGGACGAGTCCATGCGAATTTCCACAAACTCCCCCTGCTGATCCGTCACGGCCGTAGGGTCGGGAAAAAACTCCACAAACTGGGGGCACGCCACCACCAGGGAGGAGAGAAGCAAAACATATTTCAAGATAAAACCCCTAGGGGTTTTCCCTTACTGCTACCCCGGAGGGTGCCACCTTGCGGAACAGGTCAGGGAAGCTCAATCCACGGCGTAGTCGCCGGGGAGCATATAGGCAAGAGGATTCACAGCCACATTGTTCACCCAGACTTCGTAGTGGAGGTGGGGACCAACAGAACGGCCAGTGTTTCCCATATAACCGATAATCTGGTAGCGACGGACGAACTGTCCCGGATTGACCAGGGACATCTGCATATGGCCGTAGCGGGTCACAATGCCGTTGCCATGATTGACGGTCACAAAATTTCCAAAGGTAGAGCTCATCTGGGCCACATCCACCACCCCATCGGCGGCCGCAAAGATGGGCGTCCAGCGGTCATTGGCGATATCCACGCCATAATGCATCTTTCCGACTTCGCCCGTGACCGGATGGACACGAGGGCCAAAAGACGATGCGTAGCGCCCCTGGGTCGGAGAAATGGAAGGAACAAAGCGCCAGGCGGACTGTTTCTGCTTGATGTAGTCCGTCAAGTCATTGAAAGCCCCGCTGTTGTTGTCCAGCTTGCCATGCAGGCGGTTCGCCTCTTCTTTAAGGTTCGCCATCTTCTCGAAGACAGGGGATGTCTCCATGAGCAGCTTGGACTTGGGCTCCACGGAGCCACCTGTACCCAGGCTTCTCTCCTCTTCGTCGGGCAGGGGCAGACCGTACTTGGAATGAAGTCTCTGTTCATCGCCCAAAAAGTCCGCAGAGGTGCGGTTCAGGTAGTCCAGGGTTCCCTGGATCTGGGACAGGTCGCGGTCCAGCCCGGCGCGATCTTCCAAAACATGGGCCAAGAGACCTTGATAGACCGTTGTCGCCGTAAACTGCGCCAGGAAAAGCACAAAGCCCACCACCAACATGAACTTCAACACAGGAAGCCCACGGAACACCAACGACGGCACGTGGAAGGTCACGGACCGGGAGGAATTCTGAAAGTGTATAGTGGTCTTTACAAAATTCACGGGGCAAAAGATAGAAAAAAGAGAGCCCGAGAAACACCATTTCTCCGTTTTTTTCACTTTTACCCCCAAAAGTGGCGTTTTTAGCATAAAAAGAAGGCCTTCAAAGTCCCCTAAATCCGCATTTTCTTAAAAAAACATATACATACTTAAAAGTTTTTATGTAAATTACGGAAACGGGCCCTGAAAAGCCCTTCACCCTTGGAGATATTATGAGCTTACTGGATGCATTTAAACCAAAATGGCAGAATTCCAACCCCGACAGACGTATTGAAGCCATCGGGGAAATGGGACCTTCCAATCAGGATACTTTTGAAAGAATCGCTCTCTACGACGAAGACGCGAGAGTGCGGACCGCAGCGGTAAAAAAGCTAACGGTGATTTCCGCACTCGCCCAAATTTCAAAGAACGACAAGGACGCCCATGTCCGCCGCCTGGCAGAGTCCCGCTATTTTGAAGAAATTGTCCGCAAGCTCAAGGAATTTCGCGCCGCAGCCTCCCCCGAGGCCATTCGCTTCATCAGTGAGCTGAAAGACACACGATATGCCGAAGACTTAATCAAAAACTTGCCTTCTTCAGAGCTCCGACTGGAACTGGTGAAGCTCGTAAGCAAAGCGAACCTGCTGGCCCTGGCCGCCACCAGGGACCCCATTGAAAAGGTCGCCATGGAAGCTGTGGGCAAGCTCTCTTCCGAATCCCTTCTGCAAGATGTGGCCAAGTCTTCCAAGCACCCCGCCGTCCGCAAAATTGCAGCCGACAAAATTAAGGCCATGCAGGACGCCGACGACGGCGGAAAGCGAGCCCAGATGCTGCTCATGAGCAAAAGGGAAGCCCTTATCCAACAGGCCCACCACCTGGCCGCCCAGAAGGACCCCATCTCCGTCAAGTCCCAGTTCGAGGACCTGATGGAAGAGGCCAAGGCCTTGGGCATGGGCCATGCGCAAGCCACGCTGGACGGAATTTACGCCAGCTTCAACAAGTTCTGCGATGAGGCCGACGCCGCACGCATCGCCGCCGAGAAGGCCGAAGCCGAAAAGCAGGCCCTGATAGCGCACCTGCAGGAGACCGTTGCCGAATTGGAAAGCCTTGTCAACGACAACAAGGTTCAAGACAACATGGCTCGTGCAGATCAAATCATCAACGAATGGAACGAGAACAAATCCAAGATGGCGCCCGACGCTATCCGCAAGTTCAACCAGGTATTCTTCAAGGTCCAGGATCTCAAGAAAAAAGAAGCCCAGGCCGAAGAAGCCCCCGCTGCCGAGACAAAGGAGGCCAGCCGTCGTGAAATGCTGGACCAACTGCAGGCACTTGCCGATACGGAAACTACGGAGACCACATCCAAGCACCTGCACGGCATTGTGCGGGAATGGGAAAAGCTCCCCCTGCTGGAAGGGGACGACCCGGAATTGCAGGAATACAATTCCCTCCGCAGCAAACTGAGCGAAAAAATTGCAGCATTCAACGCTTCCGCACAGGAACGGTTCGAAAAGAATTCCGAAAAGCTCAAGGCCATCATCGAGAGGGTCAAGGGATTCAACGAAAACGAAGACTTCAAGGAACTGAGCTTAAAGTTGAAGGGCGCCTACCAGGAGTGGAAGGACATCGTGGGCGACCAAAAATTCAAGTACCATGAGCTTTGGCAAGAATACAAGGCCGCCACGGAACGATTCCAGGAAATGCGCCAGTGGCAGTCCTGGCACAACGAAAAAGACAGGGCTTCCATTCTCGACGAGCTGGATCTTTTGGCCAAGGAGCCGGGGAGCCAGGATGTTCTAGACAAACTCAAGAACCTCTCCAACAGGTGGAAAAACATCGGTCCTATTTCGCCCACTAAATTCGCGGAGTTCAAGGACAAGTTCCAGGGGCTGTTCGAAAAGATCAAGGAGAACTGCGCCCCCTTCATTGAGGAAAGGCTCGCCCAAAGACAAAAGAACTTGGCAGACAAGGAAGCTCTCTGCCAGAAGGCCGAAGAGCTCCTGAACAACGCCGAGATTTTCTGGAAGGACAAGTTCAAGGCCATGCAGGAAATCCAGGAATCCTGGAAAAACATTGGCATGGTCCCCAAGGAAAACCTTACCGCCCTAATGGAGCGGTTCAAGAAGGTCACCAGCGAATTCTACGCCAAGCACAAGGAAATTCTGAAGCAGGAGGACAAGTCTCGCGAAGACAACTACGAGCGCAAGCTCAAACTCTGCGAGGAAGCCGAATCGTTAACGGATTCCACCGACTGGAACGCCACATCCAGCAAGCTCAAGCAGCTACAGGAATCCTGGAAGGCCATCGGCCCCGTTCCCAAGAGCAAGTCCGAAGAAATCTGGGCCCGCTTCCGTACCGCCTGCGACGCCTTCTTTGAAAAGAAGCGCGGCCATTTCGAAGAGATGGACGCATCCAAGCAGGAAAATCTGAAAAAGAAAGAGGAGCTCTGCGCCAAGCTGGAGTCCTTTGACCTGTCGAACATCACCCAGGAGCTGGTAGACTCCGTAAAGAGCCTGGAAGCCGAATGGAAGGAAATCGGCATGGTCCCCAAGGAATCCATCGAGACCATAAACAACCGTTTCGGCCAATTCATCAACCAGTTCCTGGACAAATACGCCCAGGTAAACGACGAAATCCGCGCAAAGCTTGCCGAAGTCAAGGCCAAGAAACAGGAAATGATCGAGAAGGTCAAGCAGTTCGCCGAAAGCGCAGGCAGCAACCAGCTAGCGGACGCCGTCCGTGACTTGCAGAAGGAGTGGAAGGAACTGGGATCCTGCGGCCTAGAAGACCCAGACATGCAGAAGAGCTTCCGCGAAATCTGCGACGACTTCTTCAGTCGCAGGCGCGACCAGCTGGACATCCAGGAACAGGCAAGGCAGAACAACCTGCAGAAAAAAGTCCTGCTGTGCGAACAGGCCGAAGACCTGCTGACGGACCTAAGCGAGCAGACCGTCGGTGGCGCCATGAACAAGGTAAAGCACCTGCGCCGTCTCTGGAAGGAAGTGGGAGCGGTTCCCCGCAGCGAATCAGACAAGGTGTGGAAGCGATTCAACTCCGCCTGCGACCAGGTGTTCGCCTTCGGCCGCAAGGACGAAGAACCGTCCGCACCCGCTGCGGAATAAGCCGTGCCTTATCCTCCTTGGACAAGTATCGACGATGCCGCCCGACTTCTGCAAGACGGGCAGGTCGTTGCCATACCCACCGAAACCGTTTACGGGCTTGCCGGGAACGCATTTGACCCGAGGGCGCTGGCCAAGATTTTTGCGGCCAAGGAACGCCCCACCTTCGACCCCCTGATTGTCCATATAGCAGACATTGCCCAGCTGCAGGATGTGGCTCGGGACATTCCCGATGCGGCCTACCGACTGGCGCAAGCCTACTGGCCAGGCCCCATGACGCTGGTGCTTCCCAAGAAGGACTGCATTCCGGACCTGTGCACCAGCGCCCTGCCATCGGTGGCAGTGCGCTTCCCGTCGCACCCCATCGCCCAAGAGATTATCAAGAAGTCGGGTCTGCCTTTGGCCGCCCCCAGCGCCAACCTGTTCAAGCATGTAAGCCCCACTACGGCGATGCATGTAGCCGAACAGCTGAGCGGCCGCATCGCAGGCATCGTGGATGGCGGCCCCTGTCAAGTAGGCGTGGAAAGTGCCATCGTCTCCCTACTGGGAGAAATTCCCACCATCCTAAGGCCTGGTGCCATTACCGCCGAAATGGTGGAGAAGGTTCTCGGGAAAGTGGCACTGGGCATTTCCAGCTCTAAACCGGGGAAGCCCATGACGGCGCCGGGGCAGTGCGACACCCACTACAGGCCACAGGTACCGCTATATTATGGGCCAATAGAAAAAGGCCTTTCGTTGCCACCCCGAACAGCAAGAATTGCCTTCGGGAATACGGCAGGCCCCATTCCCGAAACAGTTAATTTGTCTAAAACCGGTAACCTGGTGGAAGCCACCGCCAAGCTCTACGCCTTGATGCACGAACTGGACAAACCCGAATACGACCTGATTCTGGTAGACCCCATCCCAGAAAATGGGCTCGGCATGGCGCTGAACGACAGGCTCCGCCGCGCAAGCATCAAGAAGTTATAAAACAAAAACCCCGCCGAAACAGGCGGGGCTTTTTGCAATCTCAAGTAAGAAAATTACTTTTCGATTTCGTACTGAGCAACCAGGTTGCCTTCAGCGTCAAGAGCGCGGACAACATTTTCGTCGCGCTGGAGAGTGAGGTTGGCCTTTTCGCCGGCGGCGGTGGTCACTTCGACAGTCATAGAACCATCTTCGTTCTTGACAGCAGCAATGGAGTTGCCCTGAGCGTCCTTTTCATAGTAGGAGTCGCCACCAGCAAGCGGATTGGAACCGGTCCAGAATTCGATGGTGTTGAGAACGAGACCGTCAACCAGGCCCAAGCAAATCATGTAGACCGGGAAGATGTTCAGGAAGAAGTGAACGATGGAGTTCAGCCACTTGTTGCCAAGAGTGCCGTTCCAGTCGTGCAGCTTGTTGAAGCAGGCGTTGGAGCCATAGCAGCCGGAAAGAACAATCATGCCGGCGCAGAGAAGTGTTACGATACCTTTTTTCATTGTTTTGTTACTCCTTAAGGATTGAGTTTATCGTATTTACGACACTTTGAAATATAACTAAAAAAGAAATGATTTGGCTATAGAAGCATTCAAGAACTTTATTTTTCTATTTCATATTATATTCTACGCATTTTTAGCGTTAATTAACAGAATTCGCCAAGATTAGCATAGGGGAAATTTAAATCGCTCTCCTTTTTTTTAAATTCAAAAGCAATGCGCACGAAAGAAGCCCGAGCTACAAGTTTTTCTCAAAGCATTATCTTCAAGAGCCTGTCGCTCCTGATACTGTCCACTATTTTAATTGCCGGCATCAGTATCTTCTTTTTCGCCAGGGGACAGATAAACACCTTAATCAGTTGGAGCAGCGACAACAACCGCGCCCAACTTAGGCAAATGGTCAACGCCGCCAACAACGAAATCCGCCTTTTCGCGAACCGTATCATCTTCTTGACCCATACGACCGAAATCAAAAGTTTAGACTCTGCTGTCGCCGGCACCTACTTGAACAGTGACAACATAGCATCCCTTTTCAATGACGACGAGACAATCAATCTCTATGACGATGAGAACAACCTGATTTGCGAAAGGGAAAACGATTTCGCCGATGAGGAGGTCCATCTCCACACCGACATCTCAAAAATACCCAAGCACAACTCCTATTTTGGACCCTGGTGTATCGAAGACGGCCATTCTACGCCTACCCGCATCTTTGCATCGGAAGTCGTCAAGGACGGAAACGACCGCGGCATTTTGCTTGCGAACTTCTCCTTCGCCCGTCTGGAAAAATACTTTGCCGACTGCAAAGTGGGAAAAAATGGTTTCGTAATCGCCATCTCCGAAAAAGGCGAAATTCTGTATCTCCCAAGCTTTAAAGATGACGGGCGAAAGCTGCTAAAGATCACAGACCTGGGCTTTGAAAAATTTAACCCGCAAAGGTACGAAGTCCCGGCACCTTCCTTTGTCAAGCTCAATGACGGCAAGGAATACCTCGTCAACTACGAATACAGCCACCTTTTCCATTTTGGGCTCCTTTCATTGCAACCAAAAAAAGAAATCGAAGCCATGGCTTCTGCCATCAAGCAATCCAGCTTGCTGTTCCTTATCGGTACAAGCATCGTCACATGCCTCATCTCGCTATGGATGTTCTTCATTTTGGGGAAACCCCTAAACAGGCTGATCATCCACATGAAAAAACTCACCAACGACAATCTCGATGTTCCCGAAATCAGGTTTGGCAGGCGCGACGATGAAGTGGGACAGCTGTCCAAAGCATTCAACATGATGCACAGTACCATCAAGCAGCAGTTCAAGGAACTGCAGTCCCACCGGGAGCTACTGGAGCAAGAAGTTGCGGAAAGGACCCAGGAACTGGAACAGGCAAACCAAAAGCTCCGCATTATGTCCCGTACCGACGAATTGACCGGACTCCCCAACCGGCGCAACATCCACGAATGCATCGAGAACGAAGTCAGCCGCATTTCCAGAACGCACAAACCTTTCTGCTTTGTCTTTATCGACATCGACCACTTCAAGAACATCAACGACACCTACGGGCACTCTTGCGGAGACATCGTGTTGAAATCCGTTGCCGAAACCATCCGTGGGCTTTTGCGAAACTACGATATCGTTGGCCGATACGGCGGTGAAGAATTCCTGGTGCTGTTGCCCGAAACAGACTTGAGTGGGGCGGCCATCGTGGCGGAGCGGTTCCGCAAGCAAATCGAAGACCTTTCCATCAAGTACGCCGATTTCATTATCAGCGTTACCATCACCTTAGGCGTATCCAAATACGACGGTCGCCTTGGGGCGGACCGAAGCATCCAAATGGCCGACAAGGCGCTTTACGAAGGGAAAACCACCGGGCGAAATAAGGTGGTCGTTTGGTCCCCCGAAAGGACATCCGAGGAAGACTACCAGGCGGCGGCCATCGAAATGGCAAAGCACAGGTGAACTAGTGCGGGATAAGCGACAAATTCTGCTTAAGCACTTTCAACTGCTGCTTTGAAAATTCTTTCATCGTTTTTTCGGAACTTACAGGGAACATGAACAGGTAAGCGTCCGGACAATCAGCCTCGTTGAAAACTACCCCAAAGGCTCTCTTATCTAACACCTTAAACCGACCAGGCATGTAGTAATCCACAGAACCCGAAGCGTTTCCCTTCTTGTACAGGCCACTTTTCAAAAGGTCCGGACAAGAAGGAGTATCCTCGAACCCGTCCTCCAAAATGGACAAGTCGTTGTAACTTTCCAAGTCCGCCAGAGTGGATGTGGTGTGCTTAAGGCCAAAGAAGTGGCCCGTTTCGTGAATCGCCACCTTCACGATTTCATCTGCAGAAAGAGCACGCTCTCCAGAAGAGGTAAGGACATGGCTCCCTACAATGACCGTGCTCTCCTCCGTCCCTGTGAGATTGGCGGAGAAAAGTCCCGCATAGCCCAACACATCCAGTTCTTCAATGCGATGGACCAAAACGATGTCAAGCGCTTCCTTGACTCCCTTTTCCGGCCAGCCTCCCAATTCAGCTAGGGTCATGTCCTCCGAGGAACTCCCCGCATGCCAATGCTTGTTTGAAGGGTACTTGCTCCCCAAGGTCGGATGATTTTCAGCATGCCTGACATAGATTGTATCTATAACGAACGACTTATAGCCCTTGCGAAACGCGCGGACCAGCAGTCTCGCAAGGCTGTCAAGATTTGGAACCCCTTCAATGGGATCGACCAATCCAACAGAAATAAGGTTTAGGGAAAGATGATTTGAATACGAGCCCGACCCTTCGAACTTGATATCCGTTGTTTTCCCCTGGTAGTAATCATCGTCTTCTACCAAGGTTAGGCCCCAATTCGCTTTTTCGTTTTCTTCACAATCAAAGGAAAAAACATAGCGACCCTTGGAAACTTCGGGTTCCAGCGTTTCCAATTTAGACATTCCATACTTCTCCCCATTCTGGAGCCTGTAAAAGCGGAACAGCTGCATTTGGGGAGCTTCATGGGTAGAGTCAACTTGGAACGAAAGCGTGTAGTGGCCACCAGGATGCACATACATCATGACTCCCGTGGAAAGATGAGCCTCGATGGAGTCGCCAAGCATGGGGTCGTTGGGAAAGATGGCATAGAGTTCTTTATCCCTGGGGAAAACAACAGTCTCCGGGTCAGAACTTTCGGTACAGGCCGTCAAGAGAAAAAGAAAAAAAAACGGAAGGCAGGCTTTTTTTGCGACAAAAAAGCGTCTTATACAAGGAGAAGCCAAAAAAGACTGCCGGGCCATGCCTCAAAAGTACAAAAACAAGCCCCATAGGATTACATAGGATGAAGTTTTTTTCTTCTTTTCGAGAACTAGCGATTCCCCTAGCAGGGAAACCCGCCCTGGTTGCCGCATTGACACTGATGGCAACTATAGCAGCGATGGAAACGCCTCAATACGGGGCCATTCTCTTGATTATATTGTGGGCACTCGTCCATGTTTTTGGGAAGTTCCTCCAGAAGGTCGTTCTTGTGTCGCTGCTGGTGGGAATGGCAAGTATTCTGGTATCGGCATGGACTCATTCGGGTGTGGAAGCGTCCGCGAAATCGGTAGCACAGGCGCCACCTAGCGAAGGCTGCGGGACCGTCGAGGCGGTGCTCCCCCGGAGTAACGGGACGGCGTTTATTGTGCAGGCCACAAACTCTGACAGCAACGGCGATCGCAAAAATGATGCCAGAATGGTCCGCGTGCGGCTTACTGAAAAACGCTCACTGAACCTTCTGCCGGAACCCGGAGATTCTCTCTGCTACGAAGCGGCCTGGTACCCGGTGGAGCCCCCGACGGTTCCTGGGGCATTCGATACCCGCAAGTGGCTGGGCAGCCAGGGGCTTATGGCCTACGGGAAACTCAAGCATTGGAATAGCTGGCGAGGCAGCTGGAATCCCGAGCGGAGCTTTTACCATTTCAGGAACTGGATTAAGGCGAGACTTTCCCGGTTTCTGGACCCGGCAGAAACGGGGCTCCTGATGGGGCTCTTGGCCGGGGACAGGAGTGGCATACCCGAGGCCCTGCGGAGCGATTTTCAACGGTCGGGACTTGTGCATGTTCTGGCCATTAGCGGTTTCCATGTTGTTTTGCTGGCGGGACTCCTAATGACATTTCTGAAAGCGACTGGACTCCCCCACAAGATTGTGCGGGTGGTGGGAATTTTGCTCCTGGCCATCTATGTGCCCGTTACCGGAGGGTCCCCTGCGGTGACCCGAGCCGTCATCATGTTTGCCGTTCCGCAGGTGGGCATGCTTTTCCAGCGGCCGGCAGGTGCGCTGAACAGTCTGGGGGTGGCACTGGTCTTTATACTCTTGCCGAACCCGCAGGTGCTCTGGAACCCGGGATTCCAACTTTCGGCAGCGGCCACTGTGGGAATTATTCTCGGCTCTAGCCACAATCCCCTAAGGGCATTACCCGAAGGTCTTTCGAAGAACAGGCTGTGGGGCAAGTTTCAAAGTTTTATACTGGAGCCCACCTACACCACCGTCTGCGCCACCCTAGCGACGGCACCATTCCTGATTTACCATTTCAAGACTCTCGCCCCCCTCGCCTGGCTCGGGAATATCGTCATCGTGCCGCTGATCTCCTGGGGCATGGAGGCGGGGCTTTTTGCATTGCTTTCGCCTTTTGACTTTCTGGCAGGGACCTTCTGTAGCGCCGCTTCGGTACTGCTTAGGAGTGCCAGCCTGTTGACTCGCCTACTTTCAGATTCTTCGGCGGCTTCGGTGACGGTAGGACCCTATCCGCCCTTTGTGCTATTACTGATGGGCTTTGTATTTGCGCTGCTCCCCAGTACCCGCAGAAGCCGGCTTGGTGGGATATTGTTTGCCTTAGGCATTTTACTTTTCAGTTGCTTCTACTTTGTGTGTAACTATAGGGATGGGGCACGCCCCTCCTGGAAACTGACCGCCATCGACATCGGGCAGGGAGACGCCATCCTGATTACCACACCTTCGGGCAGGAACATTTTAATTGACAGCGGGCCAAATGACCGCAAGGATTCCGGCAAAGACATTATCGTACCGTTCCTGCGGCACTCGGGAATTCTCACGCTGGACGCCCTGGTGGTGACCCACGCCGATGCGGACCATTTCGGAGGCGCTCTCGGGATTGTGGGGAGTTTCCCTGTAAAGGAACTCTGGGTCAGCGAATGCGCTAGGCTTGAACCCAAACCCGCCTGGATTAAAACTATGGCCGTGGCGCTGGAACGGGGAATTCCCCTGCGGGATATCGGCAAGGGGTTCACCTGGTCGGACAACTCCATGGAAATCCGGGCACTCCATCCGGTATCAGCCGGAACATGCGGAGAGACCAACGAAGAAAGCATCACCTTCCGGGTGAAGGGCCTGGGGCATTCCGCCGTGCTGACCGGCGACCTGACGGTAGCGGGAGAAAGAAAAATCCTGAAGTCGGGAATGTTCCTTAAAAGCGATGTGCTGAAGCTGGGCCATCACGGCAGCAAGACCTCTAGCAGCAGGAATTTCTTGACGGCGGTAGGGCCAAAGCTGGCTCTAGTTTCTAGCGGAAGGAAGAACCGGTTCCATCACCCCCACAAGCAGGTGGTGGAACGACTCGATTCCTTGGGAATCCCTTACCTGAACACGGCCACTCGAGGAACCATTACCGTGCAGTTCACCCCCGACACCATGCTGGTGGAGACCATGTTATCGCCGGATATGACTGAGAGAGGAAATTAAATCTATTGACAAAAAAACAATGGATATATATATTATGTATATAACTTTTGAATGGGATGATTACCAGTAGATCCGTATGAAAAGCAACTATGACTTCAGCAATGCGGTAAAGAATCCGTATGCAAAAAAATTGAAGAAAACGATTTGCATCAACATCAGCGAATCGGTCCTCGCCTATTTTAAGGAACTCGCCGAAAAAACCGGGATTCCCTACCAGACCCTAATCAACATGTTCCTTACTCAGGCCAAAGCCGAAAAGATGGAACCAAAATTTATCGCAAAACCATCTCGAAAGAAACAGGTTGCATAAATTTGAATGAAAAAGAGTATATTCAAAATACAAGCCTTATAAGACTTCCCTATGAACTACGACTTATACAAATTCTATAAGGGCGAGGCCGAATGCCCTCCTTCTTTAGACAATGAACAAGGACGCCTTTGGAATGCCGAAAGAGTGTTTGACAGGGAATTCAGCGAAAACGACAGCTCCGACTGGTACGCTTTCTTCAAAGACCGCGAAATTAATGGCAAAAACGCCGGTGAAATTTTCATGAATAAGATCGACGACGAAGAACGCGAAAGGCCGAAAGCAACCAGCAAAGGCTGGATTTTCAATCTTTGGAAAGAAGCTTATCTTTTCGTCGACAAATTCTCACAAGAGTGGCTCGAAATTTACAAGAAAGGGCTGTAACAGCCTTATGAATTGCGGTTGCGAGGGAACACCGTGACCGAGCAACCTCCTGCGTAGCGAAATCCATTTGCGAGGGGAGCAGGCACAGGTGCTAAGCAAAAATTCCGGAGGGTAGCAGCGAACGAAGTGAAGGCGCGACTGACGGCTTTTTGCGTGCGCCTGCGCCTGTGGACCTCGGATTTTTTAAGGGGTTTTAGGGGCGGAGCCCCTAGGAGAGGGGGTGATGGAAGACTTGGCGAGATCGTTGGATTGTGATTGCTTCACCCCTATTCGGGGTTCGCAATGACACTGCCGACTTCTGTCTAATCGCCAAGGCTGCAATCAGGGGGAGGCGTCCCCCTTTCAATAAAAAGCTACCGGCCGTTCAAAAGTATTCGGGCGGGTTCGTGGAGAATGCCGTTAGTGGCGATGGAGCTGTAGCCTTCGTGGACAGATGCCACGGGCCGACCCGCCTCGTCAAAGAGATCCGACTCCCCTTCGATGGTAGTGAACTTTCCGCCCGCTTCCTTGAACAGGAGCGGGTAGGCGGCGATATCCCACAGGGAGACAACGGGGTCCACCATCACTTCGGCGCGGCCCGATGCCACCAGATAATAACCGTAACAGTCGCCCCAACCACGGTAGAGGTTCGCACTCCGGCGGAGTTTCGCGAAGCCCTCGCCAAAGCCCACCGTTTCCATGGTGTTCACCGTTCCCGAAAGCACCAGGGCGTCGGCCAGGGAATGGACTCTAGAACAGCGGACCGGATTTCCATCTAGGAACGCACCGCCGTCCTGAACCGCCCACACGGCGCTATGCAGGGCCGGTATGCGGATGACGCTTGCCACAGGCTCGTTCTTGCGGTAAAGGGCGATCAGCGTGCCAAACAAGGGAACGCCCCGAATAAAAGACTTGGTGCCGTCGATGGGGTCCACAATCCAGCGGTATTCCTTATCCGAAAGGCCGTCGCCAAACTCCTCGCCCAAAACGCCGAAGTCAGGAGTCTCCTTGAGCCAGAATTCACGGAGAAGTTCCTCGGTGGTCTTGTCGGCAAGAGTCACCGGCGTCCTGTCCGCTTTCCACTCAACACTCAGCCCTTTCCTAAAATACTTTAGGATGTTCTCTTCGGCCATCTCGGCGGCCTTGAGAGCGATTTTCAGAAGATCCTGATTTGTAGCGGTCGCGGGCATCTAGGCCTCCTCTTTCCACTTTTTGACTAGGGCAATCAGAAGTTCATTCTCTTCGGGCTTGCCCACCGTAACGCGCACATATTCGGGCATGCCAAAACTGGTAAGCCCGCGGATAATCATGCCATTCTGTTCCAGGAAGGCCACAAGTTCCTTGGCCTTAGCGCCAATGTGTACGCAAATAAAGTTTGCCTGTGTGGGCAGCACCTTGAAGCCGAGGCCTTCAAAGGCCTTGTCCAAAAAGGCGATTCCCTCGGCGTTCATCTTGCGAGTAGCCTCTACGTGGTCGGTGTCGCCAAGGGCGGCGATGGCGGCTACCTGAGCGGCCTGGTTCACGTCAAAGGGAGGTTTCACCTTCCACAAGTGACGGACCACCTCGGCGCTAGCCATGGCGTAACCCACGCGAAGTCCAGCCAAACCGTAAATCTTGCTGAAGGTGCGGTTGATAAAAAGGTTGGGGAATTCATCGAGGGCCCCCACCAGCTTGGGGTAGTCAGGTGCCGTGGCAAATTCGGAATAGGCTTCGTCCAAGAAGACCAGCACATTCTTCGGGACCTTCTTCAAGAAGTCGCGGATTTCGGTTTCGTTATAATAAAGGCCCGTAGGATTGTTGGGGTTGCAAATAAAGACTACGCGGGTTTTCTCGTTCACGGCCTTCGCCAGTTCATCGAGACTCGTCTTGGACTCGCCCGCACCCACGCCGATAAATTCCGCCCCGTTGGAAAGGGTGGTAAACTTGTAGACGGAGAAGGTGGGCGTAATGGCCACGCAGTTGTCGCCCTGACGGATAAAGGCCTTGCCCACCATGTCGATGATTTCGTCGGAGCCATTGCCCACCACAATCTGTTCCGTCTTGACGCCGAACTTTTCAGCCAGGGCGCGGATCATGGAAGGCGCATCTCCACGGGGGTAAAGGTGCAGACTGTCCGCAATCTTGTGGAAGGCCTCCACCGCCTTGGGAGATGCCCCAAGCGGGTTTTCGTTAGACGCCAGCTTCACCACCTTGGTGAGGCCGTAGCGTTCACGGATTTCTTCGATGGATTTTCCAGGAACGTAATCAGATAGTTTGGAAAGTTCTGGACGCGGTTCAATCATATTCACCTCTTTTCGCGAAACCAAATCTAGTAATTCCGCAGGAATATTTTAAATTTGGACATCATGAAACGCCTCGCCGTACTCGCAATCGCCCTGTTCGCCACCAGCGCCTTCGCTCTAGACCCCATCTGGGACATGCATTACACCTTTGGCCCCGAAAGCCGCAAGTCGCCCAAATTCGGAGCCGGCGTAGGGCTCCGTTCCGATTTCGGGGACCAGGTGCTTTTCCCGGCGAATATCCTGGGATGCATTTCCAAGGACTTTGAAATCGGTGCCAAGATTGACATTAACACCTACAACAAGATGGACAACTCCCAGCTTTCCCTGGACATTGGCGGGAAATACCATCTGCAGCCGGGAAGGTTCATCGAATTGGACGGTTACTTTGGCCTAAACCGCAACAACGGAAGTGCCGTCATTCTCACCTACGGAACGGAACACTTTATCGCCAAGAACTTCTCCAACTTTTACGAAGCTCGCGCAGGCTTTCTGGACGGCGTTACCGGCGAAGACGGATACGTGAAATTCGCCTTCGGCATGACCCCCACGCTGAATTTCGGGCACACGGTTCGGGTGATGATTGAAATCAACACCTCCGAAAGCATTGGCCACATGTCCGACGACTTCATGATCGATATCATCCCCAAGCTGGAAGTGGCCTTGGGAGCCGCAAGAGTCCGCCTGGACTTTGACATCGGTGTCATGCAAGAAAAGAACAATGACCAGAAGACCATTGCTCTTTATGTGATGACAGCGCTGTAGCGGCTTCGCCGCACATCACTTTACCGTAAATTTCTCGCCATCATAATCAATGACTACGGGCTTTGCCGCGCTCACTTCGCCGGCAAGGATGGCATGGCTCAGCGGGCGTTCCACGTTCCTCTCCAGGTAACGCTGGATGGGGCGGGCACCGAATTCCGGCTGGTAGGCACCATCGGCAATCGCCTCGAGAGCCTTGTCGGTCAGCGTGAGCTGCAAATCCTGACGGGCGGCGCGTTCAGCCAGACCCTTGAATTTCAGTTTCACGATGTCCTTGATCTGCGGCTTCGTTAAGCTCTGGAACACCAGCACTTCGTCCAAGCGGTTCAAGAATTCCGGACGGAAGAATCCGCGGAGTTCCGGCTCGATTTCCTTCAAGGTCACAGGCTTTGCATCGCCCGCGCGGTTCTGGAAATGAGCGGCGCCCAGGTTCGACGTCATCAGAATCAAGGTGTTCTTGAAGTTCACGGTACGGCCCTTGCCATCGGTCAGACGACCGTCGTCAAGCACCTGCAACAGCGTGTTGAACACGTCGGGGTGAGCCTTCTCGATTTCGTCGAGCAGAATCACGCAGTACGGATGCGTACGCACGGCTTCGGTCAGCTGGCCGCCTTCTTCGTAGCCCACGTATCCCGGAGGCGCACCGATGAGTCTCGAAACGCTGTGCTTTTCCATGTATTCGCTCATGTCGATACGCACGAGCGCCGCCTCGCTGTCGAACAGTTCGGTGGAAAGCGCACGGGCCAGTTCCGTCTTGCCCACACCCGTCGGACCCAGGAACAAGAAGCTACCGATCGGCGCATTCTCGCGGCTAAGGCCACTACGGTTACGCAAGATGGCTTCAGAAACCGCTTCCACGGCTTCGTCCTGGCCAATCACGCGGGCATGCAGGCGTTCGTCCAGGTGCAACAACTTGGCCTTTTCGCCTTCGCAAAGCTTCGTGACAGGAATTCCGGTCCAGCGGCTCACCACGAGGGCGATCGTCTCTTCGGTCACCTCTTCGCTCAAGTCGCCATCGCCTGCGGACTTCTTGATTTCTTCCGTTTTCGCGGCGATTTCCTTTTCGAGATTCACAATCTTGTTGTACTTGAGTTCGGCAGCGCGGTTCAAGTCGTAGCGGGCTTCGGCCTGCTCCATCTCGTCCTTCGCCTGCTGCAAGGACTTCTTGAGGCCCTGCAACTCGGCATTCTTCGCGCGCCTCTCCTGCCAACGATCCTGCATCTGCTTGACAGCTGCATCGGTCAAAGCGAGTTCTTCGCGCAATTCTTTCAGGCGCTTCAAACTGTTGTCGTCCGTTTCCTTCGCCAAGGCCTGCTCCTCGATCTTCATCTGCAGTTCCTTACGCTGCAAGGTGTCCAAGGCTTCAGGCACGGTATCCATCTGCGTCTTCACGAAGCTTGCGGCTTCGTCGATCAGGTCGATGGCCTTGTCCGGCAAGAAACGGTCACTGATGTAGCGGCTCGAAAGTTTCACGGCCGCCACAAGCGCGTTGTCGTGCAGACGCACGCCGTGGTGAGCATCAAAGCCGTCCTTAATGCCACGCAAAATTGAAATGGATTCTTCTTCGCTGGGTTCGTCGACCTGCACGGGCTGGAAACGGCGTTCCAAGGCGGAATCCTTCTCGATGTACTTGCGGTATTCCTGCGTGGTCGTTGCACCGATGCAGTGCAGTTCACCACGGGCTAGCTTCGGCTTGAGCATGTTGCCCAAGTCCATGGAGCCTTCGGTCTTGCCTGCACCCACGATGGTGTGGATTTCATCGATGAACAGCAAGGTGTTGCCGTCTTCTTCAAGCGCGTCAAGCACGGCTTTCAAGCGTTCCTCGAAATCGCCGCGGTACTTTGCGCCCGCCATCAAGGCAGACAAATCCAGCGCAAACAACTTCTTGCCCTTCAGAGCGTCAGGCACATCGCCGCGATAGATTCGCTCGGCGAGCCCTTCGACAATAGCGGTCTTACCCACGCCAGGTTCACCGACCAGGCACGGGTTGTTTTTCGTCTTTCGGCTCAAGATCAAGATGACGCGGCGGATTTCTTCTTCACGGCCAATCACCGGCGAAAGCTTTCCGTCGGCAGCCATTTCCACAAGTTCACGACCGTAGAGTTTCAGCGGAGACTGTTCCTCGGCATTGGCGGCACCCGCAAACGGGTCCGACAGCCAGGTTTCCACGACTTCCACGGAACCGAGCGCATCTTCGAACACCTTCGCAAGGCCACGGTCGCCCGAGAATTTCATCAAGGCCACGAGCATATCGCCCGGGGTCACCATGCGGTTCACCTGACGCGCCGCCTGCACCGAGGCACGCAAAATGCGGTTCAAGTCGTTATCGGGTTCCACATCGGGGTTCACGCCTTCCATGCGCGGAATCTTCTGCACAAACGGCTCCAGCTTGCCGCGGAGTTCGTTCGTCTTCGCGCCCTTGGACTTATAAAGTTTCTTCAGGGTGGCATCCGGGCCTTCTACAAGCCCGACCGCCAAATGGGCCGCACCCAGGTAGGAATGCGAGCAACGGTCGCGCAAGCTCTGCGCCTTGGCCAACACCTTTTCTGCATCGTTACTAAAATCAGACATACTTATAACCCCCGTTCGGCTCCACTCAAGATAAAATTCTATGGCTTCGCCTCACTCTCGCAACCACGCCTCGTTAATACGAGGCGCTTGTTGCTCACTTTAACCGCCATCCGATATGCAAAACCCGTGCCAAGGGGGCAAAAACGCCGTTTTTTACTTAAAAACGCAAAAATGTCACATTTTTCAGCGACATTTTTTCAAAATAAGACAGTTCGGCGTTTAATTCTTCAAACCACACATCACATACCTCACTTTGCTAATTTTATGACCCCCTGTTACTGCCAAAGGAACTTATATGAAGATTTTTTCAGGTAAAACATTTCTTGGTTCTTGCATTGTGTTGATGACAGGAATCTTTATCTCTGCATGCGGAGATGACAATAGTTCCAACGTCCCCGCAGACTCCAACTCTAGCGAAGCCACTACACTTTCTAGTGCCATAGAATCCTCATCCAATGCTGTTACCTCTTCCTCCAGTACTGAAACTCCCCCTTCTTCAGCAACGGTTTCCTCATCCAGCAACGAAAGTAGTCCAAGCGTAATCGCAAGCGTTAAAGACTACTGTTCCACTACTTTTCGATACAAATACAGCCATGACGAGTCAAACAAGAAATTCACCATATTTGAAGACCACTCCTACGATGAATGCCAACACCTAAACAACAACTACGTCTTCTCCCATATAATCGAGGTATTGCAACACCGCCGAAGCTACATATTTGTCGGAGATACGCTAGTTTTAATTCAATCCCAAGAGGGTGACCCTGATACCATGTTCACAGTTTTGGTCGGCGGCTCCGCAAACAAGCTCCTCGGAGACTGGGCGTTCACAACATGCGACTACAAGGCGGGTTCCATTTCTTGCAACAATGAACCAAAATCATACACAACCCATTATGTTTTTGAAGCAGACTCCCAATTCGTATATCTCACTCAAGCAGACGGAAGTTGTATCCCCGCAGAATCTTTAATGCCTAGCGACGGGACCTTAGACAAAGACGAAAGTTACACCGACACATACGCAATGCAACACATTTACAACTCCATCATAAGCATCAAAAAAGGTGAGACTCATAACATAAGCATATTACCTTCATCATTTTTCCTTCAGAATGGCGGAGTCACCGTTCCATCTGAAGTGACCATTTCTAGCCAAAGCAAGTATGCTGTCACCTTCACTATCGGCGGTCAGGAATTCTCCGCCACTATCGGTGAGAACACGCACCGCATTCAATATTATTCCGATTCCCAATCTGAAGTTGACTTGACCCTCGCCTCTGGCGGAAAAACTTGCCAGCTACACTACTTTAGAGATGCAAAACTCACCAGTGAAACATGTAAGAAAGAAAACGCTCCTTACTTTGAATTGGACACGAATGAAAAAACGGGCGTTGAATATGTCGACTCGTACAAAATTGATAATATTGACGAATTCAAGGCGTGCCTAATAACTTTGGCACAATAATTCGCCATTTTGTAACCGTTTCAACAAACGAAGGCTTATCTTCCGCCGACAAGAATCTGGTCTACCTTGATGGTGGGCTGACCAACCGTCACGGGCACATGGCCCGAAGAAGCTCCGCACACGCCCGCAGCCAATTCCAGGTCGCTCCCCACCATACTGATGCGGGGCATAATCTCGTGGCCCTTCCCAATGAGGGTCGCTCCACGCACTGGTTCGCAAATCTTTCCGTTGCGGACAACATAGCCTTCATCCACCGCAAAGTTGAACTCGCCGGTAGCAGGGTTCACCGAACCGCCTGCCATGCGGGCCGCATAAAGGCCGTAGTCCATGCTGGCGATCATGGAATCGAAGCTGTCCTTGCCAGGCGCGATGAAGGTGTTCCGCATACGACTCACGGGAGCATATTTGTAGCTTTCACGCCTAGCCGACCCCGTGCGGGCCACGCCTATCTCGGCGGCACCCACGCGGTCACTCATGTAACTTTTCAGAATTCCGTTTTCAATCAGGACAGTCCGTTCGGTGGGCAAGCCTTCGTCATCGTACTTGAGACTCCCCCACACACCGTCCATGGTACCATCGTCAATAGCCGTGAGGCAAGGCTGACCGATGGCCTGCCCAAGCTTACCGCAGAAGGGGCTCGCGTTACGGCGTACCGCCTCTGTTTCTAGCGGATGGCCACATGCCTCGTGGAAAATCACGCCACCAAAACCGTTACCCATCACCACAGGCATCTGCCCGCCCTTGATGTAGCCGGCATCCAGCATACGAACCACACGCTCCGCAGATGACCTCGCCAAAGCTTCGGGAGAATAGTTTTCCAAAAGCTCGTAGCCGCCCAAGGCACCCGGAGACTCGTGAGTGGTCAAGCGTTCCGTACCATCGCTAGCCGTAACCGTCACATTCACGCGGAAACGAGCCCGGTCCATCACCAGGTTCAAGCCTTCGCTGTTCATTAAGGTGATTGTGGAGCAGGAATCGGTAACGGTGACACCAACCTGCACCACCTTGCTTGACACCTTGCGGGCAGACTCGTCGGCACGGAACAAAAAGTCTTGCTTTACTGCCTGGCCCAAAATTCTCGGATCCTTGAAGGCTGAGACATTGTAATCCGCCACACGCTTTTGCGGTGCGAATTCAAAGCCTTCCGCGACACTTGCCAAACCAGCATTTTGCGCAGAACTTGCAGCAATGCGGCCAAAAGCCAGCGTGCGCACCAACTTTATAAGAGCCTCTTCGCTATCGTCGCTGGTAAAACCATAGAGTACTTCAGTACCATACAGCAGGCGAATTCCTATGCCGTATTCCGTGCCCGCCGTCGCCGTTTCTATTTTCCGGTCCTTGAGTCCTAATGCCGAGCCACGAGTTTCCTCTTCGAAAATCTCCACGAAGTCCGCACCTGCGGACTTTCCCGCCTCGAAAATCTTGACAGCAATTTCCGGATTCACGCTAAACCTCGCCGTTCATCTTCTTGCGAACGGGAATACCTGCGGCAAGCATTTCGGCCTTGATGCCAGGCACCGTATAATCGCCGAAATGCACCATAGACGCCACCAGAGCAGCGTCGGCAGCAGTCTTGTGGAACAAGTCCACAATATGCGCAGGAGTTCCTGCACCACCGCTGGCAATGACGGGCACCTGAACAGCCCTGGCCACCTGGTCGGTAATGTTCAGCTCGTAACCATTGCGGACACCATCAGTATCAATGGCATTCAGGCAAATCTCGCCAATGCCCAAGTCTTCGGCCTTCTTGGCCCACTGCACGGCATCAATACCCATAGGAGTGCGGCCACCGCGAATATAGACTTCGTAACCGCTGGGGAACTTTTCGGAGACGCCTACAAACTTAGCGTCCATGCCCAGCACAACACATTGACTTCCGAAAGCCTTGGCCCCTTCGGCAATAATTTCAGGATGGAGCACGGCGAGACTGTTCACGCTCACCTTTTCGGCTCCGGCAAGCAAGGCCTGGTGCATGTCGTCCAGGTTGCGAATTCCACCACCTACGGCAAAGGGGATAAACACCCGCTTTGCAATCTGGCGGATCATTTCCATGTCGCAAGGTCTGTTTTCGGCACTGGCAGTAATGTCGTAAAAGACCAGCTCGTCGACGCCATCGGCACTGTACTGCGCCCCCATCTCTACGGGATCGCCAATATCAATATTGCCCTTGAACTTGACACCCTTGGTGACCTTGCGGTCGCGGACATCAAGACACACAATTAAGCGTTTGGTCAGCATTTCGGACTAAAGGTTCTTGTCGATGACGCCCTTGACCGTGGCCTTGGGAACGGCCCCAACTACATTGCCCACCTCCACGCCGTTCTTGAACAGCTTCATGTTGGGGATGTTGGTGATGCCGTAGCGGGCACAAATATCCTTGACGCCGTCGTCATCTACGTTCATCTTGGCGATGATGGCCTTGCCTTCGTAATCGCCGGCAAGTTCCTCGATGATGGGACCCATCATCATGCACGGGCGGCACCAGGTGGCCCAGAAATCCACAAAAACCAGCTGACCCGAACGGATCACCTCGTCAAACTTCGCTGCAGAAAGGTTCAAAACTGCCATAATAAGCCCTCCAAGCTATTTTCACTAATAAAATAATAAAATTAATATATCAGGCGCATCTCGTCGACTATCAATGTTGCGTCCTTCACCCCTTTATAATGGTTCCCATCGGCACTAGAGGCAAAGACCACCCGAATATGAGTCACAGGTTCCTCTCCCGTTCCCTGGATAACTCCATTTTTTATCGCCTTGCTTTCTTTGGATTTTAAATTTGTGTCGAAGGTAGCGGAATTTTCTATGGGAGACCCTTCTAAAGGAGCCCCGTATTTTAGTTTCATGCGAATCGTCCTCATTCCATTGACATCCGGACTAGAAACGCTTACCACATCAGGATTGGGTCGGCCCGTGTTATCGTCTTTCGTAGAGCGATACCAGGCACTGGCGACCAACTTATTTACATCAGTGGATTTCCGATTGACATTCTTGTCCCCTGTACGATTTTCAAGAAGGATATAGGCGTCACAGCTGTCACCCTTACCCGTATAAGATATCTTTATTTCCACATATTCTGGCCGGGCCGCGAAAGGTTTGCCAAAGTCCAGAAGTTCGTTACCATCAGGCCACGCATCTGAGTTGGACATGGCGTGTCCACCGAGATCGACTGTCGGAACGCTATTGGGATTGAATACTGCCGTGTACATGCTCCCACTAGCAATTTTGCCAAGGGCAGAGCCTGTCTTTATTTTTGCACCAATCATTGAACCCGATGTATATTTTTCTGTTGTGGTCAGAATCGTATTAGCATTGTTCCAAATAGAATCCGGATTTGGATCATTTTTGTTCCAACTATTGAAATCCTCGCCTGGCAACTGATACCCAGCCTTGACCCTGTAGGTTACCGATTCCCCGGCAGAATTCTTAACAACCAATGTCTGCCCTGCACCAAAATCATACTTGCTGCCCACAGAGAAACCTTCGGCAGTTGCTCCTTTGGAAAGCTTAAGTTCTGTAAGTTCCAACGAAGTCAAATCCGTGCGGAAGGTCAAGGAATCTACATGAATAGACATCCTGTCGACATCGATTATAGCCTGTTTGCCCGCTATCTTAACAGACAATACCTGCGGCGGTTCCGCCGGCACCGAAGCGGACAATGTCCAGGAATCCGAAGAGCCGTCTTCAGCAGTAATGGTAAAGGTCACTGGGCTGAGGAGGTTCACCGGTACCGTCAAGTTATGGAAGGCCGTTTCCGAAACATTCAGCGTCACCGTTACCGACGACAAATCGGCACCGGCGGCCAAATGCAGTTCCACTGTCTTTTTTGACTTGTCGATCGTTGCCGCAGATTCTTCTCCAACCGCCGAGATAGAAACTAGCTCCTTGTCGCTAGAAACCTTTTCGTCAGCCGCGGCAATAGCCAGTGCAAGCACCCAGGTCTTGACCGTTCCATCTTCCGCAGTCACCTTGAAGGATTGATATTCGCTCCAGGTTTTAACCGCATCGGGTTTAGGGCTCACCGACGCCCCCGCAGAAACGCTATAGGAATCTATAGCCGCAGCCCCTATCGAAGAACCATTCTTCAGCTTGATATAAATTGTATCCTGAGAACGACTCGTCTTAAACTGTTCCTTGAAACGCAGCTGCAAATCAGTAGCATTGTTCTTGATAGAAGACACCACCACGACCCAGTTCTTTTCAGAGCCATCTTCAGCAGTCACCTTGAACTTTTGCGGGCTAGACCAGTCCTTGATCGATTTGGGGTCCGGAGAAACCTTTGCGTTTTGTGGCAGAACGACATTGGACAGCGACACAGACTTGATATCAACACCCTGGGGATAAGTCACATATATCGTGTCGCCGCTTTCCTTTGTCTCTACAGCATCCTTGAATTCCAAGGAAATGGAGTTGTTCGACGACTTGCCCGGTTCTCCCTGTTGATCTTCAGGATTATCATTACCATTCTCTCCAGAATCATCAGAGGCCGATTCTTTACCAAGAATTTCAAACTGCAGTTTCCATATAGACTTGCCGCCATCTTCAGCAACAACCACTACATAAAGAACTCGACTTGCAGGTAGGCGTAGGCGTTGTCCTTTTTTCAATCTTTTCTCCACATAGGCTACCTGATTCGCCAGGGAATCTAGCGCCGCCGAATCCGTGGGGAATTCTAAAACCTTGCTTTCTACCAGGTGCAAGGTTGCCATGTTGCTGATGTCGATGCTTTCTATGGTCACGGAGTCCCAAGTGTCGAGAGAATCAGGGACGGTATCCAGAGTGACGACCACTCTATGTTCGTCGACAAAAACCTGAAGGCCTGCACCTTCCTCTACAAAATGGATTTCATCAAATTTATGATAGGGGGACTCGCCGAACTCATCGTAGTCGGCAGAGCAGCCAAAGAACAGGGCAATGACAACGGCAATCCAGAAAAATCTCATCATCATCCTCCTAGTAAATCAGCTTAAAGTCGTCCACAGTGAGGCTGGAATTTTCGCCACCGCGGTAGTTCTTTTCCGCTTGTCCCAAGATCCCTCCCGCAGCCACATGGGCATATGCCGAGGAAGCAAACATCACGTGTATTGAGGCTACATTCTCTTCACCAGTACCTAGTTCCAGGCCGGCGGCAACAGGATAATCGCCCGTCAAAAGGCCAAAGGGGTCTCCACCATAAGAAAGGTTCACCACCCTTTCTGAGTTTTCTACCGCAGTCTCATCCATTATTGCGCCGGTCGCTACAACCTTACCGCCAGCGCTCACCAGCAACACATATATCAGACTTTTTTGCGGATAGCTTGTATTTTTCCCTGCAACATGGGAGTAGGAGTATTTTACCTTAAAAGAGTTAGGCCTAGCACTGAAAGGTTTTCCATATGACATGTACACAGAAAAATCTGCATCATCCGTACCAGCGCTACTATTCTCCGCTTGATAAATCGAAGCGCAATCCGTGCCACTGAAGGTCCCAGCGTAATAGAAGCCTCCCGCAAGTTTCCAACCACCGTCTATATCAAAAAGACCCACGTCTCCAGCACCAGTAACAACAAGACTAGTAAGACTCATTTTACCATCAGAAAAGACCATATTAGCTGCAGATGTCATACGAATCGTGAAAACCGCTTTTCCACTCCCTTCCGTCGCCATGGCATCGCTGGTGGTAGCCCAAAAATCATTACGAGCACTAAAGTCCGAGCCTGGCAACTGCACACCGGCTACAACGCTGTAGGTACCCACATTCCCGTCGGCATCTTCAAATTCCATCTCTACGGGGCGAATCAGGTCATTCGCCGTATCCAGAGGAACCAGCTGTATATTAGAGAGATCCGTACCGTAGGGCATTTCCACATACACCTTGGAGCCTTCCACCGTAACGGTTCCATTCTCCACACTCAAGTCCGCCAGTTTTACCTTCTGTGGTTGAACCGCTTCACTACTACTGCTAGGTATAGCCCCTTCAGAGGAAGAACTATTACCCGGCAACTCCGACGAACCCTCTCCAGATTCTGATTCCCCAGAAGACGAGTTCAAGGCAGCATCAGAAGACGATTCCGTAGGGGTCTCTGACGGGGTTTCTGACGCAGGTTCCGAAGACTCCGAAGATTCCGGCTTTGCATCACTAGAAGCACCGCCCCTGGAATCGGAAGACTTGGGCGTTTTAGGCAAGTCCCAAACCACCAGCCACACACCCACAACCCTGTTGTAGGAATCCAGCGCCACAATAGAAACCTGGTTCGTATCTGCCGTCGAAATGACCGTACCGGGCACCAGTTTCTCACCCAAGGCCGGGTCTATCAAATCGTCATCGGCGGCCAAATACAGGGCCGAGCACCCCGGAAGCGCAAGGGAATCCAGAACCAACGAATCCTGCCATCCCTTAGCCGGTTTCACATAGATTACCTTATTCTCCTTGTCCAAGGAATCCACCTTCCACCCTGAAAGCTCCAACTCCATCTCTTCCGAAATCTTATCTTCCGGGAACAGCGGAGCATCTGATTCCTCCGAACAGCTCACTATCAGCAGGCAGGCCAGGGCAGCGACGCAGGCAAAAACAAGTTTTTTCATCGCAGCCTCCTAGAAGAAATAGACCAGGGAGAAATCCAGGGCCAATAGGTTGATGGTGAAATTCACCATGTTAAAGACTAGTCTGCTACGCTTTTCACCGTTTTCTTCTATCTCCATGACACTGGAACTAAGCCCCAGCAAGCCTACGGATGTTTCAAAGGCAAAACGGTTCAACACCATGATGCAAAGACCAGGATTTAGCCCAGCCTTGATAGTCCAGGCCTTGTTACGGGTCTTGTCTATTTCTTCACCATCGTCGGTTTGAGATATGCCATACGAATATTCAACCTTGATGGAAGTCTCGTTAAACAAGTACAAATTCCTGGTATCCAGCACCTTCATGTAGTTTTTAAGATACGGCTGCGCAAAGAATCCATTACTTACATATTTACGGCGCTGCTTGATATCGGCAATGTCTTCCAGTATGGAAAAATCTATGTCAAACCAGGTGCGAGAATATCCCAGATGCGCACCCACGGCAAGGGCATCCTTGATAAAATACCCGCCAAACATCTGCACCGTAAACATGTATCCTTCGCCCTCGTAGACATCACCTATAAGGATATTCAGGGCATCGTCTTCGGTATTCGCTTGAATCAGGGACAAGGTAGCTCCACCCTGGATTCTCCCCGCAGCAATGGACTCATCAGGATAAATGGGGTAAAGGGCGTCTAGGAGTCCTCCTGACGACTTTTCTGATTTGGTGACCTGTTTCACAGAATCTTTTGCAGGAGCCGTATTTTTTTGCGCAAGGGAATCAGCCTCCGCACCAAATGCGAAGACCGCACAAAGGCAAAGCAAAACCACGGACAAAATAAGCCGTCTCATGTCCTAAAAAATAGAAAAATCCCGCTGTCGCAGGATTCCCTTTGTCGGCTTTTTAACCACTTTATCGTGGTTAACCGCATGTACCGCTCACTTCTTCTTGAATCGCAGGTAAAGTCCCTCTACATAAGGCAAAAACGCCCTAAAAAGGGAGAGTCCCTCAAGACTGTCAGAAAAATACTCCACATCGATACTTTCTGGAGCGGCAACATCCGCATTCTCCATATCTGCCGTCACCTGCACATAATTGCTAGGATCGGCCACCACGATTACCAACATGGAATAATCAGCCCCAACAGGCGCAGTGAAAACCACCACGAAGTCCAAAACAAGGCGGCCATTCTTCACGGATGCCTTGAAATCCGTTACGGCCTTCGCCCCTAAAAAAACGGAACCCGACTGAACATAATTGAAATAATTCGACTTGGCGACTTCTCCCAGGATAATCGACTTTAAGCCTTCTCCTTCTTCAACAGAAAGCTTTCCATCGTCATTCTCGTCCACAGACGCAATTGTCGCCCTGCTATATACTTCGTCGTAAACCCAACGGTTCTGAACTCCAGACAGTCCATTTTCGTTAAAGAGCACCTTCACGCTGGCATCCACGAACACATGGGGGTGCGCAAAGGCAACCGACGCGCACATTGTGCACAACAGAAAGAGAATTCTAGAACGCAAGGACAAAACCCGCCACTAAAAGGCCGATACCAACAGCGCCAAGGCCTATGCCCACACCCGCTTTTACGTCGCCCTTCTTGTTCAGGTCGTGATTATCTTTCACCATCTTCTGGGTGTCGGGACTTTCAAAGGCGGACATTCCATAAGCCTTCTTCTTTTTAGCAGCTTCGTCCCAATCCTTTTCGGCCAAGTACCACAGAACCCCTCCCGCAATGATCGGGGCGATGGAACCCCACAACAGCCCGCGACCTATGCGGCGCTTGCTGCGTTCGTTGTTAAAGGCGTTCTGCTCCTCAATAAAGGCCAAGTCGTCCAGCACGGGTTCCATTTCCACATTGATCAAGTTCGGCATGAACGCCTTGATTTCTGTGACGATGGTGGTATCGCGATAGCCCACCTTACGCAAGTAGATGCTCGCCTTTGCCTGGGGACGGATCCCGTCCAACACCACATCCGTCATGTAATGGGGCATGATGTTCACTGTAGGGACTTCGTTGATAAACACTTCTACCGCTTCGGGGTCCGTGTTCAGCGTCAACCTTGTGGAAGGGCGTTCCACAGGAATCTCGATGCGGTTCAAACTGTCGGCATTTATGCGAACCACGGCAGAACCCCACCATTCGACGCCTTTCAACACCTGCATCACCGAGATGGTGTACTTACCCGGAGCTATGCGTTTGATGGTATCTGGCGCCACCTGTTTGATGGGGATGCCGTTCACGAACAACGAGCAAGCCGCGGGGGTAGATGTTACAAAGAGATTCGCGCTTCCCGGCGGATAAAGCTCCATTTCTTCTTCGTCGTCTTCATATTCTGGGACCACATAGTCCGAAAGGCCGAGATCTATCATCTCGTCGTCTTCCATGTTATAGAGACGACGCAAATCTAGACGGTAAATTTTAATGAAGGGGTTCGCGGAATCGGCGGCGATACTGTCCTGGATTTCCTGCTGGCGGATTTCTTCTTCCACGCGGGCAATCTCTTCCAGCTTCATGCGGGTGTCCTCCTTCTGGAGGGCCGTCTCAAAGTCGTCGTCGGCACCGTCATCTGCTTCCTCTTGGGGCTGCTCTTGCGGCAGTTCCTGTTCGGCCGGGGTGGTGTCCGCCACCGCTACCGGAACGACCGGCGCAGGCGCCGCTGCAGATTCAGACTCGTCGTCTTCTTCGTCTTCCTGGTGCTGGCCATTGCTCTCTTCCATGGCGGCAATGGTTTCTTCCTGGAGCTTTTCCAAATTCTTCTGTTCGTCAGCATTGGGACGTTTCAGGTAGACCGTATCCTTTTCAATCTTCACAAAGATGGCTTCCTGCTCTACAGAGTCACCCATAATCCAATACCGGACCGGGACTTCTCGCCCAACGGTGGGCTTGGGTGTGGTATCCACAGGAGTCTTTGCGGCTTCCAACTTAGCAAAGGGGTCTTCTTTCTGTTCGGCAGGCTTTGCACTGGCCTCTGGAGTAGGCGCGGGTTCCGTAACGGGCGTGACGGTCTCGGCAGCCGGAGCAGCGGGTTCCACAGCGGGAGCCGGTTCAGACGCAACGGCAGGAGTAGCGCTATCCCAGTCATCTTCATCGGCCAAAACGGGCAACGCCGTCACAAAGGCCAAAAAGAGCACAAAAAAACGATTCCACATGCCCTAAAGATATATTTTTGCAAGCCCTATGCTTGGACCATTTTCTGGATTTTAGCACAATAAATGGGTCCAGAGCCCTGAGTTTTATCAGGCAAAATGTGCACGCCAAATTCCGTACGGTCAGCCCCCTCCGGAATGTCCGGAATTTCGACGGCATGGGCGGCAGGTCGCTTCTTTAAAATTCTCGAGACCACGCCGTCATTTTCCATGGGAGACAAAGCGCATGTCCCGTAAACGAGAATTCCTCCCGGACGCAGGGCGTCTATGGCCGAGGCAAGAAGGGATCCCTGCTCCACCGACAGTCTCTTAATGCGCTTTGACGACCAGACTTCCAGGTGCGCGGGAGAATTCAGTACATGGCGGTCCGAAGAGCAGGGGGCGTCCAGCAAAATGCGATCGAAGGATTCCTTCTTGTGGAGCCCGAACTTGACACCATCGTACCCAGTCACCTTAATGATGTTCCTCCACTCCGCCGGCAAGGAGTTTTCCAGAACATGCTCCAGACGAACACGCCGCTCCGGCGAGCGGTCGTTGCACTGCAGGGAACCGCAACCCCGAAGCATGGATGCAATTATCAGGGACTTGCCGCCGGGAGCGGCACACATATCCAGGACATCCATTCCCGGTTCCACCCCAAGGGTCTTCGCCGCAAAGACAGAGGCTCCATCCAGATAATAGGGCTCGAGACTTTGTTCAAAATGGAGTGTCTCAAAGCGGGGCTCCCCCTTGAGAGACTCCAACAAGGCGGGCCAACGCGCGCCAAACAACTTCTCGTAGTAGTCGAAAAATTCCATAACAGGGAACAAAATAAAAATCCCCACCAAAAAAGGCAGGGAGATTCGTTGAGCTACCAGGATTCGAACCTAGACAAACAGAGTCAGAATCTGTTGTGCTACCATTACACCATAGCTCAATGGTGTTGCCAAAGTTAGAAAAAAAAGTTCCTTCGGCAAGGGGTAATCTGCACTATTTTAGGCTCGGAGGGGTAAAAGTCAGCCAAAGTTCTTTAATTCCATTGCCAGCGGTCAGGTTTTGGTCGGAGCTGCTCACATAGGCGGACATGGGCAGTCCTGCTTCCTGAAGGGTCGTCACCACCACCGGGTCTCCGGAATACATCAGGAGCCTCTGCATCCCGCTGGGCAAATAAGTCAAAAGGAACTTGTCGCAGGTGAGAGTCCGAACAAAGTGGGATGTTCCCTCTATTCCCAGCACGACACTGTTCACAAGGCAGTTCTCGTCCTGCTGGCTTTCCTGGTCCACCACAAGCCGGACCCCCACAGAGATCCAGGAGTAAGCATCCAGGGTGGCCTTCCCCACAGACAGCGTATCCTTACGACCATCCAGTTCAGATTTTTTCACATAACGGGAAAGCCCCACATTGGTTACCGTCTCCCCTGACCGCTGCCGGTATTCTACCCGGAACGAATCGTAGGGAACCTCTTCGGGAGCGGGTAGCCACCACCGACCTAGACTGTCGGTCAGGGCTTGGGGCTCGTACTCAAGCGTACGCTCGCTGGCAAACTTGAACCCGAACAGGTCCGTAATCACCATGACTTCCACGCTATCGCAGGACTTAAGGTTCTCGCAATTGACCTGTCCGGAAATCCAGGCCTTGGACTCTTCGGGCAGGGTTTCTACGGTATCCTTCTTATCCAAAGAATCCTTCTGGTCCAGGGAGTCTGGGGAACGGGGCTCGCTTCCGACACTCCACACCAAAGTATCCAGAACCAGGGTTTCGCCGGCCTTTAATGTTTTGGGCATATCCAGGCTGCGGAAAACAACCGAATCCGGGATTCCCGATTCCTGCAGTTTCTCGACGACCAGCGGATCACCAGGACAGAAGCCCAACTTCCAGGAGCCTTCGGGGACCATCAGTTCGAAGCCACCCGGAGCAAACACGGTCTCGTAGAAGGGCAAATCGGCAACATACACCTTGAAGTGCGAACCTACGGATATGGACAACAGTACGGAATCGTCGTAGGTCAGGTAGCCCTTCACCATGGACGCCCGCTCCAAAACCAGGGAATCGTCTTCTGCGGAGGCCCGGGGCAAATACAGGATTTCACCAGAGGCGGAATCTATTACTGCCAGCTGGAAAGTATCCGCAGGCACATCCACGAACGCAAAGCGTCCCAAATCGTCCGTCTCCGTTTCGCGGAGATCCGGGATTTCTTTTTCCTGCTTCTTGCTAGGCAGGACCAAACGGACAACGGCTCCCTTCGCCCTGGAACCGTCCTTATGGTAGACCACGCCATCTAGGCTGGCGACGGTATTTTCCGTCTGGGTGGCCGTTCCAGCCACGGATTCCTTATCGCTGCACGCCCAAAAACCGAAGGCGGAAAGCAATGCTGCTAGGCCAAGCGCTAACCTCATTTTTCCTCCTCCGGCAGATCAGTCCTCTCCTTGCTGATGGGGAAGAACTGCACGTTCAGTTCGCATAACATGGTTTCACCACCATCCGATGTGACAATGTCCAGAATCTCTTTCTGAAACATATCAATTTTTCGGATAATCCGTTCGAGCCCAGCGGCAGAAACACTCATGGTGGTAGTGGAAACATTGCGACGGGCCGTGGTATAGCGATCCAGGGCCTCCTTGCCCAGGTCGATCATCTGTTTTTGGAACTGATGCACGAACAGGGGCGAGATTTCCTTGCCGCTGGTCACCGTCTTGTTCACGGAGCGATAGAAGCCGTCCTCTTTTTCGATAAGCCCCAGGTCCAACAGCAGCTGCAGGGACTGCTTCGCCTGGGGCACGGAAATCTTCGGGTTCAGGAACCAGGCCAGTTCCTGAACATTCGACTCGTTGATATTTAAGACGGAAAGAGCCTCGCGCACCGCCACATGGTACCACTTGGCGTAATATTCCTGCTGGTTCCTGGTCAAGGACTTCACCGCCTTGGGCAGGAGCGCAGACATCTGGTCAAAAATCTGCTGCTTGGATTCTACCGACTGGGCATGGGTAAAGTCCACCATCAGCTTGAAGTAGCGGCCTTCCTTTTCGTTCAGGCCCAGTGCCGCAATGAACTTCGGCACCATCTGGGGGGTCAGGGACTTGCGACCGTGAACCAGGTCCAAGTAATAGCCCGACGACGAATAGCCCGCCTTCTGGGCGAAGGACCTGTAGGAGAAGTACCGCTGTAAGGACTTACGGTATTCGTAGTAATCCTGTAAATACTTGCGGTAATTGTAGTACGCAAAGATATTCATCAGTTTAAATTTAATTTTTTATTTTCTTGGGAACACCTTTTTTCTAAAAAATTTACCATTTTTCTTGTTTTTCATCAAAAAAGAACACTTCGAGAACACTTTTAGTTCAAAGGGTATACCACTCTGCCAAATTTTTTGTTTATATTTAGGGAACACCCAATCCCATCCCTAGACCCCCGGTGAACCAATCACCGAGGGTTCTTTTTTTACCCCCGGATTTTTCTAAAATTGGAACCATGAAGCTAATCAAGAACCTCGTCGCCAGACTGTTGCGATTCGCAGGCATTCTCGCCGTCATCTATGTGAGCATGGTATTCTACCTGGCCCTGACAGAACGGAGGAGCGCCTACCCCAGGGCTATTCCCCACAAGGAAGCCCGCGCCGCCATCGCCGAAAGCGCCCGGAGCATTAGCTGCACGCTGGAAGACGGCACCGTCCTTGAAGGCTGGAAACTGGGCGAAACGGGAACGCCCACCCTGCTCTACTACCCCGACGCCGACGAGGACGCCGCCCAGTTCCTGGCCGAGCTAGACCGTATAGAGGGCATCACGCTCGCCACCTTCAACTACCGCGGTTCCGGCAACAACAAAGGCACGCCGTCAGGAGAGAACTGGGGCGGAGACTCCCGGGAAATCCTGGAATGCGCCACCCAGGTAAACGGGAACCGCCCGGAATTTATCGCAGGCCGTGGCACGGGAGCCATCCTGGCATTCAACAACAGCGACAAGCAGACCAGACTCATCTTGATAGACCCTGTCGAAAGAATCTCCGACGCCCTTGTATACAAGTACAGATTTCTCTACCCGATGTTCCTCGTCCGAGCGAAAGACTCCATAAACACTGAGAGAAACGGGCCGTCCATATACCAAGTTGGAATAATGCTGGACCGGGCGGGTTTTGTCGACAGAAGCCAAAAAAGCATCCAAAAATTAAAGGGTGCAACCGTCTGGAAGCGAGACGGGGACTCGTTTAGAGACATTCTGATAAAAATTTTGAATAGCTACACATCAGACTAATTCACACTGATTTTTGTATACAAGATTCAGGCTAATATCGCCATGCCTGCGCCAAATCCGGCTTTTTTTGTGCTATATTTATCGGTGTAATCCACCTACATCCTTGAACGGATGTAGGCGGGATAACGACAAAAAAGAGGTGTAAAAAAAATGGATAACTTTGTAATCAAGATGGACATTCGCGGTTTTATCCGTTTTAGCGGAGAAATCGTCAAGGAACTGAAGTTGGACAAGACCCCCTATGCAGACTTGGAAGTGGACAAGGTGGGCAAGCGTATTGCTGTGACTCCGTCCAAAACTCTCAAGCCCACATCTTACCGCTTCATGCCCAACGGAAGCGGCTACCTGCTGTATTTCAAGGGCGCCCTGAATGCCGTCGGGCTCCCGATTGTCACCGGAGCCTACACAGTAACCAAGGAAGGCTCCCGCGTTATATTTACCGGAAAGACTCCCGCCAAGAAGAAAGGGGCCTGGGAGTCCATCGCCTGCCGTAACTCGGCCGGACTCCCCATGCTCTCCATCGATTCCCGCGGAACCATCATCTTTGACAAGCGCACCTGCACTGCCATGGAAACCGTCAAGAACGACACCATGATTGCAGAATTCGACGCCGCCAAAAAGACCTTCAAGCTTTCTTTCGGCAAGAAAGGATTCATCAACGTCCGCACCATTGCAAGCCATGCCAACGCCTCTTTCATGGGTACCCTCTCTTCTCACGGGATTGCGCTACCAACCAAGAGTTTCCGCACGGATTGCAAGGTGAGCGGGAAAACACTCACCTTCAGCGTAGCCCAGCTCATCGCGGAGCAAAAGGCTAGAAAAGGATAAAAATGATCGACGTATTCAAGGCGTTCTACTCCATCCACTATAACTTTGCGGCGGTGAGCGTTTTGCTCCTGGCGCTGAATATCTTTCTTCTCACCAAGAAGAACTACAAGTGGACCATCATCTTCACCGCGGTGCTGGTAGTGTTCAATGTCATTATCTACAACAAGACGGCGAACAAGGCTTGGACGATCATCATTGAACCGGAAGAGAATTCCGGCAATTCGTTCTACAAGCCCGAGCCCATCAAAATGACATTCTCTACAACCAAGGACTGGACCATCAAGGATGATAAGGGCGTCGTGCACCACTGGTGCTGGGTCGACTCATACTGGGATCAGTTCGCAAGCATGGACCTTGTCGCTTGGATCTGGGGTGAAAACGCCAGCAAGAAGATGATGAAGGCCACCGAAAGCCACGCTAACGACGCTAGCAACCAAAACTAGCGCTGTTTCTCAAATTCTGTAATAGAAAGCTCACCTGTCTCTAACTTGAGGTAGGTGAGTTTTTTTATCCATTCTCCAGGAGACGCCACCAGGCCCGACTTGACTGTCCAGATGCCGGGAATATGGTGATGCCCGTGGATACAGATATCGCAATTGTTTTTCTCTATAGCCCCTTCCGCCCAATCCAGATATTCTTCAAGCTTGACTTCGCAGTCTGCGCCAAATTTTCGACTCCGGCGGCCAACAAATCGAGCCAGGGACATTCCCCAATCCGGGTGGATCAGCCTAAAAATTCTCTGGTTCAGGGAATTGTTCAATATCCTTCGGTACAGGCGATAGCTCTTATCCGAGCGGGCAACACCATCCCCGTGGGTAAGGAAAATCCTGCGCCCCTGGATTTCCAATTTCAAATCCGTGGAAACCTGGACACCCAGGTTTTCCGGAAAGAAGCCTTCATAAGCAAAATCGTGATTCCCCTTCAGCAGGTGCACCTGGACACCAGAGTCCACCAGTTCCGCAAGGGTGCAAAACAGGGGAAAGTGCTCCTTGCTCACATAGTAACGGTACTCGTACCAAAATTCAAATAGATCGCCCAGGACAACGACATGACTCGCCACGCCCTTCCAGGATTTCAGAAGGTCTATCAATAGTTTTTCCCTATAGGGAACCGCTCCAGGAGGTTCCACCCCCAAGTGAGCATCCCCGAGAAAGAAAGCGGGCTTGTCCATGCCGAAAAATTTAGAATTCTAAATTAGGGACATGCGGTTCAGATTGGACATTCGAACATTCTTGTTGTGGAGTTCTGCTCTTCTCGTAAGCGCCTGTTCCGTGAACTTGGTCCAGGGAGACATGGACCACGGCACTGCAGCAAGCGCAACCGAAACACGACCCGATTCCGTTCCGCTGTTCAACAACATACCCCTTACCATCGGCAGCGACACCCTTTGGCTTTCAAAGGGACTGCTGAACGAATACAACCGCGCAGCACCCCTGGACATCTACCCACGAGAACGGTGCAATGGTACAGCAAATATCCAGGCTCAGGTGACACAAAATGCAGAGCCAGATCCCCTGAGTCTTCCCCTACTCATAATCCCCTTCTGGCCAGTGACGCCCGTGGATGAGACCTGGACCTACACGCTAAAGCTGCAAATCCTTTGCGACGGAGTTCTGGTCAAGCGGGTAGAATACAAGGAAGAGGAGACGATCCGCGCCGGACTCTACGGAAAATTACGCAGCGATCTCTTGAACAACGCATCTAAGGATATGCACCGCAAACTAATCCGGAGACTCGCCTTCGAGCTAAACTACCAGCTCAACGCCGACATGGGCTCTCGAAGCGATTATTAAATTTAGGCCATGGCTTATACACTCTACATCGTAGCCACCCCCATTGGGAACATGGAAGACATCACCTACCGTGCGGTCCGCATCCTTAAGGAAGTTCCCCTGGTACTTGCCGAAGACACGCGCCACACGAGAATCCTCTTCGACAACTTCGGGATTTTCACCCCTATGGAGGCCTACCACGACTTCAATAAAGAAGCAGCCACCCCAAAATATGTGAACTACCTGAAAGAGCAGGGTGACATCGCGCTGGTAAGCGATGCAGGAACCCCAGGTATTGCTGACCCGGCCTTCAACCTAGTTCGGGAATGCGTGCGGGAAGGCATCGATGTGCGAGCCATTCCCGGCCCCTGCGCCATGGTCACCGCCTTGGTGAGCAGCGGCATGCCCACAGACCACTTTGCCTTCCAGTACTTTTCTCCCAAGAAGAGCGCCCAGCGCTTGCACCTTCTTGAAAAACTTAAAGATGAAGAGGCAACCCAGATTTTTTACGCCAGCCCCCATAATGTGGACAAGTTCGTAGACGAAATCCGCGCCGTGTTCGGGGAGATTAAGATAGCGCTGATGCGAGAACTCACTAAAAAGTTCGAGGAGCATCTGATTGGCACACCCTCCGAAATTCTGGAACACTTCAAGAGCCGCCCGCCCAAAGGGGAGTTTGTATTGATCTTCAACCCCAAGGATAAAAGTGGACTATAGCCAAAGTGTGAGATGCGGGGTGTGATGTGTGAAGTGGATGAGAGATGATTAACTTTTTGAATAAAATCAAATCGAGAATCAGTTCGTTACCAAAGGCGTACTGGGTTTTTGTCGGGCTCCTGCTTGTAGCGGAGCTGGGCGTCTACCTGGTCGTACCCGACAAGCCGGGACTATACACCTGGGGCGCCCAGTACATCCCCTTCGCAGTCGCCCTGCCCTTCCTGTTTGTTAGGAGTGTGCGTAAACCCTTTAACCGATTTGTCTACACCTACGCCGCCGTGGCATTCTTTTTTCTCGGCATGGACTACCTGGTGGCGGGACACGCGGGCTTAATCCAGATTGCCGTTACCTTTATTCCCCTGGGGTTTTATCTTCTTTTCCGTTTCAGCATCTGGAATTTCAAGAGGCTCCGCGAAAAGGACTCCCGAACGGCGTTGCTGCTTTCGACAATAGCCTGGGGCGCCATGGCCCTGGCATTTCCTCCGCTACCTTTGGGGCCGGCCGCGCTGCTGTTGCTGGTTCCCTGGTTCCTGGTACTGAACCGATATAGTCGCACATCTGCCATCTTTGCCACATTCTGGTCGGGCATGGTCTACAACGGCATCAACTACTACTGGATTTTCAATGTCATGAATGTGGAGACCGCACCATCGGCCATCATTTTCTTGGGCGTGGTCCTTTTGGTAGCCTTTTTCAGCCTATACAGCGTTGTGGCGGCATTCATCTACACCCTCATCAAGAATATCAAGATCAGGGGCTATCGAGTATTCTGGATCCTATACCCTGTTTTCTACGCAGCCCTCGAAATGACCCGCACCCGCGGGGACTTCGCCTTCCCGTGGAGCCACCTGGGCTATGTCTTTGGGAACCATCTGGAACTTTTGCAAGCGTTGTCCCTTATCGGCATTTTTGGCTACACATGCCTAATTGTGGCAAGCAACATGCTGGTGGCCGACTCCCTTGGCAAGCCAGGAATCATGAGCAAGTGGCCTTTCGCACTACCTGCATTGATTCTTGTGATATTGCTCGTTCACGGGAAAATCACATTGTCCGCCTTCGACGCAATCCCCTTCTACGGCAGTGCCGGGCCAAACAACCCCCAGATTGCCATGGTGCAGCCCTGTATCCAGCAAGGCGAGAAATGGAGCAAGGAGCGCTACAACCGCATTATTGACAAGACTCTTGGCATGGTCCAAGACAGCGTAAAACGGGAAACAGACCTGATTATCCTGGCAGAGACTGCCATTCCCGACCACATCCGCAGGCAACCCGCCACTATAGAGCGCCTGCACAAAGTGTCCAACCACATGAACGCTAGCATTCTGGTAGGGGCTTTGGACTTTAAGCGGAACAGAGAACCCGATGCCGTGCGTCGCTATGAGATCTACAACGCATCTTTCCTGTTCACCCCTGGAGACAATGATTTTCCCCAACGCTATATCAAGAAACACCTGGTTCCCTTCAGCGAACGAATTCCCTTCGATGACATATTTCCCATCCTGAACTATGTGGACCTGGGCGAGGGAGACTTTGTTCCCGGCAAGGAGACGCCCGTATACGAGCCCTTCCTGTGGACACCCTTCATCTGCTACGACGCCATTTTTGGAGACCTAGTCCGAGATGCCATCCGCGCAGGTTCGCGGTTCATGGTGAACATCACCAACGACGGATGGTTCGGACGCAGCACGGCCCCCTACCAGCATTTAAACCTGGTACGCTACCGTGCCATCGAAAATGGATTCCCGGTGGCAAGGCTTGCCAACAGCGGCGTGTCCGCCTTTGTAGACCAGTATGGCCACATGGACATGAACACCCCTATTTTCGAAGACGCCGTTATCCAGCGCAAGATGCAGTTGAAAACCAGGGACACCCTGTACCAGCACATCGGCGACGATGTTGAAACGGCGCTACTCTATTTCTTTGCTATCTACCTGATTGCGGCAATCGGTTGTAGACTTACAATAAAAGTTGCGGCGGCCAGTGGCCGGCCTTAGGGCGTTCCTTAAATTCCACCCCAGGCAGGAACGCCTGCAATTTCAAGGTTTGAGCAGGGGGAACCGCTCGGTCCATACGACCATATATCACCTTGACTTCCCTGCAGTCCCCAATGGGTTCTACAATCTTGTTATCCGCCAAATAGGAAATTCCCTTGGCCAGTTTTTCGGCGTTCATCTTCTTGGCAGCATCCATCCAATCGTCTTGCCACTCGCCAAACTCGTCTTCGAACTGTTCCGCAAATGAATTCAGGCCTGGTTCCGTAGTCGCTTGCATCTGTCTTGCCATAAAGTGAAGGTTCGTTTCGGTCCAGTCACTTTCTTCGTCACAGAAATCAGCGTAGGGCGAAAGCAATGTCCACCGCTGCCCCGCAGGTTTCTTCTTGTTGTTCATGAGCAAAAGGAAGGCTCCCATTCCCCAGCCCACAACCACATCAGCCTTAGCAAGCCCAGGGATGCGATACAGGTCTTCTAGGTTATCCACCATGGTTTCGTAGGGAACAAAAGTATGGTCTGCGGAGGATTCCACCTCCGTCAAGTCATCCTGCCACAGAGACAGGTCCGACGCCCAATCCGGCAACCATATCCACTTTTCGTTCGACTTTGCCATACGATTTCCCTTATAGAAAGATATATAGTGAAATCGAGAAAAGAACACTTTTTTTGATTTTTTTTACTTTATGGTATAGTTGTATGCTTTTTCGCAGTTTTTTTTGCCCTTTTTTGATACTTATCACACTTTGTCTCTGGGGGAACGCCCTTTCGGCCCCCATCCAGATTCTTGACGAAAACAGAATTCTGAATGCCAGCCAATGCCATTATTTGGAGAAATTGGCTCTGGAACTAAATCAAAAGACAAACTTCAGCCTTGCAGTAGTCCTACTGGACGACAGCCGTAATAAGCGAGAATTTTTACCTGGCGACAACGAGTTAATGTTGTACACCGCATTTAAGCAACAACAGCATTTTGTGAGACCAGGAAAAAAAGTGGGCCAATCGCTTTCCAGAGCCACAATCGAAGATCTCCAGCAGAAATTTCTGTTTCCGGAATACAAGTCGGCACGGTATGATAAGGGTACTCTGCTACTAGCCTACCATCTGGCAAAAAAGCTTGTAGAGTCAAAGGGAAAATCCCTATCCGTCGAACCACCAGAATCTGGACCAGATGGATCTCTCAACGCGGCAGGGTGGGGCTTTGTCGCCGTTGTCTTTTCCCTGCTGTTTTTCGCCCTTTATAAAAGGGGACATCGTACGCGCACCACCACAACCTGCACGCGATTCCGACATGGACGGTTCGGTAAGAGGTTATCGCCATGAAAAAACTACTGAACATTCAAGAAATTGAGCGGTCCCCTTGGCCGAACAGGTTCAAGGAGATTTTCGGGGAAAATCTAGTTTCCGCCTTCCTGTACGGGGATTGCCTGGAAGAAGGCTTTAGCGCCCTGGAAAGCCCCTGGACCATCGCATTCATTCTGAAGAACTTGGAAAGCGAGGACCTGCAAAAACTCGCCAGCTGGAGCAAAACTGCCAAGCGCGAAGGATTGGAATTCTCCTATGTCTTCTCCAGTGCCGAAATCCTCTCGAACCTGGAAACATTCCCGCTGGAATTTCTGGAAATGTCCCGAAGGAACCAAGTCCTATGCGGTATCGCACCCCTGGAAGGTTTCACGCCCAAGCGGGAGGCCCTTGCGGCACAGTGCCTACGGGAATGGAAGGCTTTCCTTTTCCACAGGAGACTTGAAGGCACCCAGGATTCCGACCTGCGGGAACTTTCGCCCCTGCTAAGCGGCATCTACTACCTGAGATACGGAAACTATCCCGAAAGCATGCAACAAGTGATCGACGCCTTTCCGGAACTTTCATCAGCAAAAAAAATGCTGGATAAATTGGAAAGCCTGATAACCCGAGATTTATGAAACAAGTTGTTAGAAAGACAGAACTGAAAAACGGTATCACCGTTCTCACCGACTACATGCCACACGCCTATTCCGTGGCCGTTGGGGCCTGGATTCCGCGGGGAAGCCGCCACGAGACAAAGGACGAATATGGACTGAGCCACTTTTACGAGCACCTGGTCTTCAAGGGCACAAAGAACCGTACCGCCCTAGAGATTGCTCGGGCCATCGAAGACCACGGCGGGAATTTGGAAGCTTACACCACCAGACAAGAGACTGGCTTTTACGCACAGATTGAACGGAGCCAGCTCTCCCTCGCCGTCGATGTCATCGCCGACATGCTCATGCACCCCCGCATGGAAAAAGGCGAGATGGAAAAGGAGCGTCGGGTCATCATCGAGGAGATCCACAGCTACGACGACATTCCCGAAGAAATCGTAGGGGACATCTTCAACGCCATCCATTTCAAGGGTTCGGGCATCGCCCATTCCATCACGGGAAACATCCGCCAGGTCAAGGCCCTCACCCACCGCCAGATGCTCAAATACAAGGAACAGGTCATAAGCGAAATCCCACTCCTGATCTGCGCATCGGGCAAGGTAGATCACGGGGAGCTCGTAAGGCTCTGTGCCGAAAAATTCTCTCAAAAGAAGGTAAACGGTGACCTTCCTACCGATACCTACAAGGCGCACAACAGCGTGAAGGTGGTGCAGAAGCAGGACATCGCCCAGTCCAACCTTTTCTGGGGTTTAAGTTTTGACCGCGAGCTGATGGACGAACGAGGACGCAGCGCCCTTTCGCTGTTCAATGTGGCCATGGGTGCCGGCATGGCATCCCGCCTATTCCAGAAGATCCGCGAAGACAGGGGGCTGGCCTACTCCGTCTATTCCACTGCCGACATTTACTGCGACTGCACCGACTGGGGTGTTTCTCTGGCGACAGAACCACAACAGCTCAAGACGGCGATGGACATCAGCCTCTCCGAGACCCATGACTTTCTAAAGCATGGCTTTAGGAAGGGGGAATTTGAGCGAACCCGCGCCAACATTCTGGGCGGCATGTACCTGGGGGCCGACAGTCCCGATAAGCGGGTAGTCCGCATGGCAGAACAGGTGCTGCATCTTGGGGAATTCCATACCATGGAGCAGTCCGAAAAGATCCTCCTGTCTATGACCGAAGACGAAGTCGTCGAGACGATAAACAAGCTGTTCGGCGTGGCCAAGTTCTCCGCAGCCGTCATCGAGCCCGCCGGCCGCAAGAAGACTGAACTGGATTTGAATTTTTTCTAGGGCCTTCGCCTTGAAATACAAAAAGCGCCCCGCTCCGTTAAGAGCAGGGTGCAATTTCTCGCGTTTGTTCAGCTATTAGGCAGCCTTCACAGTTTCCACGACCTTGGCGAATGCTTCAGGATCGGCGACGGCCATGTCAGCAAGAACCTTGCGGTTCAGCTGGATGCCCGACTTGGAGAGCTTGTAAATGAACTGGCTGTAGCTGATGCCCAGTTCGCGGACAGCAGCGTTCAAGCGGGTGATCCACAGGGTGCGGAAATCGCCCTTCTTGTCGCGGCGGTGAGCGTAGGCATACTGACCGGCGTGGGCTACGGCGTCAATGGCAAGGCGAAGGTTGCTCTTGCGACGGCCATAGAAACCCTTGGCGGCCTTGAGGATTTTTTTGCGGCGTTCGCGGGAAGGAACTCTAGTTTTAGCGCGTGGCATTCTTACACTCCTTATGCAACGACAAGCAGACGCTTGAC
>CAMKNA010000004.1 GCA_946414075.1 uncultured Fibrobacter sp.
ACTTTGATGCCGGCACCATCCTTTTCGCCGTGGGCTTCACGCTCATGATGGTGCTGGATTCGGTCCTGTAGGGTTAAAATCCCCAAAATATCAGAATTGACAATCATTCGCAAATTGACTATATTTGAATTTGCAAATCATTCGCAAATCGTGCAAATAGAGGAAAAATGGAATACAAAACCCTGTCAAAACAGCAGATTCTGGACTTTATGGTAGGCAATCCGGATCGGATTTTCAAGGCGTCGGAAATAGCCAAAAGCCTGCCAGAAATATCGCTGAGCACCGTTTACAGGAACCTTTCCAGGCTCGAAAAAGCCGGACTGATCCAGATTGTGGGTGCTGCTGAGAATAACGAATTGCAATACCGCTATACAGGTCCTGGCCGTTGCGAAGCCAAGATGCACCTGGTCTGCAAGGATTGCGGCAAATTCTTTCACTTGGATGGTCCCGCTCTCAAGATGTTGCAGCTTTCCGTGCAGCGGGTAAGCGGCTTTGAACTGGACCAGCAGCAGTCGGTGCTGCTTGGCCGTTGTGCCGGTTGCTCCGGAAAGCCTCGCCACTCAAGGAGGCGCCATGTTTAAGGGATTTGTAGTCAAGGCGTTCCTCGCCGTGACTTTGTTGCTGGCCGCTTGCGGAACAAAATCCGAGACCGAGGGTGCAGCGAAGAAAATTTCTGTTATTGCCGTGACATACCCGCAGTACGACTGGCTCAAGAACGTTCTTGGCGGGCGTGCCGATGCGGTTGACCTGAAATTGCTTGTCAAGAACGGCGCGGACCTGCACAGTTACCAGCCTTCGGCTCAGGATATTGCGGCCATTGCAGGTGCTGACATGGTGGTGTATGTAGGCGGCGATTCCGACGAATGGACTGAGAAGGCTCTTGCGGCGACCCCGAAAGAAGGGCGCATAGAAGTAAACATGATGAAGGTCTTGGGAGACCGGGTGAAGGAAGAGGAAGTCGTAGAGGGCATGGAGCACCATCATGAACATGGTGAAGAAGCCGAAGGACATGACCACGAACATCATGAGCATGCCGAAGGACACCACCATCACGACGAAGAGGAAGAAGTCGAGAACGACGAACACATTTGGCTATCGCTGAAAAACGCCGAAATACTGGTAAAGGCTCTTGCAGAGTCCATCGCAAAACTGGATACGGCCCATGCCACGGAATACCACATGAATGCGGCACTCTACATTGCAAAAATCAGTGCGCTGGATGCCCAGTATCGTGCCACAATGGAAAATGCAACGCTCAAGACAATCCTGTTCGGTGACCGTTTCCCCTTCCGTTATCTGGTGGACGATTACGGCATCAAGTATTATGCCGCTTTTGTGGGTTGTTCTGCCGAAAGTGAGGCCAGTTTCGAGACGATAACCTTCCTTGCGGGTAAAATAGATTCCCTTGCCCTACCTGCCATTTTCACCATTGACGGCAGCGACGGGAAAATCGCCCGTGCCATTCTTGATGCGAGCAAGAAATCGAAAAACGCCGAAGTGTTGATGCTGAATTCCATGCAGTCGGTGAAAGACGAACAGATAAAGGCTGGGGATGATTACCTGAGCATCATGACCCAAAACCTGGAAGTGTTGAAGAAGGCGATTAAGTAGCATTTATAGGAGATGCCCGCCTTCGCGGGCATGACAAACGGATGGTAAACGCACAGACACTTATCAAATGCAGGCAGCTGACGCTAGGTTATGGTAGCAAGGATCTGGTCCGGGATTTGGATTATGATATAAACGAAGGCGATTACCTTTGTATTGTAGGCCATAACGGTTCCGGCAAGACAACATTTCTGAAAGGAATCGCGGGACTTCTTTCGCCCAAGTCGGGAAGCATTGAGCTTTGTGGCGGTCTTACTCGCAATCAAATCGGGTATTTGCCGCAGATGACGGTGGTACAGAAGGACTTTCCCGCTTCTGTCGAAGAGATTGTTCTGTCGGCGTTTCAGGGGAAACACCGGCTGTTGCCTTTTTACAAGTCGGCGCACCGGGAGCGCGCCATGGAATGCATGGCGCTCACCCGAACCGAAAGTTTGCGTAAGTCCTGCTTCCGCGAACTTTCGGGGGGCCAGAAGCAGCGGGTACTGCTGGCGAGGGCCCTGTGCGCCGCCGAACGCCTGCTCTTGCTGGATGAGCCCGTTACCGGTCTAGACCCTGAATCTACCGGAACCATGTACCGTGTTATCGAAGACCTGCACCAAAAGGGAATGACGGTCGTCATGGTGACCCACGATGTGGATACCGCCCTGGACGACGCCACCCGCGTCATGGATTTCAATAAGATATCAACTAAAGAAAGATAAAACCATTAAGCCAAGGAGATCCCCGCCTTCGCGGGGATGACAGTGTGGTATGCCAATTGACAAGCTTCTTTTCTACCTAGATTTTCCATTTGTGCGCTATGCTATTATAGTAGGCGTCTTGGTTTCGCTCTGCTCGTCGCTCTTGGGCGTGACCCTGGTACTCAAGCGTTACTCCTATATCGGTGACGGCCTTTCCCATGTGGCTTTCGGGGCCCTTGCCATTGCCGCCGTGCTCAAGGTGACCAACAACATGTTCGTCATTTTGCCTGTTACCATTGCCGTTGCCATACTGTTGCTTTGTACCGGCAAGAACGCTCGGGTCAAGGGGGACGCTGCCATCGCCATGGTCTCGGTTGGGGCACTTGCTCTCGGTTATCTTTTGATGAACCTGTTCTCCACATCGGCGAATATTTCTGGTGATGTGTGCACCACCTTGTTTGGTTCTACATCCATTCTTACATTGAAAGCAGGGGAAGTGTATCTCTGTGTAGTCCTTTCCGTTGTCGTGCTGGCCATTTTTGTGTTGTTTTACCACAAGATCTTTGCCATCACCTTCGACGAAAATTTTGCCCAGGCGACCGGCGTGAATACCGCTTTTTTCAACCTGCTGATTGCCGTTGTCGTTGCGGTCATTATCGTGCTTGCTATGAACCTGGTGGGGGCGCTACTGGTATCGGCCTTGGTGGTGTTTCCGGCCCTTTCGGCCATGCGGGTATTCAAGAGCTTTTTTGCCGTAACCGTTGCCGCAGCCATTATCTCAGTAGTCTGTTCGTTAGTCGGAATCCTTGTGGCCATTCTTGCAGGCACACCCGTAGGCTCCACCATTGTGGCCGCCGACATTGTCGCCTTCGGCAGTTTCTATCTGATGAGCCTGATTCAAAGCAAAGAAGCTTAGCGTAAGTGATGAAAATGAATCCTGTTATTGATAAGTTTACAGACGCGGTTCTTTCGGAGATGCGCCAAAACCACACGTACCGTACCATGCGTCTGATGGAATCTCCCGAAGCCTCCCGCGTGTTGCTTCGCGATGCAAAAGACGGAACTTCTCGCGAGCAAGTTCTGCTGGCGTCTAATTCTTACCTGGATTTGGCGAATGTCCCGGAACTGAAGCAGGCCATGGCCAATGCCGTGCTGGAATGGGGCACAGGGAGTGGCGGTGCTCGACTCACCACGGGCAACAAGACTCCCCATGTGGAGCTGGAATCCGAAATTGCCCGTTTCAAGGGCGAAGAAGCCGCCATTACATTCAACACGGGCTACATGGCGAACCTGGGAACGATATCGGCTCTTTGCGGAAAGGGCGACTACGTTTTTAGCGATGAGCTGAACCACGCAAGCATTATAGACGGAATTCGTTTGTCGCGTTCCAAGTGCCTTGTTTACAAGCATAACGACATGGCCGATTTGGAACGTGCCATTTCGGAAGCGAAAGATGCCGCCGCAAAATCCGGTGCGGAATTTCGTGGAATGGTCGTAACCGATGCTGTGTTCAGCATGGACGGCGACCTGGCGAACTTGCCGGAACTTTTACGCATTGCCCATGGGCACGATTGCCTTTTGATGATTGACGAGGCCCATGCTACAGGCGTAATTGGCAAAACAGGGCGCGGTTTGGCGGAGCACTACGGTTGCGAACATGCTGACGTGACCGTTGGCACGCTCAGCAAGGCCGTTGCCGCCGAGGGAGGCTTCGTGGTGGGTTCAACGAAGTTGACAGACTTTTTGAGAAACAAGGCCCGGAGTTTCATTTTTACGACAGCAATGGCCCCTGCCGTTGCCGCTGCCGCCTTGAACAACTTGAAATTTATTGACGCCCATCCGGAAAGGGTTCGACAGCTTCGCGGCAATGTGGATTTTTTCTGCGAAAGCCTCCGCTGCGAAGGTTTAGATGTTGCTACGTCGCCATCGGCTATCGTTCCCATTGTTATCGGTGACGAGGCCAAGGCGATGCAGGTCTCGGAGGCTTTGCAAGAACGCGGAATTTTGATTCCCGCCATCCGCTATCCGACGGTTGCCAAGGGGCAAGCCCGCCTGCGCGCAAGCCTTATGGCGACCCATACCAAAGAGGACCTTGAACTTGCCGCGAAAAGCATCGCCGAAACAATAAAAATTTAGTAGATACTAATCATGTTCAAAGGCTATTTCATTACAGCAACCGGAACCGATGTCGGAAAAACCTATGTTACGGCCCTTCTCGTGAAAAAATGGCGGGACCTGGGAATTGACGCGGGCTACTACAAGGCTGCTCTCAGCGGGGCAGAACTCAGGGATGGCAAGTGGGTTGCGGGCGACGCCGATTATGTCAAGCGCTTTGCAAATATCGACGATTCTCAAGAGCAACTAGTCAGTTACGTGTATAAAGAGGCCGTTTCGCCCCACCTTGCTGCCCGTAAAGAAGGAAATCCTGTAGAACTTTTGAAAGTCCGCGAGGATTTTGAAGCGGCTTGCAACCGTCACGAATTTATTTTCGCAGAAGGTTCCGGCGGAATCATTTGCCCCATTCGCTACGACGGTGGTGCTGCATCAGGTATTGACGAAGTCGCAAAAGCCGTGCCGCAAAAAATTTTTCTTGTAGATATTATCAAGGCGTTAAATTTGCCAATCCTTGTGGTGACCACGGCGGCGCTGGGTTCCATCAATGCCTGCGTTCTTACCGTAGAATACGCAAGGTCTCGAGGAATCAACGTTCACGGCTTGATCGTGAACCGCTACGGCATGAGCAAAAATTTCGAGATGGAAGATGACAACATCAAGATGATGCAGGACTTGACCGGGTTACCTGTTTTCGCTAAAATTTTTGAAGGGGACAATGATTTAGGAGTCGATAAAACTTTCTAGATTTGGCCCGTATGAATTTTGATAGCGAACACCTGTGGCACCCTTACGCGGCGCTCAGGAATACACCTGCACGTTTTTTAGCAAAAAAAGCTCACGGCACGACCATTGAAACAGCCGATGGGCTGAAACTTATAGACGCCGTGTCTAGCTGGTGGTGCATGGCGCACGGACACAATGCTCCCGAAATCGTAGAAGCGATCCAGAAGCAGAGCGAAAAGATGTGTCACGTGATGTTCGGTGGGTTCACCCACGAACCTGCTATTGAACTTGGCAAGCACCTTGTAAAATTCTTGCCCGAAGGCCTGAACAGGATTTTCTATGCGGATTCTGGTAGCATTGCCGTAGAATGTGCCGCCAAGATGGCGGTGCAATACCAGCATTCCCTTGGTCATGCCGAACGTTGCAAGCTGGTGGCTTTGAAAGGCGGGTATCATGGGGATACGGCCGGAGCCATGGCGCTCAGCGACCCCGACGGAATGCATGTGCTTTTCCGTGGAATTATGCCGCAACATTATTTTGCCGAGCGTCCGAACTGCCGCTTTGATGCCCCTTGGGACGATAACGACTTTGCCTCGATGGAGCGTGTTGTGGAAGAGCACGAGAACGAAATAGCCGCCGTCATTTGCGAGCCTGTTTTTCAGGGTGGAAACGGCATGTGGCTCTACAATGCGGGCTACCTAAAACGCCTCCGCAAGCTTTGCGACGAAAAAGGCATCCTATTGATTCTGGATGAAATCGCTTCTGGTTTTTACCGCACGGGTCCGCGATTCGCGATGATGCATGCGGGGATAAAGCCCGACATTTTGTGTATCGGCAAGGCCCTTACCGGCGGAAGCATTACCATGGCCGCTTGTGTCGCTTCGGAGAATGTGGCCGAAACCATTACGAACAGCAAGATTCCCGCGTTTATGCACGGGCCCACTTACATGGCGAACCCTCTTGCCTGTGCGGCGGGTATTGCCTCCCTTACGCTTTTTGAAAACCGGAACTATGCAGGCGAAGTCGCCCGAATCGAAAAGCGGCTCCGTGCAAATCTGGAACCACTCCGCAATCTCGAAAACGCCGCAGACGTGCGGGTTCTTGGCGCCATCGGTGTCCTGGAGCTGAAGGCGAAACCATCCGCAGACGATATTCTGCACATGATTCGCGAAACGGGCGTATGGCTCAGACCTTTCTGCAACTATGTCTATACGATGCCGCCGTTTATTACAACCGATGCCGAAATTGACCGCATTTGCGAAGCGATCAAGATGATTGGGGAATGTGAGCCTGCTCCAATTGTGGATGGCGAAGACGAATTTCACGAGTAAAAAATGGACTATTACAGTTTGAAAATGCGGGCTTCGCAGCAGATTGGCGAAGGTGACCAGAAACGCGAACAGCATATTTCCGGAGCGGAACGCATTGTGAGTCGTGAAGCCGTCGAGGCAGTTTGTTCGGCAATGGCCAGCCGGGCCCTTACTCATTCCAAGGGCGACCCGGACTTTATCAACATCAAAATCGAGAAGGTCTGCGAAAAGGATATCCAGATTTTAAAGGCACTGCCGGTCACACGGGTGGATGTGGACTCTTGGCAACAAGGACTGGACGAGGCCTTTGAACTCATCGATAAAGCTGCAGAATTAAAGGATTTTAGAAAAAAGCTTCCTGAACTTTTGCGCGAAACCTTCCCCATGCGCGGCGCCATGCTTTACGACATTGCTACCGGAGAGCGGCTTGAACCCGATCATGAGCGGGGTGTGCGGGCCACCTACATGGATGCACTCCGTTCCAGCGATGTCGATAGCCAAAAGAACCATTTCAACGAAGCTATTGTGCTTGCGACCAAGGTGGCCAATGCCCCCGGCATGGTGGCGGAGCTCTGCATTTCTGACGACCCTGAATATGTAACGGGCTACGTGGCAAGCAAGGAACTGGGTTACGTGCGCATCATGAAAATGAAGGAAGTGGGCGACGAAAATGGCGGCCGTATATTCCTGTTTGATTCCCGCAAGGCTAAAGCCGAAGAATGCATAGAGTACCTACAAAAAAAGAAGGTTCTTGTAGATACGCAGCTATAGCTTGACTGTTGAGTGTTTTTACACCCGGCCGGCGAACATGTTGCTGAACAGCATCAGTCCCGAAACAAAGATGATGATACCGCCAGCAAGTGTAGCGACGGTGTAGATTTTCGTGGCGATTTTAGTATGGGCACTTCCCTTGTCGATTCCCTTGCGGAACGCGACGGCGGCAATGCCGAAGGCCACGTTGGTAATGGTCATGCCGATGCAAATGACGAGCGCTCCCAAGAGGGAAAGTGCCACCATGGAGTTCAGCAGGCAGAAAAGCACAATCAGTGCGACGGCAGGGCAGGGAACAATTCCCGTGACGGCGGCCACCCCGATGATTTCGCGCCAGCGGGCAATGGGCGGGAGAGGCGTTTCCGAACTATGTTCTGCGTTTTCTCCACCCAGTGCAACCATTTTGGCCTGCTTTCGTTGCGTGAGAAAATCCTTGATGCCAAGCACCACAAGCAGCACGCCTGTAAGCATCACCAACGCATAGCTTGCTTTTTCGATGCCTATACGGCCGGTTTCAAAGGCGTTGAATACGGTGGCCTTGAAAATGGCATACAAAATAAGCAAAAGCAAGACGGCGCTCATGGTGTGGGTCACGGTGATGCCCGCTCCAAGGGCCACACCTTGCCGCCAACGACCTCGACGGGCGATAAAATACCCGACCACAATCGATTTCCCGTGTCCGGGGCCAAGTGCATGCATCATGCCGTACACGAGGCAAATGGCGAGGAATTTCCAGATGACGCCCCAGTCGCCGCCTTTCATGGCCGAAATGACGGCGGTGAGTTTTTCACGGAGAATTTTTTGTTCCTGGGCGATGATGGCGTAAAACGAGGTTTGCTTTTTAGGTGAGACAGTGGGTGCTGCAGGTTCACTTGTGGTGTTGCCCTTATCGGGTGCAGCGACTTGTTCTGTGGGAGTCGCTTTTTTAACATCGCCCATGTCAAAGCGTTTCTTTTTTACATCGGAAAACGCCAGGGAGGCTAGAATTAAGATTAGCAGTAGAACGATAGTCTTTTTCATAGCGGTGCGCCAACCTATTTCTTTTTCAGCCAAGAACCACACAGGTACATCGTAAAGATGATGCTTGTAATCAGGAACATGGCAATGCTGATGCAGGCCAGGTCGCCGATGCCCTTGAGCCCGCGGTGGGTGGTGAACAGGAAACCTACAAAGCCAGCAATGGTGGTGGTGGAGCTTGCCATCACGTTACGGCCGGTAGTGTCCATCAGCTGGCGCAGTGTCAGGTTCTTGTCCGAAATCCAGGAAGTAATCATGTGGATGGTGGCGTCAATACCGATACCCAGTGCCATGGGGATTACAATCACGTTGTAGATGCTGATCTTGCCGAACTCAAACATGTCGGTTAGGAATCCGAGCAGCCCGAGGGTGAGCACGACGCCCATGCCGAAGGACACGCAGCCCGCAAGGAACAGTTTGGGCTTGCGGAAAGAGATTACCAGCGTACCGAAGATTACCAAGATGATGACCAGAGCCAGGCGGAAACTGTCCTTCTTTACGGAATCGATCACGTCGGAGAGGATAAACTGCGAAGAGAAGGTTCGCAGCTCTTCGCCGTCGAAATTCCAGTGGCCGTAGCGCTCCTGGAAACGGTGCAGGGCGTGGGCATCCCAGCTGGGGAAGTCTCCGTATATAAAGCCAATCTTTCCGTAGCTGCCGTCTTTTTCGCGAAGCAGATCCAGAGTCCAGCTTGGCACGTCTTCGGCAGAGAAGGGCTTTTCTACAGAGGAGAGCTTGCGGAGATTCGCAATGTTCACGGAATCGTCTCCTTCAGCTCGGTCAAACACGCGGGCCTCTACCAGGTCGCGGATTTCTTCGATCACTTCGAGACGTGCTTCCTGGGAATCCTTGGGTGGCACGAAACTCTTGAGAGTGAGAAAACTCCCTAGGGTGGTGTCCTTCTCTACATGCAGGCGGACCATCAGCGTGTCGTAAAGCTTGTCCAGTTGCTCGGGTTTGGATCCCATGACGGCGGCCGGGGTCGATGTAACGGCCTTGCCTGTAGCGCGGGTCACCTTCGTAGAAATCTTGTTGCTTGCCGTCTTGACATTTGTCGAAATGCGGCGGAGATTGCGCAGGTTGTGTTCAAAATCCACATCCTGGGCGAACCAGAGAGAAACGGCACCGAGGGCGAAACCTGCAAAGGCCACATACTTAAAGAAACGCAGGATTTTTGCTTCGTCCCAGGACCTGGGCAACAGAGTGTTGTCGGGGGCCTTTGGGATACCGCCCATGCACTTGACAAGTACCGGTAGGAACAGCACCGAAGTCAGCATACTAAACAGCACACCCATGGAAGCCACCACGCCGAATTCATAGAACCCGCGGAAATGAGCCGCAAGGAGAGTGAGGAAGGCGGCAATGGTGGTGAAGCTCGCTAGTATGAAAGGTTTGAGCATCTTGCGCTGTGCCGCTTCAAGAACTTCTTCGAGGGTCGCAAACTTGTGCATCAATTTTTGGGAGGTTCCCAAAATATGGATAGAATAGTCGATGCCGATACCCAGGATGATGGAAGCCACAAACACCGTGAAGGGGTTCAGCTTGCCGTAGAATAGGGCCGTAAAAGCCAGCGTCGGGAGACAGGCGTATAGCACGGAAGCGGTCACTAGGATTGGGCCCTTGACGCTCCTGAAGAAGAAGATGGTGAGGAAGATGATAAGTACAAGGCTTATACCGAAGGAGAAGATGGAATCATTGGCCACCTCGTCTACTTCCTTGAGACCCTCGTAGGTGCCTTCCACCGTAAAGCGTGTGGGAACGGGATAGGTCTTGCTGCTGAAATAGGCCAGCAGGGAATCGGTACGGGCCAAGATGTGGGTCACGAATTCGTAGTCCGTAGAGGGCTTGATGAGCTTCGCGTTCACCACGCCGTTGTAGAGGATCTTTCCGGTGCTGTCGGGGCGCGGGGAACCGATCAGGCGGTTCTTGAGTGCCGATGGGATAGTCGATTTCGGGTTCCATTCGTCCTCGTCAGTAAGCAATTTGGCGTCTGCTTCAGTCACAACGGTCGAATCGGATTTATTCTTTTTAAAGAATGCGTCAAAAGCGCTCACGGCTTCATCTGGAAGGCCAAGTTCCCGGGGCAAGTTCTCGTCAACCCAGACACGCTCCTTTTTCGGCTCGCTCTCGACCAAATCAACTACCAGGGGGCCGTTCTTGCGGCCGATTTCAAGTTGCAGGTCTTCCAGATTGTCGCGGATGTTTTCAAGGTGCTTTACAGGCAAGTAGAGAAGAGCGTTGTCTTTGAAGAATTGATTCTCGTTATCCACTTGAGTGGAGACGAAATCGCCTTGCCAGTTTTTGTGAATGTAGTTGGTAATAGAATCTTGTAGGGCCACTACCAGATTCATATCTTCGCTTTGGATGGCGATCATGAATTTATCGGTAGAGCCGAAGCGCTGGTAGGATTCCTCGAGAGCCTTTACGCTAGGGGTCCCTTCTGGCAACAGGTGGGAAAGATCGGCATCCAGTTTTAATCCGGGCTTGAAAAGGATGGGAATTGCGCAAAGAAGGGCGATAACCAGGTAAAAGGCGAGAGCCTTGTATTGGTGGGCGCAAATTAGGGGGATGTACCAGTTGGAAAATCGTTCAATCAGTGTTTTTTTCATTGCCATAGGTGGCAATATAAAAAACTACGGCATCATGATGTCGTTACGGAGTACAGAACGTAAGGCTTTGGAAGCGCTTACGGCTCTCTTTTTCCAGGCAAGGTCGGTGGCATCTGTTGTGAGTGAGTATGGTGATTCTCCACCAACATCAGCTCGGTAAACATCTTCGTTCTCGAGTCCACCTGTTAGCACATGGTCGCGGAAACCCAGGTAATAGGCATTTTGGGAGAAAAAAACCGAAGGCTGTTCTGCGGGACGCTCCTGGGCAAGCAGGTCGTAACCCCAGAAATGGTTGGGTTCACGAACGCCGGCAAGATCGAAAATGGTGGGTCCTAAATCCAGTTGTGACGCCACATCTTCGCGGATGGAGAGCCCGTTGAACAGGTTCGTATCGGCAGAAAAGATGCCGATGAAAATTTGGGATGCCGAAAGCCCTAGTGGCTGCGGGACCTTGTAATCTATAGAATCTACGGGAGTGTCGTGATCTCCCGATATGATGACTACCGTGTTTTGGAAATCGGGACGCTTGAAAAGGGCTTCGAAAAAACGCCCTAATTGGGCATCCGTATAGCGTATGGCGTTACGATAGCGTACCGTTGCGTCATCGGGCCGAGAAGCAAAAGAAAGGGGATAATTGAAAAACGGAATGTGGGATGCGATAGTATTGAATGACAGGAGCCAGGGCTTGTCCGTTGGTAGCTTTGTCAAAAGTCTCAATGCCGCATCGACGCCCATGCTGTCGACCGCACCGTCTTCAGTTTCTTCTTCTGGAAGGAACCAGTTTTTCCCATAGAATTTTTCAACAAAAGACATGGTGTGGTCAAAAATAGGATTAGAAACGGTCATATAGTTTTTTTGGTATTTTGTTAAGAATTCCGGAAAGCCTTTGAACTTGTTTGCAGCGTAAAAGCTGGGGACATCGCGGTTCGGGTGAGAGGGAAAACCCATGTAGGTGGACATGGTTCCACGCACGGTTGGATACCCCCCACTAAAGGCGTTCTTGAACCAGATGCCGCCTACATTTGCCAGTTTCCAAATGTTTGGGGCAAGAGCAGTGTCTCCGGTCAACATCTTGTTAAAGAAGCGTCCCTTGAATGATTCCCCCATAATGAAAACGATGTTATAGGGCTTTTTTGCCCTGTATTCATGGGTCGGGGCTCCACGATACATTGGGAATTCTAGGGCGTTGCTGCAGCCATGCCTAAAGTCTTCTGGCAAGAATGTATCCAAATCGCTTACTAGTTCTTCGGTGATTTTAGCATTGTCATGAACGAACTCGAATGTTTCAACTGCGGCGATATGCAAAATTGGTGCGGTAAGCGTATGCTTGCCCAGCGTAAAGCGCATGTCCACCTTCGTGTGCGTTACGGGAATTTCAATCCAGCCGCGGGTGCCCGTAAGGAACAGTACGAGCGGTACCAGTGATAGGGCCATGCCGATGGAGAACATCGCGACAGGTATTTTGTGGGAGGGGGGAGTCCAGCTTCCATCAGAATTGTTGAGAACAAGTGATTGTCGCTGTTTGTTGATTTTGCGAGTGTAGAAGACAATAAAAGCGATGGATCCCACAAAACACAGAAAAACCATCGAGACCCAAAGTACGGTCCCCAGCAAGTCACCGCCTAATGTAGAGACCGTTGTTTCATCGGTGATGTTTGAAATATGGAAATAGGTTCTGAGAAAAGAATAGGAGAGCCTTTGGTGTGAAAAGCGGAATACATCGTAATCCGTTATGGCCACAAAGAAATAGAGAGCGTAAAATAGGGCGAGCCCCCGTGGAGCCCTTGCAAAACCGAAGAGAGCAGCCATTACAAGAATGGCGCCGAAAGCCATGAATACCTGCCAGACAATTTTGCCTTCGAACATTTCCGTTAACGAAAGTCCAAGCGGGTCGGGGAGACTGTAAAAAATTACCAGCAGTATGCTCTGCACCACAAGGGCCGCGAACGCCATGTAAGGAAACGGGCTTGTAAATTTCATTTTCGACATTTTATCACTACAAAATATAGAAATCTGCATCCCTTTTGACGCCACCCTTGTAAAAACCTATATTTGATGCCGGTAATAGGTAAGAGGTTTTGACATGTTTCGCTGGTATTGGCTCTTCTATGCACTTATTTTAATTGCGGGCCGCTTTTCTCTTCTGCTGTCGCTGTATTGTTTGAAAACTCCTTTTGGGGGCGCCTTTGTCGACCGTATTGATAAGTTCTTGTGGCATACGCTTTATGTAGAATCTGGCGTGTGCATGGCTCTGGCAACCTGCTTCTATGCTATATCCTTCTTTGTTCGTGGTAAAGGCGTTCGGGTCCTGAAAATAGTTTCCATTGTTCTCGGTGCACTATATTTGATCCTTGCTGGCACTGATGACGAAATCATGCGCTGGATGAGCCAGAAACTTTCGCTTTCCTTCATCAGTACCTATATTCTTGCCTTTTCTGATACTGAACTCGCGTCAAATATATTCTGGGGGGATGCCTTCCATTTCTTGCTAACGGTTGGTATTGTTGTCTTCTTCTCTGCCATTTTGGTCTTTTTTACGGTAAAGAAGAAACAGACTGTTTTTTTTGCGGCCCCTTACAAGAAAAACATCCTGTCTTTGAGTGTCATGCTTGTTCTTGCTGTTGTAGGCTGCACCTCGTTCTGGTGGTACAATCCTGTTTCAAGACGGCAAGTACGCATTAAACCTGTCATATATAGTTTTACTGACAATGTTCTCGAAATCTTAAAAACGAGAAATCCGCCAGCCAACTACAACGAGGGGATCGTAGCGCTTCGCGGAGACCCCAATGCAGAATACCCATTTTGGAAAGAAGCGAAAAATGAGCCGGCTGCACAAGAAGCGTTTAAATCAAAAAGTCTGGACGAAAAGCCGGATATTATCCTATTTACCATCGAAAGTCTTCGCGGCTGGACCAATGACATGCGAGTCAAGGAGAATTGTGATCGGGCCCCCCATCTGTGCGAGCTTTCCAAAAACAGCCTGTACTTTCCGTACGCCTACAGCGTAGGCTCTCCGTCCATTGAAGGCCTTCTTGGAATCATGGAAGGGGTCTTGAGTTTACCCCACCATGTGCTGCTCAACAGTTATCCCAATACCAGGATGCGGTCTATTTCTGAAATCCTGCGCGATTTTGACTACCATACCGAAGTACTTATAGGATCGGACCCGTATTTTGATAACGGGATGGTTTGGTTTCAAAAATGGTTTGATTATGTAGAATACAAGCCTGAGAATCACAGCGATGTCGCCATGGCGCATCGTTTCATAGAGCACTACAATTCAAGGCCCAAAGGGAAGCCCCTATTTTACCACTGGATGAGCTGTAGTATGCATATTCCCTTTGACCTGCCCAAGGACATGGGAGAAAAACCAGAAGACCTGGATGAAGCTTACTTACGGTCTGTCGCTTACATGGACAGTGCTCTTGGCCTTATCATGGATGAAGTTGCTAGGGGGGAACGGGCTAGCAATACGATATACATTCTGACCGGCGACCACTCTCTTCCCTCTAGCGATCAGATGCCGACAGTGGAGCGGGTTGGTCAGGCATCGGATGCTTTTACTTGGGTGTCTCTTCTCTTTTCGGGTCCGGGAATTACTCCCAACATCGACACCCGGCCGGTGTCGCAGGGTGATATTGCCCCATCCATCATCGGGTATCTTGGCCTGGATGCGTCAAACCACTTTATGGGAACGAATCTTCTGCGGTGCAAGGGTGCAGATTCATCTTGCAACCTAGACTTGCCCCCTGTTTATTCTTTCCGTTCAGGCGATATGGGGCTCCGCAACGATTCGCTCACTTTCCTGCTTCCAAATGTGGAAGGAAAAGATCTTGCGCTTGTTTTGAAAAAGGAGCACGAGCCGACATGGGATGTATCAAATCCAGTTGAAGGGTATGTAAACGAACCGCCCATTGAAATTAATCGTGAAGAGAAAGTTAAGGCAACAGAAACCATGCGCGCAATTTCAGATACATGGAAGTATTTAGTCTACAGAAACAAGCTAATGCCACCAAAATAGGTTTTTTCGCATCATGCTCAAAAAATTATTGTGTACTCCGCTTTATTGGATAGTCTTTGCGATTGTATTGATTCTTGGGCGTATATCCCTTCTTTGCTCGCTGTATCTTTTTAAAAATCCTTTTGGCAGTCCCTTTGTAGAGAACATTCATAAGTTCCTATGGCATTCCATTTATGTAGAAGCGGGGGTTGTCTTGGCAATAACGACATGCCTTATATTCGCTTCGTTGTGGATTCGCGGCAAAGGGTTTGTTGTCTTAAAGATTTTTACCGTGTTCATTGGTGTCTTGTATATCGTTACTGCCGGGATAGATGACGAAATACAGCGATGGATGTTCCAAAAATTCACCCCTTCCTTTATAAGTTGCTATATCAATGCGTTTACCGACACTTCTATTGCGATGGATGTTTTTTCCGGTGACGCGTTCCATTTTATCTTGACGGTCTTCCTTGTTTCATTGTTCAGTGCTGTTGTCATTATAGTTACCTATAAGGCCGATCTGAATCAAATGGCGCATAAGTCGTTTAAGAAGAGGCAACTGATTGTTTTAGGTGTCTCGTTGCTTCTGGCTATTGTCGGCTGTACATCGTTCTGGTGGTTTCATCCGCTGCCACGGCGGCAAGTTCGTATCAAACCCGTCGTTTATACCTTTATTAGCGAGCTTATCAATACGGTCGATGCAAGACATGCCCCGGACAACTATCGAGAGGGCGTCTTAGCGCTTGGCGGAAATCCAGATGTCGAGTATCCCTTTTGGAAAGAAGCAAAAAACGAAGCAGAGTCTATAGGCCTTTTTAAAGAAAAGTCGTTTGATGAAAAGCCAGATATTATCCTATTCACTATTGAAACTCTTCGTGGATGGGTGAGTGACATGCGGATTGGTACTGCTTGCAATGACCTTCCCCATTTATGCAAGCTGGCGAAAAATGGACTTTATTTTCCCAACACCCATAGTGTAGGGGCGCCTTCCATAGAAGGCCTTCTTGGGATTATGGAGGGAATCGTTAGCCATCCCGATGTTGTCCTTTTAAACAATTATCCCAACACTCGGATGCGGGCTCTTCCTGAAGTATTGCGGGATGCCGGATATTATACCGAAGTGCTCATGGGAACGGATCCACGGTTTGCTAATGAGATTGTTTGGTTCAATCAGTGGTTTGACTATGTTGAGTACATAGACAACAGCAATGATGTTGACCTGGCCAACCGTTTTCTAGAGCATTATAAGACTCGTCCTACAGATAAGCCCCTATTTTACCACTGGATGAGCCGGAGCATGCATGTTCCCTTTAACTTGCCCAAAGATATGGGCCCAACCCCCGATGACCCTGCTGTTGCCTACAGACGAGCGATTGCCTATATGGATAGTGCACTTGGGATTATCCTTGATGCCGTTGAAAAGGGGCCAAGGGCGCAGAATACACTGTTTGTTCTAACGGGAGACCACTCCTTCCCAACGGGGAAACAGGCCCAGCTCGTTGAAAAGTTGGGAAAAATCAATGACGGCCGTTCCTGGGTTTCGCTGATTTTTAATGGACCCAATATAAACCCGCAAATTGAAACGAGACAGGTCTCCCAGAGTAATATCGCCCCATCGGTTCTTGGCTATCTCAATTTGGATGTTTCCAACAGCTATATGGGAATAGACCTGCTCAGCCGAAGGGATTCTCTTTCAACAATAGAATTTCCGCCCGTTTTTTCCTTTGAATATGGCGACATGGGGATGTGGGAAGATTCCATGACATACTACCTTTCTCCGATAAAAGGAGATAATCAGGCTCTTGCATTGAAATCTTATTTGGAACCCCTTTGGGACACGACGCAGTTAGTTGACGGATTTGTGCATGCTGCCCCAGTCGAAATTTCGGCCGAGAGATTGCATGCCAAGACAAGAACTATGCGCGCTGTTTCTGATGCCTGGAGATACATCGTATATAAGAATAAACTTATGCCACCGAAGAGAAAATGAACAATCTGGAAACAGACAGTAAATTCCTAAAGAAAGGGGCCCTGTTTAATATCCTGGGGACGGCGCTCAAGATATGCGGTCCTCTCTTAACGGTGCTGCTTGCACGCATCTTCGGAGCGACCGAATTCGGTATATTCGTTTCGACTCAGGCCCTGTTGCTAACCATTTCTAGGGCGTCGACTATAGGCCTTGATAGGGGTTTGCACTGGTACCTGCCTCAGAACAAGTTACACAATCGCCCGCCACATCAGGGAATAATGGAGTCGTTCTGGGTGACGATTTCCATTTCCTTGATAATAACCCTTGTTATGTTTGGGATCTCTTTCACGGACTTTGTTTCGAACGAGCTTCCCTATTATGCCCTTTCGCTTGTATTCTATTCGGGTACATTTGTTTTGAGCAACTCCTCAGAAGGTAATCGTAAGCCCTGGTATGCCATCCTTATCAATGATTTCCTTGTTGCGGTTCTCTCTCCAGGGGCATCTATTATCTTGCATCTTTGCGGAATTCCCCATGCGCTTCCCTTTGGACTTTTGCTTGGACAAATGGGCGGCTTCATTATGCACTCTCTGGTAATCCGTTCCCAGTTCAAGAATATGCCGCTGATTCCCAAGAGACGTATCGAAAAGGAGCTTTTGCTCTATTCTCTGCCTATCGGGTTCAATGTTTTGACGGGAAATTTGCTGATGCGTTCGACGCTGTGGATGGTTTTGTTCTTCTTGGGAGCCGAAGCGGCAGGTGTTTATGCCTTGATGACCACGCTTGCGAATGGGCTGCAGACAATCCGAAATGGCTTTAATCCCATTCTGATCCCTGTGGTTTCAGAAATGAGCGAAGAAAGACTGAAAACAGATGTAAAACCGGTCTATTCCTATTGTGTTTCCATGGCTACCATGATTCAGATTGTCATCGGATTCTTCATCGTCCTTTTCCCTGCCGAAATCATGTCCATTGCAGGCAAGAGCTATGTAATGCAGCCAAAGGCGTTAGGTATTCTCCTGTTTTTCCAACTTATCGCTACTTTCTTTGGCATGGTCAACACCATCATTGACGGCATTGGGAAAAGTATTGTGAATTTGAAGGTGAGCCTGCTTGCCCTGGTTCTTTCCCTATTGTTTGGCGTTTTGTTGATACCCCCGTTTGAGTTGGTGGGGGCGGCCCTTTCCATGTTTATTTACGGTCTCGCGTCTGCCATCTGCTACAATGTGTATTTGTTGCGTCGGGGAATGCGGCCCTATTCTCCTAAACTGTGGGTGGAGTTGGTTTGGATTCTTGCCCTTATTGGACTATACATTTTTGTCAATATCGATAGTGTACAACTGGAAATGTGGCATAAGATTGCCATTTATGTTGTCACGATGCTGATTCTTGGCGCCCAGTATTTGTTCTACAAGAGAAAATTTTAGCGCGGCTAGATTTTTAGGGCTTTCTTTGCTAGTCTCCACCAGTTGCCCAGTAGTCCCGGTTTTGCAACGCGGTTCAAGGGGATATCTTTGAATGGTGATTGGATGTAGTGCCTCCACCATTCGTGAGCTAGTAGGACATCGTAATATTTCCAGGGCTTTCCGGCACCTGTCCAGTGGATAATTGCAGGATCATCAAAGGCTTCGCGGACCTCTTTCGCCGAATACAAGTCAATCATTCGTTTGGCGTGTTTCATGTTGCTCATCGTCACATTGTAACGACAGGGGATGAAACCGATTTTCCCATAACAGACATAGTTCAGAATTAATTGGTCGGCGGGGTCAAGGGGCGCAAACTCTTTTTTCCCGACGAGGGCTAAGCTCTTGTCCTCGATGCCATCTTCGCGCATGGCTTTGAGATTCATTAGCAGTACACCGCTGTTTACATAGTAATCCATTCCCGGAATCCCGCTATGCTTAAGCCAGCGATTGCGATCGCTTTTTTTGATTTGTGCCCAAACGACAGGAACGCCCGCTATGTATATTCCGTCCATTGGCGTTTCGAAAAGCTCCCGAAGGTCTTCACGAACCATTGTATCCGTGTCGAGATACAAAACCTTATCCAGCTGTGGTAAGGCCGATGGGGCCTTCAATCGATAAAGTGCCGGAGTTGTCACTGAATGGACCATCCCAGACTTGCCACTGTATTGGATGGCGTTGTTCTTGAAATGTTGAGCCATGTCCATTATGGTGACAGTACAGTTGCTCCGGGGATTTTCCTGGCAGCGCAAGAGTCGATCCCGATTTTCTTTAGTGACATCGTCTGAAAGAAAACAAAAGAAATCGTAGAAGGTCTCTTCGGAGGCAGTCTGAATGGCAGATGTCATGACAACGGCCATAGCATTTACTTGGTTGTTGTCGCTAGAAAGGATTATCGGAATATGAAGGATCGCCATGTCGTTTCTCTCCAATACTAGAAAAGTTTTCCGAAAATTTCCAAGGGTTTTACGAAAATAGGCAAATGCTTATACAGCCAGGAGAGCGATTTGGCAAACGCGTAGCTACGAATGATGTAGGCGCCGCCGGCCCCCACCTTGCGGGTCTGGAATTCAAATTCTTCTTTGGCGTGGGCAATCACATCATCGTAGTATTCGTTGATGGTAATACTCTTGTCGGCATTGACTTTCACCGGAATGCTCTTCAAGTTGGTGTAGAAGTCCTTGCGCAGAATTTTTGGCAAGAACAGGTCCATGCTTGCAGGCACCTTGTGACCACGGGTGTCGATGATTCTCGAGCCGAAGAAGTGCAGCACCTTCGCTGTAGGCAAGAATCGGTTGCCATAGGCCAGCTGGCAATTCCAACCGCCGGGCATTTTCTGAGTGATATAGCCGAACTTGAAGTTGGTCTCGGCGAGGCTTGCCATGTCGTAGGGGAAATTCTTTGATACGCAATAGAGCCAAAGGTCGTGCCAGGTCTCGAAGAACTTGTGGGCTTCGGGAGTGTCTGCGGCAAACATCACGCCCCCATTGAAAATTTCGTCGTTCAGGATAGGTGAAAAACCCATCATCTTGGCGTTGTTTAGCACCTTCTTGCGATTAATCGCCTTTGAGAGATTTGTGTGGAAATCGAGCACTGCGTAGATGCCGCCCTTCCATTCTTCAGGAATTGAAAGATCGCCCACAATGGCGATGTCGGAGTCCATGTACAGAAAATCGCCGTCAATCACATTGCGCATCACCGTCTTGAGATAGCGGGAGCGGAGCATGGGCGTGAACTTTTCGTCGAGAGTAAGCACCTTGAGTTCGTCGACCGCGTCTTTTAGAACCGCTCGGGGTCCAGTTAATGTTGCCGCCGTTTTATCGTCGGTCAGCAGTGTCACGAAGGCGCCCGGATTGTGGACGCGGAGAGAAGCGATGGCCACCAGCGTCTGTTCGCAAAAAAAATCCTTCGGGGAACTAGTCAGAACAAAAAGATACTTCACTGAAGGCATAATCATCCCTATAGTTTAACAGGTTCTTTTGTTTCGTAGGCGGCAAGACGACTTTCAATAGTGCCTCTCGGAGCATTTCTGACGAAATTTTTCACACGCTGCCAGAATGGACGCCAGCTACCGTTCGTGACATGAATAGCAAAAGGCTTTGTCTTGGACTCGTTTATGCTGGGCAAAAACACATCTCCCGGATAAATAGTCATGCCTTCAGAAAGGTTCTGCATCTTGTCCTTGTATAAAAAACCGTATTGTTGGGCCTTATGGGCATAGACGCATGGAGAGATGTTCAGAGTGTTCAGTTCGCCATTCGGCAATACGAACTTTTCGTTTTCGTAATATTCCATGCACTCTTTTAGGAACGGGTGTCCCGCTTCACCCCCAAAGATGGCTGCTTGTAAGGCGATTCCCGGAATGACCATCCTGTCCTTGTCCTTCTTGGTTCCGTCATCATTCAAAAGTTTCCAGGATTTATTTCTTTTGTAGTGGGATGTGAACTCGATGTTCGTGAAAAAACGGCTTTCCAAGAAAGGATCGAAATTCTGGTACATGTACACATCGCTATCAAGATAAACGCCACCTTCGCTATAGACAGCATATAGGCGGATGTAGTCGCTGGCAAAGGCCCACTTGGAATGTTCAACAGCTTCACGGACAAAAGGGACGGAATCGATGATGTGTTGGCATTTTTTCATGTCCCAATGAATTATCTCGTAGTCGGGACAATGGCGTTTCCAGCTGTCAATGCAGAGCCTGGGTAAGGTGGGCATGGGGTCTGTGGAAAGCCAGATGTAGTGTATCTTCTTGGGGATCATGTTGTTGCTTTTTCGTTCTGTTAACCAAATATAAATCCTGCGGTTGAACATTGTCAATAAACATGCCTGAAATCGCCATTTTCAGGGTGATTGTTGACTGTGCATATTCAAAATGGGTCCGATGATGTGACAAAATAATCTAAATTTGAAGCGAACAAAACTTAGGAGTTAATCATGTTCAAGACCATCGCTATCGGCTGCGACCATGCGGCTGTGGAATACAAGGATAAATTAAAGGCGTATCTCGAAGGACAGGGCTACACCGTGCTCAACATGGGCACAGACTCCACCGAGTCATGCGACTATCCCATTTATGCGAATAAAGTCTGCGACAAGGTTGTGGGAAAGGAAGCCGATTGCGGTATTCTCATTTGCGGTACGGGTATCGGCATGAGCATGGCTGCCAACAAGCGTAAGGGTATTCGTGCGGCAGTCTGTGGCGATCTCAAATCCAGCGAATTTACGCGTCTCCATAACAATGCGAATGTACTGTGCATGGGCGCCCGGATTATTCCTTACGAACTCTGTGAGGAAATCACCAAGAAATTCCTGGAAACGGAATTTATGGGGGGTAAGCACAAGGTTCGCATTGATATGTTCGAACAGGGCTAAGGACGATCTGTGGCACGATTTTTGCTGACTTCCGCCAAGAAGTATGGTGTTCTCGCCTTGGGAGCACTTTTGGCGGCGTGCGCTGAAATCGAAGAGGAAAAGCCTTGGATCCATGTGGATAGACCCCAGATGCTTTTTACCGATACCACCCTTATGGACAGTTACGACAAGGGGGTCTTGAGCTGGAAGCTGAAGACGGCCTACTTGGAGCGCTGGGCAGATAAGGACGAAGTGCTTGTACGACCGGTATTGGTGGATATTTATGATTCCCTGGGTGAGCGTACGGCCTTCTTGCGTGCGGACTCTGGCCGCCTGAATATGAAGTTCACCTATGTTTACGCATACGGGCATGTGTATGCGCTTACTCCTAAGGGAGCTTCTGTGCGGGCGGATTCGCTGTTGTGGAACAAGAAGGACAACCTGGTAAAGACGGAGAGTTATGTGCGTGTGGTCTCCGAAGAAGGCGATGTCTTGCAGGGCAAGGGATTTGAAAGCGATGCCAAGATGGATAACTGGAAAATCCTTTCCAACATCACTGGAATTTTCCAGGACGCTGCCAACCGCATAAAAGAAGAGGACAAGGCGAAGGCCGAAGAAATCGAAAAGCGGGATTCCGCAACCGTTCCCCCAAAACCGCCAGAGCATCCGCAGGAGCGAAAGCAATGATGAGAGCGTCGCTTCTGCTTTTCGTGTTGTCTGTTGGCGTCATGGCGCAAACATCGCCTCTTATCATGAAGCATGCGGATAACCTAGAAGTGGCTCGCACTCGTGGAAACCTGCTTTTACAGGGCAAGGTCCACTTTGTCCATGATTCGCTGGACTTCAAGACTGAAAAGGCCACCTGGAACAAAGACGCCGAAATTCTCCAATGCGATGGGGGGTTCCTGGCAGCCCACCCCTCAGGCTACATCCGTGCCCAGAGCGGCATCTACCAGAAGAAAAAAGGGATTGCTTCTGCCAAGGGGGATGTTGTTGCGGCGGACTCTGCAAAAACCTATATGTTTACAGGGGACTATCTGGTTTATGACCGCGAGAAAGAAATTCTCACTATGCCGGAGAAGCCGAAACTCTATGAATTTGAAAAGAAAAAGGATGGTAAAATAGACACCGTCCTTATCGAAGCCAAGACGATTATTTACAACAAGGGAGAATCCTATGCTGAGGCCTACCAGAAGGTGAAGGTCACCCAGGCCGACATGGTGGTCACCTGCGACACGGGATTTTTTAACCGCAAGGATAATTGGCTTTCCATGAAAGGCAAGCCCACCTTTGACATGAAGAACTATCACCTGACTGGAGATTCGATATACCTTACCCTGGATTCTACGGGGAAATCCCTGCGGTCGGCACTGGTAATCCGGAATGCCCATGGCGTCCAGCAGGAAGAGGCGAAGAAAAATGCCCCTGGAAGTGTTACGGAGGCATTCGGTGACACGCTCTATGCGGCTTTCAAGGACAACAAGATTGAGCGCTTGTATGTAAATTTGAATGCAAGGGGATTCTTTTACGAGACGGACCTTCCCGATTACCAGAACCAGATGGACGGAAACAGGTTGGACATGTACTTTGACCAGGGAAAGATGGACCATGCGGTAGTATCCGGTAAGGCCCAGAGTACCTATTTCTATGTCAAGAAGGACCGTTCTGTGGCAGGGAAAAATGAGGCGGCGGGGGATACCATCAATATCCTCTTCGATGCTCAGAAAAATGCGGTCAAGTCCCTGAGGCTCATGGGTGGCGGAACCATGGCCAGTGGAAGGTACATCGACATGGAGAAGGAACAACGGAACAAGAAGAAATTGCTGGAAGCGGATTCTACACAAGCTTCAGACATTTCAAAAGTCTCAGCTCCAAAGGCGACCAGCATAGAAACGAAGCCCAGGGGCGAAGTTCAGGAAAAGTTAATGCATGAAGACTCCAAGAGAGGGGAGTTGTTCCGCAGGGCCATGAAGTCCAGGGAGTCAAAACCCCAGCCGGCTCCGAAAAAGGAGGAAGCGAAATGAGAACGGTTGTCAGTACTATCCGAACGGACAAGCTGCGCAAAGTCTATGGCGGCCGCCAGGTGGTAAGCGATGTTTCTATTAGCGTCTCTCAAGGAGAAGTTGTAGGACTTCTGGGGCCCAATGGCGCTGGCAAGACCACATCGTTCTATATGATTGTGGGAATGGTCCGCCCTGATTCGGGACACATCTTTCTGGATGATATTGAGATGACAGATAAGCCCATGTATAAGCGGGCGCGGCTCGGTGTTGGTTACCTGCCTCAGGAAGCCTCCATCTTCCGCAAGCTATCTGTGGAAGACAACATCATGGCCATTCTTGAGACCCAGGACATGAAGCGTGCCCAGCGGAAAAAGAGATTGGAAGAACTTCTGGAAGAATTCAAGATTACCCACATCCGCAAGACTAAGTCTTATAGCTGTTCCGGTGGCGAGCGTCGTCGCCTGGAAATTGCCCGTGCCCTTGCCAGTGATCCGTCGTTCTTGTTGCTGGACGAACCCTTTGCGGGAATTGACCCCATCGCTGTGGCGGATATCCAGTCCATCATTTCGGAGCTGAAGGAAAAGGGCATGGGTGTTCTTATTACGGACCACAATGTGCGTGAGACGCTCTCCATTACGGACCGGGCCTACATCATGTACAAGAGCCGCGTCCTTACCGAAGGGACGGCGGAATATCTGGCCAATGATCCCGAAGCAAGGCGTATATATCTTGGGGATAGCTTCAGACTAGATTAGGAACATCTATGGATGTAGGGATGCACTTAGGACAGAGCCAACGGCTGGAGCAGAATATCTCGCCCCAGATGCTCCAGTCTATTACCATCCTGCAAAAGAATTCCCTAGAACTAGAAACGGCCATCAAGGAAGAAGTAGAGGCGAATCCCCTTCTGGAATGGGACGAGGAACCCCTGGGCGAATCCCTGGACGCTCCGGCTGAGGAATCCCGCGAAAGTAATGTAGACGATGATTATGCCGACGGGAAAATGGATGCCGGCGAAGGAGCCGCTTCGTCTCTGGATTTTGAACGAGGGACTCTTGAAGATAGTGCCGATGTGGATAGGGGGCTGCTGGATGATTCCTCCCCCTCGGAATTGAACTGGGCCCAATATCTGGAAGATGGCACCGACAGGACAGATTCGCTTTATAGAGATTCGGGCAATCTGCAAAAAGACGCCGATGACGCCTTTGACCGCCCCCAGAAAGACAGGGAGGCAAGTCTCCAGGATCGTTTGATAATGCAGCTCCGGGATTGGAGCGGTACCCGTGAATTGCTTGCACAGCTCTCCAAGGCGGGTTGCTCCGAGACGCGTTTCCGCGAACTGGTGGAATACCTGATTGACTCTCTTGACGAGAACGGTTTTTTGCAGCGAGCCGATGAGATGGCCATGGCGAAGGTCCTTGCCGACAACGACCCTTTCATTATCGAAATTGAAAAGGTTATTCGGGATGAGAAATCTCTAGAAGATACGAATCTCCCGGTGGTAGAAGCCTTCCATGTGCTCAGGAGTTTCAAGCCTACGGGAATCGGTGCGCGAAACCTGCAGGAGTGCTTTATTATCCAGGCGGAATCTTTGGAGAATTTTCCGGCAATTTCCCTCCGGATTCTGAAAGACCATTTTGAAGACTTGATGGCGCTCCGTTATGCAAAGATTGCAAAAGACCTGGGCGTTACTACCGACGAAGTGCAGCAGGCGGTGAGCAGTCTTTCTAGACTGGCGCCTCACCCTGGTCAGCAGATGTCGGCCGCGCCGAACCAGATTAAAGTGGCGGACATGAAGGTGGTAGAAAAGAGGGGCAAGTTCGAAGTGGAATGCTATAGGCGTCGAGTCCAGAAGCGCCTTCATTTGAACCGGACTTACGCATCGCTTCTGAATGATTCCCACCTGAGTAAGAACGATAGGGAGTATATCCAGAACAACTTGAATAGGGCCAAGGAATTCATGAAGGCGGTGGACAACCGTTTTTCCACCATGGAGAATGTGATGATGGCCATCATCAAGCATCAGGAACCCTTTTTCCGGCAGGGTCCTGCTTTCCTAAAGCCCATGATTCTTCAGGACATTGCCGACGAGGTAGGGCGGGACCTGAGCACCATCAGCCGCGTTACCAATGGCAAGTATGTGGATACGCCCTATGGCATCTTCGAGCTGAAGCAGTTCTTTACCTCGGGTGTCAAGCAGGGCTCGGCGTCTAGCGCCGAAGTCATCGGGTCTGCCCAGATCCTTTCTGCCATTAAGAAGTTGGTGGATGAGGAAGACAAGAAAAAGCCCCTTTCGGACCAGGCCATTGCCGATGCCCTGGAAAAGCAGGGTATCAAGGTGGCGCGTCGTACGGTGGCCAAGTATAGGGAAGAGGAACTGAAAATCCTCCCGGCAAGGCTCCGTAAGTCGCTTTAGGGTCTCCTATTGTAAACTTTTGTTTACGAACTGTGTGGCCATCATAAAATTAGTTCTCATTATTCCAAATTGGGCGAATTTATTTTCGAAAAAAACATATTATATTTGCTTTTTTTATAAAAAAAGATGTATATACTCTAGATGCGATGCTAGAACATCGAATTGTGCCATCTTAACTTACGGAGGTTTAACAATGGATATTCAATTTTCTGCCCGTCATTTTAACGCGTCTGCCGGTCTCCAGGATAGGATTCAGGAAGAAATGGACAAACTGGCAAAGTTCTACCCCAACATCACGGGAGCCTCCGTCATTCTGGACCACGAAGTGGAACACCAGCGCCATTGCGAAATTTCTGTGAACATCACGGGTTCCGTGGTGGTTGGTTCCGCCGACGAAGAAAACATGGGCAAGGCTGTGGATGTGGCTCTCGAAAGGGTAAAAATCCAGCTGAAGAAGGCCAACGACAAACAGAACGACCACCGCGCTCAGCCCCTTTCTGATTTGGCTTAATGGCAGAATCCAGATTGAAAGATATCAAGGTTTTGCACCGGGAAAAACTCTCGGTGCGAGACTTTTTCTGTCGCTACGGTAAGGATTTGCAGCTGGCCCTCCATTCTCCGGAAGAGGACCTGAATACAAACATTGCCGAAAGCGGCATCCACCGCCCAGGCCTTGCCATGGCGGGTTATACGAAGGTGTACAGTTCCGAGCAGATTCAGGTGGTGGGCCATACGGAGTGGAACTACCTGGAATCCCTGGGTACTTCTGGGCGTGTGAAGGTCTTTGAAAGTCTTTCTGTTTTCAAGGCGCCTATGTGGGTGGTGACCCATGCCCAGATGCCGCACCCGGAACTTCGGGCCATGTGCAGCAAGCTGCATATCCCGCTGTTCTCCACGACTCTGCACACCTACGAGTTTAACAAGATTGCCCAGAGGATTCTCGAAGAATTCTTTGCGCCCCATGCCATTATTCACGGGAGTCTCGTGGATGTCTACGGTATAGGCATGCTCTTTGTGGGCGATAGCAATGTGGGTAAGTCCGAATGCGTTTTGGACCTGGTGGAAAGCGGTCACCGCATGGTGGCTGACGATGTTGTCCATGTAAGTCACATGGGCAATGTGCTCATCGGGCGCCCAGATCCCCTGATTCGCCATCACATGGAAATCCGCGGAGTTGGGCTTCTCGATATCCGCTCCATGTTCGGCATCCATGCCATCCGAAAGGTGAAGAAGATCGAAGTTATCGTGGAACTTCAGCCCTGGAGCCAGAGCGTTTCGTACGAGCGTACGGGTCTGAACGAATTGGACGAAGTCGTCATGGGCGTTTCCATTCCAAAAATCGTGATTCCGGTGTCACCAGGCAAGAACCTGACGGTGATTTGCGAAGTCATCGCCATGAATGCCCTGATGAAGATGAATGGCCAGAATGTTGCCCGCGATTTCAACGAGAATCTGATGCAAAAGATAAAGGCCAAGGCCAAGGGTGAATACACTGACGACTTGCTGGAAATGGAGCCGGAGAATTGGTCACCTTATGAATAATTTTCGTCGAAAATTCCGTTCGAATTTTTTCCCGTTTGTTGTTTTCTCGGCTATTGTCGTGGGTTGCGGTATGGCCCTGTACCTGTTCCATCCGGCAAGCCCTCACCACGACCGCTATAGCTTCGTAGTGCGCTACGAAAGCATCGGAACGCTTTCTCCGGGAAACCGTGTGGAAGTGCGTGGTATTACCAAGGGTGAAATCGAGAAGGTGGAACTGACGGATGATGCGGTCTTTGTGACGGCCCGTGTACTTGCGGATACCAAGATTCCAAAGAACTCTGAGTTCCGTTTGAAGACGGCGGGTCTTATGGGCGAACGCGAGTTGAGCGTCTTGACTGGGGATGGCCAGGACTTTATTGCCGATGGCGATACAGTGAACGGCTACTACGAAGAGGGGGCTAATGCTGTTGGGCGGAATCTAGCCATCATCCTTTCAGAACTGGACTCCATCACCATACAGCTTGGAGCCTTGAAGGATTCTGTGACCAAGGGCTCGGCGGGCAAGCGTGTTGACCGTGTGCTCAAGAAGGGAGACAACCTGATCCAGGTGTCAAAGGAATCGGTCCAGGAGTGGGTGAACTCGGCTATGGGCCTGCTTTCCAAGGCCGAAGGGACTCTAGACCAGGCCAAGGCTGCCTTGGGAGATGTTCCCGGCAAGGCTGACGGAACTGTCCAGAAGGTGGAAAACCTTGTGGCTCGGGTAGATAGCCTCTTGAGTCTGGTTCATGGGGCCAAGGAGAACCTGGAGGGCATCGAGGCAAAACTGGGCCAGGATAACAATACCGTGGGGCTGATTTTATCGAAAAAGGGTGACATTCACAAGGAACTGGACCTTATAGGCGCCGATATTGATGCTTTAATCAAGGATATCAAGAAACAGGGCCTGAAATTAAATATGGATATTTTCTAAAATAATGACCTATTTTGAGAAAAATAATCTAGTTTAACACGAAAATGATTAAGTAAGGGAACCCCAAAAAAGGAGCGAACTATGGCTGAAAAGAAACAAGCAAAGATGAGTGCCGCCGATCTCAAATTTTTTGAGGAGATGCTTGTGGAAAAGCGTCGCCAGCTGGTGACCGCCCAGAACGAGACGGAAAAGTCTAACGCTTTTCAAGGCCAGAAGCACCAGTCCGGAGACGGTGGGGATTCCGATAGCGCTGATTCCGCTACAGACTACAACGCCCTGGAGACTACATTCTCTCTCGCGGCTCGCGAAGGAAAGTACCTGGTTTACCTGGAAGAGGCACTCCAGCGTATCAAGAAGGGCACCTTCGGCATATGCAAGGTCTGCAAGCAGTTGATTCCCAAGGCCCGTCTTTTGGCAGTGCCCACCGCCACCAAGTGCGTGAACTGCAAGGAAGAGACCAAGAAGAAGGAACAGGAAATCAACCGCATCGAGATGGCCCGCCTCTTTGCTGAGGAACAGCGCCGCGAGATGATGAAAAAGAACGCAGGACGGTAGGGTGCGCAACCTTTTGCTGCCCCGAAGCATCTAAAGGTCATGAATATCACGAAAGCCTCCTTGTTTGGGATTTTAGCGGCAGCGACGCTCCTGCATGCCGGTATGTCTTGGACTTTGGAGGCCTGCCTTAAACAGGCGGCTGAAAAAAGCCTTTCCCTTGAGACGGCCAGACTGCGTGAGCAGCAGGCCCAGGTTAATGTAAAGCAGGCAAAGATAGGGCATTACCCGACGGTTTCCGCCAATATACAGAATACCCTTTACGACCATCCCTTTATAGACCAAGAAGACCATTACCGCTTGAACCTGGGGTTGAGCGGTTCCGTGACCCTTTGGGATGGTGGCGCCACCAGCCTGAATGTGGAGTCGAAGGAACTGAGCCGCGAGGCGGCGGAGCTTTCTACCCGGCAGACCAAGCGTACTGTGCAGGAGAGCGTGCTGAACGCCTACATGAGCTTGCTCCTTGCCAAGGAGAACCTGCGGACGGCGGACAATGCGGTAGAAGTGGCCCAGGCGGAATTCGAGTACTTTACGAACCTTTACGGGGTAGGTTCCATCACCAAGAAGGATTTGACTCAGTCCCAGTCCAATGTGCTGCAGAAGCAGTCGGCCAAGCTTACTGCCGAGCTGAAGGTATCCACCGCGAAGACAACGCTGCGCCAGCTTCTGGAACTGCCCGAAGGCGAGGAGTTCGATGTGGCCGCTCCCGAGATCAACCTTACCAATCCTGATTCCCTACCGCCCCTGCCTGAATACGGCGAGCTGCAGGCCCGCATTAGGGCTGCGCATCCTGGGCTTAAATCCGATAGTATTTCCGTGAAGGCCGCTCAGAAGAACACCAGGGTGGCGGGCAAGAATAGCTCTATCTCCGTGACGCTGGGCGCCAATTCTTCTACGGGCTTGCAGGCCTGGGAATCCAAGGGCTACAAGGACCAGCTGAAATATGGCTGGCAGAATTCCCTTACTCTCGGAATCAGCATTCCCATTATCGACGCGGGTGCCACTACCAACAAGGTGCTGCTGGCCCAGGTGAACGAGGCCGAGACCCAGGTTGGCCTGCAGGAGACGGCGAAGACTTTGGAGAACAATATCGAGAAGCTCTACCTGAACGCTCTCAGTGCGGATTTGCAGTGGAAGGCCGCGGTGCTCCAGGTGGAGGCCGAGCAGGAAGCCCTGAAGGTGGCCGAAGAACAGCGTAGGCTCGGGGCGCTCACCTACACGGACTTCTTGAGCCAGAAAAACAGTCTGGAATCGGCGCAGGTTACCCTGAACAACGCCAAGTACACGAGCCTTCTTTCCCGCAAGCTCCTGGAACTGTACCAGGGACTGCTGGACTAGTTTTTATCCGATGTTTATAAATTTTTAATTGCATTTTATGCAATTTATTTTTATATGTATAAGCAGGGTGTTTTTAGGGTGAACAAAAAGGAGCCTGGAGATGAAGAATCTTCCGTTATTTGTTTCTGCCCTTGTGGCAACCCTCGGAACAACGGCCTTTACCTACACTATCACCGGAACGGTGGGCAACGAAGCTGGAAACCCGCTTAGTGGAGTTACCGTAACTCTTGTAAAAGAGAACAAGGCTACCGTTACCGATGTTTACGGACAATACACCATAACCGAGGAGACGGGGCCTGCTGCCCTCCGTGCCGTGGCCAGTGCACCTAGTTTTGTCAGCTTGAATTCGGGGGTTCTTTCTTATAGGCAAAGCGGAAGCGCTCCCGTCCAGGTGCGGACTTTTGACGCCATGGGCAATCAGGTTTTTAGCAAGACCCTTTACGGTTCTGGGGATTTGGACTTGCGTACGGGGATTCGTGCCAAGGGAAATTACTTTGCCAAGGTCACCATGGGGAGCGTTCGGCAGGATTTTAGGTTCTTTGCGGACGGCAAGACGGTTCGGCAGCACAGCAGCGAAAGCGTTGTCTTGATGAAGAGCGCCCAGGTGGGCGAAACTCTTCGGTTCGAGGCCGAGGGCTATAAAACCCGTGTAGTTCCGCTGGGGACCTTGGACACCATGGTCAATTTGAACCTGGAACGCGCTTCGAACGCGCAGACCCGTACTTTTGGGTATGCTATGGGGAATGCTCCCACCCCCAGTAGGGGCTGTGGCAGGACCTCTGCACTCACGGAAGCCGGTTCCAATCCTAATGCCAAGAAATACACCATGCGGAGTGCCGATCTCAACCGTGCGTTTTGGTTGACTCTTCCGCAAAATTACAACAACAATAAGCCTTACAAGATTCTCTTTGCCATGCATTGTATGGGTAGTAATGGTGAGGAATTCTCTTATTTCCCATCACCTAATCAGGATCATCCGTCTCCGTATTATGGTCAGCAGGATCTGGACACAGAAAACAACTACATATTCGTTTCTCCTGAAGGAGATACCGATGGCATGCCGTGGCGTATGAATGACGATAAGGACCATGTTTTCTTTAGCGAAATGTTGACACTCCTGGAAGACAATTACTGTATTGATACATCTCGCGTATTTGTGACGGGATTTAGTTTTGGTTCCATGGTTACGAATTCCCTTGCTTGGGAATTCCAGGAAAGAATCCGTGCCGTGGCGGTTTATGCAGTGGCTGCCTTTAATATTTACCTGCCAACGGGAGAGAATAAAAAGAATTTACCCATTGCCTGGATGGATGTTCATGGCAAGAATGATGATAGGTGCCCCTATAGAACCACCAACGAGTATCCTCCACGTCCGGGGGCAATTGACAGTGCCCTTGTAGAAATCCTTAGGCATAATGGGCCTGTTGATGCAAACGGCAATTTCACCGATGTCAGCAACGAAAAACCGGAAGAATATAATGGGTGGGGCGGAGGCCATGTCTGTTACGACTTTAAGACCGTTGACCCCCGCTTCCCGGTAAAATTCTGTAGTTGGAACGGAGGCCACCAGTGGACCGCCTATGACAACGGAGACTGGCAGAATTCCTGGGTGCCGCAGATGGTCCACGAGTTCTTTGAGCAGTTCTAGTTTTTGACTTTTTCATAATGTAGCATGCCCCTGTTTCTTGTGTGAAACAGGGCCGTTTCTTATTGAAAGGGATGTCCGCTTTGTCATCCCCGCGAAGGCGGGGATCTCCCATTTTTACCCCAAAAACGCCATTTTTTGCCGTTTCCTGGCATTTTTTCCGAATGGGTGCCGTCTTCTACAAAAATTGGCATGGCCTTTGCATATAGGAGTGTGAAAACAAAAAACCGGGTCCCCGGCCAAGGCAAACCGCCAAGGCCAGGGACCCACAACCAGTGAGGTTAAAATTATGCTCAATACTCAGATTCTTCCTTCTGCTTTCTATGGTCTCCAGAACTTCCTTGATAACTTTAACGCCTGCAACGCTCAGGGCGAATGCGCCTACACCCCCAAGGCCGACTACTACGAAGTAGACAACGGCTTTGTGCTAGAGGTGGAATTGCCGGGCGTCAAGAAAGAAGACTTGGATGTCCAGGTGGAAAAGAACATCATCACCGTCAAGGCCACCCGTGCCCGCAAGGACAGCAAGTACACCTACGAGCGGAGCTTCCGCTTGGCCGACGACATTGACCCCGAGAACATCAAGGTCTCGTTGGAAAACGGCGTGTTGACCTTCTCGCTAGCCAAGAAGCAGCAGGCCTCCGCACGCAAGTTGACCGTGGACTAACTCGGCGATTGTAACGATTCTTCATTGTGCTCCTTAAACACCAGGGACATCCGCAAGGATGTCCCTTTTTCTGACCGCTCGCACTAGACTTTTGTAATGCTTTTCTGGGCTGGTGCTCGCTTTCGCCACCGTGCCTTGTTAATACAAGGCACTTGTGGCTCACCTATTTTTTTGAAGGGACTGGACACTTTTTTACATTTTGGGTGACACTTTTACTTTCCCCGGGTGTTATATAGTCGTGAACGGTGAAGAAATCCTAAAAAAAGCGCGTTTTGCCAAAGTCTACGAGACCTACGCTCCTATGGTGTACAGGCGCTGTCTTGCGCTCCTGAAGGACGAGGCGGAGGCTTCGGACCTGATGCAGGACGTGTTTTTGCGGATTTTTTCCGGCATGGACCGCCTGAACCTGGACAGTCCCTGCAGCCTTTTGTGGAATACGGCCACCAGGCTCTGCCTGAACCGAATCCGCGACAAGAAACGCAGGGGGCTGGACGTGGATTCCAGCGAGTTGCTCCTGACTATTGCCTGCGCCAGTGACGAGCAGGACGGTTATGAGGCCAGGGGTGTGCTTGCGAGGCTTTTTTCGAAGGAGCCGGAGTCCAGCCGCACCATGGCGGTGCTGCATTTCGTGGACGGCATGACCCTGGAGGAGACCGCTGATGCGGTAGGGCTTTCGGTGAGTGGCGTCCGTAAGCGTTTGCGCGGTCTGCAGGCAAAGATTAGGGACCTGGAGGTAAAGTGATGATTCCCGACTGGAAACTAGAAAGGTACATGACGGGCGACCTGCCCGAAAGCGATATGCGGGAAATCCGCGAGATGGAAGCGACTGACGAGATCTTCGCCAACCGCGTGAAGATGTTACGGGAGGACAGCAAGGCGATTTTGCGGAAGCTGCCCTACGACCGTTTGGCGGAAAGACTGGATTCGCTTCCCGGACACGGCATTTATGGAAACGGGAAACCCACTGGTTTCGCTATCGTGAAGATTGCGGCCGCCGCGGCCCTTGTGCTTGCGGTGATGATGGTGGCGGTGCTCAACCAGCGTTCCATTTCGCAGGAGAACGGCACGGTTCTTGCGAACAATGCAAACGGTGCTGAAAACGCGCAGGTTATGGAAGTGGCTATGGCCGACCAGGACGACGGTGTGCGTATCAAGGGCCTGTCCGCCCGCATGGAAGTGTGGAAGAAAACGGGGGATAGTGCCGTCCAGATGGAAAATTTGGGGGAGGCCCGCGAAGGTGACGAAATTCAGTTGCGTTACGCTGTAGCCGAGAAGTGCTACGGACTGCTTTTCAGCATGGACGGCAATGGGACCATCACCATGCACATGGGGCACGAGAACCGCGCCGTAGAACTGGAGCCCGGCAAAATGACCACCCTCCCCTTTGCCTACAAGCTAGATGACGCCCCGAAATTCGAGAAGTTCTTTTTCCTGACCTCGAAAGATGAATTCGAGTTGAATGCGGGGGACATTGACGCCTCGCTGAAGCAGGAAGGTGTGAAAACGGTGAGCATTACGCTCCGCAAGACGGAGGGCAAGTAAGATGATGAGAGCAATATCTGTTGTCGCTTTGCTCCTGTTGGCTACGGTCTCCAATGCTTCTGCCGCGCAAGAGGTGCGGATCAACCGCTATGTGCTTGCCGTAAGCGCGAACTACGGCGGCGAGGGAAGGCCCACCTTGCGTTATGCGGCAAGTGATGCCAAGTCTTTCGTGAATGTGCTGAAAGAAATGGGCGGCGTTCAGGCAGCGAATGTCGTAGAGGTGAAGGAACCTAGCGTTGCTATGTTCCAGCAGAAGATTGACGATTTGGACAAGAAGATTGCGAAGAACAAGTCGGAAGGTGGTCGCGACGAGGTGCTGGTTTACTACAGCGGACACGCCGACGAAAAGGGGCTGCGCCTGGGCAAGGAAACTTTTGCCTGGAAGGCTCTTCGTTCAAAGATTGATTCCCTCCATGCCGATGTAAAGATCGCCGTCATTGACGCCTGCGGTTCGGGAGCCATTACCCGTGCGAAGGGTGGCGTGGCAGTGCCTGCCTTTATGGTGGACAAGAGTAGCGACATGAAGGGCTATGCCTTTATCACCAGCAGCACTCAGGACGAATCTAGCCAGGAAAGCGACAAGCTGAAGGGGTCCTTTTTTACCCACTCCCTGGTGAGTGGCCTTCGTGGGGCCGGCGATATCAGTGGCGATGGCAAGGTGACTCTTTCGGAAGCTTACCAGTTTGCCTTTAACGAGACGCTCCAGAAGACGGAGGCCACCATGGGTGGCGCCCAGCACCCCAGCCGCGACATGAACCTGGCGGGCACGGGTGATGTGGTGATGACGGATTTGCGGAGTATGGACGCGGGCCTTGACATCGGCGAGGATGTGGAAGGACGGCTGTTCATCCGTGATGAACGGGGCGAGCTTGTGGCGGAACTTTACAAGAAGGCGGGTCGGCCCATTAACTTGGGGCTTGCCGCTGGTAAGTACAGCGTTCGCTTGGAACGCCCTGCCGAATACAAGGAGGCCAGCGTCACCCTGCAGGACAACTACCGTGCCCAGCTCACGCAGAAGCAGTTCAGCGCCATCGTGGCTGAAAAGACGACTCTCCGGGGCGAAATTGGTACCCGCGGGGACTGTGCCTCGGGCGATACCGTTGCCTGCTCGCTGGACTCCCTGGACCACAACGGAAAATACCGTGTGACTTTCAACGCCTATGACCACGACAAGGAATCTCGTAAGGGTTTGCAGATAGGAGTTCTTGCCACAAAAACGGATAGCTATATGCTGGGTTCCCAGATTAGCCTGTTTGCAAACATTGCGTCGAAAGAAATGCATGGCTTGCAGCTGACTTTGTTCTACAATGGGGTCAACAGTCATTTTGAAGGCGCCCAGATTTCGAACCTTGTCAACTACGCCCATTCCTTTGACGGGGTTCAGATTGCCTCGGTGGTGAATGTCTCTATGGAAAATTCTTCGGGCGCCCAGGTTTCCGGGACCCTCAATTTCGCCAGGGATTCTGTAGATGGGGCTCAGGTGTCTCCGGCGTTGAACTATGCGGGTGCATCTGATGTACAGGTGGCTGCCGCTTTGAACATTGCCGGAGAATCCGGTGTGCAGGTAGCGGCAGCCCTAAATATCGCGCAACAGTCCGATGTACAGGTGGCTGCGGCGATGAACATTGCCGGGAAAGTGGAAAAGGCTCAGGTAAGCGTGATGAACATTGCGGGTCGTGCCGACGGCCGTCAGGTGGGTGTCTTGAATGTTTGCGGTCATTGTGAGAAAACGCCGATAGGCTTGATCAACATTGTCGGTAATGGCGTGTGGAGCATTACCAGTTCTCTCAATGAAATGGGCGCCCTGGGCCTTTCTCTCCACATGGGTACCGCCTATCTCTACACCGCTCTCGAAGGAGAGCGCCTGATTGAAAAGGGCACGCAGTTCAAGCACTTTAGCGATGTCACCGAGGCGGGCCTTGGTCTTGGAACGCAGTTTGGCAAATACGGCAGTCACTTTGACTTGGAATACATGTTCCTTATGGAACACAACAAGGTGACTTTCAACTTTGACGATTCCGATTTTGAATATGGCTCTGATAACGGCGTCAATTTCCATCATCGTCTGCGCCTAGGCTATACGACTCGAGTGTTCCCCTTCTTCGGACTTTCGGTGGGCGGCACCCTCAATGTCGCGGCACAGGGTTATGGTACACAGATTAGGGTTAAACCCCTGAGTGAATACCACGATGACTTTGGCAGCGATGGGGATAAGTTCCGTTGGTGGCCCGGATTCTACGCCGGCATCACCGTCGGAAGATTCTAGAACTTGGCGGGGGAGGGGACTACCCCCTCTAATGACCGCTGGGCTCAAACACATAGAAGAACCTACGAGATTGCCTTGCTTTCGTCTATTGTAAAATATTTGCCAAAAATTATATATTTAAAACAAGAAAAGTTAGCTATTTGGCTTAATTTAACGATTTTTGTATCATATAAATGTAAATAAACAAAAATAGACGCCAAAACGGCAGAAAAATCGGCAGATTGTATCTTTTTTCTCTCCTTTTTTGGGCGTTTTGCATTTATATTCTGGGGTATGGATTCAGTCATTGCATTCCAGGATTACCGAGAATATATGGGTCAGTGGTTCCAGGAGAAAAAGGCCCATGCCGTAATGACGTGGCGTGAATTTTCAAAACTGGCTGGATTCCGTTCCCCCGTTTACCTGAAGCTGGTTTGCGAAGGTAAGTCGGGGTTGAGCGGAGCAGGGGTTTCCCGCGTGGCTCATGCCATGGGGCTGGAGGGCTTTGAACTGGCCTATTTCAAGGCGCTAGTGGCATTTAATCAGGCAAAACGGGAACCCATAAGGCAGAAATATTTCGACGAGATGCAGGCCCTTTCCAAGGCGCACCAGGTGAATGTCCTGGGGCAAAAGTCCATGGGGTATTTTGAATCTTGGCAGAATCCGGTACTTAGGGAACTGGTGCCCCACATGGCGGGCAAAAAGGCAAAGCAAATCGCGGTCCAGTGCATGCCGAAAATCACGGCGCGACAGGTGTCGGCCACCATCAAGTACCTGACATCAATGGGCCTCTTGAAAAAAGTCGGCAAGGATACCTTTATACAAACGAACAAGACCGTATCGACGGGAAAAATGGATTTTGTCCCACTGGCGGTTCAGCAGATGCACTTGCAGATGGGTGCGCTCGCTCTAGAGGCTATAAAGAACGTCCCCCTGTCCGGCCGCTCCGTTTCAGGGCTCACGCTGGGCCTTACTGAAAAAGCGTTTCAGAAAATTGTCAAGGAACTGGCGGATTTCCGTAAGCGCGTTATCGCCATCGCCACCGAAGACGATGACATGGAACAGGTGTTCCGATTGAACCTTCAGCTTTTCCCCTTGACATGGAAACTTGCCTCCGGGAAAAAATGAAACAAGGAAAATTTGCACAGATGAAAAAGACATTTGGACAGAGCATTTTCTGGCTTGCATTGCTTGCCTTGGTCGCGTTGTTTGCGTGCGCCTGTTCAGGAGACGACAAACAGGCCGGCGGTGCTACCGAAGAGACCCAGATTGCCATCGAAGACAAGACTGTTGCCGGTGTTTCTGAAAAGGGTCCCTTCACGGTGGGTTCTGCAGTCCACATTTACGAATTGGAATTTGAAACCCTCGGACATACGGGACGCTCCATTCCCGGGAAAATTGCCAGCGACCGTGGAGATTTCCGGTTTACCCATTTGAATTTGGAATGCCAATTTGCATTTATGGAGGTTTCGGGATATTACCGCAACGAAAATACCGGAAAACAATCGACGGCCCCTATAACCCTTAATGCCCTGGTGGATTTGTCCGACAAGGAAACGGCCAATATCAACCTTTTGACTCATTTGGCTTTCGAACGCACACTGTTCCTGGTAAACGAGGGCAAACCCGTAAAGGATGCCAAGCAGCAGGCGGAACAGGAAATCCTGAAGGCGTTTTATATTGAAAACGAATTGATTGGCGACTTCGAAGGACTTTCCATATTCAAGAAGGGAGAGGGGAATGCCGCCCTCCTGGCCATAAGTTCCTTGATGCAGGCGGACCTTGCAGAAGGAGATTTCTCCGAAAGGCTTGCGAATTTCGCCTACGATATCGAAAAGGACGGTGTATGGAACGACTCGGTAACCGCTACCGCCGTGGCGGACTGGGCAAGTGCAGTTAGCTTGTCCACCTACTATTCAGCCATCCGTAGCAACATAAAGGGCTGGAAAATTTCCGACATCATACCCGATTTCGAAAAATCTATGGACAAGTTCTGGTGGGAAAACTACGGCCTCGGCGATTGCGATAAGGAGCGGGAAGGTGTTGTGAAAACAAACACCAATGCGTTGAGTAAGTTGAACGGCGTTTATTTCATTTGCGAGGACAACTTGTGGCGCCTGGCTTCTGATATAGAGAAAGATACGTTCGGTTGGGAAAAATCGACCGATGGCACAATAAAGAAAGGCAATGTGACGGATAGCATCTATGTGTTCGACAAAACAGCATGGCGAGCGGCGGGCAATGTTGAGGCGAAACTTGGCGGTTGTGTGGCAGCGATTGCAGATTCTGTTGGAAAAGTTGATTCGAACTATTTCATTTGCAAGGACAATTTGTGGCGCCTGGCCTCGGATATCGAGAAAGATACTTACAAATGGAAAGCTGGAAAAGACGGCGATGTAAAATTCGGCGACGTGGTGAAGGCCAACTGCTATGTCTATGAGGATAAAGTCTGGCGAGCCGGTGAGGCAAATGACTGCTCGCTGGGGCTTCGCGGATGTACAGCCTTGAGACAGGATACCGTTGGGCAGGGCTCGGATAAAAACTGGTACAAGTGTGTTTCGCAAACTTGGCGTACTGCTACAGACATAGAAAAAGATACTGCAACATGGGGCCATGGAGAATTTGATGGCGAAGTTCGCATAGGTCAAGTTAACAAGAATATATACTACATCTATGAAACTAACAGAAATGCATGGAGAGAAGCTACAGCTTTGGAATATGACACCTACCAAGTAAAATGTTCTGTAGATGGAAAAATGTTTAATGGCAATGTGAATACGACAAAGAAATATGTCTGCGATGATGGCGTGATTAGAGAAGTGAAAGAACTCGAACTTGAAGCTGACGCTACTTGTACAAACGTCAATAGAAATGAGTATTACATTTTGCCAAGAGCTTATAACACCAGGAACTATTCCTATTACAAGTGTACAGAAGAAGGTTGGTCTTTCACAACCGAAAAATTGAATAAGGGAACAATGATTGATGAACGTGACGGTCACGAATATAAAACCATTGGCATCAAGTCGCAGATGTGGATGGCGGAAAATTTGAATTATGCCGATAGCGTGAATTATCCAAGTATGTTGGAGAGAAATTGGTGCTATGAGAATGAACTTGATAATTGTACAAAGTATGGTCGCCTTTACGCGTGGGCTGCTGTCATAGATTGGGTGAAACTTTATGAAGGAGGTAAAGGCGAAGATTGTCGTAACGAATTTGGTACATGTACATTACCCGATACGGTATACGGGATATGCCCGCCGGGCTGGCACCTACCCGATACAACTGAGTGGCGTTCTCTGCTCAGGGCAGTTGGTGGCGAAAGCAATGCGGGCAATGATCTCAGATCCCTGACGGGGTGGGAGATTCCTCCAAGATGTGACAACAACTGTATCAGTACGGATGCCTATGGCTTCTCTGCACTCCCTGCTGGCCACTGGGACTTCATGAACGATAGATTCAACCATGTTGGCGTTAGCACCTCCTTCTGGAGCGCTACGCAACTTGATGGCTTCTACAACTTCCGCTTCTCTTTTAATTTTCTCTATGGAGAAAAGGCATGTGCCTCATTGTCAGGCACCACTGACCATATGGCCATATCCGTCCGCTGCATCAAAGATGAAGAATAGGTTTTACGTATAAGCCTTCGGCAAGCGTCAAAATCACGTCAAATCGACAAAAGTCTCTGAAAAAGCACTAAAAAGTGTGTTAACGAAAATTTACATCGTTTTGTTTTTTTGTTTACATTTAACGAGTTAAGTGTAGGAGAGGAGTGTTCACCCTGTAAAAGCCCACAATGTAAAAAAATCGAGAAAAATCCTAAAATTTTGAGTTGAGATAGTCATTTTTTGCAAAAATTCGGCGGTTCTGTATCATAGAACAGTAAAAAAATTCGCCAAACTATCAAAAAGTGGCAAATTCGCGGTTTTGGGGGCTCCGGGACGTTTCTTTCAAACCTGGCCCATATATATTCATGTATATGGGAATTGAGCCTTAAAAAGGATGTGGAGAGAGGTGAAAATGAAAAGAGAAATCGTTACTTTGTTTGCAGTCTCGGCTGCTGTATTTCTCGTGGCCTGCGGTTCCGACAGCAGCGGAACCAATGCAAACGACGGAGAAAACGTCTCCGTTCAGGCAGAAACCTTCGACGACCTGCCCAATTGCAGCAAGAGCAGGGAAGGCGATTTGGCCGAAGTCCTGGACGAACGCAAGGCCTACCGCTGCCAGAAGGGCGCATGGGAATTCGACCACGATGTTCTTGACACGGTCAAGACCGAAGACGAGTTGCCAGCCTGTATTGGCAAGAAAGAAGGCCTTTCGTTGTTTGTCAAAAGCGAAAGTGCTGCCTACACCTGCGATGGCAAGCGCTGGACCAAGGAAGACGCCCCCGGCGAATCGGGAGTCGTGGAATACGAAACCGAAGACGATTTGCCCAATTGCGTTGTCAAGCGCGAGGGTGAAACGGCCCTGATAGAGGGCGAGGCCTACCTGTGCGACGGCACCCGTTGGAAATCTGTGGGTACCTACTACGCTACCGAGGACAGCCTCAGCAACTGCACCGCCAAACGGGAGGGTGAAAAGGCCTACATCGCCGACGAGGGCACTGCCCTGAAATGCACCGACGGGGAATGGAAAGAAGTTAAGGCCGCTGATCAAGGCCGAAGCGAGCCTGGCGATGATTCACCAAAATCGTCGTCATTGACTTCGGATACCCCCACGTCATCCTCGACCCCGGATACCCCCACGTCATCCTCGACCCCGATCGAGGATCTGTCTTCGTCTTCTGTCAAGGTCCCCGAACCAGAAGAAGGGACTCTCACCGACTCCCGCGATGGTCAGACATACAAGACCGTTGTCATCGGTACACAGACCTGGATGGCGGAGAACCTGAACTATGTTGCCACGAGTTCCGTTTGCCCTCTGGAAAACAGTGCCTACTGCAAAAAATACGGCAGGCTCTACCTTCCAGGAGGAGCCTCCACTTACTGCCCAAGCGGATGGCATGTTCCCTCCCTTTCGGAATGGACCGTGCTGTACAATTATGTAGATGCGAATAACGGCACGGAGGGGGTAGGCAAAAGCCTGAAATCTACCACGGGGTGGTACGAGGCGGGAACCACGGTTGGGAAAAGAATGGCTGTTGCGACAGGGAAGGACCAGTTCGGTTTTTCGGCACTCCCGGCAGGAAGCTGCTGGTGGGATACGCCCTCATGGAACTGTTATAGCGATGACGAGGCGAGATTCCTTGCAAGCGGAGGCGAAATACTTCAAATTCTCTACGATAGCGATATCATTACACAAGAAGAAAACTCGGATGGCACCAACGTGAAAGTTTCTGTCAGGTGCTTGAAGGGGGCTGCTACAAGCGCTTCAAGCGCCGGAAATACCAGTTCCGCAAACGTGGATGTCGAATCGTCCAGCAGTTATGTAGGCAAGGACAGCAGTTACTACGATGCCAAAAACAACACCCTGACGGATTATCGCGACAATCAGGTGTATCGGGCGACTACTATCGGCACGCAAATTTGGATGGCGGAGAATCTGAACTATGAGGCGGCAGGGAGCCGATGCGCTGGGGAAAGCGGAGCGACAGAAAATGGATGCTCCGTTGACGGTCGCTTGTATAGTTGGGCTGCGGCAATAGATTCCATTGCGCTGTATGATGGAGGCAAAGGCGTAGAATGCGGTTATGGTAAAACGTGCACTCTCCCGACAAAGGTTCGAGGCATATGCCCAATGGGTTGGCATTTGCCTAGCGGGGAAGAATTTACAATGTTACTTGCGGCTGACGATTTCTGCTATGATGGCGGCAATGAGCAATTTTGGAGTTCTACGGAGGCAAATGATTACAGTGCGTACTACATGTATCTGTATCCAAACTACGGGTGTGCCACAGGCGGGGTGAAGATTGGATCTTACAACAAGCTAAGGAATGTTAATCTAGTCCGTTGCCTCAAAGATTCAATTTAACAAGTAAACAAACCAACAATAAACACAACCGAAAAGGAACAATCCTTTTCACATCGTGTCCAAGGTGCAAAGGAATTAGAAAATGAGTAAGAAAGTAATGGTAAATGTCGGGAGTCTTCTCTTTGCTGCAGAGCCTGGATGCTATAAGTGGTGGGCTAAAAGGCAAGAGTTGGATAAACTTTTGCAGGCATTGGGACTTAATTATGACAGGGTGAAAAATGATATTGAAAAATATGGAGACCTTTTCTGCATTTATGTAGGAAAATCAAAAAAAATAAGAAAGAGACTCGTCTGCAATCATATTGATGGCTCCATACGCTGTTCAACGCTGCGCAAAACAATAGCAGGATTAATGAATATCAAAAGTGAACAGGAAAATAATCAGAATTTCATTGACAAATTTTCAATAGAGCCAATGTATATCAATCCCCAAAAGGAGAAAGAAATTATAAATGAGCCGAATCCAAATAAACCTGGTGAAACATATCTTCGCATACTAAATAGCGATGGGAACGAGCATAATCTCGCAATAAAAACGATCGAAAAAATAAAAAAAGCAAGAGAAAGGGCGGAGAAAAACATTCCATTCACAAAGTAATGGAAATGTAGGAATGGTTTAGAACGTGAAAAAAATTTGGATATTCATATTCGTAGTAACGGTTCTTCTCGCCGCCTGCTCTTCCGACGGTGATGGCGGTGCGGCTGCTGCGTCGTCGGAAGTTGCTTCCGTGCATGCAGAAACTTTTGACGACCTTCCCAACTGCAGCAAGAGCAGGGAAGGTGACCTGGCCGAAGTTCAGGACGAACGCAAGGCCTACCGCTGCCAAAAGGGTGCCTGGGAATTTGACCACGATGTTCTTGATACGGTCAAGACCGAAGATGACTTGCCCGCCTGCACTGGCAGGAAGGAGGGCCTGTCCCTGTTCGTGCAATTTGAGCACGCGGCATACACTTGCGACGGCATGCGCTGGGGCAAGGAGGAAAAGGGAAATGCCGACTCTGGCATTGCCGAATACGAATCCGAAGACGATTTGCCCAGTTGCTCCGACAATCGCGAGGGTTCCTTGGCCTTGATTGATGGTGATGCATACCTTTGCGAAGACAAGCACTGGAACGACAAGGGTGCCTATTACGTCACCATAGACAGCCTCGCGAACTGCACTGCCAAACGGAATGGTGAAAAAGTCTACATCGCCGACGAGGGCACTACCCTGAAATGTGTTGATGGGGAATGGATCAGCAACGCCAAGAATAGTTCGTCATCTATTTCAAAGACCTCCGAATCTGCCGAAGGGACTCTCACCGATTCTCGCGATGGTCAAACGTACAAGACTGTTACTATTGGCGCTCAAACTTGGATGGCGGAGAATCTGAATTACGAAACGACAGGCAGCTACTGCTACAGAGATTCTGCAAAATACTGTGCCACGTACGGACGTCTCTACCTTTGGGCTGCTGCAATGGACAGCGCAGGTACTTGGAGTTCGAACGGTAAAGGCTGTGGAATTAGTTCGGTATGTTCGCCGAAATTGCCTGTTCGAGGCGCTTGCCCCAAGGGCTGGCATCTGCCTGACACCACGGAATGGAATATCCTGTTTGCTACAGTGGGAGGAGGCTCTATGGCTGGAACCAAGCTTAAGTCTCAGAGTGGTTGGTACGATGGTGGTAATGGCGATGATGCTTTTGACTTTGCTGCGTTGCCCGCCGGTAACTACTACTACGGTAATTCTTACGATTGCAGCGCTGGCAGCAATGCATACTTCTGGAGTTCTACGAAGTATAATGTCGAGGGAACGTATATCATGCGTCTGTACTATAGTGCGGATTACGCGAATATAAGCGACACTAAGGGATCAAATGGGTTTTCCGTCCGTTGCCTCAAGGATTCTAACTAAAACAGAAAAATTTTTTAAAACATCAATGGTAAAAAATGAAACTCAACACATTCCTGCTCACCCTATTCCTCCCCTTTTTTTTCATTGCCTGCGGCAATGGTGGCGGTGGTACTGCCGCCAACGATTCTGACTGGGTCAAACTCCGAGTGGATACCTTCGATGAATTGCCTAATTGCAGCAAGAGCAGGGAAGGGGAGCGAGCAAAAGTCAAGGATAAACAAGAAATCTACGAATGTACGAACGGATATTGGGAGTTAAAGGATTATTATGTGGATACCGTCATGACATTGGCAAACTTGCCGGAGTGCGAAGACGATGTTTTTTTTGCGTTTTTTGTGAGGGAAAAGGAAGACCTTTATTCCTGTGTAAATGGTAACCTGGTATCATACGACCTCGCTAAATTTAAGCCTAAGGAGTACAGGAGCGAAGACGATTTACCGGTCTGTTCTAGTTCACGTAGTGATGAAATTGCCTTGGTAAACAAGGTGGCTTACCGTTGCCATGATGGCCGCTGGAAAGATATGGGTATTTACTATGCCACCGATGAAGACCTGAAAAATTGCACGGCGAAGCGTGATGGCGAAAGGGCCTATGTGGCAAACTATTATACAACGGTTTATTGTGAAGATGGTGTATGGAATGAGGAGTGAAATGTATCGGATGGCAAAAATAATTACATTGGGTGCCACCGCAGTGATGGCTCTATTCCTGGCCGCCTGCGGTTCCGATAGTGACGGCGGTACCGCTGCAAACGAATCCGTCTCCATTCAGGCAGACACCTTCGACGACCTGCCCAATTGCAGCAAGAACAGGGAAGGTGACCTGGCCGAAGTCTTGGACGAGCGTAAGGCCTACCGTTGCCAAAAGGGCGCCTGGGAATTCGACCACGATGTTTATGATTCTGTAGCGACAGAAGACGATTTACCTGCCTGCACAGCTAAGAAAGAAGGCCTTTCATTGTTTGTCGCGAGTGAGTATGCGGCATACACTTGTGATGGCAAACGCTGGAGCAAGGCAAAAAAGGCCGTCGATATGCAGGAATATAAAACCTTCGATGACCTGCCCAATTGCAGCAAGAACAGGGAGGGAGAACAGGCTTACGTAAATGACGTAAAAAAGGTCTTCGTCTGTTCCGACGGCGTATGGGAAGAAGGCAAGGTCTCAGGTTCTTCGTCTAGCGCCTCTAAGGTTCCCGAACCAGAAGAAGGGACTCTTACTGATTCCCGTGATGGCCGTACCTACAAGACCGTTGTTATTGGTACCCAGACCTGGATGGCGGAGAACCTGAACTACTCCACATTGAAATCCACTTGTCCTCTAGAAAATAGTTCCTACTGCGATAAATACGGACGCATATACCAGTACGCCTCGGTAGATGGAACCCTCTGCCCAAGCGGCTGGCATATCCCGACCCTTTCGGAATGGCAGACGATGTTGGATTACGTCGATGTGAACAATGGCTACGAGGGAGTGGGCAAGAGCCTGAAATCCAGCAAGGGGTGGTACGAGGCCGGAACGACGGTGGAAAAGAGAATCGCCATTGCGGCCGGAAAAGACCCCTTCGGCTTTTCCGCACTCCCGGCGGGGAGTTGCTGGGAGTATTCCGGTACATGGAGCTGTTACAGCGATGACGAGGCCAGGTTCTGGATTAGTAACGGCCAGGCGTATAAAATTTCTTTTGACAGCGATCAGATTGAATTGGATCCCGATGTAGGTCGTACCCAATATGATTATGCGAGAATTTCGGTCCGTTGTATAAAGGACGGTTCGGCTGTGGTCGCCAGTTCATCTTCTTTCTCCGAAAATGCGAGCGACGTTGGCCCGGTAAGCCAGTATGGCCAGCTGCAAACAGGGAAAAACTCCAAGGGCGAGGGCCGCATTTACGGCAGTTGCAAAAACTGGTCCGCCTCCGGCAAAGAAGTGCAGGTAAAAGGATTAAGCCTGTACTGGAGTATCAACCTTGGCCAGACCAAGTCATTTTGGAACAAGACTGTCATAGATTACATGGTGAAAAACCTGAAGGTAGAAATCGTTCGCGCTCCCATGGGCGTTGACGAAAATTTCGGTGATGGAAACTATTTCTCCAATACGATGACTTATCAACAATACCTGGATCAAGTCGTTCAGGCCGCCATAGATAACGACATCTATGTCATTATTGATTATCATAGCCACAAGGCCAACGACAACGTGACTAATGCAAAGCTGTTTTTTGAAACAATGGCGCAAAAATGGGGCAGCTACGACAATGTTATTTTCGAGATATTCAACGAACCTGCCTGTCTTAAAAACGGGAGCGGTGACTGCTCGACATCATCTTACGGTGGCGGTTTCTTGCCTTGGTCGAGCATCAAAACTTATGCGAACCAGATTATACCGGTTATTCGCCAGTATTCCGATAACCTGATAATCGTCGGGACTCCGAAATGGGACCAGCAGCCTAATGCCGCCATAGGTGAAGAAGTCACCGATTCCGAAAACAACACGGCATACGCATTCCACTACTACGCCGGAACCCACACTATTGAAGAAGAAGGAGCCAATGCCGAGGAGGCTATGCAAGCGGGTCTTTCCGTATTTGTCAGCGAATGGGGAACGGTAAACGCAGAAGGGGATGGCAAGGTGGCGGACGCCAATGGCTCGTGGCAGACTTGGATGGACGAGTATAAGCTTTCTTCTGCGAACTGGAGCGTGGCAAGCTTATCCGAGGGTGCTTCGTTCTTTACGACTTCTGGAGCGTGGAACTACTCCCAAAGCGGGACATGGGTGAAGAACAATGTCCTTGCCAACAACCTCTCCAGTTATACCAAGTGTGCAAGGTAGGCCGTAGAAAAATCAGCAAAAGTAACACTTTCAACCCCATCGGGTGTTTAAATGGCAAATAGTTCCGCCTATTTGCTATTTTTGTCCGAAATTCGGGAATCGTTTGTTGAAAGTCTGGTCATACATCGTCTTTTTGCTGTCCCTGGCGGCCTCCCTTGCCTTTGCGCAAGGGACGGCAGGTTCCGCGCAGTCCGTTCCCGGCTCTACAACAGCAGACTCTGTAAAGGTCGAGGGAATCGTCTTCAACGGCGTGGTGCAGGATTCCTCCTTTGCGGCTGGCGAAAAGCTGAACGTGGAAATCCTCGAGTCTGGCGAGGCACTACAGACCACCGTGGGCACGCCCTTCAGCGTGGTGCTGCCCGAAGATACCCTCTGGAACATTTGCGTGACCAATTCCGATACGGCAGGCGCCGAAAAGGAAAAATGCTATGAGCTTAAGTACGTCGGTACGGAACGAGCTTTCTCCCAAACACTGGGTGAGGCCTTTGTTACGGGTGAAGGGGAAAGCACAGAGCTGGCGTCAGGCCTGGACACCCTCCCTTCGGTCGAGAAAGGCGCTGGTAAGCAACGCCCCGACTCTGCTGAAGTCAATGTAGATTCCCTTCTGGCGGGGGGTGATAATTCCAAAGTGACAGAGCTCAAGAAGGTGGTGGTCCAGTTGCGGCGCCGCCCTAAGCGCAGCCCGGGCGAGTCCGTAGTGTCGGCCAAGTCCATCAAGCGCATGCCCAGCCTTGCCGAGGCCGATGTCATCAAGAGCATCCAGGCTCTCCCGGGCGTGGTGGCCAGTTCGGATTTCAGCTCCAAGATATATGTTCGAGGCGGCGCCGCGGACCAGAACCTATTCTTGTTCGACAATGCCGTCGTCTATTCTCCGGTGCATTTCTTCGGGCTGTTCAGCACCTTCCTTGTGGAAGGAATCGACGATGTGAAATTCTACAAGAGCGGTTTTCCGGCGCAGTATGGCAACCGCCTGAGTTCCGTGCTGAAGATGGATGGCCGCGCGGGCGGTCAGGATACCGTCGACGAATGGTTCAGCAAGTCCAGTATCAAGATAAGCACTTTTGCGGCACAGGTCCATACGGAAGGCCATCAGGGGCCCGCCCGCTGGGTGGTGGCAGGGCGCACTACCTACATCGGCTACATGCTGGACCTGTGTAGGGCCCTCAACATTCTGGAGTTGGATCTGGACTACGAGTTTACGGACTTGCAGGGAACCTTCGTCTACAACTTTACCGACGATACCCGCATGAAACTCAGTTTTTATGTGGGCAAGGACCGCCTGAGTTTTGACCCGCTTTACATGGATTGGGGGAACGTGGCCGTTCCCGTTAATTTCTACCACCGCATTAACGGTGACTGGGATTACAACGCCACCTTGGCCTACAGCGAATTTTTCCAGACCATGAAAATCGGTGATCTCATGTCTATCGAGATGTTCCTTTACAGCTTTGCTGGCAAGCAATGGCTAAACTACCGGGGCATTCATAATCATACCATTACTTTTGGCTACGAACTGGAATACTACTACGAGCGTTACCAGGAAAAACTTTCCACCATGTCCATTGCGGATATCCAGAAACCTTTCCACCATGTGGGCTACCTGCAAGACGCCTGGAAGTTGACTCCCGATCTTTTGCTGCAGTATGGGCTTCGTTTCAATTACCAGACGGCGGCAGAACATTTCGGTGTAGAACCACGAACCTCTTTGACAATTAATCTGGACAATACTAAGACTCTTGAACTGTATGGTGGCTATTACCTGCAATACCTGAATTCTATCATCTATACCGACCAGGAAACCCTGAACGAATTCTACTACCCGGCCACCACCACCACCAAGGGCAAGCATATCGAACCAGCATCATCGTGGCTCGTCGCCGCAGAATATTCCCAGCGTGAAATTTTCGATGACTACGACGCCACCGTGGGCGTCTATTACAAGACCCAGAACAACCTGAACACCTTCGTAACCCAGATGGACAGCACCGACGAGGAAGAATCGGACGAGTTCGTGATTGCGGATTATTTCGGTACCGCCGAAGCCTATTCTTTTGGCTACGAACTTTCGCTCCGCAAGGATAAGGGCTGGTTGTTTGGCGGTATCAACTGGAGTCAGAGCATTAGCGTCATGCGTACCAACGATGGCACCAAGGCCTATTTCCCCAGCTGGCACCAGCCTTACGCCGTCAAGATGGATTTGGGCATCAACTGGAAGGGTGACGAAGACGCCCTCTGGAAGCACAAGGTCAAGGGCCGCTATTTCCGCAGTTCCGTAATGCTCAAGTATTCGGCGGGCATGCCCATCAGCGAATACAAGGGCTACTACTTCTCCGAGGAAATCGGGAACCAGCAATATGACGACGATATCGTGGTACTGCCGGGTAGTCGCAATGCGGGTCGGCAGACGAACTACTTCAGGGTTGATGTGAAACTGATTGATATCGGCCGTGAAAACAAGTGGAATTTCAGTTGGACCATCATCAACCTGACTGATCACGAGAACATGTTCTACACCTATTACGACACGAGTAAGAATCCGCCTGAAAAGACATCTATTACGCAGTTCCCCTTTTTACCGATTATGCTGAGCTATGAGTACTATTTCTAGGTTCATTGTACGTCATTCTGGAGCGCGACGCGCGACGGAATCCATGCTGTTCGTGTGTGTTTGTGTACTGTTTATTTTGACTGCCTGCGGTGATTTTCATGGGCCGTGGGACTTTTATCCCGAAGAACGGGAGGTCTATACTGGTATTTATACTTACGGCTATGTACAGGCTAAGGGTGGTACCAACATTTGTTTCTCTAAGGTCTACGAGTTGGATGAAACATCTTCTCCGACTTTTGCCTTCTATGACAGCGCCCGCGTCACGGTGAAGGGCCGTTTCGACAATCAGGGAAATGCAGTTGATACTACGCTCGCTCTCGTTCCTGGGGCAGGCAGGCCCAACTGCTTTGAGGGATCTCTCGAAGGGATTTCTGGAGAGACCTACACCATGAACGCCTATTTTGAATGGGACAGCGCAGGGCATTCGGTCAAGACAACCTACATGGCAAAGGCGAAGGTCCCGAAGCCGGTCAAGGTCAAGGGCGTCAACATGCCCCAGCAGGACGGCAGCTACAAGTGGAGTGAATACAAGGGCTACAAAGACGAAAATGATACCACGCCCATGCGGGTGAAGTATTTGGAATTCCCCATGGACATGGAGTTTTTCAAGGTGGCCCTGGATTACGACAAGTCCATCGGTGGCGTGCTGATCCTCCTGACCTACGACATTGATAATGACGAGCCACTTAATACCACTCTGAATAATATGTTCAGGGGTCTTACGGAAAAGGACTCCATGGGCTATCGAGGAATATCGGTACACGACCCCCTGGAAAGGTATGTGAAGGGCGGTTATTCCGAAAACTCTACCATTGCCGGCATACACATGCTGGATACGCTTTACGGTACGGGAATGATGCTGCCCTTGGGTGAATTCTACATGGACTTCTACTCTACGGATAGTGCCTATATTGATTATGTGGACAAGGTGAAAGCCTCCGAGGACGATTCGCGGATTATTCCGGAATCCAACATCGAAAACGGCATGGGGGTGTTTACGGGCATCGCCAAGACACGGGTCAACATCTTTGTGGAAGGAGACGGGGTCTCTCTCAGGCATGTGGCCTACAGGAACTGCTCCGACAAGAAGGGCGACAATTCCGGTAGTTGGGATTCCAAGGCCTGCAGACTTTACCAGGATGTCTTCTGCGCCGGCATCGAAAAATGGGACGACCTGCAGACGGCCAATGCTTCGGCCTACAAGTACTACGCCGATTCCGTTCCCCATTACGGCATGGAAACCTGCTACGCTTCCCAGGTCAAGGCGGCCATGATGTTGGATACCACAAGGTGGTCTCTTTTCTTGCCTGATTCCATTGATGCTGATGACAAATCGGATGCCTATGGCGATGGATTGCGGCGCTACTGTGTGGCGAGCAACTTCAAGAGCAATAAGATTGCGGACTGTTCTACGCTTAAAAAGCAATGCATGGAAAGTGCCGACAGGAACGACTGCAAGGAATATCTATGGCTCTGGTGTGCCGATCGCAACTGGCAACTGGACACCTACGAACAGTGCCGTAGCGCCCTGGTGAGCCGCTACTACATAGAAGAACAAAAATCCCCCGTCTTGGCGAGGGAGGTCGAGTTGATTTGTAAGCAGGACAAACCTGCGGTTTGCAAGAACTGGTAGACGAAAGGTTTACACCAGGTCCCAGCCACCGAAACCGCGGATGTCGGCGACCTGTCCGCCGGTGAGTTTACTCTCTATAATTCATAAAGTCAAATATATAATTTCCATCAAAATGATAAACTATTTTGATTATTTGTAGAAAACAGCCTATTTTGCTGTACTTTATCATAACGCCACGCAGGTGGACGCGCTCAATTTTTTTACCTTTGATAAAGTGAATTATGTTTTTTGGGGCCTACTATGCAATCTAGACTCAAAGAAGCTGTTGTTTTGGCTATCGCCATTCTCGGACTTGGAGCATTCCTCTATTGCGCCATGATCCATGTGAAGGACCGTGACCGCGTGGTGTTCGTGCGGGGCCTTGCCGAAAGGGAAGTGCCGGCCGATTATGTGATATGGCCGATCGTGTTCAAGGAAGTGGGCAACGACCTTTCTGCCTTGTACGAGACAGTTCAGGCCAAGACTTTAGCCCTGGAAAAGTTCCTCCAGGATAATGGGGTGGCCAAGGAAGAAATCACCAAGGCGTCTCCCGACATTACGGATACCCAGAGTGAACTCTATACCAGCGAACAACGCCCTTTCCGTTATGTGGTGACCATGTCGGTAACTGTGGCTTCTGCAAATGTGGGTAAGATTCGCGAACTGATGGAAAAGCAAGGCGAACTGTTGAAACAGGGAATCGCCTTTAGCGAAGGGGATTTCCGTTACCGCAAGATCTACAGCTTTAACGGGCTCAACGCCATCAAGCCTGAAATGATTGACGAGGCCAACAAGGAAGCTCGTGCTGCCGCCGAAAAGTTTGCCAAGGATTCTAGGAGCAAGCTGGGCAAAATCAAGACGGCCACCCAGGGGCTGTTCTCTATCGAAGACCGTGACGAAAATACACCCTTTGTCAAGAAAGTCCGTGTCGTCACCAACATACAGTATTTCTTAGAAGACTAGACCGTACGCTATTCTGGTAGGGGCATATGCAGAATATCTATGACAATGTAGCGGACCTTTGTTCCTTTGTTATCCGCTCCTGTACGGAAGATTTTTTTGTCAAGTTTAGTTGTGTATCTCCTGCTGAAAAAGATCGTACCGCTTCAATTGTGCAGGCCGAGGTGGGGGAGCTTTTTCAAGAAACACCTCTTGGACCTTCCCGCTACAAAATCCGCCAGATTGAGCCCCAGGATTTGACCGAGAAATTTTTTGCCAGACTTGAAAAACTGTCGGAAAGGCTAAAAAGCGAAAAGGATTTTTTCTGTATTGCGGGCCTGATTCAGATTCTTGATGAAAGCCTAGAGACCATGCTGGTGGCTAAAATCAAGGAGTTTGAAGAAGACGATTTTTCTGTGGTGCTGAACGGTAACCGGGAAACTACGGGAATCGGGCTTTTGCCCCGTTGTTCCTGCGTGTGGGAGCGTACCCACCGCATGTCCCACAGCTACAACCGCATGGACAATTTCCTGTTCAACATGCTCCTGATGGAAAACACCATCTTGGGAGAGTTGATAGACAAGCACATTTTCTTGAAGCGGAACCTTTTTACGGAATTTGCAAAGACCAGGCGGCTTAAGATTGCGGCAACGCCCTTAAGGCTTGAAAAGCAGTTTGAAGCCGTTCCCTACGACCACGAAAACATCCAGTATTTCAAGATCCGCTATACGGAATCGGATTTCAGCAAGAGCAACGAACTCATCTGGAAAAAGATTACCACCGCCGCCGACAACCGTTCCGACATCGTGGTGTTTCCCGAAATGCTGGGCAACCCGGAAATGGTGGATTATGTTTCGGGCAAGTTGAAGGCACTTTCTCCAGAGGAAACCAAGAATATACCTTCCCTGATTATTCTGCCCTCCTTCTGGGAAAACAACCACAACAGCGTTACCATCTTGGACAAGTTCGGCAATGTGATTTGCAAGCAGGGCAAGCAGAATCCCTTCCGCTCTGAAAGGGAAGGCTCCGGCCGCCTAGAAGGTATTTTTGCCAACCTGGTCATCAACATTTTTCACTTTCAGGGGATCGGCAGGCTTGCCATCCTTATATGCAAGGATTTCTTGACCACCAAGTACCTGGAACAGCTTATGCGCTGTTTCAAACTGACCTTGATTATCGTGCCCTCGTTCTCAACGGGGTCTTATGATTTTCGCAGGTCCTTTGACCTGTGTGCCCATGACGATTGCAATGTGGTGTGGATAAATAGCTGTGCCGCCATCAGGAAGGGCAAAGAGGCCAACTTTGAGAGCGTGGGCTATGTGCGCAAGAGGGTTTCCCGCAACGATGACGAATCCCAGATGCTGAGCAAAATGACGATTTGCGACGGAGCCTTCGAGGGCAAGTGTAACCACGACTGCCTTTTCTACGAGACCATCCAAGGAGTGTGATGGCATGAAGTTTAAGAGTATCGAGAAAATTCATTCTGGAAAGTTCATTACCCGCTACGACATCCATTACGAGACTGAAAGTGGCAAGGCTATCACCTACGAGATGATTAGCCGGGAACCTAATGTCAAGAGTATAGATGAACTGCGCCACCACAAGAACAACGCTGTGGTCTTGGTCATGCACGATGAATCTAGGGAACACATCTTGCTTTGCAAGGAATTCCGTATGGCGGTAGGCGAGAAGGTGGTGAATTTTCCGGCGGGTCTGATCGACGAAGGGGAAACGGTGGAGCAGGCGGCTGTTCGTGAACTTCGCGAAGAGACGGGGCTCACTCTCATAAACATCGAGGATGTCTGGAAGGAAAGCTATTCCGCCATCGGTTTTGCCAACGAGCTGAATGTGGTTGTGGTGGGAACGGCGAATGGAAATATTCAGCCCAGCGATTCTGAGCGTGAAGAAATCGATGCCGCTTGGTACACCAAGGAAGAAGTGCGTCAACTGCTAAAGACGGAGCGTTTTGCCGCTAGGACGCAATCTTATTGCATCCTGTGGAGCCGGGGGTAGCCACCCTTGGTGAATTTGCGCGAAAAACTTATATTTATATATTTTTTTGGAGGTCGTATATGACCAAGCGCATTTCCGCCGTATCTACCCTGGCTTCTGCCGTATTGACCATCGCCCTTTCCGGGGTCCTGTTCACTGCCTGCTCCGACGACTCTTCCTCCGCATCTTCGGATGGCTCCTCGGCAGAAAAGTCCATCGAAGAAATGACCCTCCGCGAAAAGGTGGGGCAGATGTTCTTTGTGCGGCCCGAAGCACTTGATACCAGTATCCACTGGGAAGCGTACACCGACCTGCCCGACTTCAAGTTACAGCAGGTGAACAAGACCATGACTGCGGTCAACAAGGATTATCCCATCGGCGGCATGATTCTTTACGCACACAACATCGTGGACGAATCGCAGCTCGCCTTTTTCATCCAGGAAATCCGTCAACTGAATGGTTCGCCTCTGCTCGCCATAGACGAAGAGGGCGGTCGTGTGGCCCGTATCGCAAACAACGAGAACTTTGACGTTCCCAAATACGAGAGCATGGAGGCCATCGCCAAAAGTGGCGACCCGAATGAAGCCTACAAGGCTGCGTTCACCATCGGAAGTTACGTCAGGGAATACGGATTCGACATCGACTTCGCCCCGGTGGCCGACGTGAACACCAATCCCGAAAATATCGTCATTGGCCCCCGCGCCTTCTCGGACAACCCGGAAACCGCCGCAGACTTTGTGGTGAGTTACCTGAACGGGCTCGATTCTGCGGGCGTTATCGGAACACTCAAGCATTTCCCCGGTCACGGCGATGTTCAAACCGACACGCACTACGGCTACGCCGAAACGGACAAGACCTGGGAAGAAATGCTCAAGTGCGAAATGGTCCCCTTCAAGGCCGGAATCAAGGCCGGTGCGCAGATGATTATGACCGCCCATATTGCCGCACCCAAGGTAACTGGCGAAGATGTCCCTGCGACGCTGTCGTCCGTGATCTTGCGAGACAAACTCCGCGGCGAACTGGGTTTTGAAGGTGTCATCGTGACCGATGCCATGGACATGGGGGCTATCACCAACCAGTTTGGCAACTCCGAAGCCGCCATCAAGGCGATAAAGGCCGGCGTAGACGTTGTGCTCTGTTCCAGGGATTTTGTCAAGGTGTTTGACGCCGTGGTCCAGGCCGTAGAAAAGGGCGATATCAAGGAATCCCGCATTGACGAAAGTGTCAAGCGGATTCTTGAACTAAAGAATTTTAAAACAAAATAAGAGGCGTATATGAACTTCAAAGAACAAAACATTGCCAAAAGAAACGTCATTGTGAGCGCCCTTGGGTGCGTGGCAATCTCGTCCCTTCTGCTCCTTGTCGCCTGCGGCGACGACTCCAGCAGCAATTCCGGCGACGATGTAAGGCTAATAGAGTCTATCGAGGATGCTGGTGAATGTACCGATGCAAACGCAAATGAAATGGTCAAGATCAAAGCGACCAATGTGGATGGAGACACTGTTTTCCTGTTCTTCATTTGCGAAGATAAAGAGTGGGTTTCTGACATTGGTGGCTTGAGTAGAAAAGTTCTTAAGCCGTCGGCTGTTATTAGGGACTCCATCAAGGATGAACGTGATGGTAGAACCTATAGAACTTCCAAAGTGGGCGAACAAACATGGATTGTGGAAAACTTGAAATACGAAATGGAAGGCTCACTTTGCTACGAAAACAAAAAAGATAATTGCAAAAAGTATGGGCGCCTTTATTCCATGGATGCTGCCAAAAAGGCTTGCCCTTCGGGGTGGCATCCCGCTACGAATGGTGAATGGAAAACAATGCTCGAAACATTGGGTAATGTATTCCTTCACTCTTCTTCTACGGGAGATGTGAATACATTTCAAGCTTCGTATAAGGACGATTCAATGAAGGATCAATATGGGTTCAATATCGTTGCTTCCGGGTATGGTTTGGATCCTGAGTATGCCGCTCAAAGTAACCAAGCCCAATTTGGCAATTTCCCGAGAGGAATTTACATTTGGGCTCCAACGGACAGCGAATTAAAGAATGATGTGGCAAAGTGGCATCAGGTAAGGATTGACACGAAAAAGAATCTCGCACAGGTGTTTGTAGCTGGGAAGGAAATGTTCCTTTCGGTCGTTTGTGCAAAGGACTAACCAAAACCCAGAAAAAGTTTAAAAGAGGTAACCTATGAATTTCAAGAAATGTACCTTCACTAATAGCGGCGTCATTGCGAACACCCTTGGGTGCGTGGCAATCTCTCTCTCAATATTCCTTGCCGCCTGTGGCGACGATTCCAGCAGCAATTCCAACGGAACCGAAATAGAGACCGTGGAGTCCGTGAAAGACTTGGGCGAATGCTCCGAAAAAAACGAGGGCCAGATGTTTAGGGTGCCCCGTGATACCATCTACGACACATACGCCTGTGAAGATGGTAAATGGATTCCCGACTGGGGTGGCGACGACGATGATGACATCTGCCCGGTTGTCATAGATTCCGTTGTTGATGCCCGCGACGGCAAAACTTATAAGACCGTAAAAATTTGTTCACAGACTTGGATGGCGGAAAATCTGAATTACGATTACAATGAAGGAACTGCAAAATCCTACTGCTATGACAATGACCCTGACAATTGCACTAAATACGGGAGACTGTACTTGTGGAGTGCCGCCATGGATAGCGCAGGCATATTTGGAAAAAAAGGGAAAAAATGCGGTTATGGCACTGAATGCAATCCCTCTGGCACCATACGCGGAGTATGCCCCGAAGGTTGGCATTTGCCCAGTAAAGACGAATGGAAAAAATTGAATGCTGTACCTGGTCGAGAGGCAGATTCATGGGTAGGTGATTTAGAATTATACGGTTTTTCTACACTCGCTGCAGGCAAATACTACGAGGGCGAGTTTAGCAGAAAGGGCTCCGATGCCTTCTTCTGGAGTTCATCCGAGAACTATAGTTTCTCCTACTACTATCGCTTGAGTGGGGATAATACATATCTCTCCAGCGACGACAAGGGCAACGCGTTCTCTGTCCGCTGCGTGAAAAATTAGTCGAAGTTCGGAAAAAGTTTAAAAGAGGTGTTTAGGAATTTCAAGAAATATGCCATTGCCAATAAAAGCGTCATTGCGTTGGCAATCTCCCTTCTTTTCCTTGCCGCCTGTGGCGATGACTCCAGCAGCAATTCCAGCGACGATAACATTGCCGATGAAGATGACGGTGATGACGGTGTGGATACGGACGACGGTGATGGTGTCTAAGGAATAGTCTTGATTCGAGACAAATCCCGTCGGCTAATACGCCGTCGGGATTTTTTTGTAAAAAACGGGGAATGCGACATGCGTAAAACGGGTTTTCCGCAATCATGGTGACACTTTCGAGGTCTTTGGGTGTTTTAAATATGTAATTTTGGTGTGCCACTTATTGCGTAACGTTATGAAAAGACTGAGATTTTTGCCCTTTGCCCTTTTGGTGCTGCTGTTTTCGGGGTTTGCTCTTGCCGATTATGATTCGGAAATTCGGGACCTGAAGCAGGAAAAGGAAAAGCTGAATTCCGAAATCCAGAAGTTGACTCGTCAGATTGCGGTGACGGATTCCCTGCTCAAGGCAGACGATGCTCGCTACAAGACGCTGCAGAGCCGCTATAGTGCCGATTCGGAACGCCGCCGCGCCGAAATTGACAGCCTGAACATAAAGATTCGGGTTGTGGCTGCCCAGTTACAAGAAGAACGGCAGAAACAGGCCCGCGCCAAGAACCGTAACGACAATGTGGCCGCCAAACGCAAGGCTTTACATTCGGCCATGCTTTCTATATGCAAGCAGCTGGAACGCCAGGTGGCCCAGACGGTGCCTTGGGAGCGTGATGCCAGGCTGGAACGGGTCCGCTCTCTCGCTCGCGACATTGAAAGCGGGAGCGCTACCGAAGAAGAAAGTTTTTCACGCCTGAAGGCCGTTATCCAGCAAGAAATCAAGTTCGGTGACGAGGTGGCCATTGTGAATGCTCCTCTTACCCGTAAAAATGGCGAACTGATCAATGCCCAGATTTTGAGAATCGGGAACCAGTGGATGGTCTATAGCGACGAAAACGGCACCATGTACGGGAGCTTGGTACGCACCGCTCAGAAGGGTAAGATCACCTACGAATGGAACGAGAACCTTGAACTGTGGGAACGTGAAATTATCCGCTACGCTATCGATGTGAAGCTCGCCAAGAAACCGCCTCAGATTATCGCCATGCCTGTAACCTTGTCCGTGGTAGGAGGCGAAAGATGAGATTTTCGGCTAACATCGTTGTGTTTACAATGGCCGTCCTGTTGGCCACGGGAGCATCCTGGGGTGCAAAGAAGAAGGACGCCGAGGAACAGGCCCGTATTCAGGATTCCCTGAAGCAAGTGGAAATTCAGAACCTTCAGCGCGAAATCGAAAGCCTGAGTCGCATCCGTTTGCAGAAGGCAGACTCTCTTGAAAAGCTGGAGGCGGCCCACTGGAGCAAGCGTTACGCCGAATCCCAGCTGACAGAAGAACATCAGGTGGAAACCCGTGAACTGGATGGCCGGTATTCAAAGCTTTCGACGGATCTGGGCCGCGTAAGCGAAGAAGTCCAGACCAGTAAGGACCTTACCACCGAAGCTGAAGATGGTGCCAAGGCCGAAGAGGATGCTTTCGAAGCCTTCAATACCCAAGTGCGTCTTTCTATCGACAAGTCCCTGGACGATGTGGCCGGAGATTATCCTGTGGGCATGGGGGAGCGCATGCTTACCCTGAACAAGGCCCAGCGTGAGATGGCCAAGAAAAAGCCCAATACGCTGCCTGCCATGAGAAACTATTTGGGCGACCTGCTGTTCCGTCACGAGATGACCTACACCCAGTCCTTCGGTTCCGAGAAGTCCCAGATTGGGAGCCGCGTGGATGTGAATGTTTACCGTATGCGGCTTGGAACGGTATTCCTTGGCGAAGCGGCGACGGACAACGGCGAAATTCAGGCCCTTCTCCGGACGGGAGCCTTGCAGGGCAAGCGCTACGAATGGAACTCTACGCTTCCTGCTGATATGGCGGAATCTATCCGTACGGCCATCAACACGGCCTATTCTGGACTTTCCAAGTCGAAGACGGTTCAGGTGGATGTCCCTATGGATGTGCTCCAGAACAAGGCCATCAAGAATTCCATCAGCAACAAGGGTGACGAATCTATCAAGACCCAGTTTTCGGAATGGTTCAAGAAGGGCGGTATCGTGATGTACCCGCTTTTCTTGGTGGCGTTCTTTGCGCTGCTCCTTGCCGCTGAGCGTTTTATTGTGCTTATGTACCGTGGGCATTTGGGTAAGAGCTTCATGAAGCGGTTGAACATGCTGGTTCATGGGGGATGTTATGAGGAAGCCGCCAATTTGTGCCTACAGCGTGGAACCAGCCTTTCCATGGTGCTCTTTGCGGTGCTCAACAAGGCAAATGATACCCGTGAAAGTGCAGAACGATCCCTGCAAGAGGCTCTGCTTCGCGAGCAGCCGAAATTGGAACGCCGTATGGGGCTTTTGGCTGCCATGGGTACCATTGCTCCCCTTCTTGGTCTTTTGGGAACAGTGACCGGTATTATCACCTTGTTTACCGTCATTACCGAGGTGGGAACTAACGACGCCCGCGTACTTGCCGGCGGTATTTCTGAAGCCCTAGTCACTACGGAAACGGGCCTTGTCATCGCCATTCCCGTGATGATTATCCACGGGCTTTTGAGTGAAAAAATCGAGAAGGTCACCAGCGAGCTTTACATGCAGAGCATGGCCCTGCTGAATAGGATTTTCGACAAGAAGGAATAAGGGAGATGCCTGCGGGCATGAAAAAAAATGAGCAATTCCTTCTACGTATTCGTTGAATCCCTGAAAAGCACCTACCAGGCCGGAGGTGTGGTAATGCTCCCCATTCTGCTGGTGGGGACTATCGGATTCTACTACCTGTTCTCCAGCTGGTTCCGCATCGGCTCTGACTTTTTCAGGCAGGATATCCAGAAGGTCATCAAGAACCTGCGACACGACCTGAATGAAGGCGGTGTGGAAAAGGCCATGTCCCGGCTGAAAAAACGACGTGGAATTTTGGCCAGCGAACTCCGTTACGCCATTGAACATGCGCAAAGGAATCCCGAAGAATTTCGCGACATTATGCAGGTGCGCATGCTGGGAACTATGCGTCACATGGAAAAGGGAAGCCACATCGTGGCGGTAATGGCGGCAGCAGCCCCGTTGCTCGGGCTCCTGGGAACGGTGACGGGCATGGTTTCCACCTTCGAGGTGATCACCTTGTACGGGAACCAGAATCCGGTCCTTATGGCCGATGGCATCTCGGAAGCCCTTATTTCTACCCAGAGTGGGCTCTTGGTGGCGTTCCCTTTGACCTTGCTGAAACAGCGCCTGGATGAACGTGTGGAAATCTTGACCCAGGATTTGAAACTCGGGGCCACGATTATTGACAATTATTTTGTAGGATGATTATGGAATTCAACCTGCCGAGCAGAAAGAAAAAGGATATGGGCATCGAGATGGGCCCCCTGATGGACATCGTGTTCATCTTGCTTATCTTCTTTGTGGTCACGTCGTCCTTTACCCGCGAAACCGGCGTGGACGTGACCAAGCCGCAGGCCCAGACGGCAAGCCAACTGGAAAAGGAAAACCTGCTCATTGCCATTACCCGCGAAGGAACCATCCACATGAACGAACGCCAGGTGGACTTGGCCAGCCTGCAAGACATTCTGAAACAGTCCCTGTCGAAAAATCCGGACAGGGAGGCGGTTGTCATTGCCGATAAAGAAGCGGAGACAGGCGTGCTTGTGCAAGTGATAGACATGTGCAATCTGGCGGGCGTCAAGAAAGTTTCTATTGCGGCCCAAGCAGAATAAAAACCGTGTGTAGTGTGAAGTGTGTAATGTGTGATGCGTAAGTTTTTAAGGAAAATATTCAAGCGGTCTCTGCTTCTCCTGGCGGCGGTGTTCTGTAGCCTGCTGCTGGTATTTTCTGTGACTCTTGCCAACATGTTCTTGACCGGAAAAATCTTCCATGAAAAAAAATACACCAAGACAGAAGTCTCTGTAAAGAAAGTGGAAGAGATGGAAAAGAAGGTGGAAAAGAAAAAGCCCGCTCGCAAACCGGAACGTCAAAAGACTACCTCCCGCACGCCCAAGGCGGGCCCGCGCCTTGCCATGAATCTCGGGGTGGCTTCGGGTACGGCAGGTGCTGCCATTAACGAGGAGCTTGTAGCGGATTTTCGCGGCGGCGCCATGTCCAGCGAAAAGGGTGATGTGGATAAGAAGCCCGAAAGCCGGGCCATGCCCAATTTCCAGGTGCCGCCCCAGATTAGGGACGGGGAAATCGACGCGACTTTGAGATTGAGCTTTTGCGTAGATGTAGGAGGTCGCGTCTATGATGTCCGCGTGATCGAGGAATCTCCGGCAGGGTCCGGGCTTGCCGCCGCCGGTCGCGAGGCTCTTGGACGCATGACCTTTGCCCCTGCCGAAAAGGACGGCAAGGCGGTGGCATTCTGCGGAATGGAACAACCTTTCGAGGTGAAGTTTAGGGACTAGGGCAATGCGTTATCCGTTATTCTTTTTGCTTTCTGTTGCCTTCGCCTTTGCGGCCCAGTCCTCTTACGACCTGATGGAGCGCGCCAACGCCCTTTACCGCAGTGGAAAGTTCAGCCAGGCCATTATTCTGTACCACAAGGCCGAAGAACGCGGAGCCGACCCCACGGCCACCAGCTTTAACATCGCCAACAGTTATTACCAGATGAACAAGTATCCCGAGGCGGCTGCCGCCTACCGTAAGGCGGTGGATTTTTCCAACGGGGCTTTTTCTCCGGCGCTGTTCAATATGGCCAGCGTGTATTTCCGCTTAAAGCAGTATCCGGAATGCATCGCGGCTTACCATCGGGCATTGAAGCTTGAACCGGCCAACATTTCGGGCTGGCTCTACTTGGGCGAGGCCTACAGCAAAGTAGGCGACAAGGTGGGAGCACTTCGTTCTGTAGAAAAAGCTTACCGGCTGGATCCTGATGACCTGAGTGTTGTTTACCAACTTTCAGAGGCGAACATCGCTATGGACGATTTTGACCGTGCCGTTGAAATTGTCCGCAAGGGCTATACGGCCCATCCTGAAGAAGTTGATTTCTTGGTTTACTTGGGAGATGTTTTCCGCCTGAACAAGCAGTACGAACAGAGTGCGGGCCACTACCGCGAAGCTCTGGGCGTGCGGCCCGACGATGTGAATGTCATGTACAAGCTGGCCGACGTTTTGGCCGAAGACAACAAGCCGTTTGTAGCCATGGACATTCTCACCAACATTCTGCAAATCAAGCCGGATTTTTCGGATGCCGCCATCTTCTTAGGGAATCTTGCCTACGATTCAAAATTCCTGGACCGTGCGGAATACGCCTATGAGCTTGCCGCCAAGAAGGGCAACCCCGAGGCGATTTTTGGATTCAAGAATATGGCATACGACGCTATGGCAAAAAAGCATAACGAAGAAGCTTTACGCCTGCTCCGCATCGCGCAGAAGTACTATCCCGCGGACCTGTCGCTGCAAGCCGATATCATGGAACTGGAACGCTAACCTACAGCGTCTGCAATAGCAGTATAGCCAGCACTTGCCCGCTTAAAATCCGGAGCAGCATGGTCAGCGGATAGACGGAGGCGTACCCGATGTTCACCGCTTCGCTGTCCGCCTGGCTGTTAGCAAAGGCCAGGGCCGGCGGGTCCGTGGTTGCACCAGCAAGCACGCCGCAGAGCGAAAGGTAGTTCACCTTGAAAACCAGGTGTCCCACAGCTGCCATGATGGCAAGCGGGACAAAGGTGATAATGGCGGCAAGGCCCATGTAGTAGAGCCCACTTCCGTTCAGCAGCACGTCAAAGAACTTGATGCCTGCGTTCAGACCCACGCAGCTCAAGAAAAGCGTAAGGCCGAATTCCCGGAGCATCAGGTTGGCGCTGTTGGCCATGAAAAAGTTTAGCGGTCCGATTTTGCGCTTGCGGCTGAGGAGAATAGCCACAATCAGCGGGCCGCCGGCAAGCCCAAGCTTCAGCGGGGTGGGCATTCCGGGAATGGCGAAGGGAATGCTTCCTACGATGACTCCCAAGAAAATGCCCAAGAACGCGGGCAGGATTTCGGGATGGTCCAGGGCGGTGAGGGAGTTGCCCAATTTCTTCGCTACGATGTCCAGGCCCGAGGCGGGGCCCACGATTTTCAACTTGTCGGCAAACTTGATGCGCAAATCCAGGCGGCCCGTAAACTTGAACCCGCTTCGGGTCACGCGGCTTACGGTTACGCCAAAACGTTCCGCCAGGGCCAAGGAGCCGATGGTGCGGCCCAGTATTTTCTTGTTGGTCACGAGCACGGTCCGCACCTGGATAGGTTCCGTATTCTTGGCGGGAATGGCGGTGATGGGCGTGTCCAGGCGCTTGCCGATAATCTTTTCCATGGCGGCAACGGCTTCGGGCATACCTACGATGTGCACCTTGTCGCCTTTCTCGATGACGGTCTTTCCGTTGGGAGTAAAGATGTTTTCGCCCCGCAAGAGTCGGGTCACCACCACGCCGCTAGAAATCAGGTCTGGGATTTCTTTCAGCATGATTCCGTACAGGTTCTGGTTATCTACCGTAAGGCTGCAGGATTCGATTTCCTTGCTGGTGGCGGCGATTTCGTCGGCATAGTCGGTTGCCGCCTTGGCGGGGTTCTGCCGGAACACGAGCCGCACAAGCAGCATTACGAGAATGATCCCGATGACGCCGAAGGGGTAGGCTACCGCATACCCGATTCCTGTCAGGGAGGTATCTACGCCGGCGGCGGCAAATGCGGAATTGGCGGCTCCCAACGAGGGCGTGTTGGTCACTGCTCCGCAGAGCATGCCGATAAGCACGGGCACGTTGTCGTGCATGCTGGTAAAGAAGTAAAGGCAAAGGGTCACGATAACGCCCAGCAGCACAATTCCCACAGAAAGAATGTTCAGCACCAGCCCGTGCCTACGGATAGAATCCATGAAACCGGGGCCCACCTGCATGCCGATGGTATAGACGAACAGGATAAGGCCGAATTCCTGGATGAAGTGGAGTACATTTCCTTCGACGCGGAGTCCCAAGTGCCCAAGCAAGATGCCCACAAAGAGCGCTCCTGCACCGCCAAGGCTAATGCCCTTGACCTTGATTTTTCCGACCATGAGGCCGACTGCCGCCGTGAGGGCAATCGCCACAACTTGTTGCCCTACCGAGGGCTGGGTGAATAGATTGATAAGCCAAGTCATAGGGGTTTGAGGGCGGCACTTCGTGCCTGTGAGGGGTGAGATGTCAAAAACTTAAAAATAGCAACTGGGAACTAGTCACGAAGGGTTATCGCTATTTCTTGATGCAACGGACAGAGGCGAAAATGTTCTTGTTGAAGTGTTCGTAGGCGATTCCGGAGTCGGTAATGCGGACAAGGTAAGCCCTGGAATCGTCGTAGCTGTCGCTTGTCCAGAAGCTGGCGCTTACGCCCTTGTCGGCGAAGTTTCCGTCGTAGTACTTGAATCCGGCGAAGAGGGCGTTAAAACCGTTGGCGCTTTTGAGTGCGGTGGGATCGCTTGCGCCGAAGGCCGCCTTGAAATCTTCTACGGTGGGGAGCGCCCAGCCTGTGGGGCATACGTTACCCGATGCGGAGGCGAAAGTGTACAGGCGTCCGTCCGTATTGCAGTTGTCGTGGTTGTTGGCGTAGCACACGCTTGAATCCGGAGTAAACACGTCCAGGTTTTCGGCCATCCAGGTTTTTTCGCCCAGCGTTACGGTCTTGTAGGTCTTCTCGGGGCAGGCGAGGGCGTGGCCGGCCTCGTTGTAGGCGCAGTCCCGATTGTCGTTGCAAGCTGTAAAAGCGAAGGCGGCGAATGCGGCGATGGCTGTGGTGGCAAGTGTTTTAAGAACCGATTTCATGAGAACTCCTTTTAAGTTGCCCTGGGGCTTTTTGTTTTCGGTGACAAAGATAAAACATGATTTTGATATTGACTAATAAATAATTTTTTCATTTTTAATCACTTTTTTTGATGATTTTTTCAAAAATCCCTGTTTTACCCTTCTGTATCCCGATTTTATTGTTTATATTTGTGTTATAAAAATTTTTGATGAATTGGAGTTTTTATGGAACTGACCCATATCAAGTACTTTCTGGAAGTGGCCCGTACCGAACACGTGACCCAGAGCGCCAAGAACCTGTGCATTGTGCAGCCTGCGCTGACCCACGCCATCCACAAGCTAGAAGACGAACTGGGCGTTAAGCTTTTCAAGTCCAGCGGCCGTAACATCAAGCTTACCGAAGCGGGAGACTACTTCTACAAAAAGGTGAAGCCCCTCTACGAAGACATCGAGGCCTTGCCCGCTCGCCTTCGCGCCAAGTCCGACAAGCAGGCCATTACCGTGAGCCTCAAGGTCCTGGCGGCTTCTTCCTTTGTGACCAATGCGGTTATCCAGTACAAGAAAGACGCTCCGGCGCTCCGTTTCTACCTGGTGCAGAAAGAGGAATCTTCCCTGTACGACATTTCCATCCAGACTTTCGCCAACTACCGCCCGCAGGAAAATCCCGACGAAGAGGTTTTTGTCTGTTCCGAGAACATCTACCTCGCCGTTCCCAATACGGCGGAATACAAGAAGCGCGACAGCATCTCCCTGCATGAACTGGGCGACACCAACTTTATCGGTCTTTACGGCTCCAAGCAGCTCCACACCATCTGCGAGGATTACTGCAACCGCATCGGTTTCCAGGCCCACCTGATTTTCGAGAGCGATAACGCCCTCATGGTCAAGGACGCCATCGCAGGCGGCCTGGGTGTGGGATTCTGGCCCGAGTTCTCTTGGGGCAAGGTGGACAACCGTAGAATCAAGCTATTGAAGATTACCGACATCGAATTCAAGCGCGATATCGTGGTGACGCTCCTTCGCGGCAAGCAGGACAATTCCCACATCGAGGGATTCTACAAGTTCCTGGTAAACCAGCTGAAGCGTTCCGCCGGTCGCAAGAAGGAACAGTAGTAGCGTGACCAAACCCAACTACTTTCCCGCTATTGACGGACTTAGGCTTTTGGCCAGCGTGAACATCGTGATGCTCCACCTGGGCAGTTCCAGTGCATTGAACTATATGCAGGACTGCAAGTGGCTCATGCCCATCATCAGCGCTCCCGCCTTTGCGGCAGGCATTTTCTATGTGTTTGCGGGGTTCCTGTTTGCAAGCAAGTTCAGCGACCCGGAACGGCGCATCCCCGTGATTCCCTTCATGTTCGCCCGCATCGCGAAACTCTACCGTCTGCATTTCTTCATGACCATCTTGATGTTCGTGGTGCTGGTGTTCAAGTTCAGCGGCTACGCTCATTTGCCGGGCCTCTCTGAGATAGGCGATTGCGCCTCGGCGGGCCTTGCCAAGATGACCCACCCCTGGCGTAGCCTGCTTTTGCACCTTTCCCTCACCTGGTCCATTGTGCCCGACCTGGGCATGAAACTGAATGAACCGTCCTGGTCGCTGACCAGTTTCTTCATGTGCTACGCCATCACGCCCTGGTTTAGCCGCTGGCTTTTCCGCCAGAACTACCGCACGCTCTGGGTGCTGTTCGGCACTCTGTTTATCCCTGGAATTTTGTGGGCGGTCTTCTTTGGCGCTTCTGACAACCTGTGGTTCAGTGGCTACGAGGCTAAGTATCGCTTCTTCCATATTTTTGCCCCGGTGCGCATTTTTGAATACCTGTTCGGCATGGTGCTTTTCCGGCTGTATAGCGAAGGCGGCTTTGATTTCCTCAAGAAGAAGTTCGCAAGCGGCATTGCCCAGGCGGTGACCCTTGCCGCCATATACGGGAGCCTGTTCTTGCTTCGGCCCGAATGGAACCCCGGCGTGAACTACTTCTTCCATCATAGCTTGCCCATTCTGCTTTATGGGCTGTTCCTACTTTCACTGCTGAATGGTACGGGCTTTGCGGCTCGGTTCTTCTGTATCCCGCTGGTCCGCAAGGTGGGCCGAGCCAGTTTTTACCCCTACCTGATCCACCTGCCGATCATCACCATCGCTTGGGGACTGTGTAACCTGAACAAGCCCTTGAATACCCTGATCCTGATGGTCTTTATCTATACTATCAGCACGCTGTACATGGAATTCAAGACCTGGCGCCGCAAGCGGGCGAAGGTTAAAAAGGCTGCGACCTGCTGACTCCCCTATCATCCCGAATATTGGTTTTTTTGCTATTAAAATTGTATATTATTCGGCGAAATGGATATCGGTTCGTTACATTTTCAGAATCCTGAGGCCTTCTGGCTACTCGTTCTTGTTCCTGTCCTTATAGCGTTATACATCTATCGCCAGCAGCGCCGCAAGAGTACCATCAAGTTCCCGGCCTTGGCTATAGCCAAGAAGGCGTCTCCAAGCCATCGGGTACGCATGCGCCATATTGTGCCGGCCTTGCGTTTGGCCGCGCTCTGCTGCTTTATTGTGGCCCTTGCCCGCCCGCAGAATGCTACCGAAGTGGAATACACCAATACCGATGGCGTTGACATTATGCTGGTGCTGGACGTTTCGGGTTCCATGTCGACCTTGGATATGTTGACCCGTGCAGAACAGGCTAAGCTTGGAGTTATGAATGCCGAAAGGATTCTCAAGTCTGGCGACTACTGGAAGTATAGCCGCATGGGCTACGCCCAGCAGGTCATTGCCGAATTCATCCAGAAACGCCATAGCGACCGCATAGGACTTTCTGCATTCGGCGCCCGTGCGGTAACCCAGTGTCCGCTGACATTGGATTACGGGTCTCTTCTAGAAATTCTCGGGGCAACCGATGATTTGGCTCGTGATTCCATCATGGGGAGCCGAACAGCTATTGGCGATGGCCTTATGAATGCCCTGGCCCGTCTCCAGAAATCTGAGGCCAAGTCCCGGGTGGTGGTCCTGCTGACCGACGGCAAGGACAATGCCAGCGTCATCTCTCCGGTCCGTGCCGCTGAAGTGGCGCAGTCCTTGGGTGTGAAGGTTTATACGGTGGGTGTGGGCAAGCGCAAGGGTAAGATTCTTTCGTTCCAGCAGAATCCCTGGACGGGTGAAATTTCCTGGGGCGAGCGGGACATCACTCCCGAAGAAGGCATAGACGAAACCACACTCAAGGCTGTTGCACAAAAGACCGGCGGCAAGTTCTACCGGGCCGAGAACAAGGAACAGCTAGAAGAAATTTACTCCGAAATTGACCAGCTTGAAAAGACCGAAATCGAGACGGTGGCCTACGCCCGCTATGCCGAAAAGTTCTACCCCTGGCTGCTAATCGGGGCAGTCTTGATTCTGTTGGAATTGATTCTCGCCAATACCCGCTTTGTGCGGATTCCGTAGGAGCACTACTCCCTATCTACAGCAGGCTTGTAGCAGTTTTCTGAACATCCGTCAATCAGCTCGTCGACGGTTCTTGTAGTGGGCGTGCCAAATTCGGACCAGTAGATGGAGAAGGTGATGGGCCACGGGCCCTGGGCAAGCTCTTCGCTAGTGGCGCTAGTGGCAATCAGCCTGTTCATTAGGGTCTCAAGTTCAGAAAGGGTAGTGCATTCGGTAACAATGGCGAATGCAGACTTGTTTAGGTGGGCGATAAAGGACCCGCGGTTGATGCATTGACGCCGCAGGAATGTGGCCATTTTTTGCAAGGCCTCCATGGCGGCCGCTTTCCCATGTTTTTTTCGCATGGCCCAAAAATTGTCAATCTCGATCTTGACGAAGAACAGTCTCTTGGCCGGGTTCTGGTTCTGAGTGATGTTATCCAGATAAGAGGCCAGCTTGTTTGCGTTGTTGAGTCCGGTTACGGAATTGGACGTGATCCGGCGTTCCTTGTAGAAATAGAAGATGAAAAGGATGACGACAACGAAAGAGGGCGAGGTAATGGGCATCTCGTAAAATTTGGCCTGCAGAATGAGTGATAGTAGCGGGAGTGCCATTACGAATGTGACAAGGTATAGCTTCTGCCGAATGAACCGGTTTGTGCATTTGCGGGCCTTGTTTAAGCAAATAAGTGAAGCCGAAACGATGTAAAGGATTGTGAGTACGTTCAGCAATACCCATACGAGGGGTTTCATTTCCAGTGGTTCAACGGAAATATTTGAGAATGTGTCTACAATGGCGATTACGCTGACAATGATGCTGGGCAGAATGATGGGAATGAACCACTTGCGAAGATTATAGGAGCTTACGGATGTAGTGAAGAACACAGCAAGGAACCAGGAACAGCCCATGCAAATGCAGGTGACAATTTTAAGGCAGTTGATAATTTTGATTACGGGGATATTTGCAGTGGGGATACACTGACCTGTGGAATTGAGAAGGCAAAACAGGATAGAAAAGTCTACAAGACGTCGAAATGCGCTGATAGCCTTGTCTTGGATGGCGTACTCCGAAATACCGAATCGTACTATCATGAGCACGGCGACACTGATGATGTCTATTTCAAGTATGTAAGGGTTGAAGTCCATAACCGCCTCTCGTAAGTAAAATACATCTTTTTTCTAAGGAAAACATCATTATTTGTAAATAAAAATTTAAATTTGCGAAATTCAGTGTAAAAAGTGCGGAAAATGGGGAGAAAATACCCTTTTTTTGTATATTCTGAGGTGTTGCGGGGCGTTCCCCGCAGGTTTGTTTTTTCTGGAGTCGTCCATGCGCTTTGCGGAACCGAGCTTCTTGTGGGGGCTTTTCACCCTGCCTTTGTTCGCTCTTCTGTTCTACTACGCTTTTTACCGTCGTAAAAGGCTGGCGGAGCGTTTTGTGTCCCTTTCCATGTTGCCCAAGCTCGCTACAAGCGTATCCCCTTGGCGTAGGCTTGCCAAGGTTCTCCTGCTCCTGCTGGCCATCGCGTTCTTGTTTGTGGCGCTGGCGAGACCCCAGTGGGGTCACAAGCTGGAACATGTGGAACGTCGCGGTTTGGATCTGGTTCTTTTGCAGGATGTGTCCCTTTCCATGCTGGCCGAAGATATCAAGCCTAACCGCTTGGTGCGTAGCCGTCACGAAATTTCATCGTTCCTGGAATCTCTTAGCGGGGACCGTGTAGGGTTGGTGGCGTTTAGCGGCGAAGCCCAGGTGATGGTGCCCCTGACATTGGACTACGGAACCGTTCAGATGATGCTTCGGGAAATGGAGCCTGGCTGGCTGATGCCGGGAACTAACCTGGAAAAGGCAATCCGCAAGGGAATGGACCTGTTCAAGAATTCCGGCGGGGCGGGCAAGTATTCGGTGATGGTTCTCATGAGCGACGGCGAGGAACTGGAGGATGCCGCCGTCAATGCCGCGAAGGAAGCCGCCGAGATGGGAATTCGTATCTACACGGTGGGCATCGGCTCCCGCGAAGGAGTTCCCATCCCCATCAAGACGAAAAATGGAGAGGTGGCCTACAAGAAGGACATACAGGGCAACATTGTGACCACCCGCCTTGAAGACGGCACCCTGCAAGAAATCGCCAGCGTTACGGGAGGCCTGTATTTTTACGCCAGCCCTGGCGAGTTCCAGCTGCAGAAGGTCCTTTCGGAAATCGCCTCCCTGGAGAAGAAGGAGCAGGCCAGCGACCGTTTCGAGAACTACCAGGATCGTTACCAGGTGTTCCTGGGGATTGCGGCGCTATTGTTCCTGATAGAGGCTGTGGTGTCCGAGCGCGGTCGTCGCCGCAAACAGGTGGCGGGCCGGTTCAGTTGACCCTGAGTGCAGGGTACAAAAAAGCCTTTCGGGTGGGTATGTCTCTCTTGGAGACGGGCGGCGCTCCATGGGAGGCCGAATAAAGATCCACCGGAAAGGCTATGGGTACAATATACAATCAAAAAGCGCGACAAACCAAATATTTTTGAAAAACCTTAGTCCAATTTGGAATGGGGGTTTAGCTATATTGTCCGGTAATGAAGAGAATAGATGAGAAAATAGCTTCACTGTCTATTGGTTGCCTTATTTTAGCGGCAATTCAGGCTTGTTCCAGCGCACCGGCGCCTGCTACGGGAAATGCTGCAGCGACTGCCGCACCCAAGGATTCGGCGACCGTTTCAGCTGCGCCGGTTCCGTCGCCAGCATCAGACATTCCCGCAAGCTACAAGGACATCCAGTTCCCGGAATACAAGTATGTGGCGCCCTATCCCAAGGATTACAGGGTTGAAATTGCCGACGGTATTTCCGGTTATATCGTGAGCGATCGTCGTCTGCCTCTGGTGAACTTTACGGTGTACTTCGAGAATCCCAGGGTTCCGGCGTCCATCAAGGACGAGGCGGCATTTGAGATGCTTGGCTCCATGCTTAGGCGTGGTGGCGGTGGCGGAATCGCCCCTGGCGTGCTGGAAGACTCCCTGGAGTTCATTAGTGCGGGCGTGGGCTCCGCTGCCGGTGTATGGACCGCCTCTTTCGACATCGATTGCTTGACCAAGGATTTCGTCTCTGTACTGAACCTGACAAAGAGAATTCTACTTGCTCCCACTTTTGACAAAGACCAGCTGGAGATTGTCAAGACCAAGTCCGCCACCTCCTACGAGCAACGGTACGATACTCCGGCAAAGGTGCTTTCGGCTCTGCGGGCCAAGGTGAACTATGCGCCCAACAATCGCCTGTGGGATGCCACGGGTGATGAGTACAAGAAGGTCACTGACGCTGATTTGAAACGGCTTGCCCGGGGTGTGTTCCAGTCCAAGCGGATCATCTTTGCCCTTTCGGGTGATGTAGACAGGGATTCCTCGGTGCAGCTTTTGAAGGAATTTTTTGCCGGGTGGAGATCGGACACCACCGCTGTTTCTCTCAAGCCTGCAGATTCCGCCTTCGTGGCTCCTCAGCCTCTTGCATACTTGCGTAAGCCTGGGACCTATGTGGTGGATAAGGACATTACGCAAGCGAACATTGCCATCAACCAGCCTTTCGTAAAGCGGCCCCATCCTGATTACTACCCGGCGGCGGTGGCGAGCTTTATTCTTGGCGGCGGAAGCTTTACCAGCAGGCTTATGAACCGTGTGCGCAGTGACGAAGGACTTGCCTATAGCATTTACAGTACCGTTGGGAATGATTATCGGGATACAGCCATGACCACCATCGCCTTGCAGACCAAGGTGGAGTCCGTAGATTTTGCCCTGAAATTGATTTTCGAGGAAGTGGAGAAACTGGCAAAGGAAGGTCCCACGCCCGAGGAACTGGAACAGGCGAAAAAGTCTTTGATTGAAAGTCTGCCCAGTCTCTTTGATTCCCCATCGGCGACGGCCACCATCTTTGCCAAGGGTGAACTTCTGGGAAAGACCTATGACCATTACCTGGATTATGTGAAGGAAATAGACGCTGTCACTGCAGAACAGGTAAAGACTATGATTGCGAAGTATTTCGCACGGGACAGGATGACTATCTCTATCGTGGCACCCGTGTCGAAGCTGGATGCGCTGAAACCCTTTACCGTGATCCCCCAGGATAGTCTGGAATTCAGGCAATAGACAAAGGTTTTGTTGTGGGTAAGTCGCTCCTTGCTTTTTTGATGCTGGTGGCCTTCGTGTGTGCGGAAGCCTTCGCCCAGGATACGCCCCAGGACAAGCGGGAAGCGGTGATGAGGGAGATGGGCCGCAAGCGTATGATCGAGAAGGCCGGTGGTGACGAAGGGTTCCGCTCGCTTTGCTCCGGTGTGAAAATGTGTTTGAACATCGATTACGGGTTCTGTGCAGAAGAAGATCAGAAACCCTGGCCCAAGGTCAAGTACAATGACGAGTTCTGCGCCCCCTTTATCGAAATAACCAAGCGTGGCCTGCCCGCAGACCCCAAAATTACGGGGACGACAGAAATCTATTCCAGGCTTGGGCGGCAGTATCGCGCCATCTACGAGAACAAGGGAACCCTGCCTGTGGGGCCTAGTGTCATCAGCTACCTCTTTGACAACATGCCTTTTACCGCGCAGCTTATCAACGCCTATTTGGGAACGAACTACCAGCTGGAATACACTAGCAAGAACCGTAGGTTTTTTAGCGGAAGCAACGGCCGGAGCCTTTCGGGGGAGTTCTTCTGGGCTCTGCAGGACAGTGCCGGACAGAAGCTCGGCATGAGGAACGTGTTCTTCGGTTATGGGCATGCCCAGGTACTCAAGTGGGCGCTTCACGGGACTGCTGTGGCCTATCTGGACATGGACCCTGTTTCGGATAAGGAAATCCGGTACAAACTAACGGCTATCGTCTTTCCGGGGAATTCGGTACTGAATTCCATTATGCAGATGCGGGTTTTCAAGAGCGTGGTGAGCGATAAGATCGACCATATTGTGAAAGACATCAAGAAATCTTCGGGACAGTACTTTAGTGGCAACAAGGAGCCCATGCTCAAGAGTGCCGCTCTCAAGTCCATGGAAAATGTGCAGTACATTCTGGATTTCGAGAATGTGGTGAATGGGGCGCCCTGGAAATTGGGGGACTTCGAGAAGTTGCAGGAACAGAGACGCCATGCCAAGGAAGTGCCTATACCACTGCAGGTGAAGGAGTAGAAGAAATTATGAGTGAAAAGGAAAGTTTGGAAAGCTTGCTGTCCCGGGTGACGGACCGTCGCAGGGAACTTCTGACGGGGGTGGTGAACCGCCGGACCCGTCATTTCTGCATGGTACTGGAAGACCTGTTCGACCCCCACAATATTTCGGCCGTCATCCGTACCGCCGAAGTGTTCGGCCTGCAGGATGTTCATGTTATCGAAGAAGACAACGCCTACAGCGTGAACAAGTCTATTCTGAAGGGCTCTTACAAGTGGATGTCTATCTATCTGTACAAGAAACGCATGCTCTGCATGGAAAAGCTCCGCGCCAAGGGCTACCGGATTGCGGTGGCTAGCACTAACACCACCAATTCTGTTTTGGACCTGGACCTGAGCGTGCCTACTGCCTTTTACCTGGGTAGCGAGTTCCATGGGAACCATCCCGACACCCTGGCCCATGCGGATTACGAATTCAAGCTGCCCCAGTACGGCATCACGGAATCCATGAATGTGTCTGTTGCCGGAGGGGTGCTCATGACCTACCTGGATGTGTTCATGCAGCGGGAAGGCCGCGAAAAATTCCTGCTCCCCCAGGCAGAAAGGGACGCTTTGCTCTACGATTTCCTGGATCGGCATGTGAATGGCATTGAAAATAACAGCCCCATTATACGGGTCGAGTAGGCGAAATCTCACAAAAATGCTATTTTAAAGCCAAAATGAAGAAGAATACCACACTTTACTTCTCTGTCGGCCTTGTTGTCCTGTTGGCTATCGTCATCTTGGTTTTTGGCATGTTCTTCCTGAACGAGAAGGACCCGAGAGAGACTTTCAATACCTTCCACCTGCGTTTCACTCAGGTTAGTACCCTGGTTCTGGACGACCCGGTGAAGGTCAACGGCGTCAAGCTTGGAAAGGTGGAGAAGATTGAACTTGCGGGGCACCGCGTTGTGGTGACCATCCGCCTGCGTACCGATGTGATGATTCCCAAGGACTCCGAAATCCGTGTCCAGAACATTGGTATCATGGGTGAACGCCAGATAGGCATGATTCTTGGGGATTCCGAGGAGTATTTTGCCCCGGGCGACACCATTACGGGCCAGTTCGATGCCGGCATCGCCGAGGCCCTCGGTCTGGCGGGTGAAGTTTGCGACAGCACCAAGGTTCTGCTGGAATCGGTGAAGAGAGCCCTGAAGGGTACCATCGCCAGTGAGGATTTCCAGGATAGGTTCAATACCCTGCTTGTGAAGGCGGAAACTTTGGAAGACCGCCTGATGGAACTTGTGAACTCTACGGACCCCGAGCTTAAGAAGAGCCTGGCTGGTCTGAATGATGTGACAATTAAGGTGGGCAATCTGGTGGAGGGCGTCAAGCCCCCTATCGACAACCTGTTTGCCAATACGGACGCGGTTATTGGGAATGCAAACAACCTGATTGCAGAGCTGGAGGGCGTCACCAAGCACCTGGATGAACTCATCGCCAGGGTCCAGTCCAAGGAAAATACGGTGGGCGCCTTGCTCTCCGACCGCACATTGCACGACGACCTGGTGAAGACGGTTCATTCTGCCGACAGCCTGTTTAGGGTCATCTTGCACGACGGGCTTGATGTCAACGTGGATATTTTCTGAGGATTTATGATCGTAAAGACTCTCAAGGTTACCAATAAGCTTGGCGTTCATGCTCGCCCTGCCGGGATGATTGTGGATATCACGGGTCCGGCAAAGAGCGATGTTTCCATTATTTTTGAAGGATCCAAGGCCAACGCCAAGAGTATCCTGAATGTGATGATGCTTGCCATACCACTTGGTTCCGAAGTGAAGTTCGAAGTGGATGGCGAAGACGAAGAACTGGTCGTGCAGAAGTTGGAGCAGTTGTTCCATGACAACTTCAACGAAGAAGCAGGCTAAGGGGTCTTCTAGCTCAAAGGCTTCTCAAAAACCATTACGCATTGTATTGGTGGGCGTTCCTGCGTCGCCGGGCTTTGCCATGGGCAAGGTCTTTCCGATTACCAACAGGGAGATCTCCGTTGTAGAGGAGACTATCCCCGAAAGTCGGGTCACCACCGAGGAGCAGCTGTTCCTGAAGGCTGTCAGTAAGACTGCAAAGGAAATCGGGCAGATTAAGGAGATTTCCGAGACCCGCACGGGAATCCACGACAGCTTGATTTTTGCGACCCACTTGATGATTCTGCAGGACCCGGGGCTGGTGAATGGGGTTCTTGAAAAAATCAAGAAGAAGCACAAGACGGCGCGCTGGTCGGTGCATGTGGTGCTGGGCAGCTACATCGAAAAGTTTGAAAAGATCAATTCCCCCGCCATGCGGGACAAGGCGGCGGACCTACGGGATCTGTACAACCGCCTGATGACGGCCTTGGATGATTCCGGTCCAGTACTGGAGGATGTGGCGCTGGAGCAGGGCGTGGTCCTTGCGGCCCACGAAATCATGCCCAGCATGCTTATCGCCATCAAGCCTGGCCAGGTGAGCGCCCTGGTGATGGATACCGGCGGACGCACCAGCCATGTGGCCATCTTGGCCAGGTCGTTGCAGATTCCTGCGGTGTCCGGCTTGAGAAATGTGGCGGCCCAGGTACATGCTGGCGATACGATCATTGTGGACGGTACCGGCGGCATGGTCATCGTCAATCCCGACGAAGAGGACATCCGCAAATTCCACGAACGGCAAGAAGTTTTCGAACGCCAGCGTCGGGAACTGTTTACCATGCGCCGTCTGGAGCCCATGACCCGGGACGGCAAGTACATTACGCTTCACGCCAACATCGAGCTCCCGTCGGAGTCTTCCAAGGTGATGGACTTCGGGGCTACGGGCATAGGGCTTTACCGTTCGGAATTCCTATTCTTCCAGAAGGACGCCCCGACCGAAAGAGAGCAGGAAGCTGCTTACGGCGAGATTCTTGAAACTATGTCTCCCTGCCCGGTGACTATCCGCACTCTTGATGCTGGTGGTGACAAGCTGGTGGCTGGACTTACCGCCGTGAACGAGGCCAACCCCTTCATGGGCTGGCGTTCTATCCGCGTGTGTCTCAGCCGCGAAGACATTTTCTGTACGCAATTGCGCGCTTTGCTTCGCGCGAACAAGAGGGGCAATCTGCGAATCTTGTTACCCATGATTTCTGGGTTGAACGAGCTCCGTAAGGCGAAGGCTTGCATTAGGCGTTGTGCCGAAGAGCTGAAGTCCGAGGGTGTGCAAATTGGCGACATCAAGATTGGCGCCATGATTGAGGTTCCTGCGGCGGTAATGCTTGTGGACCTGATTGCCAGGGAAGTGGATTTCTTCAGCATTGGTACCAACGACCTTATCCAGTTTACTTTGGCGGTGGACCGCACCAACGAATTGATTACCGAAATGTTCCAGCCCCACCATCCGGCTATCTTGCACATGATCAACCGTGTGGTGATGGCCGCTCACCGCGAGGGAATCCCTGTGGCGGTTTGCGGCGAAATGAGTGCAGACCCCATGAGCGTGCTTTTGCTTGTGGGACTTGGGGTGGACGAACTTTCCATGACTCCCTGGAGTGTCATGGCTACCAAGAAGATTATCCGTTCCATCAACTACGAGGATGTTCGTGAATCGGCCCTGACGGTTTTGCAGATGGACGATTCTGACAATGTGAACGAGTACATGCACAAGAAATATGCCCAGACTATTTCGGACTTGGGTATTTCCAGCTTCGTGGGACAGGTGGATGGGAAGTAGATTTTTTTTAGCCCTTCTTGTTTTTTGTGCTCTCGCATTTGCAGACTCTGTTGCTGTATCTTCTGCCGCTGTTTCTTCAGCTGTTGTCTCTTCCAGTTCGTCGCCGGCAAAGAATGATTCTCTTCCTCCAACGGTCTCCACTACGGACAGCCTGATTGCCACGGTTTCTCTGAACGACCCCTTCTCGGCACAGGAAAAGATTCTGCCCAAGGATTTCCAGAATTTGGTGGTCCGTGCTGAACGTTCTAAGCGAGCTTCTACGGATTTTGATGTCTCGAAGAATGTCCAGGATTTTGCAAAGGCGGCCTATTACTACTACAGGGAACTTTGGGACAGTGCCTATGCCGCCTACGATTCCTTGCGCAGTAGGGATTCTGTATTGGAGAAGAGCGTCATCTTGCGGATGGCACGCACCTGCTTTATGCGAGGCGATTTCGAGAAGATGCGCGCCACCCTTGCACTTGGGGGCAAGTACGCCAAGGATTCCGATTTTGACAAGTCTGCCTCCCGCATGCGCATCGAGGCCGCTATGGCGGACACCAGCCTTACGGATGCGGCCCATGCGGATTCCCTGAAGGTGTTTCTGGAAAAGTACCCGAAGGGCGAAGATGCCGCGGCCCTGAAATACCGTTACGCCCTGTATCTGGAACAGTTCAAGGATCTGAAGCAGGCGAAAAAGCTGTTCATGCAGTTGCTGGCCAGCTCCACTGTCTACAAGGATTCCGCCTTTATGGCCATCCAGCGTTTGCGTAAGGTGCAGGGTGCACCGGAAAGCCTTCCCGAAAAGATTGCCTACGCCAAGATGGCCTGCGCCAAGGACGAAGCGTCTGCTTGCCTAGTGCTGCTGGACTCCATCGCCATACTGGATTCCATACAGCTTGCAAAGAACCCCGCGTTTGCTGTGGCGCCTCCGGAAGATTCCCTGCAGAGACTTTTGCCGCCTAGCACTCTGGAAATGGATTCTCGCATTGCCCTGTGGGAAAAGCGAGCCGTGACGCTCCGCAACTTGAAGCGCGACGACGAGTCCATTGCACAGTTCCGTTTCTTGCTGGATTCCGTGGAGGCGAAGCCCCTGTGGATGCAGTCCATTTTGAAACTGTACCGCAACAATCCCAAGAAATACGCCAAGGAAATCAAGACCACCGATTCCCTGTTGCAGGATGTGAGCCAGTTCAGCAAGGAAAATGCCAACAACCTCTGGATAAAGGGCTTCGAGTACGAGCAGAACGAAAAGTACGATAGTGCCATCGTATGTTTCAAGAAGCTTTCCCATCGCAGGTTCAAGAACAATGTAAAGCGCCAGTGGGCAAAGTTCCGCATAGGCTTTGTCTATTTCAAGCAGGAAAAATGGCAAGAAGCCGTAGACGCCTTTATCGATGCGGCCAAGGAGCCGTTCCTGTGGAGCGGGAGCGGGGCCCGTATGTTCTTGGGTGATGCCTACATGAAGCTAGGTAAGGATTCTTTGGCCCGGGAAGCCTATCTGGATTGCATCCGGGATTTCCCGCTGGCCTACTACGCCCACCGTAGCCGCCTGAAGCTGGCCGAATACAAGCTGATGGAAGAGAAGGACATCCCTTATGCTCATGGAGTTTCCATGACTCCAGAAGAGACTCTGGCCTGGATTCGCGCTTCCCAGAAGCTTGGCAAGCCTGACACCACCTACAATCCGGCGCGCTACAACCGTATTCGGGAACTGTTCCTTTATGGTTTCAGTGACGAGGCCTTCGCTCTTTACGACGAGGTGCGCCGTAAGAACTACAAGCGCCTGGATTTCTTGTACGAGTATGGAACGCTCTTCTACGAAATGGGGGAGGTGGCCGCCGGTTACAGGCTTGCCAGGCAGTTCCAAAACAATATCGATCGTCGTCGCTTGATGGCGCCGCCCATAGGCGTGCTGCACTACCTGTATCCTATTCCTTTCAAGGAACAGGTGAAGTTCCATTCAGGCAATCGCATAGACCCCTTCTTTGTTTATAGCGTCATGCGTCAGGAATCCATCTTCAATTTCGAAATCGCCTCTCCGGTGGGTGCCCGCGGGCTCCTGCAGATTATGCCTGCCACGGGCAAGATGGTGGCCGCCAAGGAAGGAATCCCCGATTTTGATCCGCTTTTCCTTTACAACCCCTACATGAATATTCGCCTGGGTGTTCGCTATTTGGTGGATCTGAAAGCAGAATATAGCGATGACTATATGTATGTTCTTGGCAATTATAATGCCGGCCCCAAGCCCACCAAACGCTGGCAGGCGGCAGGTCAGGGTAAGCCCTGGGATATCCGCGCCGAAGAAATCAGCTACTGGGAAACTCGCGACTATGTAAAGCGCGTCATGGGAAATTACTGGATTTATCAGGAAATCTATGAGGGGCTTTAGGCAATGCTTTTCTTACTATTGACTATCGGCCCTGCGTTTCTCTTTGCCTGCGGAAACATCCTGGAAAAGTCCGGGGTTTCCACCGTGGGCAAGCGTACCGGAGGTACATCTAGGCCTTGGGAATTTTTCAAGGGCGTTATTACCAACAAGTTCTGGTGGCTTGGCATCAGCTGCTCTGGCCTTGCCACGGTGGGCTACTACATTGCCATGGCCCGGTATGACCTGAGCCAGGTCCAGCCTATGATGGTCCTGAACCCTGTGCTTACGGCGCTGATGGGCTTTTGCATCTTGAAGGAAGCCCTGACCAAGCGTATCGTGGTGGCCATTTGCTTTGTGGTGGCAGGCCTTTTGTATTCCGTGGAAAACTTGGGCGAGTCTACGGCCATGCAGAACATCGGTATGCTCTGGGCGTATGCGGGGGGACTTTGCTTGGTGACCCTGTTTGCACACCTGTTCGTGAAGGACCGCGAGATGGTGGATTCCCTTATCATGGGTGTGGGGTTTGGACTTTCGGCGGCGTTCTACAAGAGCCTGGCCATGGACTTCGACCTGGACCATATCGAGCCTTCTTCGGTGGCGAACCTGCTGTTGGATTTTAGGACTCTTGGCTATATTGCGACCTACGGCATAGCATTCCTTTATTCCCAGATTTCGTTTTCCCGCGGGCGCGCCCTGTTCATCATTCCCTTTAGTGCTGCCGTGGGTGCGGCTGTACCCACCCTTGCGGGGGCCCTGGTGTTCTCTGAAGCTTTCTCCTTGGGTAAGGCTATTTCGGTGACCCTAGTGCTTATTGGTGCCTGCTTGTTCATTGTCCGCAGGCCCCGTCGAAAGGTTCAGTAGAGTTACTTTTTTACTTTATCTAGTAACTACTTCCAAATTAATAATATATATTCCCTATTATGGTGAGAAGTATCTATCCCTTTTTGGCGTTTTTGGCGATGCTGTTTTTTACGGCGTGTTCTTCGAGCAGTTCGACGGATGTTGAAGAAGAATGTCTGGATTGTGGGAATTCGGATAATCCTGAAAATTCCAGTGCTTCCACTGACCTTGACGATTCTGTGACCGTCGCTAAGGGACCTATCCTGTTTACAGAGGTCGACCCGCTGAATATCTCCTACAAGGATCACGAAGGCGGTGATGCCGGGTGGGTTGAGCTCATGAATGTCTCTCAAGAGGTTGTAAATCTCTCGGGGATGTCCCTGACTGATTCCAAGGAAAAGAAATCCAAGTGGACTTTTGGAAATGCCGTGCTGAAGCCGGGCGAACTGTTGGTGGTGTTCCTTTCGGGCAAGGATATTCCCGACTATGTACAGCCCCATGATTCTATCAGCTTGATTGGCAATGGGTGCTGGACATGGACGGACTCCCAGAATACGCCTGTCGCCGGACAGAGTACGGTGAAGCTCCCCCAGGGACAATGGCCCTGTTATGAAGAAGGCGGCGTCCGAAAGTTTGGTGGAATCATGCAGTATGGCGAAAACAAGGAACTGGGTTGGCATTCCATCTCGTTTTTTGTTGGTACGGGAGATAAAGGGAATTCTACAGACCCGAAGGACCTGAGCAAGACCAATGAGATTCTACTTACGGGCTATATCGAAAAAGATAGGCAACTTCAATTGCGCCTGGCCCAGCCCGATGTTGATGACTGGAAAGGGTGGGGTAAGGTCCTCAAGGGTACAGGGGATTCCTCTACTACATACCAGATTACGCTCCCGACGGGAACGACCATGCCGGATCTTGCCCACATCTACGGAACCCGCTTTAGCCCCGAGGATCAGGAGCTCCATTCTTTGACATTCAAGGTATCTTCCTATATCGCCAGAAACCGTGGGCATGAGCCCCATGCAAATTTCAAACTGAAAAAGGCGGGTGGAAAGCTATTCCTGATGAATGTGGACGGGTCCATTTCGGATTCTGTAACATACCCGGAGCAGCCCCTGGGAATGACCTGGAGCCTGGATAGTCTGAAGGGATGGGGCTATGGAGCGCCTTCGCCAAATACATTTATGCAGCAAGCTGTTGTGGCAAATCGTGAGCCCGACATTGAAAAGCAGGTGTCTTTCCCCGCTTCGGGTTTTTATAGTTCTGCGTTTACGATAAATCTTGCCGGCTTGCCGAACGCCCGCTGCGAAACGGGTGGCAACCTGCCTACGGAAAAAAGCCCCCACCAGGATAACATTCAAATCAATAAGACGACCGTTCTTCGCTGTGCGTCATTTGCTACGGGAAGTGTCTCCAGTGAAGTGGTGACCCGCACCTATGTTTTCGAGACGCGCCCCCAGACGCCTGTAGTGTTCTTGACCGCCAACCCCAATTCCCTTTTCGACCCTGACACGGGCATATATATGGAGGGGCCGAATGCCCAGGCCAAGGATCCCCATTACGGAGCCAACTACTGGGAGGATCGCGAGATTCCGGTGTTCGTGGAATTACTGGAAAAGGGCAAGAATGCCCCGGCTTTTGCCAAGAATGCGGGATTCCAGATTTTCGGAAACTATAGCAGGGCCAATGCCAAGAAATCCGTAGCGATAGTATTCAAGGAAAAGTACGGCGACAAGCGCCTGGAATACCCGCTATTCCCGGATTTTCCTAATCTGAAAAAGTTCAAGGTGTTCCTGTTGCGCAATAATGGCGGAAATTTCGGTGCCGACTACATCCGCGACAGGCTTTGCAGTTCCGTGACGGAAGGTCTTGATGTGGATTACCAGAGGGGCCGTGGGGTAGTGGTGTACTACAACGGTGAATACTTTGGTATCCATAGCATTAGGGAGCGCAGCACAGAATATTATTTCGAGACTCACTATGGTTTGAATCCCGACGAAATTGACCTTTTGAAAGCGGATAATTCCGCAACTTCGGGATCGCCTACAGAATATGTGGCCATGATGGATTGGCTTGCGAAGAACCACTTGGATAGCGATGAGAACTATGCACAGGTGGAATCCCAAATCGATGTAAATAATTTCATCAATTACATGCAAACCGAAATGTTCATGAACAATAGGGACTGGCCTTCGAACAACCTGAAAAAATGGCGGGGGACAAACCCCAAGACCAAGTGGAAGTGGTTTATCTACGATATGGATTTTGGCTTTGGTAACGAATACAGCGTGTACAAGAACAACATTTTTGAATTTGCGACGGCGGAGGATGGCGAAGACTGGCCCAACGGCCCTGCATCTACGCTTTTGCTCCGGAGAATGCTCGAAAACAAGAATTTCAAGGCCGCGTTTATAAACCGCATGCCCGTTTTGTTGGCGACCACTTTTGAGAAGTCCCGCTTGCTGGCGCGTATCGACGCCATGATGTCGGAAATAGAGTCGGAAATCACCAGAGATCAGAAACGCTGGAATTTAAACGCTACTTACATGAGCGGCCAGCTGGAAAAGATGAAAGCCTTTGCGGGGTCGCGCCAGGCCGTCATCTTGTCTGAATTGGCGGAACATTTCGAGTTAGGCGATGTGGCAAAGGTAAAGCTTGTCACGAGTGGTTCGGGAAAGATCCTGGTGCATGATTTGCCAGTAGACCGTAGTTCGGTGACGGTATCGTTCTTTAAGGGGACCCCCGTGACTCTGACGGCAAAGTCCAGTGGTGGCTCCTTTACCGGCTGGAGTGACGGAATTAAAACCGAAACCCGTGTTATTGACCCCGATACGGTAACGACTCTGACTGCGAATTTCAAGTAAAAACGCTTTTTTTCTACATTATGGTTACTATGAGTTTCAGTACCAAGATTCTTTGTATTGGTGCGGGCTACGTCGGTGGCCCCACTATGACCGTTATTGCCGACAAGTGTCCCGATGTGAAAGTGACCGTGGTGGATATCAACCAGGCCCGTATTGACGCTTGGAATAGCGATAGCCTGCCGATTTTTGAACCCGGTCTCGACGATGTGGTGAAACGGGCGCGCGGCCGCAATCTCTTCTTCAGCACAGATATTCCGGCTGCCATCAAGGAAGCGGACATTATCTTCGTGTCGGTGAATACTCCGACAAAGACATTTGGTCATGGCGCCGGCAAGGCTTCTGACTTGCAGTACTGGGAAAAGACGGCCCGCAACATTTTGGAAGTGGCAAACGAAGGGAAGATTATCGTGGAGAAGTCCACGCTTCCGGTACGTACCGCTGCTGCCATGGAAAGGATTCTGAATTCTAATGACAAGGGGTTGCACTTCGAGGTGCTATCCAATCCCGAGTTCCTGGCCGAAGGTACTGCCATCAAGGACCTTTTCGAGCCGGACCGTGTGCTTATCGGTTCCCACCAGACGGAATCGGGCTTGGCCGCCTGCCAGAAGCTGGTGGATGTGTACGCACACTGGGTGCCCCGTGACCGCATTTTAACGACGAATCTCTGGAGCTCCGAACTGACCAAGCTTACTGCCAACGCCTTCCTGGCTCAGCGTATCAGTTCCATCAACTCCATCAGCGCCCTCTGTGAAAAGACTGGTGCCGATGTGGACGAAGTGGCCTTCGTGATGGGCAAGGATACCCGTATCGGTCCCAAGTTTCTCAAGGCCTCTATCGGCTTTGGAGGCTCCTGCTTTAAGAAGGATATCCTGAACCTGGTGTACCTGTGCGGTTACTATGGACTCCCTGAGGTGGCCGCTTACTGGGAAAGCGTGGTGAAGATTAACGAATGGCAGACCCACCGTGTGGTGGACCGCATGCTGGAAACCATGTTCAACACCATCGCCAGCAAGAAGATTGCCGTGTTCGGTTTCGCCTTCAAGGCCAATACGGGCGATACCCGCGAAAGCCCGGCGAACCTGGTGGTTCGCGACTTGCTCAACGAACATGCCCAGCCGGTGGTGACCGACCCGAAGGCCATCCCCGATGCCAAGCGCGACCTGAAGGATGTTTTGGACCAGGTGCAGTTCGAAGAAGACCCGTACAAGGCTGCCGAAGGTGCCCATGCCGTGGTGGTCTGCACCGAATGGAAGTGTTTCGCTGAGCTGGATTGGAACCGTATCTATAAGGGCATGGCCAAGCCGGCCTTTGTCTTTGACGGTCGTAATATCCTGGACGCCGAAGCTCTTCGTAAGATTGGTTTCGAAGTGTCCAGCATTGGTAAGGGAACGGCGGAGTAAGTTTCTTCTGCTTATGCAGAACGTTGGTGGAAAAAAGAGGGTGCTTGCGGTGGCTTCGTTTGGGGGGCACTGGATTCAACTTTTACGAATGATGCGACCATTGGAGGGTGTTTTTGATGTGTCGTACGTAAGTACGCATAAAAACGCCCTAGCGATGGTTGATAGCGACAAAATCTATATCACGCCTGATTTTTCTAGGTGGAATATTTGGAAAATTCTGCCTTCTGTTCTTCGCGATGTCTTTATTCTAATGAAAAGCAGACCGGATACGGTGCTGTCGACTGGTGCTGCGCCGGGGTTGTTGCTTTTATTGATTGCAAAGTACATGCTGCGAAAAAAGACGATCTGGATAGACTCCATTGCAAATGCGCATTGTCTTAGTTTCTGTGGGAAAGTGGCTGCGAGAGTGGGTATCGATTATGTCTATACTCAATGGGAGCACTTAAGCGAAAAGAATGTGAAATTTGCCGGAAATGTTTTGGGGTAGGCTATGATTTTTTGCACAATAGGTACGCAGGCTCCCTTTGATCGGCTTATCAAGGCCCTAGATAGGATTGCAATTGACGTTGATGAAAAAATTGTAGCACAGACATTGTGTGGAAATTACAACCCCAAAAAAATCGAAACGGTGGGCTTCTTGTCTGTTGGTGATTTTAACAAGATGTGCCAACAGTCCCGTATTATTGTTGCTCACGCTGGTATTGGAACTATTGTTTCTGCACTGCAGTTGCGTAAGCCTATAATTGTGTTTCCACGAATTGCAGAACTGGGAGAACATAGGAACAATCATCAAATGGCTACAGCCGAGATGTTTGAAAAAATGAACTTGGTTCACGTTGCGCACGACGAATCGGCTCTAAAAAAGTACCTCTTATCTTCAGATATTGAACCACTAAAGCCTGTGTCGGATTTTGCATCGGAACAATTGATAAATGAAATTCGTTTGATTGTTGAAAAATAAGCCTTTGAATGAATTATGAAGAAGATCTTGATGTTTCCGCAAAAGAGGACGGAGCGAAATTCGTACCTGGGCAACTTGACGGAACAGATATCTGGTCGTTTTGATGTAGTTGGCTTCAATGAAGCCTTGAAATCCGATTTAAAAAGTTTCCTGTTCTACGACATAGTTCACTTTAATTGGCTGGAAAATATCCGAGGAAAGAATATTTTCAGGGCTTTGGTGAATTTCGTAATAAGGTTCTTCACTCTGGTTTATTTTCGTGCGCGTGGAAAGCCCATTGTGTGGACGGCCCACAACAAGATTGCACATTGTAGGGGGAAGGGGGAGGCTTTCTCAAGAATCATGATGCGGTACTTGATGAAATGGAGTGCTCGCATTCATGTTTTGTGCGAGGAATCCTACAACGAGATTCCGGACTTGAAACAATACAAGGATAAGGTGGTCTGTGTCCCTCATGGCGACTATATCGGGGATTATCCGGAGTCGCAAGTAAACATTCACGAAAAGTATGGGATAGATTCGGCGAAAAAGATAATCCTGTTCGTGGGTGTTATCGATGCGTATAAAAATGTGGACCTCTTGATACGGTCTTTTTGCAAGTCGAATATTGTTGAGAACGATTTTGTGCTGCTGGTTTGTGGTGCTTGTTCTGAAAAGGCCTATAGGGAGAAGTTAATCAAGGAGTCTGAAAATAAAAGGGGGATATACCTTGATTTTAATTTTGTCCCGACAGAATTGATGGATGCGTACCTACACCAGTGCACGCTGATGGTCGCCCCGTACGATAAGGAAACTACCTTGAATTCGGGGACCCTCTGGATGGCGTTTTCTTATGCAAAAACCATAATCTGCCCCGAAATCGGTTGCGTGAGAAGTATTGGCGATGCTGACAAAATGATGTATTGCTATGATTATGATACCGAAGATTCTCATGGTAGAGCTTTGGAATCTGCCCTTGCCAGGGTGGCAAAAGATTTTTCTGACGGATTGCTGAAGGAAAAGGAATCGTTGGCTTTTGAGTATATGAAATCGCATTCTTGGGATGCAGAAAAGAACCGGTGGATTGCCCTATATGAATTCTGATGTAGATTTTGTCATATTGTGGGTTGATGGGAAAGATCCCGAATGGATGAAGGAGAAAGAGAGATTTTCTCCTAAAGAAGCCGTTGGAAATTCTGCTAACCGTTTTCGCGATTGGGATGTGCTACAGTATTTTTTCCGTGGAGTCGAAAAATTTGCTCCATGGGTTCGAAAAGTTCACTTTGTCACATGGGGACACCTGCCGCCTTGGTTGAACAAAGAGTGCCCCAAACTGCATATAGTCAATCACAGGGATTATATTCCAGAGGGATTTCTTCCCACATTCAATTCGAATGTTATTGAATTGTTTGCTCATCGGATTCCGGAACTGTCGCAGAAATTTGTCATGTTCAATGACGATATGTTTCTGACAAAGCCGGTGTCGCAGAAATATTTTTTTAAGGGCGATTTGCCTTGTGACAGGGCCCTTTTGGGAATAGTTGCACCCTATGACCAATTCAGTTTTATAAAGTTGAATAATTGGGCCGTTATAAACCATCATTTTGATAAAAAAAAGACGGTCAGGAATCACTTGTCTAAATTCTTTAGCCCGTCCTATGGAATGCACAATCTCCGAAATATGTTTTTGATGTTGTGGCCCAGGTTCTTCGGGGTAAATGACCCTCATTTGCCATTGGCGTACAGGAAGGAAATCTTCGAGGAAGTGTGGTCAAAAGAAGAAGCGATGTTAACAGAGGTTGCCACCCATAGGTTCCGTCAAAAGGATGATGTTAGCCATTGGCTTATGCGGTATTGGCAGCTTCTGAACGGCGATTTCGCTCCCTCGGCTATTGATGGCTGTACTTTTGTTTTTGAACCGGGCCGGAACAACAAGGCTATTTATGAGGCTGTAAGAAAGCAAAAATACGCTACGGTCTGCCTCAATGACTCCAATCCGGATATAGATTTTGAATACGAGAAAGAATGCTTGAAGGCCGCATTCCAGGCCATCTTGCCGGAAAAGTCAATGTTTGAAGTGTAAATGCAAGAAAACTTGATATCCATAATCGTCCCTGTGTACAATGTTTCAAAATATTTGAGACACTGCGTTGACAGTCTACTGAGGCAAACATACGAGAATATCGAGGTTCTTCTAGTTGACGACGGTTCCACGGATGACAGTGGCGAATTGTGCGACCAGTTCATGGAATCGGACAACCGGATTCGCGTGATTCATCAGAAAAACCAGGGCGTTTCTGTGGCTCGGAATGAGGGGTTGCGGCAGGCCAGGGGATCTTGGGTCATGTTTGTTGATTCTGATGACTGGGTCGAACCGGAAATATGTGAAACCTTGCTAGACAGGGCTCTAAAAAGCAACTGCGATATTTGCGGATGTGACTTGTTGAAAGAAGTCGAGGGTGAAAGGCCGCAGATCCAGGCCGTGTACAAGCACGATGTGCTAATTCAGAAACCAGAGATGGAATCCTTGGTAGCTACCTTGCTGCACAAGAACATCGAGGGGACGCACTATAATCGAAGCGTAATGAATGGGCATTCTTGCATACAGGCCCTGTTGGGCCCGTATTGTAAACTTTATCGAAAAGACATTGTTGACGGAATCGAGTTCCCGCAACACATTCAGTATGCCGAAGACACCTTGTTTGTGTTACGGGTAATGATAGGTGCTTCTTCTGTAGCGTGGGTAAACCAGGCGCTGTATCATTATAGATTTTGGCCCATGTCTTTGGTTAACAAGTATGATAAGCGGAGGGCGGAGGACTGTGTTTCCCTTGATCGTGCCACTTTAGAATATATAAAGGGCGCATATGGAGAAAAAGAAGAACTGCTCAACGCCTTTGCCTATGGTTGTTTTTTGAGGGCCACCAGGCTGTTCCACTATTATGCTCGGAAAACAAAGAAAAGGGAGTTTGCAAGTATATGCAAGCTATTGAAGGCAACGTTGAAATCGTCCGTTTATTTCAAGGCGTTGCGCAACCCTGCACTAAAATTTGATGGCTTGAAGCGAAGATTCCAGCTATTTTTGTTGCGGAATGGCTTCGTCGGCGTTATGTACATCTTTGTCAGATTCCTCTGACGGTTCGTCTTCTGTTGAAAGGCTGTTTCCAGCCAATAGCCCGATAAACGTATAGCACATGATGTCGTTTGAACCGATGTGCCCGGAGAGTATAAAGAACAATGTGCAGCACGATGTGACAAGGAATCCCTGATCTCCTGCGATTTTCCCCTGGTTGGCTTTTCGCTTGAAAAACACCATTATCCAACCGAGCATAAAGAAATATGAAACTAGGCCGAATATGCCCTGGTTGATTAGTAGTGAGAAAACGACGGATTCAAGGCCCCCCAGGTTTTCGACCTGAGCGCGGCCATTTTTGTCTTCTTCGATTAAGTACTTTTCTATATAGCCCAATCCGTTCCCAAAATAGGGGGAATTGCGGAATTGCATGTAAGAGTACAAGAGTTGATCTTGGCGCAATTCCAGGGAGCTTCCCTGACCTTTCGTGGTTAAATTCTCAATGAAATCCTTTGTAATATTGCTTGCGGCTATTATGAGTGATACAAGAAGAACCAATTTGAAGAATTTGGATTTTTTTGAAACGAAATAGTATAGGGAGAAGAAAAGTGCGCACAGAAGAGCCGTTCTTGACCCCGAGAAATACACCGTAACAAGAATAAGGCCCGCAAATAAAAGTTTTTTCTCTTTACTGATGTCTTTTCTTGCCAATGGTATAATGGTTAGTATGCAAATGCACAACATGGTTCCCAGTGCTGTGGGGTGTTTTGTCAGAATGTTGATTCTTGTTCGCCAATCCTGGTCGAATGTCACGGTTCCATTGAGGTCTGCAAATCCATCGTAATAAGGGAATGCTGAACAAATGATTTTGTACGGGATGTTGTCGTGTATGAAATGTTCAATGACGCCCAGAGTGCAAAGCAGGAACACGAGCTTAAAGAAATTCTTGTAAAAAACGTGGAAATCGGCTTTTCTTCCCGCGCAAAAGGCGGCGAACAAAAAGCCATAGGAATCTATATATATGCGAACGGAATCGTATATACGCTTGGCAGAACCGTCGGCGCCAAAATAGGCCGTAATGACAAAGAAAACAAGGACGATAAAGCAGGGAATTTTGAAGGGGAAATCTCGAATGCTTCTCTTGAATTCGCTGGGGTCGTTTACATACGATGTGATGATGTACAGGTATAGGAGAATAGACTTGGGATCGAGATAGGGACTTTTAGAAAACGCCACCGCGGAAGCGGGAATGCAAAAAAGGCCGATAATAAGCAGGAGAAGCCTGTTTTCTTCTTTTTTTTGCTGGATCATCAAAAAAGTGATGAATCCAACAAATAAAATGACAAGGAAACTCAGCATTTATGGAGCCCCTTTAGAATTTCTTGAAGAACATTCTGTGCGACGGTTTGGTTGTGGGGCGGCAATAGGTAGTCGTCAAAAAAGGCCTTGCGTTTTTCTTCCTTGGGGTCCTTTCCGTCAATGACGACATTCTTTATGAAGTCTTCGGGATTGCAATCTTCTAGAGAGTAGTGCGCGTCTAGGGCCTTGAGCCCGAATTTACAGTAAACTTTGTCCCTAGGGGGGCCTACAAAAAGGCAGGGCTTTTGGGTATATAGGTATTCTGCTGTAAATGAACCGCAATCGTGTATGAGGGCATCGGACTGCTTGAACAACTCTATGTAGTCCCCAGTGGCGATAAATGTGTTGGGGAGACTTTCCCATTTGTGGAAATATTCGTCGGTTCTTTGCTTTCCCCACTGTGGGTGCAGGTATAGGTTGTGCTTTAAAATGGGATGCGGCTTGAAGGCGATTATAACCTGATCCTGGTATTTCGTGGCGAGGTCTAGGAAAACATCGGCGTATTGCAGGAATGTCGAGCAGTCCGAATATTTGTTGGGAATGATGGAGTTGTGGGTCGCCCAAACGATCCTTTTTCGTTGGTCGCTTTCATCACCCCAAGGATGGCTGGAGGGGGGCTCATTCTGCTTTTCCAAGAAGATGTCGGCGAGCGGATAACCCGTAACGCAAACATTTTCACCCTTGTTCAGCGCCAAATGGTAAGCGTTTTCTTTGTGTATTGCTGTGGGGTAAAACAGTTTCCAGGCCATATTGTGCAGGGACTGGTCATAACCCCATTGGTAATTTGATACCCAAAAAGCGTACGGGATGTAGCAAAAGAGCGTGTTGGGCAAATTATAGACGGACAGACTTTCGGGAACGCTTGTCTTGTAGGGCTGTGCGTAAAATATGATGTCGGCTTTAAAATTTTCTAGGTCTTGTGCGTACGGAAAATTCAACTTTTTAAAGTAAAGCTCCATCTCCTCGATGCATTTGCTTTTTAGTTGAGCGTCTAAGTCGGGCCGAGGAACAAGGACTACCAGGGGGTTGAAAAGGGGATTTTTTTGCATCAGTGAAAAAATCCCGTTGTATTTCCAGAAGGCGACATCCATACAGACGAAGGCAACGGAGATGGATTCTTTTTTGCTTAAGCGTTTTATGAGTTTTTTATCCCTACGCTTGAAATACGCAATAAAGAAACGATCCTTTAAACGAAGGCTGCCGAAAAAATTCCGTACAGAGGCCGGGAAAAACCTTGTATAGAAATGTTTTAGCGCGAGTATCATATACCCTTGCAATATAAAAATAATTAGGGTGTGGGGACGATTCCTATGGGTTCTGTCTGGATGATAAAGTCGGAAAAACGGGCGTAACTATCATGGTTTGGGGACCAACTGTCTGTTCCCCCGCCATGGAAGGTTGAAAGGTACATGTCGTTTATGTGGACGTTTTCGTTTTTTCGGAATGTGAGGTTTTCTTGGTGGAGGACTTTTTTCCCGTCCAGCCATGTTTCAATTTCGCCGTCGGAGTAGACGATGCCGTTAACAATCTGGTTCATTGTCACCTTGGTTACAATCCAGTGCCATTGACCTGGCGTTAACTTGACGGGGTTGCCGCTGTCGGACCATAAAAAAGAGTCTCCGTATTGGCCTTTTTGATTGCTGTGGTAGACGTACTGTTCGGCATATCCGTTTTTTCGCCACATGATTCTGGCACTCCAACCGTTACCATCGGACGGGTCCTTTCCGCCAGTATAGCATTTTCCTCCGCAAAGTCCCGGTAACTTGCCGCCTTTTTTAAAGTCGAAGCCGTTTTCGAAAAAAAGGAAATAGCCCAGCCACAGGGTGTCATGGGCTTCGGAAAGACGGTAGTGAACCTGTGCAGCGCACCCCCTTTCTTTCGATGTGCCAAGACATCCCTTGGGATATTTAAGCCGGAGGACGTTCTTCTTCAACAGGGAATCAAAAACGATTTCAGAATTGGGCAAATCAGGCTTTTTGGCATCTCGGTTGAAATCCTGATGGGCCATTCTTGATGTGTATGGCCCCGGGTTGTGTTGATTGAAATCAACAATCCACTTATTGGCGAAAGTGAGAGTCGCAAAGAGAAAAAGGAATGTGATTATTTTAGTTGTCATTTCAGTTTATTTAAAATCTTTTTGTTTAGCTTGTTTATCACAAAAGCAAGTCCAATTGACATTAGAATAGTACTTGCAACGAATCCAATATGATTATTCCATTGCAGACAGTGTACGGAATTGCCATAATGGACGTTGACGAAAGATTGGTTGAGAAATAGGATAAATAAAGTATGGATTAGATAGAGTTCATATGAGATTTTGCCAAGAAATGCCGAAACAGTGTTGCCTATTTTGATTTTATAAAGAGAAAGGATTATTACGGAAATGAATAAATTGGTATAGATTTGTCTAAAAATAAACCTGTTAATATAAGTTTGTATGTTGGTAAATGCGAAAACAATAAATAAAGCTAATGAGCAAAGTATAATAAATGGGAAATAGCGCTTTACCCAAATTTTAATCTGATTTTCATAACGAGAATATAGGATGCCGGTTAAAAAACATGGGGCTGTTCCGTACCAAATTATATTTTTTTCGGCATATTTACAGAGAATGCAATAAATTGCAATGCCCATAGTGGTTAAGATAAATGCAACAGAGAATTTGTTTTTTTTGAAAGAAAAATAAAAAAGGATATAAAGTAGGCATAGAACAACAACATACCATGCGGATGTGATAAATAAACCGTTTTTAAGAAATGGAATAAAAAAACTTTTTATCAGCAGTTCAGATGGTGGCTTAAAGCCCCCTATAAAAAACAAAACCACAATGTATACAATGTTCATTGTGTAGTAAGGAACAATTATTGAGGGAAAACGATGGAAGAGAAAGGAATCTAGGTATCTAGGTTTGCTTATAACATTCTTTATCAACCCATATCCAGAAAAGAAGAAAAAGAGCCCTACAAACATGTAGCCGTGCTTCCAAAATGGAATTACTCCGGTATGGGCAAAAATAACGCAGATTGCGGCGAGTCCACGAACTGGAAGAGAGTTCTTAAGAGATAAACCATCGTCAAAAAAAGCACTGTTTCTTGCAAATTGAGCCTTAAATAGGACAAGAAAGAGTAAAGCCGCGATGAAAATGAGACTATCGATATTGATCATAGAGTTCCTCTGACATTTTTTAGAGAGATTTATTCTTATTTTTTTTTGACAATGTTGTTAAAGTGACCAGTTGTAGAAAAAGCCCCAAAGCTAAAATCTGATTACCTTTATTGCTCAGTTACTCGAACTTAGTAGTAAATTCACTGGCTTTCTTTATGAGTTCGTCCCGGAGGGGCTTGTAATCATCGGAATTATTGAGGATATTGTTCAAATGAATTTTATCTTTTTGAAGTAATTTTTTCAGTTCCTGAGATTCTGCAACGAGTCCTTTCGGTGTCCATCGACAACGATGAAATAAATTGATGAGGCCGCCAAATCGTCCGGGGCTTCTTGTTCTTCCATCGTCTAATGCATCGGATGAAATAAAAATAACTGGGGTCTCTATGCCAAGGCAAGGAAGGGCACAGTGAATACGGGATGTTACAACCAGCGAAGCCTTGGCGTATGTATGTACAAGATCCCTAGCATATTCAATTTTTTCTTGGTCGTTGTTAAATAGCGACTGATCTACACTGTGTGAGATGAATTTTGCATTAAATAAAACATCATCCCCAAAAACATTGTGGTATGTTTCATAAAAACAGGCTGCCATTAGCATCTTTCCAAGAATAGGAATGTTGGCTACGGCCCATTTAACATTGTACTTTATATGTCTGCTGATAATGAACGATTTTCGCGGTGATTTGATCAGTAGCTGAAGCGCTTTGAAAAGTCTCCGCTCTTTATTTCGATCTTTTCTTAGATCATATTCATAATACGGATCTACGAAATAAATGGAATGATCTTTTATGTCGCTTTTGTATTTTAAATTCAAAGTCAATGTCAGGCAACCGGAAAAATAGCTCTCTACGCCGTATTTTTCCAAAAGGGCTTGCGTGCCTGTGTCACGAGCGCCTATAGGTTCGTGTTTTTTCAAATATTCAATGGTTTTTGTTGAAAAAAAACGTGAAGCGATAGATGGAACTATGTGAAATGAGATAAAGAGTGGATTGATTGATGGTGCTGGTGGAAAATTTTCTGGATTCCACATGAACCATCCGTTCATAATAAGGTTTATTTTCTTATCGTCCGAAATGGAATCAAGATGTTCTCTTTCAACTAAACAGTCTATTTTTTTGAAGAATTGTTCTTGTGCAAGGCTCTGAATATAATCGCCAATATTCTTTCGTTGACCAACGCCGGAACAAATTAAAAGACCATTCATTTTTTTTCTCCAAATTTTTTCTTTATTGTTGAAATTAACAGGAATCGATCTTGTTTATTTAATCCGATAAAGAATACGAAAATAAAATAGAAAATCTCAAAAAGAATTGTTGTCGTAGTCAATTTCGCAAAGCCGCTAAATGGAATTTGTGATAGAAAATGAAAGAGAAGAATAGATGATGTTGCAATGATTGCCGAAGGCACAATGCTTCCGGATAAAAACTTTTTGACAGATAGTTGTATTTTCGCTTTCACAAAAGCTAAGCGAATAATGAGATAGATAATGTCAAGGAAACATTTGATTACAAGTACAATAATGGGACCGAAACCTTGTTTCAAGAAAATGTATGACAAGGTTATATTCATCAACATTGCTGTGCTTATAGAAAGCTGATAGTATTTGATATTTCCTGTTGCTTGAACCGACATCCATAGGGGGGCTGATAAAGTTTCCAATAGTGTGTATGTTAGTATGCATATGCAAAATTCGGCAACATAGTCAGGGACGACTTTTAGCCATAAGTCCAGGACAAAATGGATGTTGAAGCATAGAGGGCAAACTACTGCAAAGAGAAGTAGGAAGGAGTATTTAGAAGAATTGATTATGAGCGCTCGCATGGAGGGAAGGTTTCCTGCCGCGTAATATTTGACGAGCTGGGGCCTGAATGCAACTTGAAAATTTTTCACAAAATTGTTCATCGCATTGTTTATTTGAGTAGTAATACCCATTGCTGCGTTGACGGTGACTCCGTAAAAGAGATTGAGTAAAATGTTTAATCCTTGGTTTGCTGACATGGATGCTACTGCTCCGAATAGGCTCCAGCCGGAAAAGGACAATAGCTTCTTAAAGAGGTCGTAATCCCAGATTTTTTTAATCCAACAAATGTGAATATCTTCAAAAGATATTATGGAGAATGCAAAAGTTGCAAACAATATTATTAGTGCAATAAAAAAATGGTTTATTGCGTACAATTTGAGTTTGTCAATTAAGAAAAATTGTAATGAAAAGGCGTTTAGTAATTTGAGTAAGACCTCGATTATGCTCAAGTATGCATAAAAAAACATTTTTTCGTGGGATATTATTAGAGCTTCAAAGGGTGTTTTGACGAGGTTTATGAAAAGCGCAATAACAGAAAAATGAAAAGTCCATAGAGCGGCGTCATGTCGTCCTGCAGGCAGAGACATTTTGTTTGATATATACCAATTCCCCGCCAGTTCAATGATGCAAACAAGGGCAATACCAAGAACAATGTAAGTGAAAAAGCAATGATTAAAAACTTCGTTAACTTTCCCACCTTCTTTACGGCCAAGTTCAAAATTAAGAAAACGTTGTGTCGCGGTTCCCAAAGGCCCACTGATAAAGGTAAACGCAACGATAAATGCTGCGACTACACTGTAAATACCATAATTTTCAATCCCTAGGTTGTCAAGAACGATGCGGCTTGTGTAGAGCTGGACCAACATCATAACCCCCATTCGTATGTACAAATAGAGGGTGTTTTTAGCTATTCGCTTTTCGTTTTGATGTTGCGATCCCAAAGAAACTCCTATGAATTAATCATCCTGCCGTGGAATGGATTGTTTTTTCAAACATCTCTTTTAAAGAATGTGTCGGGTTCCAACCGAGTTTTTTCAATTTTGCCGTGTCAAGATTCATCTTGAGTGGCGGAGCGTATCCAAATTTGGAAATGTCAGATTCTTCGATAATGACTTTTATTTTGTTTTTTGCAATTTGTTCCGCTACAAGCTTAGCCATTTCGTAAATGGAACAATAGGTGCTTTCGTTGGCGGCATTGTATGCTTCCCCGTTTTCGCCTTTTAACAATACAGTGAGAATTGCAGAAACGGCGTCTGCGGTATAGAGATAATTTCGCTTTGTTTCGCCTTTGGTATGTAAAACGATGTTTTTGCCTTCGATAGCGCACCGTGCGAATTCTGCAAATACGCGCCCGTCATTATATGCGACGCCGGGGCCAAAAGTTTGAGTGAGACGGAGTATTTTGGCTGGCACCCCATATTCGGAAGCGTATGCTGCACAGAGGGTCTCGCATAGACGCTTGCTTTCCGGGTAACAAGTTCGCACCTCGGTTGAAATCAAATTTGTTCCGTGGGATTCGTTTATCTTTTCGTCTGTTTTCGGAGCTCCGTAAATTTCCATTGTGGAAAGGTAAACGAAGCTTTCCACCTTGTTCGCGTTTGCAAATTCCAAAAGATTTTGGGTACCTTTGAAGGTGGTGGAAATAACATTGACGGGAGTGGTTATAAAAGCTTTGCTAGATGTTTCACTAGCTGCGTGAATGATGTAATCGACTGGAACAGGCGAAGAAAATGGCTGTGTGATGTCGGAAATGATGAAAGAGAGTCTGTCTTTATGCGGATTGCCAGAAAAAAACAATTCGGCTTTTTCCTTGTTCCTGGCGAGGGCCGCCACCTTAGCAGTTTTGGTGTTGTTGAGAATGATCGTGACAAGGGTTTTGCCTATTAGACCTGTTGCCCCAGTTACAAGGATGCATTTATGTTCGAGTTGATCAAATAGTTCGGGATAATTAATTTTTAAACTATTTGCATCTTCAAGTATTAAATCATTGTAAGTCACCTTGGATTCCCTCCAATGGTTTTGAATTGCCCTTGATAAACTCATTGATTACGAAAGCGATGTCTTGCGTCGCATGCCCAGTTTCGTGCAGGCCGGTTCGTTTTTTGAAGGCCTCCAGTCGTTCAAAATATGCCTGTGGGTCAAATGATAAGATGTTATGCTGGAGCTCGTCATTGTTTTTGGCGTATGGGAAGGGCAATTCCTCCATTTCGTAATAAACTCCTCGGTCGGCCTTGTAGTTGTCGAAATCAGTTGCAAAAGTAAAGCATGGGATTTTGCGGATTGACGCGTCGAATATGCAGCTGGAATAGTCAGAGATGAATGCGTCTGCCGCTAAAATGAGCTCCTGCATGTCGGGGTAGTGAGTGGCGTCTTTTACGCTTTCTCCGTAATCAAATTGCATTTTGAGCCGGGATAGATCTGGGTGCAAGCGGAACAAGATAACCCATTCTCCGCCAAATCTTTCGTGTAGTGATGCAATAAGCCTTTTACTGTCAATGGAGTATATGGGCTTCAATTTGACAGGATCGGTTTTGTTGTCATCTCTAAAGGAAGGGGCATAAATGCATATTTTTGCAGATGATGAAATGCCGAATTTAGAATGAATTTTGTTTTTTGCAGCAGTGTTGTCTTGAAACAGAATGTCGTTCTTGGGATAACCGCTTTTCCAGATTTTTCCAGAATAACCGAAAGCCTTTCGAAAGATGTTGGTCAAATGGAATGAGTTGGAAACAAATAAATTGGCGTTCTTTGTGGTGTGGATTATTCGAGGGTTTGTCGTGTTTGTTTTTACCAGTATTTCCCTATCATTGCCGACTTTTTTTATTCCAAGACCTCCATGCCAAGTTTCTACGAATAATTGTTTTTTTCGCCGAGAGAGGAACTTGTCCAACAGATGGGTGTCGAGCCATACTTTTGCTGTGTCGTATTCGTAAGCCTTTCTTATGGTTGAACGGTCGTTTACAACGCTTATGTAGTCTGGAATGGGGTAATTGTAATTCTTTGCCTTAATCCAGACGATTTTTATAGACGGATTTAGCCGGTGTAATTCTTCAAGGATGAACTGGGAGTTGTCTCCGTAGCGCCGTCCCTCAAAAGTGGATGCCACGATTTTATCCTGCAAAGGGAGAACTTTAAAGAAACAGCATGACTTTCCCAACAGATGTCGGCATAACCTAAAGAACTTGCGAATCTGTAAACGGAGACGCGTTGGCTCACCATTGTGGACAAAGATAGGCAGCTCTTTTATAGATATCATATTATATCCCGTATATTTGAGCGTCTTCTTTGACTTGGAGAATTGCGCGCATGGTGTAGAAGTCGTCCGGCGTGGTGATCTTTATATTTTCGTAAGGACCGTCCGTCATGTGTAGTTTGAATCCGTAGTGCTGCATCATGGAGCAGGAGTCGATGAAGTCTTTCCGTCCATCGTTAAGGGCCTTCTCATGTGCGGCAAGGATGTCGTTTAACCAAAAACATTGGGGGGCTTTTGCGACCCTGGAATGGGCCCTGTCGGGAACCAGCTTTATAGCTCCGTTGTCATCGATTTCTACGATGGTCTCTTTGACAATTCCGCTGGTAATGGATGAACCGTGTTTTTGGACGCATTCAATGTTTTGGGTCAGTAAGTCGCTGTTGATAAGCGGGCGAACTCCGTCGTGTATGAGGACGATGCTTTTCTCTTCTTTGGCAATTTCTTTGGCGGCGAGCAGTCCGTTGTAAATGGAAAGCTGGCCTGTTGCCCCTCCAGGGACAATCTTTGCAATTTTCGTCAAGTGGTACTGATTTGCCAGTTTTTTGAAATAATCAATCCACTCAGCAACGCACACGACCACCACGGCGTCAATCAGGGTGTTCTTCTCGAAATGCTCGATGGTGTGGACAATGATAGGTCTATCATAAATACGCAGGAATTGCTTCGGCAAATCCTTGCTGTGCATCCTGGAACCGACGCCGCCAGCGAATATAAGTCCGATGTTCATTCTAAAACCCTGTAAAAGATAAGTTAATTATGGTTGCCCGTCAATCCATTCCAGCCTTCTTTTGTACCATGTTTGAAGGGAGTCTATGACTTCCTCGTAGGAAGAGAAGGACTGCCGGTATGCCCAATGGTCTGTGCTTTGTAAATCGGGCCAGCGTTTGAATTCGTGCTGAACTGCCGCGGATATTTTTTTTGAATACCTGTCGATGGTGTCTAGCAGAGTATACGCCTGCGCCAGGTGCTCTTGCCAATAGAGCTTAGACAGGCTGTCGATTTTCTTGTTTTTTAAAAGCTGAGAATGCCATCCTGACTTTTTTGCGTACCATCCGGATGATTGTCTTTTAACTTCGGTGGTACTGTTGCCATAGGCAAGGTCGAAATCCCATACGGGACCGAAGTGGATCGGGTCGTTGCCGCGCCAATAAATGTAGACACTGCGGTTGAAATTTCCGTCGACATTTTTTGATATCTCTTGTGTCCAATAGTGGGAGAAGTAGCTAGACAGGTCCAACCTTGATTCAATGTCATTAAAAGATTGTTTTTGCAAATAGGTTTCCCAGGAATCAAGATATTGTTTCAGTTCCTGAATTTTTTCCTGGCCTGGGGATTGTGGATACTTTATATGGAAGAGACTCCCTTTTTCTGTTTTTACAAGGGGAGGATCGCTTCGATTTTCGGTTTCTTTTTCTATCAGGTATGTGTTTGCGTCTTTGATGATGTTTATTCTATTCTTGGCAATCTTTACGGTTTCTACCAGCAGGAATAAGCCCATATATTTTCTATTTAAGTACAATTCGACATATCGGCATTGTGGTGCGTAAGTCGCTCCCATCAAGGATGACAGCTTATAAGACATTAAATTTCGTAGGTGGCTTTTGTCACCAAAGTTTGCAATCAGTGCCCAGTCCTTGTCCTTGTGCATACCCAGCAGAGACTCTTTATTTTTCAGTTCCAACTTGTAGCTGTGCTTAGGCATTTTAAAGCTGGCGCTGCCACGGCCTCTAATAGAAACCTCCATAATGTCGCTTTCGGGTTCCTTTTCACCATATATCTGCATAATAGCAGAAATCGCTGTCGAATTGTCCCTTATTTGTGATAGATTACGGGTTTCGATAACCATCCTGGGTATTCCAGCATAGGGGTATTCTGTGTCGTCTAGGGGCAAGTAATCGGGATTGTCCGTTGGTTGGTTCCATACGCATGAACCTAAAAAAGCTAAGACGAATAAGAGCAATAGCGGACGAGTCATTTCTAGCAGGCGTCACCGACAATATGCGACTGTCCCAAATATAACAAGTTGCAAATGTTTCACATACCAAAAGAAGGGCTTTTGGGGCGGGGATTGTTACAGGGATTGGTGTCTTGGTTTTTGTTTTTTGTTATCTTAAGGGTGCTAGAAACTATTAGGACTCTGTATGGCGAAATTGAAAAAAGAAGAAACGGATCTTTCCGAACTGATTCAAAACTTGCTGAAAAACTGGACCATTGTGCTGCCCTGTCTGATATTGGCGGGTGCGGTAGGTGTCTTTGTGGCGATGTGGATTCGCCCGGTTTATCAGGTGGATGCCTTGCTTCAGATAGAGACCAAAAATGCAAAGGGGGCTTCTTTGATGGGGGACATGGCCTCGCTTTTTGCGTCTACGAGTCCTGCAGAGACCGAGATAGAACTCATCAAGAGCCGCAAGGTGCTTGGTAACACGATAGAATCGAAGCGTTTGCAATACTATGCTATACCGGCTGGAAAGTGGGACAGGCTGTTCCATCGTGAAGGTCGCATGGAACTGATGAATTTTGAAGTCCCGTGGGACAACCTGCCTCTAGAAGAGCGGGAAAAGCCGTGGCTTGCGAAGGCCTTGGATTCTGCGAATTATGCCCTATATGACCACAATGATCAGCGGATTTTAGTGGGAACTGTGGGACAGACCTACCATTTCCCCTATGCGGGGGACACTGCCGTTTTTGGCGTTTATCGTATGGATGCCAGAAAGGGACAGCGCTTTCAGGTGGGCAAAAAAAATTACCTGGATGCCGTGGAGGCTTTTCGCGGGGTCTTTGATGTAAAGGAGAAGGGCAAGCGTACGGGAATACTGGAATTCTCGTACCAGGATGTCTATCCGGATCGTGCCGTTGAAGTCCTGAATGAGGTGGCAACCTCCTATTTGCGCCAGAATGTGGAAGAGAGAAACGCCGAAGCTCAGCAGACTCTGGAATTTTTGGAAAAGCAGTTGCCGGACTTAAAGGCTAGGTTGGATTCGTCCCTGATGAACATGAATGCCTACCAGAATAGGGTGGGCTCCGTGGATGTGGCAGCGGAAACTCAGATTGTGCTCCAGAAGAGAATGAAACTGGAACAGAGCATCCTGGAAATCCAGCAGAAAAAGCAGGAGGCCATCCGCTTGTTCCATGCGGAACACCCCACGGTCAAGACGCTGGAAGATCAGGAGCGGACCTTGCGCCGTGAGCTGGCCACTACGACGAAGGATGTGAAGGATTTGCCCGAGACCCAGCAAGAAGTTCTCAAGCTTACTAGCGAAGTGGAGCTGAATAAGGTACTCTACACTAATATGCTGAATAGCGTGCAGCAGTTGCGTCTGGTGTCCGCCGGCGAGGTGGGGTCGGTCCGCATAGTTGATTTTGCAGAGCAGACTACAAGGCCCGTGAAACCCAAGAAGAAGGTGATTCTAGCGATATTCCTTTTCCTGGGCCTTTTGTTGGGAATGGCTATCATCTCCTTGAAGGATAAAATTAGCGGTGGCGTGAAGAGCGCAAGTTTTATCGAGAAGGAAACGGGATTCACCGTCTATGCCAAGGTGCCAAAGGGCAATCCCAAGGGCACCAAGGGAACTAGGCCGCTTGCCGTGGTGGAACCCGACGATGTGGCTGTTGAATCTCTGCGCGCCTTGCGCTCTTCCCTGGAATTTTCCATGATGGATTCGGACCAGCCTGTTATTGGTGTGAGTGGCCTTATCCCGGGTGTGGGCAAAAGCTTTATCTCGGTGAACCTGGCTGCATTGTACGCTGGTCTTGGCAAGAAGGTTTTGCTGATAGATGCGGACCTGCGTAAGGGTCGCTTGCATAAGGAGTTTGGTATCAAGCGTGGAAATGGTTTGTCCCAGGTCCTATTGAGAGCCGTTAAACCGGAAGAAGTGATTGCCTCCACCGAAGTGGAAAACTTGTTCGTGCTTCCTTGCGGAAATGTCCCTGCAAACCCGGCGGAATTGCTGGGCTCCAAGCACTTTACTGAGCTGATTGAACTGTTCAAGCAGCAGTATGACTTGATTATCATCGATACGCCTCCTATCATGCTGGTAACAGATGCGGCTCTCGCTTGTCGTGTGGCCTCCCAGATAGTGATGGTTATCGAGTATAACAAGCACGCTATCGAAGCTATCCAGGATGGCATGAGCCAGATTCTCAAGGGTAACCCCAACGCCCATGCTTCTATTGTTATCAACAAGTATGAACATGGCAGCCAGGATGGCTACGGCTACAAGTACGGCAAGTACTAAGTCGCACATGCCGGGTCTTTTGTACCTGGCGCTATCATTGCTTGTAATGTCCGTTCCGGCACTTGCAACGGAGCCGTTGAAACCGGTGTTGCCGCCCCAGAGTGCTGTCGCTGTCGGTGGCCTCGCTGAACTCCGTGATGATGTCTACAGTGCAGACCTGAAATGGTCCGTAGAGGTGGCGCCCTGTAACTGCTTGAGTTTTTATACCGATATGTCTTACCGGTTTGTAAGTTATGAATGGCAGACAAGGCATAACGGGCGGGTTCATAGCAGAATGGACCTGCGTGTGAATGGCTTGAATGAATCTTTCGTGGGCATGAAGTTCTTTCCGCTGGATTATTTCGGCCTGAATGTAAGCTGGCGTTTCCAACCTGGCGATGGCAGCCGGGTGGAACGCTTTGAGCGTCTGGGGATTGAGCCTATGGGCGTGTACCGCTTTAGTCCGAATATGGTCTTGGGACTTTCGGGACAGTATTATTCCTTTATCGAAGACAGAAATTACCAGCCTGGCGACGAGCTGGGGGTAAAGACTTCGTTTGTCTGGAATGCCTTCTGGGATAAGCGCGCTCGGACAGGTTGGCAGGTAGGTTATGTGTTTCTTTATCGCTGGCGTATCCAGGAATCGGAAAACCATAACCTGGCGAAGGAGTACCAGAAGATGGATGACCTTTATCGCGGATTCCGGATGCGGGGTGATATTGCCCGGTATTTTGGCTGGTTCCCGTTCCCCTTCGGCATAGGCATGGCCTACGAAATGAATCGCGGTTACCTGTTTGGCTTTGAGACTGGGCATAAGGTGGAACTATATTTAAGAGCGGAGTTTCCGTAAACCATAGGACGGTAAAGAGTGCGGCAAGTTTCTTTTCTCTTTCTCATTGGGAGCCTTCTTCTCCTGCTTGCCCCTGCCTTTGCCTACTTGCCTGGCGAATCCGGCTTTGTCTCCCTGGAAGGGGATCATGGGCTGTTCGGCAATCCGGCTGGGCTTAGCGCTCTTGATTCCCGTGGTGCATTGTTGGACTACCAGTACGACGACGAGATATCCAGGTTCCGTGTTGGCGGGAATCTCGACCACCTGGGGGCAAGCTTTGAGTATCGCTATGCGGACCAGGGCCTGGACGAATCCCGCTGGCACATGACCTATTCCACCGACCTGCTTCGGCGCTACTTTTTTTGGGGCAGCCGCCTGACGGCTTTTCGTAGCGCCGCTTTCGGGGGTACGGAATGGTCCTACACTCAGGGCGTGATGCTTAGGCCTTTCAGGTTCTTGTCCCTGGGCTATTCCTGTGAGAACCTGCTTTACGCAGGGCCCGCTTCAGTGGATCGCGTGCACAATGCGGGCGCCACCCTTCGGTTCGGGCGGAGCCTGAGCGTCAGTTACGATGTTGAAGACTGGAAGGAACACCGCCTGCTTTTCGAGCTGGAGCTGTACGGCACCCGTTATGGTTTCAAGATGCCTGTCTATGGTGACGATGACGAATACACTCTCACCATGTCCATGTCTTTCGGTGGGTACAACAACCTGGCCGTGAAATTCTACGACGACTATCTGCCCAAGGGGGTAACCTGGGGCTACCATGCTTCCCGCAATCCCAATGCTTCCCTGTTTGCCCAGATTATCCGCGTGCCTTTGGACATGGAAGTCTCCGAAGTGGAAGGACCTTTCTCCTTTATACGGCCACAGTCCATTGGGATTATGAAGGTGCGGACCCTGTTCGAGCACCTGCTTCGGGACCCTTCGGCGAGTATCGTGATGTTGGACTTCTCGGGCTACAAGGGCAATGTGGGAATCTCCAACGAGATTAACCGGGGCGTCATGAAGCTGAAGGCCCGTGGGGCGAAGGTCATAGCCTACATGGACGATGTGCGGCTGGCTGTATTGCTGGCGGCAGCTTCAGTGGACCGGATTGTGGTGGAACCGTCGGCTCACTTTTCGTGGCGTGGTATCGGTGGGAACACCCTGTTCTACAAGGGCCTGCTGGACAAGCTTGGCGTGAAGGTGGAGTTCTTGCGGCATGGCGCCTACAAGTCGGCTGTGGAACCCTACATTGCTGACTCCATGTCGGTGGAGGCTCGGGAGAACAGGCTTGAACTTTATAGCGACTTCTGGAAAATGATGAACGCCTATGTGGCGAACCGCATGTCGCTACGTAAGCAGGTTCCTGTAGAGAAGGCCGCTGCCACGCTGGATTCCTTGGCGAAGGTCCCAGTGGTGAGCGCCAAGGCCGCTCTGCAGGCGGGTGTCATCGATTCTATCCTCTACATAGACCAGGTACCGTCTTACGCATTGAGGTCCTTCTTTGGTTTGGAGGCACCGTACGCCAGTTATGTCACCTGGAAACCTACGGATAAACGGATCTTTAACGAGAGCTGGTCGCACCGTGCCCGCATAGGCCTGTTGAATATCGACGGCACCATCGATGGTTCCATGGAGAAGGAAGTGTCCGGGATTCTAAACCGGCTCGCGGGCGGGGGAGTGTCGGCCCTGGTGGTGCGCATCTCTTCGCCGGGTGGCTCCGCCATCGCCTCTGACAAGATTTGGGCGGCCCTCAAGAACCTGCGCAAGCAGGGGCTGCCTATCGTGGCGAGCATCGGGAACATGGGCGCCTCCGGAGCCTACTACATCGCCTGTGGCGCCGACAAGATTGTGAGCGAGCCCTTCGCCTTCGTGGGGAGCATCGGCATCTACGGTGGCAAGGTGGACGCTTCCGGCCTGCTTTCCAAGCTGGGGTTGAAGGCGGAGACGGTTAAGACCCATGACCATGCCGATGCGGAAACCTTTACGCGGCCCTGGACCGACGAGGAGAAACAGGCCCTGCAAGACTACATGGACGAATTCTATGACCGCTTCGTGGGAGTGGTGTCTGAGGCTACCGGCGTAGACAAGGCTAAGATTGACAGCGAATACGGCGGTGGCCGGGTCTTTGTGGGTTGGAAGGCCATGGAGGCGGGGCTGGTCCACAGGGTGGGTGGCCTGGATGTGGCTATCGCCGAAGCCAAGGCCCTTGCCGACATCGGGGAATCTACTGATGTGGAACTGGTGCAGTTTACTGCCGGAAACTCGTTCCTGGTGCCGGTGCCAAGCTCCAAGATGCTCATGGATTTCATGAAAGAGGCGGAACGCACCCAGTTCTTTGCCATTGAGCCTGACCTGTTGAACTTTGAACCGTAAGTTATGCTCGCAATAGTTGTTACCGTCCTTTGCTGCCTGTTCTTTTCCGCCTTCTGTTCGGTGACGGAGGCGTCGTTTTACAGCGTGCCTCCCAGCACGGTGGAATCCCTTCAGCGTCGTAAGGCCTTTACCGCCAAATACCTGACCCATGTGAAGGAGAACATCGACCGCTATATCGCTTCGGTTCTGGTGGTGAACACCATCGCGAACACCATCGGTGCCTCCCTGGCCACGGCCCTGGCCGTGCGGCGCCTGCCTGAATCGGGGCAGTTTGCACTCCCCATTGCCCTTACCATTCTCATCCTGCTCTTTGGCGAAATCACACCCAAGACTCTGGGCGTAAAGCAGGCCAAGGTGATGGCCCCCATCGTGGCGGTGCCGTTCTATTACATCACTAAGCTCTTAGGCTGGACCGGAATCATCTGGCTCTGTCTCACTCTTACCAAGCGCTGGACTCACGAAGACGAAGAGAAGAAGGAGGTCAGCGTCGAGGATATCAACAGCCTGGTGAGCCTTGGCCTTCGGGAAGAGGTGATAGACAAGCACCAGGCCGCCGTCATCAAGAACATTCTGGCCCTGAAATCCGTGGTGGCCCGTAAGGTGATGACGCCCAGGCATGTGGTGTTCAGTCTCCCTGCAGATAAGACCATCGGCGAGACGCTGGATGAGCGTGGCAACTGGCCCTTTTCCCGCGTGCCCCTGTACGGCAAGAAAAAGGACGAATGGATTGGCATCGTGCTCCGCCGGGATGCCTACAACTGTCTGGCCGAAGGCAAGCGTGATATCAAACTTCGCCAGCTGATGCGTCCGCTCCAGCTGATTCCCGACAGCGTGACTTTGGAAAAGCTGCTGCTCCGCTTCTTGAAACAGCGGGGCCACATGGTGGGAGTGGTGGACGAGTTCGGTGCCATCGCGGGCATTGTGAGCCTGGAGGATGTGCTGGAAGAAATCCTTGGCCGCGAGATTGTGGACGAGTACGACGAGTCCGTGAACCTACAGGAGACCGCCCGCCGTAGATCCAAGGCCCTGGCGTTCATGCGCAAAGCTGCTTCCGAACGAAAGTAACGCGGGCGGGCGTCATCCTGGAGCCGTAAGGTGACGGGATCCAGGCCGGCGTGGCGTTAAGATAAGGGCCAAAACAATATATCAATTAATGCAATTGGTATAATTAATAGAATGAAAAAGCCCTGTATTTCAAGGATTTTTGTAAAAAACGACTTTTTTACCCTTGTAGGCGGGTGCGGAACCTTCTATATTTAGCCTGCATTTCTCGGGACGCCTTTGTCCCGGAATCATCTAACTAGAGGATTTACATGAAGACCATTACGGTAAACCCCAAGTCCGTCACCCGCAAGTGGAAGCTTGTGGATGCAGCGGGCAAGCCTATGGGTCGCGTCGCAAGCGAAGTTGCCCGCCTCCTCATGGGTAAGCACAAGGCCATCTATTCCCCCAACGTCGATACCGGCGATTTCGTGGTTGTCATCAACGCTGAAAAGGTTGCTGTCACTGGCAACAAGAACCTTCAGAAGCAGTACTTCCACCACACCGGTCACATCGCTGGCGAACGCTGGATCAACTTTGCCGACCTTCTGGCAAAGCACCCCACCGCTCCGCTGGAAGCTGCCATCTGGGGCATGCTCCCTCACAGCGCTCTGGGCCACAAGATGGTCAAGAAACTCAAAATCTATGCCGGCGCCGAACATCCGCACGCGGCACAAAACCCCGAAGTCGTTGACTTCTAATCTTTAGAACGGAGGATACCTCTATCGCTACCGCAAAGAACAAGAAGATCTACCGTGGCA
>CAMKNA010000005.1 GCA_946414075.1 uncultured Fibrobacter sp.
GAGAGAATCCGCAATCCGGAGAAGTATTTTTCGCATTTAGCGGATTCGGTCATTGATGTGCGTGGCGTTATGATAGGGGCCAAAAAAAAGCTTTATGCTAAACGGATTGGAGATGCCCGGTCAGATGCGACCGAGACGAGAGATACGCAAGGCATCTTCCGAGTCAAGGTTAATTTGTATGGAATTAACCTGTCTGGAGAACCAGGTAATCTGACGCTTGGCATAGTTTCGGGTCTGCTGCTTTACTTTGTCTAGAATCCCACTTATCTCGGACTGATTGTGTGCATTCAGCAGTTCGCGGTAGCCTAGGCTTTGCCATGCCGGTGCATCAAGGGGAACGGTCTTCGAGAGCGTTTGGATTTCGTCGAGCCAGCCATCGCGAATCATCTGGTCCACGCGTTCGTTTATCCGCAAGTAGAGATTCTCGCGACTGCGGTTGAGAAAGTACACCGGAATTTCTCCGATGCCGCCGGAGCGTTCCAGTTTCCATTCCGAAAGCTTGCGGCCCGTGCCCTGGTAGACTTCGAGAATTCGGAGGATGCGATGAGAGTTGTTCTCGTCGGCATCTTGCATGGACTCCGGGTCTACCTTGCGGGCTTCGTCGCACAGCCACGGGAGTCCGTGCTTGTCGCAGTCTGCTTCTAGGGACTGTCGCACCGTCTTGTCTATCTCCGGAATTTTCGGAAGCCCAAGCATCAGAGCCTGAAGGTATAGTCCCGTGCCGCCAACCAAGATGAAATTCTTCTGCGGATTTGCTTCGAGAAGTGTGCGGACATCGGAACAGAAATCTCCGGCGGAATACGCCCTGGTAGGGTCGCAGAAATTTATCAGATGGTGAACCACCCGCCGCATCTCGGAAGTGGCAGGCTGCGCCGTGCCTATGGCAAATCCCCTGTATATCTGGCGGGAATCCACGCCGATAATTTCGGCATGGTGGCGCTCGGCAAGTTCAAGGGATAAGCTCGACTTTCCGACTCCAGTGGGGCCACAGAGGGCAAAGAGAACAGGCATACATTTTTAATTTAGCTATCTTTCCAAAGCGATGAAAAAGTTCAAGCACATTATTGCCATCTTTATCGTTCTCGGGATTATTTCCGGGGTGGCTTTCCTGTTGCAAGAAACCAGCATCGGCGAGAAGCTTTTCAACCGGGAATCCGCTGCGGCAACGGTCCCAGACACAACCGCAGTCCAGGATACCACGCCATTCGTGGAAAAGCTGAAGAAGCACCTGGAAGTGGTCCAGACGCAGAAATCCAGGAAGAAGAAGGAAACCTGGGTTTTGGGAAACGGACGGACCATCACCCACTACCTACTGCTGGCCCAGCGATTTTTACGGAAGAACGGCGGCGAGGTTTTATACATGGAAGAGCTGCACGGCGACCCCACGGTTTTTCAGTCGGCCTCCATGGACGCACTGACCCCGGACGGGGACACCCTACGCCTGGTTCTGAATGTTTCAGAGAATGTTTTTAAGAACAATGCATCCTACCTTTCCATCGCCTTCCAGGTGACTGGACTTACTCCAGAGCTGATTGTGGCCCTGAACGAGCTGAATTTTCCGTACGACCTGCTGGTTACACCCTTCGGAATGGCCCAAACATTCTTCCCGGACCTGGACCGCGTCAAGAACAAGGAACTGGTTCTTTGGCTCCTGATGGAGTCTACCAGCCTGGATTCTAGGCACAACCGTTACCGCCCGATAAGAATCCATCACACCGAGCAGCAGATTGAATCGGTTATCCAAGAGGCGAAGACCCTGGTACCAAGCGCCAAGGGGATCGCCACACGCTTTGCGGAACAGGCGGTGGAACACAGGCAGCTTCTGCAAGCCACCCTGAGCCCCGCCAAGGAAAACGGGCTCTGGTTCCTGGACCTGTCCATGAATGCCAAATCCAAGGTGCGGGAGACTTGCAAGGACCTGTCCATGGCCTGCAAGACGGCAACCCCCTACAATCCGTCCAACAGCGCCCTGGATGACTACATCAAGAGAAAACTGAAAGCCGCCGCCAAGAGCGGGATGTCCACCATCATTATCCCCCTTAACGAGGCGAATGTCGCCAAGCTGAAGTTCATAGACGAAAAAGCGTCCGCCCAGGGCACCGCTATCGTAAATTTATCTACCTTTATGAAGTACTGACAAGGAGACCATCATGACCGTAAAACTGGGTGTGAACATCGACCATATCGCCACCATCCGCGAAGCCCGTAAGATTAGAGAACCTGATCCCGTTACGGCTGCACTGATGGCCGAACTGGCAGGATGCATGGGCATTACCGCCCATCTGCGCGAAGACAAGCGCCACATCCAGGACCGCGATATCCGCCTATTGCGCGGGATGGTCACCACCAAGCTGAACCTGAAAATCTCCCCCACGACGGAAATGCTGCAATTCGCCACCAATGTCCAGCCGGACATGGTGACCCTGGTCCAGGAAAACCATCAGGAAATCACCATCGAAGGCGGCCTCAATGTGGCAGCCAAAGTGGATGAACTTTCCAAATTCGTGATGACCCTGAAAAACAACGACATCGCCGTAAGCGTATTCATCGATCCGGAAACAGACCAAGTGAAGGCCGCCAAGAAAATAGGCGCCGACTTCGTGGAGTTTAATACAGGCAAGTACGCCACCGCTTGTGAGCTAGGAAGCCTGCAAGAAGTAGACCGTGAAATTTCGGCCATCGAAGACATGACCATGCTTGCCCGCAAGTATGGGCTGCGGGTCCTGGCAGGTCATGGGCTGAACTACCGCAATGTGGCACCTATCGCCGCCATCGAAGGAATCGAAGAACTGAATATCGGGCACAGCATTGTGGCCCGCAGCGTCTATGTGGGCATCGAAAAGGCCGTGAAGGAAATGATAGAGGCGATCAGAGCCGTGTGAAGTGTGTAGTGTGTGATGTGTAATTATTTAATCTCACACTTCACATTCCAAATTACACACTCTTAATAATCCCTGTACTTTACATCGTGGAGCACTAGGCCCTGGGGCGGCGCCCAAGTGCGTTCGCCTTTGAATTTTTTCTCAAAGATGACTTGAACCGTGCCTGCAGGGTAGCGACCCCGACCTACATCGAAAAGCGTTCCCACCATGGCGCGGACCTGCCGGTGCAAGAACCTATTCCCCTTGATATGGAAGACTACGGTCCAGTCGTTTACTCGTTCCAGCCTGAATTCAGTCAGTGTACAGAGCGTAGACTTTCCGTCATTTCTCGGAATGCAGAAGTCGATAAAGTCGTGCTCTCCCAGAAAGGCGCCCGCCTCCCGTTCCATCAGGTCCAGGTCCAAATTCAGGGAGCCACATTCCCAGCCGTATTCCCGCATGAGCGCCACCGGCCTTGTGAAAATCGTGTATTGGTAATACCTGTAGAGGGCATCGTAACGGGCATTGAACTCATCGCTACACGGCTGTAAGTCACGAACCCGGATAAGCCTCTTGGTCAGGCCATTTACCGAACGCTCTGTCTTGCGCGGGTCCAGTTCGCCGTCGTAATCGAAATGGACGCACTGCCCACGAGCATGGACCCCCGTATCGGTACGGCCCGAGCCCACGATGTGGATAGGAGTCCGGAGCGCAATGGACAGAGCTTCTTCCAGGGCGGACTGTACGGTAACGAATTTCTGCTTACCCGCCTCGTTCTGGACCTGCCAACCAAAGAAGGCACTGCCCAGGTATTCGCAACGGAAGCGGTAGCGCATGGGCGGAAACCCCTATTCCATGGCGCTCTTGATGACGGCTTCCACCTGTTCCTGGGGAATCTTCAGCTGGGTAGCGATGGCGGAAGCGGGAAATCCACGACGGGACATCTGCAGGATCTTGCTCTTCTCAGTAAGTTCCTTGTCAAAACGGCTGGTTTCCAGGGGGTTGCTCCCCTGAAGGTTCGGATTGCCTGTCACATTGTGGCTCTGGGCCCGAAGTTTCATGGTCCTGTCGCGGGAAAGGCCACGGGGCGCGCGCAGGACATCGGAAAGGGACTGAATGGCGGATGTGATGCGTTCCCTGGCGGTAGGCCTAAGCTGGGGGCGCTTGTTGCCCAGATCCGAAATCAGGACCTTGTTCTCGGGATTGCCGTTCTCGTCTTCGAAAGATACCTTCGTCTCCTTGGCTTCGGCAAACTCGTCGGCCTCATCGATAATAGAATGCTTAGGAGCACGGGGACGAGGAGCAATGGTAGGATCGTTTTCGAAACCGTTCTTGGGCTCGCGGAAGCGGTTCTCCGCCTTCAGGGCTTCCATCCTCTGGGTCAGGACCTTCTTACGGTGGCTCAGCGCCGCGAGAAGAACTATGCAAAGCAGTACCGCTAGGACTCCCGCAACCACCCATGCAAAGGCGGACTTAGAAATTCCAGCAACCGTCTTCTCGGATTCCTGGGATTCACCCTCAGGAGTCTTCTCTCGCAAGGCATTCAGATCCTGCCATGCCACATCCAAATCATTACGAATGGCGAGTTGCGCATCGGCATTATCACGGGCTTCCCACAAGGCCACTTCCAGGGAGTCAATCTTGCCGCGAGCCTGCAAGTAGGCTTCGGCATCAAAAGAAGACCGTCCAGAAGAAAAGTCCGAAAGCAAATAAAGGAGCACTCCGGCGCACAGGAACAGAAGGACTATTGGGACGATAATTTTTTTCATGCGACAAATTTACAAAAAATCAAGCCTGCTTATTCAACGCCTCGGCCAGGACCACCCGGTTTCCGCCCTTCGCCGAAGCCAGCTGCATGGAAGCCTCGGCGGTGGCGATCAGGGTCTGGACATCAACGGCATGGATCGGCATCACCGAGACGCCAATACTGAGAGTCGTCTTGAGAATCCCGTCGCCATAAGCCACCTGAAGCTGAGAAATCTCGTGACGAATCTTCTCGGCCCTGTCCTTGGTAATCTTGTAGTCCGCGCCGGGCAGAATCACGCAGAACACATCTCCATTGTAGCGGCAAGGAATGTCTTCGTTCCTGATATAGCCCGGCAGTCGCTGGCCCACTTCCCAAAGCATCTGCTCCACCGCATGACGGCCCCGCTTTTCCTGAAGCACGGGAATCTCGTCGGGATAGAGCATGATGATACCGATAGGCGTCTTGTGTCGGGAAGCGGAGAAAATCTCGCGCCGGAGGGATTCTTCCATGTAGCGCTTGTTAAAAAGCCCTGTCAAGTTGTCGCGAATGCTGTGCTGCAGGAACCGAATGTTCAGATTCTGGTTCGCCACATACAGGCCAAAGGTGGCCGAAACAATGCTGACTTTAGCCTTCCAGAAATCGATATCCTCTCCTTCGGGAAGCTTGTCCGCCTGGATACAGAGCGTACCAAAGTGTTCTTCCAGGCCTTCGATGGGAGCACAAAAGGCTACACCCTGGCTGTGGTAATGGAGGTGCGTGCAGCCCGTAGTCACGTTATCGTCGCTATAGTCGTTCACCACGATTTCGCCCAAGTTGAAACTGGCGCATTCCGCAGGCATCATGGTGTCACCGCTAATCACATAGTCACCGAAGGAGAACACCTTGTGCATTTCAGACTGGGCATCACCATACATATAGAGAACGCCCGCCGCTTCGGGAAACAGCTTGGGCAGGACCTTTTCCAAAGCGCCAACCACTTCGGAGAAAGGCCTATTCCTGAGAATCTGCTTGCAGAAATCGTCCCAATCCGAAAGGGGGAAAAGCTCCCTAAACTGGGGGATGGATTCCTGAGTGGGTGGCTCCGTCTCAGCTCCCGCATTCTCGGTCGTCCCGGTCGAATCCTCTGGCACCGCCGCATCAGCGTTTTCTTCCGCAATCTCTGACGAGACTACAGGGACAAGTTCCGTCACCGGGCGAGAATTGGATTCTTCGGCATCGTCATTGCCGTTATCCTGAATAGCCCTATTGGCCACTACATAGAAGATATACCCGAGAACCGCGCCCCAGGCGCCCACAAACAGGAACTTCACTCCTACCGAAAGAGCCGATTCGGGAGCGAAGAAAGACAAAACCACGCCAGCAACGAAGGCGACAAGCCACACGAAGTAATAAAAGATGCTCATGCTTCACAATTTATGAAAAGTCCAAGGAATAAGGCAACAGGCACTCACAAAAAAACACAAAAAAAACACTAAGTCATGGCGTTCCCCTACGGGTCGGGCCATACGAGCTTCGCTCGCCGAGCCCACGGTCTCGGCCCGGGGGTTGCTGTCCCTAACGCGGCCATGCTGGTGTGGGGTTTTATTTTCTAGATTATGGATTCAATGACGATTTTAGAGAAAATAGCTCTGGCTTTGCCTGCTGTTGAAAGCCCTGCTAGATACATGGGTGGCGAGGCCAACAGCGTGGTGAAGGACCACAGCCAGATGTTCTGCCGTATGGCGTTCGTCTTCCCGGACACCTACGAAATCGGCATGAGCAACAACGGCATCCGCATTCTGTACCATGTGATCAACCGGGAGAGCGACTTGCTTTGCGAAGTCTCCTTTGCACCCTGGGACGACATGGCCGCTGAGATGAAGAAATACGATATTCCGCTGTACAGCTATGCGACCTACACGCCGGTACGGGATTTCGAGGTGGTAGGCATGACACTCCAGACGGAGTTGAACTTTACCAATGTGCCCTATGTGCTGGAACTGGCCCGCATCCCGGCGTGGCAGAAGGATAGGCAGGAAACCGACCCCATCGTTGTGGCGGGCGGGCCTTCCATGGCGAACCCCGAGCCCGTCGCCGACTTTTTTGACGCCTTTATGATAGGCGACGGGGAAAAAGTCATGATTGACTTTTTGCGGTGCGTAGGCGAGGGCCGCAAAGCGGGCCTGAGTCGCGCCGAAATTCTCGAAAATTTGTCCAAGATTGACGGCGTGTATGTGCCGAGTTTACGCCCGGTTGTCAAAAATGAATTCGGCGTGATTGTGCCGGCGGAACCAGCCGCCGGCGCCTACGCCACCACCAACGGGGTTCGCCGCCTGTTCATCCCTGTCATGGACCCCAAGGACTACCCCGTCAAGAATTTGATTGCCAACATGCAGCTGGTGCATAATCGCTTCAGCGTAGAGGTCATGCGTGGCTGCGCCCAGGGGTGTCGTTTCTGCCAGGCAGGCATCTGGTACCGCCCCTGCCGCGAGCTGAACCCCGACGATGTTTTGGACATCGCAAAGGCCGGAATCCAAGCCACCGGCGAGCGGGAGTTGGGACTTTTGAGTCTTTCTACCGCCGACTACAAGCCTGTGGAAGCCCTCACCGACAGTATCATCGACGACCCCTTCTTCGACACCGTGGATGTGAGCCTCCCCAGCATCCGCGTGAACAGTTTCGGCCAGACCCTAGCCGGAAAGATTGCCGCCTTAAAGGGGGGCCGCAGCGCCACCTTCGCGCCCGAGACCGGCTCCGAGCGCATCCGCAAGATGATCAACAAGACCATCAGCGACCAGGACATGTACGACGCCGCCGAGCACGCCTTCAGCAGCGGGTTCAACAAGATCAAGCTATACACCATGATCGGGTTCCCCACCGAGAACGAAGAGGACATGCAGGCCTTCTGTGATCTCATCTTCAATCTCGTTAAGATAGGGCGCAAATACAACAGGGGAATCCAGATAGCGGTCAGTATCGGGATTCTCATTCCCAAGTCGTTTACAGGACTCCAGTGGGCCCCCTTCATGGACAAGGAGACTGCCCTTGGCCATATCCGTTTTGTTCGGGAAAAATTCTTCAAGCACCCCAATGTGAAAATCAACTGGGCCGCCTGGGAAACGAGTTTCCTGGAAGCCATCTACAGCCGTGGCGACCGAAGCCTAGCCCCCGTCATCTACGAAGCCTACAAGCAGGGAATCATCTTCGAAAGCGACAGCTACCGGTTCGACTTTGCCAAGTGGGAAGCGGTGTGGCAAAAGACGGGCTACGACACCAGCTGGGTGTACCGCGAACGCGAGAAAGACGAAGTGTTCCCCTGGGACTTTATCCACGCAGGCACCACCAAGCAGTACCTGCGCCGGGAGTGGGAAAAGGCTTTTGACCCAAACAGCAAACCCGTGCCCAACTGCAAGTGGGGCGACTGCCAGAAATGCGGCATACCGGGATTCGGGGCCGAAATCAAGCTGGCCGACGACCCCGTACGCCACAAGGCCGTGAGCCGCACCCCCGAAGAAATCAAGAAGCTGGTGATTGACCGCCGGCCGAAAAAGACGGAAAGTTTCAAGTACAAGATCACCTTCAAGAAAACGGGACTCAGCAGGTTCCTGCCCCACCACAACATGCTCAGCTTCTTCGAGCGTACCTTCCTGTGCGCAGGTATCCCGGTAAAGTTCAGCGAAGGGTTCAGCCCCAAGCCGAAGATCGTGAACATGGGGGCGCTTCCTCTGGGCATGGAGACATACTGCGAGCTTATCAGCGTGGAGCTTTTGAAGCCCCTAGACCTGAACCCCGAAAACCTGCCAAGCCTGATGGCGGAACTAAGCAGGCCCTTCCCCCGTGGCATGGAAGTCGTGAACATCGAGCCCCTGCAGGAGAAGCTCTCCAAGCATTTCCCCAAGTCCATGACCTACCGCTACAAGCCCGAAACCATTCCTGCCGACATGATGGAACGGTTCGAAAGCAAGACCTTCCCCACCGTCAAGAACCACCGCGGGCAAGAAATTGACCTAAACCAGCATGTCCTGTCTATCGAGAACCGGGAAGGAACCCTGTACATCAAGGTGAAGTGCAACGACCAAGGTACTACGGCCAGCCCCTTCGTGATTTTCGCCGGAATTCTCGGAATTTCCATAGACCCGGCCAAGCTGGATGAAGTCTCCAGGCGTTTCCTGGTGGCGAAAATGGCCATGGAATGGTGACAAATTGACACACTTGTAAAGAATTATTATAATTCGGTAAGACTAACACAAAATCCCCATAAGGAGAACATAGATGAAGAAGATATTCCTTTCTGCCGTCATTGCCCTGGCACTTTGCAGCTACGGCTATGCCCAGGACGACGAAGAATACGAAGAAGAAGACGAGGTCCCTGCCAAGGTGGTGAAAAAGGCCGCCGTTGAAGAGGAAGACGAAGAAGAAGACGAAGCCCCTGTTGCCAAGAAAAAGGAAAAGAAGGCAAAGAAGGGGTCTTCTAACGAATTCGTGGGTTTCGGTATCGGCTGGGACCAGAACCCTCTCGCTGACTTCAACTACTTTGATATCAAGTTCCGCATAAATGACCAGATGCAGTTGGCAGCCCTCTTTGGCCTGGGCCACTATGGTGTCACCACCGTTACTGCCCCCAATGAAGATGGCGTCGAAACGGATAACGATCTCGATGACGATTTTACCCCCTTCATCGTCGGTGCCGAATTTAACTACTTCCTGGCCACCCCGTTCCTGCCCACCTATTTCGGCGCAAGGTTTGCCTACGCCAGCGCTGGCGAAGTCACCGACGAAGACAACGGTAACAAGTATTCCGCAAGCGCCCTTGAGATTGGACTTCTCTTCGGTGTGCAGGCATCCATTGTCAGCAGCCTCTACCTGTCCGGTCATTTCGGTCTTGACTTCGACTACCTGATGGACGAAACTAAGACTACTGCTGGCACAAAAAGTGAATCGAGCCGCCTAATCTTCGGTACCTCTGCGGGCATCGAAATTAGCTGGTTCTTCATGTAATCAGAGTCTGTAGACTTAGAAGGTCTCCCGTCTGGGAGACCTTTTTTAGTTGGCAAATCACTCGCCCGCGACAAACCGGACATACATATCCAGCAAGTCCTGACCCCACAGGTACATCACCGGGGCGGACACCGCCAGGAATGGCCCAAAGGGAATCTGGCCAGAACCATCCGTCCTGCCCTTCCTTTCCATTATCTTCGCCCAGGGAATCATGATCAAGATTCCAAGGAAAGACGCCAGAATCAGCACTTCCACGGCGGCATCAAGTCCCATAAGGGCCCCATAGCCAGCCAACAGCTTGACATCGCCAAAACCCATGGCCTCCTTTTTCAGGACTTTCGTCGCAATAAGGCCCAAAAGCCAAAGGCCGCCACCGGCGCCCACAACACCCAGCAGGCTTTGAAAAGGCGTAATGCCACCCGGAAACATGGAAAGCACCAGGCCCACCACGATACCCCCTACCGAGATGGAATCGGGAATTAGTTTGTACTTAACATCTACGGCACACACGGGATACATGCCCAAGAGCAGCCAGAACATGGCCAGGGCATCCACCCAGTTGGCCACAGGAGCCCTGAAAGGGATGCCGCAATTCACCGAAAAAAGGGCCAAGGCGCCAAGCAAGCCACATAGGGCTTCCCCTATGGGGTAAATCACGCTGATGGGCTGCTTGCAACAGGCGCTCTTGCCCCGCAACCATAGCCAGCCCACGATAGGCAGATTGTAGCGGATAGGGATTCTTTTTTTGCACAGCGGGCAATGGGAAGGCGGGTTTATCAGGGAAATTCCGCGGGGCATCCGGTAGACAATCACGTTGTAGAAACTGCCAACACAGGCTCCCAAGGCAAAAAACAGAACAAGACCGTACCAAAGCGGAATATTTTCCATAAAAACCCCAAAAACAGGTCGGGGCCCACAACCCCTTTTTCTCAAAAAAAGATAAATTTATATCGTAAAGAGCGTATTATAGAGGATTGAATAATGCGGTTAAAATCTTTGTTTTTATTGTTTGGGCTAACCTTGTGCATCCTGTCCCTGGTCAACTGTTCCAGGGAGTCCTCCATCAAGGAAAATGTGAACCTGCGGAACAACCATTCCGTCGTCTTCGTCTATAAAACGCCCTTTGAAAACCCCGAAGCATTTGCCGACTCCATCATCAACCTGCCCAACCCCGATTCAGTCATCGTCAGCGACACCATCACCGTTACCATCGGCGACACCATCCACATGATGGGCTTCTTGCGCTACAACTCCGACAAGATATACCTATACCAGTGGATCCTGGACAGCCTGGTAAAGGATTCTACGGGCAAGGGAAAGGACAAGATGAAGAAGGCCCTGGTAACGGGCCGCAATGCCACCCCGCAATCCTGGGTATACCTTAAGGAAGGAATCTACTCCCCCCTGTTTGTCGCCGTCGATGGAAACAGCGCCACCGACACGGCCGGCAAGGACCAGTTCATCCGAGTCATAAACACGCCTCCCTACCTGGGCGTTCCCAGGGACACCCTGTGGACTAGGGCCAAGAGCCCCATTACCTTCCCCGTTTTGGCATTGGATTCCTTCGGGACCATCACCTCCTTCAAGGTGGATGTAGACGCCAAGGGCAAGAGAGAAGCCAAGGAATGGAAGTACACGCAAAGCGAAGACTCGGACAGCGTGCTCATCACCATTCCCTACGACTCCACGCTAACCGACACTCTCGGCAACCAGACGATCTACATCATCTTGACCGACGACGACGGCAACACCACCAAGGATAGCGTGCACCTTCATTTCAACCAGCTGCCCACCATCAAGATCCTGGGTCCCGACGACCAGCAAAGGATTAGTGACACCGTGGAGTCTTTCCGCCTGTTCTACGAAGGACACGACAGGGACAACGAAGACCAGCTGCGGTACTATGTCCGTGTTGCGGCCACGCCCGACAACCAGGATGCGGATTTGAACCTGTCCAATGTCTACGACCTGGTCCTGAAGAACAGTACCTCCACCAGCTTCGCCGTTATCGAAAACGGCGTAAACGCCCTGAAGAACCTGGGGTATACAGGCAGGTATTTCTCCTGGGATGTATGGGTTACCGACGGCTACGACACCGTGGTTGCCGAGAAGATCAAAACGGGCAAGGGGAAACAGCGCCCAAGGTACTTCTACCTAGGCCCAAGCAAATCTACCTGTGACTTTATAGGTTCCGCCAAGTTCGAAGGCCTGTCCGTCCACTCCGGAATCAAGATCACCCTGGTCAATGTGGCCGACACCAACAACATCTACACCGCAGAGACCAAGCCCAACGGCGAGTTCAGAGTGTCCGGCCTGCCTTCGGGGACATTCAGGCTCACCGCTTCGGACGAAACTGGCCGCGGGTTTGTGAAGGTCACCACCAGGACGCCAAACATCAACGCCGGCGACGAGAAGGTTCTGCCCCCCATCCTGCTGAAGGACCCCGCGCCCCCCAGGATACTCAACATCAAGGGTGTCGAAGACACGATGACCGTCCGCAGCTTCACCATAACGGGAAGGTTCAGCGACTACGGTTCCCAGGTCAAAAAAGCGGTAGCCCTGTTGGGCAAGGACACCTGCAGCACCAAGAACAACTCCTGCGGCGAGGTTACCATTTCCAAGAGCTTCGCCTGGAGCATCAATCTCGCCAACTTGGCCGATGGCAAGTACAGTTTCAAGCTTACGGCAACCGATAGTGCCGGTCTCCACAGTGATACCACCATTTCGTTCGTCGTGGCGGCGACCAACATGACCATCACCGTGAACGGTGCCAACGCCGCCATGGTGGGTACGAGCGGAGAACTTGTCTTTGCGGCAACCATTAAACAGGCCAAACCGCGTGTAAATAGGGTCTACTGGATATCCGATGCCAAGGGAAAGAAGGACTCCTCCGATGTGGACGACGAGGGTAACACATCCATCAAGCTGTACAAGGCCGATTTCCCAGACGCAGAACTAGGCAAGCGTTACACCATGCATGCCGTAGCCGACAACGGAAGCGGTTCCAACAATGTCCGATTCGGTTTCTATGAAAATGGTCCCGTCGTCACCATCGAGAAACCCGCCTACGACACCACCATCACCATAAACGATGTGATTACCGTCCACACGAACGCTTTCGCAAACAACCAGAACCAGACCGACCTTGATTTTGCCACCTTTGAATGGACTTGTCTCCAGAATGGAACTGCCGGCGGTCCCTGTCTGACAGGAAGCACCGCCGACCAGACCATATCCTGGACCACCGCAGGAACGAAACTTATTGCCGTACATGTGGTGAACAAGCAAGGCGAACAGGCCTTCGACACCTTGAAAGTCAATGTCGTGAAAGACCCCCCGACCATCTCCATAGACGAAAATGAAGAAGTCATCACCCAGAAGGTCAGTGCCCACTACACATTCGGGTACACCGCCAAGGATAGGCTAGGGACTATCGCAAGTATAGGCTGGAGGTGTGGCGACAAGAACGGGGCGTTCACTCCCGCCGCCACTACCATTCCGCCAGAAACGAAACAATTGGACGACTCCGTAACCGTTGACCTTCCCAGCACCGAAAAGACCAACTACAAGTGCTTCGTCAAGGTCACCGACGACGACAATCAGGTCGGTTACGACTCCATCCGGTTCAACATCATCAAGGACATTCCGACCATCCGCCTGAACATTCAAGAAACGGATGTCACCATCAAGGACCGCGAACAGGTGAAGTTTACCACGAGCAACATTCTCGGCGGCCCCATTGACCTGGATCTCGCTTGTGATCTCGATCTGAAAAACCTGAAACCCGCCACCTGGAGTAGCAAATGGCAGGGATCCCGTAATTCCCAGGCTCCCTATGTAACCATGCCAACTGTGGACAAGGATAAGCCCTACTACTGCGTCATGAAAGCGGCCGATGCTGAAGAACCGACACTCTATTCGTTAGACACTACCACCTACATAGTCCACCGAGCGACTCCGACCGTCACCGTAAATGAATCCTACACCATGACCATCAAGGACACCATTACGCTGTACGCCAACGCCAAGGACTCCGCCGAAGCGGATCTGCCCGGAAGGATCATCTCCTACGAATGGGGATGCGGCCCCAACAGCGACAACGGCCTTCTGGGCAAGCTAACCAGTACGGGTAAGAACACCTACAAGGTAACCCTGCCCGATACACCACAGAACGACTACCTATGCATTGTGCAGGTCATGGACGACGACAGTCTCACCGCAAGGGACACCACCCACTTTGTCGTTGAGCTGGCCCCGCCTACGGTGAAGGTTGCCCGCGACACAGCCATTGTACGCGAAGGTTTTGCCATAATTCTCAGCGCGACTGCACACGACGCCCACGAAGGCACCATGGGCTACATTGCCAAACGGGAATGGAGCTGCGGAAGGAATACCACGGATATCAACAGTAACTGGAAAAAAGTCTCATCCTTTGACACCACATGGACCACCCCCCCGCAAGCGGGCGATATGATCTGTATCGCACGGGCAACCGATGACGACGGGAATATCGCCTCCGATACAATGTACCTTGTCTATTCCACAGAAATTCCGATAATTTCCGTAGACGAGTCCCAGAAATTCGTGGCCAAGGGCGACCCGTTCCTACTAGATGCCGACACCAACAGCGTATGGCAGGGCATTGACTGGTATAGCTGGCGTTGCTTCAAGAAGAGCAACAAGCAACCCGTGGAAGACGAGAAGCGGCTAACCTATAAGGGGAGATTCTACACTTACCGAGAAGAATTGAGCAAATTGGGAGTGGACCTGTATTGCGTGGTTTCAGCACAAGAATCCGCCACCCAAATGGTATTCACCGACACGACCTTCGTCACCGTGATGACCCAGGAAAACCTTCCCATAGCAAAAATTACCGCGGCGGACACGATTTACCCCTGGAGTGGTGATGAGAGTCTAAGCGGCGAAGCTGTTTACTACTACACACCCGAATGGGGCGGAACCCAATCGGAAATCGGTTCCCTTGGCAACGAGAATCTCAAGGAGTTCTACTGGCAATTCAGCAACATAGGTGGGACCTTCTACCAGGGTCGTAATGATGGCACCCTAGATACAACTAGCGGGCAATTCCATGCCGCTTTCAAGCGCCCCACAACGGAAGATCCCATCAGCGTGTGTCTGGACTTTAGAGACAGTACTTTGGCAGGTGCCGACCAGACATTCATGAACCGTCACCGGGCAGCATTAGTCTGCCGCACAATCTATGTGCAAAGGGCCTGGAAGAACCTAGCCGGCGTAGGCGACACGGTCCTAGAACAGTCCACCGTTCGCACACCACCCGCCATAGCAACGGTGGGGAACCTGCTCACCGTGGCCTACATGACGTCAGGAACCACCATTACATCGAAATACTACGACGGGTCACAATGGTTCAACCTAGGGAACATTACCGTCGCCGACTCTGTCATAGCCATGCGTATGGTCAGCAACAATAGCATAGCGTACCTGGCCGTACTTACCAAGGCCAACAAACTTTATGTTTACAAGTCCACAGGGGGAACTTCGGTCTGGAATGCAGTGGGACAGGCCATCAATGGAGCCACCTCTGTAAACTTGACTTACAACACCGACAACAACAACCCCGTGGTGACATACGCCAAGGCAAATTACCCGTACTTCAGTTATTGGAGCGGGACAAAGTGGGAAGAAAAACAAATTGACAGTACCATCACGGCAAGAGAAGTCAATGGCATCTTTACCAGCAAGAAGCTATTCCTGATAACCTTTACAGACAACACCTATCTGTACAACACCTACTACGCCGTATACAGTTTCTCCTACTCAAGGCATGTTTCCCCCAGAAAAATCGATAGGGAAATGGGCAGCATCAGCCTTGCTTCACAAGAAAACACCATTTACATGGGCTACATCAACCGTTCCTCTGTCGTGGGCAAGGCAGGTCCCTATGTGAAAATAGGAGAGGTCTCACAAACAGGGCTTTCTTGGGGACAAAATTCCGAGAAGAACCTGCAAGAAGCCATGTTCCCCTCGAATATACGGGTGGCCTCGTTTAACGGAAAAATTTATGCCATCATTGACGATAACGGGCGCGGGTTCTCGCACTGTCACGCCTTCTTCTACGACGGTATAAGTTGGAAACCCTATGGCGAAAACCAGCTTCCCTATTTCAAGGGCGAGTTCTATAATAGAAACCACTACAATCTGTTTGGATTCGCCCCGGAAATAGCCGTTTCTACAGACGGGATGGTCTACATCTCCATGATTTCGTGGGCAGGCTTACCCAAAAAAGTAGATTACGGCTCGGGTCCTGTATACATGGTACCCGAAAGTGAGAACAACGGCCCCATATTCATGAAGAACATTTCAGAACGATGGACCATCAACACAAAGCCCTAATATGATTGTTGAAATAGCTTCCATTTGCGATGCGGCCACGGCCAATGGTGCCGGCGGTCGCTTGAACATCCTTGGATCCTTCGATAGGATTTTCTCCCAATTTCCGCTGGTAATCCCCCAGTGTGCCGCCGCCTTCCGTATCCGCTACCAGCGGGCCGAATCGGGCGTCCACAAGCTGGCGCTTTCCATCGAAGATGTGTGCGGGCACCCCATTGTTCCCGGCATGGAATCGAACATTACCTTTGAACCTGTGGCGAAGGGCTTTGACACGGCCGCCATGAACCTGATTCTGAACATGCAGCGCCTGAAAATAGAACGGCCTGACAAGTATATCGTCCGCCTGGTCATCGACGACGAAGAATACGTGGCCCTGCCCCTATACGCCCTGGAAGCGCCCCAGGCTGGTCAGGGAACTGCCGACGAAATGAAGAACTAGCCTAAAGGCATGGTTGCAAGGCTCAGAGAGCTGGCTCCCTGGATGCCTAGTTCGGCCGGATCCAAATCTGTCAGATGTACATCCCCTACGCAGGTTTCCAACACGGGCTTGCGTAGAGTGCCTTCGAAAAAATCGCCGCCGCGACACTTGAAGAGGGCTTCTTTACGGCACCACAGGGTGTAGAAAAATTTTTGAGCGGCGGCGTCGCCATCAGCCTGAAGAATCTGGTGCAGACGATCTATCTCGACCGTAGAAAAAAAGCGGTCTGCGAGCTTCAGACGGTTTCTGGAATGGTATTCCAGGTCCACGCCCACACGGCATTCCCTAGAATAAGCCAAAACGCAGGTGTCCTTGGAATGGGTCCAGTTGGCATCGATAGACAGCTCCGGAAATTCCGGTCGGGTGGATCCTTCCCTAATCTTCAGGTCCCGTTCGGTAACCTTGCGGCTAAGGGCGTCAGATAATTTTTTGAAGATTTGCTCCCTGTGGTTAGCCTTTGGGACAACAGTCAGGTAGACCGTGCCATGTAAAGTCGAAACAGGGAGCCATTCGTTTTCCATAATCCAAAGATAATTTTCTAGTTTAGGACCCATGCCGAACATGCGCCTAAAACTCTGCCTTGCGGTCCCATTCCTGTTGCTTGCCTGTAGCGACATTAACGATGGTTGGGAAGTCGATGGTGGCGGCTACTTAAAATACGAGATTAATGGCGAAGATGAACGAACCATCGAACTGGCCGAGGACGATGTTGAAGTTCCTTTTATCAAGAACAGCCATCGGTATTTCCTTGTGAAGACAAGGGCTAGCGAAAGCAAGCGGGGGGACCAGTTCTCCATCATGGTAAACAGGCCTGTCCTAGGGGACAACCCCGTCGTGCAAAGGTATTCCTGGTTCAACTATGGCGCCCTGACCCAGGCCCCGATTCTCGAAGACCTCAGCACCGTCCGTTTTGACCAGAAGGACGACTCTACTTGGACCGCCAACCTGGACCTTTACACCCCGGATTGCCGTTCCGGAAGGTGCAGCGATACCCTGCCCAATTTGCATATTACGGGCCGTTTGCGCTACTGGATCGACCCCGATGCCCGTTGACCCCTTGACAAAAGGGGGGCAAGTTTCTACTATTGGGCTACCTTATTGGTCGATTAGCTCAGTTGGTTAGAGCGCTACCTTGACATGGTAGAGGTCACAGATTCGAGTTCTGTATCGACCACGAGAAAGCCCCGCTTATGCGAGGCTTTTTTTGTTCTTTGAAGAATGCCGGCTATTTGTCCAGGGTCTTGATCTGGTCCACGAACTCCCCCACCTCCTTGAATTCGCGGTAGACGGAGGCGAAGCGGACATAGGCCACGGGGTCCAGTTTCTTCAACTCCTGCATGACCAGGTTGCCAATCTGGTCGTAGGTCACTTCCAGATTGTCGTTGGAAATCAGGTTGTTCTCGATGTTGGATGCGATTTCTTCGATGGCGGCCTGGGTCACGGGACGCTTCTTGCAGGAGTTGGCTATGCCGGCCAAGAGCTTTTCCCGCTGGAAAGGCTCTCGGGTGCCATTACGCTTGACCACGATTAGCGGTTGGATTTCGATATACTCACGGGTAGTAAAGCGGCGACCGCAGGCCGTACATTCCCGGCGCCTACGGATGGAATCGCCGCTAACGCGGCTGTCCACCACCTTGTCGTTGTCGTTCTTGCAGAAAGGACAAATCATATGCTGAATGTAGAATTTTTTTCTCCTAATTATTGTATATTCGGAGTATGCAGCCCCAGCCGTTAAGATTATCCGATATTACGATTTGCAACCTGCGGTCCATCCACAGGCAGACATTTCCCCTGAACAACATGACTGCCCTAATCGGCTACAACAATGCGGGCAAGACCAACATCCTCATGGGAATCCGATGGCTCCTGTCGCCTTTTTCTCTGGATGTCTCGTACTTTGACGATAGCAACGAACCTGTAGAAGTGGAAGGACACTTCCAGGGCATATCGGAAACCGTGCTGAACCGCCTGGGCGAAGAAAAAGCCAAAGAAATTGTACCGTTCCTGAATGGCGAAAGCCTACGGGTAAAAAAGATCCAACGGGTGCCAGGAATCCCGCCAGAGAATGTGGAACTGTGGGCGCTGGTGCCACCGCAACGCCAGAATGGTAGCCGCAAGGGCTGGATGCGGGTAGGCGACGATTTCAAGCACGCCTTCAAGCGCATGTTCCCGGAACCTATCGCCATCTGGGATTTTGAAGGAAACAAGGCTTTTACCAAACTTCTGCATGAAATTTTCAAGCCCCTGGAACGGAGGTTCGGCGGCGAGTTTAACGATATTATCGGGAAGTTCAACGACCTGCTTTCACCGGGAGGCGAAAACCAGGCCACCGAGATCAAGTCCTTCGACCGGGAAGTCAACGAGAAATTGCAGCCCCTTTTCCCCAGCGTCCGGGTGGAACTGGACATTCCCATTCCCACGCTGGAAACCTTCCTTAAAACGGCAAGCCTTAAGGTCATCGACGAAGACGACGGCTTTGAACGGGACATCAACCGCATGGGCGCAGGCTCCCAACGCGCAATCCAGATGGCCCTGGTCCGTTATCTTTCCGAAATCAAAAAACACCACAACAACCACTATCTGAGCAGGACCATGCTCCTGATAGATTCGCCGGAACTGTTCCTGCATCCCCAGGCAGTGGAGCTGGTGCGGGTGGCCCTGAAGAATCTTTCCAACGAAGGTTACCAAATCGTTTTCGCCACCCATAGCGCCCAGATGGTGACCAGCGAGGATGTGAGCACATCTCTCCTGATCCGCAAGAACAAGGAACGGGGAACCTTCATGCGCAAGCGTATCGAGGACGCCGTCCACCAGGTGGTGCAAGATGCCCCCAGCCAGCTGCAGATGCTGTTCAGCTTGAGCAACAGCAACGAGCTGCTCTTTGCCGATTATGTACTGCTGACGGAAGGCAAGACCGAATGGCGCGTGCTGCCGGCCCTGTTTGAGCGAATTACGGGAAAGTCGTTTGCCCTTATCAAGTGTGCCCTGGTGCGTCAGGGCGGCGTGAGCAACACCCGCAAGAGCATGCAGGTGCTAAACGCCATGGACATGCCTGTGCGAGCCATCGTAGACTTGGACTATGCCTTCACCACCGCTACCCGCGACGGATTCCTGGAAGCAAACGACCCCGATGTAAAGTTCTGTCGGAACCTATTCAGGGAACTGGCATTCCACCATCACTTGCGGCTGAACAACGGTCTGCCCGTGAGCAAGCACAGCAACATCAGCGCTTCCATGGCCTATTCCATGATGGCCTCCATGCCCGAAGCGGAACGCCCCATCAGGAGCATCCATGCCAAGCTCAGGAGCCAGGGAATCTGGGTCTGGACCCATGGCGCCATCGAAGAGCACCTGGGAATCAAGGCGAAAAACGAAGGGGCCTGGAACGGCTTTGTGGAACGGTGCAAATCGCCGGACTTTGTCAAAAGCCTGCCCGACTTCGATGGAATCCAGGAGCTGTGCAAGTGGATTATCGAAGGCAGCCAGGAAACCAACAGCTAGCGCTTATTACAAAGCGTCGATGACGGCGTTGAATTCGGCGACCGGGCGGAGCCACTTCTTCAGGAGTTCCGGCTTCGGCAGGTAATAGCCACCGATATCGGCGGGTTTGCCCTGCTGGTTGGCAAACGCGGCGACAATCTCCTTTTCGCGGGCTGCAAGGGACGCAGCGACCGGGGCGAACTTGGCGGCAAGTTCCGCATCGTCCTTCTGTGCTGCAAGAGCCTGCGACCAGTAGAGGGCCAGGTAAAAATGTGAGCCGCGATTGTCGAGCTCGCCAATCTTGCGGGCCGGCGTGCGGTTGAATTCGAGAATCTTGCCGTTCGCCTCGTCCAGCGTGTCGGCAAGGACTTTAGCCTTGGCATTACCGGTTGTGGATGCCACCTGTTCAAAGGCAGGCACCAGCGCGAAGTATTCGCCGAGAGAATCCCAGCGGAGGTAGTTTTCGGCGAGGAACTGCTGCACCTGCTTGGGGGCGGAGCCGCCGGCGCCTGTTTCGAAGAGTCCGCCGCCAGCCATGAGCGGCACGATGCTGAGCATCTTGGCGGAGGTTCCGACTTCGAGAATCGGGAAAAGGTCGGTGAGATAGTCACGCATCACATTGCCCGTGACGCTGATGGTGTCGAGACCGGCCTTCGCACGGGTCATAGTTTCCACGATGGCGTCCTTCGGGCTCATAATCTTGATGGAAAGACCGTTCAGGTCGTGGTCCTTCAGGTAGACTTCCACCTTCTTCTGGATTTCGCGGTCATGGGCGCGCTGCGGGTCGAGCCAGAAAATGGCCGGCGTGTTGCTCACGCGAGCGCGGGTGACGGCGAGCTTGACCCAGTCGCGGATGGGAGCGTCTTTCGCCTGGCACATACGGTAGATGTCGCCGGCTTCTACATCCTGCTGCAGGAGCACAACGCCCTCTGCATTCACGGCGCGGATGACGCCCTTTGCTTTGGCGATAAAGGTCTTGTCGTGGCTGCCGTATTCTTCGGCGCCTTGGGCCATGAGACCCACATTCGGAACAGTGCCCATGGTCTTGGGGTCGAAGGCGCCGTTCTTCTTGCAGAATTCAATGGCGGCTTCGTAGATGCCGGCGTAGCAGCGGTCCGGAATGCAGGCCTTGACTTCTTGCAGCTTGCCTTCCTTGTTCCACATGCAGCCAGAGTTGCGGATCATCGCGGGCATCGAGGCGTCGATGATGATGTCGCTGGGCACATGCAAGTTGGTGATACCCTTTGCGGAATCGACCATGGCCAAGTCCGGGCCAGCGGCAAGCGCGGCGTCAATAGCGGCCTTGACTTCGGCTTCCTTGGCGTTTCCTTCCAGGCGCTTGTACAAGTCGCCGAGACCGTTGTTCGCGTCGATGCCGAGTTCTTTGAACAGGTCAGTGTACTTTGTGAACACATCCTTGAAGAATACGCGCACGAATGCACCGAACAGCACCGGGTCAGAGACCTTCATCATGGTGGCCTTCAGGTGCACCGAGAACAGCACGTCCTTCGCCTTGGCATCGGCCATCTGTTCGGCAATAAACTTTTCGAGAGCGGCCATGCGCATCACGGTGGCATCGAGGATTTCACCTTCCAGGAGCGGCTTTGCAGCGCGCAGTTCCGTGACGGCGCCAGATTCATCCACAAATTCAATCTTGAAGGAGTCGGCCTTCGTGAGCGTAATAGACTTTTCGTTGCCGTAGAAGTCGTTTGCGGACATGCTCGAAACATGGGTCTTCACCGATTCGTTCCACACGCCGTTGCTATGCGGATTGTTACGGGCATAATTCTTCACAGCCTTGGGGGCGCGACGGTCGGAGTTGCCCTGGCGCAGCACCGGGTTCACAGCAGATCCCTTCACCTTGTCGTACTTGGCGCGGATGGCCTTTTCTTCGTCATTGGCGGGTGCGTCCGGATAGTCGGGCACATCGAAACCGTTCTTCTGGAGTTCGGCGATAGCGGCCTTGAGCTGCGGCACGGATGCCGAAATGTTCGGAAGCTTGATGATGTTTGCGCTGGGGTCCAGCGTAAGCTTGCCCAGGAAATCAAGATCGTCAGATGCCTTGCCGAAAGCAGCCAGAATGCGGCCCGGCAGGGAGATGTTCTTGGTTTCCACATCGATGTCGGCAGCACTAGCGAAACCACGCACGATGGGCAACAAGGATTGAGTCGCCAGAAACGGCGATTCGTCTGTGAGGGTATAGTAAATCTTAGTGTTCATACGACGCCAAAGATAGATAATTACTAACTTTCTCACATTATGAGCGATTCCTGTAAGGGCAGATTTGCAGCTGTGTTACCAGCAGGTGGCATTGGGAAACGGATGGGCGGAACCATCCCGAAGCAGTTGATGTTGCTGAATGGCAAGCCTGTCTATTTCTATTGCCTAGAAACATTTCTCGGGATGGATGAAATCGGTCAGGTGGTATTGGCCGTTCCTGCCGACTGGAAAGAACATTTTCAAAAGGATATTTTCGAAAATTCCGGCTGGTCTTCCGAAATGCTGGACAAGTTGACCATCGTCGTTGGCGGCTCGGAACGCTGGCAGTCCGTACGGAACGGCGTCAATGCCCTTGACCACCAGGTTGAATATGTACTTGTCCACGATGTAGCAAGACCTTTCGTTTCCAAAGAAATTGTCCAGGAAGTATGTAGGACTCTAGTAGAAAAGGGTTCTTGCCTAGTAGCAAAGCCTGCTGTCGACACCATCAAGATTGCCGAAAATGGCAAGGTGGAAAAAACCATCGACCGCCAAAAAGTATGGATGGCGCAAACGCCGCAAGCGGCCTCTGTTGCCCTCTTGAAAAGGCTTTACGACCGAATTGATAAGGACCCACTGGATTTTACGCCTACCGACGAGGCAAGCATTCTAGAATTCTTTGGCGAGCAGGTATTCATTGTGCAGGGGAACACCATGAACGACAAGCTTACCTCGCCGGAAGATTTTGAATTCTTCTCGGCGCGTTTTGCCGCCAAATAGTTTTATAGTTCGAGTTTTATGAGGAGAAAATAATGAAAAAAGTTCTAGCATTCGCTATCGCCATCCTATGTGCGGCAACCTTTGTCCAGGCACAGGAAGGTGACTCAACAAACCAGGCAAAGCAATCAGCGGGACTTGGCACACTCGGGCTTGGGGCTCGCCTTGCCGCAGGCTACGGCATGCTCTGGGGACTGGAAGATGACTGGTCCGATAGCGAAAACGACGAGAAACCTGGGGGCATTGACCTAGAAGCTGGCATCGCCGGCCGTTACGAAATTACCCCCCTGTTTCATTTTACACCGGAACTACTGTTCCGATATGCCAGTTATTCCCTGAAGAATGGCTCTTGGGAATATGAATTCAACCAGATGAATATCGAAATTCCCTTGCTGGTACGGGCAAACGCCACCCCGAAATTTTACGCCTATATAGGCCCGCAGCTTGGGTTCAACTTGAACAATGATGTTTCCCTCAAGGATAATGTGTCCCATTACGACGGCAGGACAGTAAACTACACCATGGATGAAAAAATCGAACAAGCGACCTTCGGCTTCAGCGTTGCCGCAGGAGCCGGATACTACATTTGGGGTAAACTTAGTGTTGATTTTCGCGTAGCCCTTGGTCTGAGTGAACTTTATCCCGATTCCGGGAATATTATCAACCTGAATGGCGCCAAGGATATCGTCTTTAAGCTCGGCGTGAACTACTGGGTGTTCTAGGGGTTTGCCATGCGGCGTAAAGACAGGGAAGTCTTAGGCGACGAAAATATCGCTAAAATTATCGAGCAATGTACAACCTGTCATGTCGCGATGATGGACGATGCAGGCGCGCCCTATGTGATTCCGCTGTCGTTCGGGTATAGCCTGGAAGGCGGCGTTTTGGAACTGTATTTCCACTGTGCACATGTCGGCAAAAAGTTGGATTGCATTCGCAAAAATCCCAATGTTGCGTTCAGCATGTGCGTTGAGAATCGCATCGAAATTCATGAAGACAATTATTGCAAGAGCGGTCGCTTTTACGCAAGCGTCGTCGGGCAGGGCAAGGCCGAAATCGTTGAGGATAGCGCCGAAAAATGCCGAGGGCTCTCGCTCCTGATGGAACGGCAGACCGCAGGCGCCCCGCATAGGTTCGAATTCACGCCCGAACAGGCTGCCGCCGTGACCGTATTCAAGATAACGAGCACGAATTTCACCGGGAAAGCGAAGCCGGAGGCTTAGCGGGCGCTCGCCTTTTACTACATTTGAGCCCACTATGAGTGAAGCTATTAACAATGTGAAGCAGGCGTTTGACGCAGAACTTGCGCAAACCGACCTTACGAACCAAGAAGCCGTCAACAACCTCCGCGTGAAGTACCTGGGCAAGAAGGGGGCCGTCACCGACCTCATGAAGCAGATGGGCACGCTCAGCGCCGAGGAACGTCCGGCTTACGGCAAGCTCGTGAACGAACTTAAGGTCGCCGTCTCCGAGGCAATCGACAAGGCTATCGAGACCGCGAACCAGGCTGCCCTCCAGAAGAAGCTGGAAAGCGGCTTTGTAGATACCACGCTCCCGGGTGCAGGCATCCCGGCGGGCAGCACGCATCCGCTTTACGACGTGCGCGAAGAAATTATCGACTTCTTTAGCCAGATGGGTTTCGAAGTGGACTTCGGTCGCGACATCGAGACGGACTGGTACAACTTCGAGGCGCTCAATACGCCTCCTGACCACCCGAGCCGCGACATGCAGGACACGTTCTACGTGGACGACAAGGTGATGCTGCGTACGCACACCTCCGGCACGCAGATCCACTACATGGAAACGCACAAGCCGCCGTTCCGCATGATTGCTCCGGGCCACGTGTTCCGCGTCGACAACGATGCGACCCACGCCCCCATGTTCCAGCAGTGCGAAGGCCTGGTGGTCGACGAGAACATCAGCTTTGCAGACCTCAAGGGTGTCTTGCAGGTGTTCATGAACAAGCTGTTCGGCGAAGGCGTCAAGACCCGTTTCCGCCCGAGCTTCTTCCCGTTCACGGAGCCGTCTGCCGAAATGGACGTGAGCTGCGTGTTCTGCGGTGGCAAGGGTTGCCGTCGCTGCAAGGGAACCGGCTGGATGGAAATCGGCGGTTGCGGTTCTGTGGACCCGAACGTGTTCAAGAACTGCGGCATCGATTCCGAGAAGTACACGGGCTTTGCATTCGGCTTCGGTCTCGACCGTATCGCCATGCTGCGCCACGCTATCCCAGAAATCGGCCTCTTGACCAGCAACGACCAGAGATTCCTGAGCCAGTTCTAATACAAGCAAACAAGCAGTATCGTGAGCCGAAGGCGACTCGTCTTAACGAGTCGTGGGGCGACCTTTGGCCACTTGGCGCTTCAGCGCCTACGTGGACATGGCCACCTTTAGGTGGGAGCGAGTGAGAAACCGGAGATTCTTTGCCCTAGAAGACGAGCGAGCGGTCTTAATAGGTTAAGCCAAATCCGTAAGGGAACAGGCCTTCCTTGTCATCACCTTCGTTGATGGGAATCTGATCCAAGGACTTGGGCCATGTGTGGGGCAACTTGCCCGAGGGTTTTACGTCGCCGAACAGCACATCTGCCACACCTGCTCCTTCACTACCCGGCAGCCAGGCCACCACAAAGGCATCTGCAGCCTCAATGATGGATGTAACAGGCAGCGGACGGCCCGTAATAAGCACCACTACAACCTTCTTGCCTGATTCTTTCCATGTATTGATTTGGCTAACATGGTTGCTTATACTATAGCCGCTCAAAGTGATATTCCCATTGTAATAAAGGTTGCTAAAGTCTCCGTTCCATTCGGCATAGGGAGATTCACCAATGACATATACGACGGTTTCTGCACTACCGACTGCAGTAACCCTAGCACCATTTGCCACCTGATCAAATCCACCTTGAATAGATGTCGCTCCAGAAATAGAGTAGGTAGTCCCCTGCCAGCCTTGAGTCCATCCGCCGCATTGAACGCCGGAATTATTTGCAGCAGATCCTGTCAGATAAACCTTTGATGTCTTTGACAACGGCAAGACGCTTTCGTTCTTCAGAACGACCAAGCTCTTCTGCACCGCCTCGCGGGCAATGGCCCTATGTTCTGCACTACCAATGTTGGCCGCTTTACCCACATAATTTGACGGACCATTGGGGTTGGCGATACGGCCCCCACGGATTTTTACACGTAAAATACGTCGCACCGCGTCCTTGACCCTATCCAATGAAATGTCACCGGACGAAACCAGAGATTTCATGTTACTCATAAATCCGTCCGAAGAATTCGGAACCATGGCCATATCAATGCCGGCATTAATCGCCTTTTTGACGGCATCTTTCGACGAGCCTGTTACTCCGCCCGAATAACTGCTGGCATCTGTTGCGCCAGGAGTCCTTGAATTTTCAATGCCTTCCCAGTCCGCAATCACAAATCCGTCAAAACCAAGCTCAACCTTGAGGATTCCCGTAAGCCGTAGGGAATCCACGTGCTGGTGCACTCCATTAATCTGGTTAAAGCTGGCCATAACACTCTGCACGCCCTGTTCAACAGCTGCTATATAGGGCGGCAGAAGAATTGTTCTAATCTCTTCTTCGGTCAGGGTAGCATTTCCACGGTCAACGCCTCCATTCGTAGCGCCGTCACCGATAAAGTGCTTGGCCGTCGCCGGGATACGCCATTCCGCATCAAAGTGGTCACCCTGCAAGCCGCGGATATAGGCGGCACCAAGGCTGGCTACCAATTCTGGATTCTCGCCAAAGCCCTCGTAAGTTCTTCCCCACCTTTCGTTCCTGGGAACCGTCACCGCCGGGGCAAAGTTATAATCAATGTAGGCCGCCCACATCTCGACAGCCACAGCCTTGCCTATTTTACGGACCAGGGCGGAATCCCGAGTGGCACCGAGGCCAATGTTATGGGGGAAAATCGTAGCGCCAGAGACATCGCCCATGCCATGGACATTGTCCTTGCCGTATAGCACAGGGATTTTCTTTTGCCAAGCACTGGAGTAAAAACTGGAGTAATAGTCACCACCCCCTTGAAGAGCCGAACCACAAGCATACCCCCCACAATTTGTGGTCGGAACCAATGGTTGCGTCATCTGGGCAATCATCTCGTCTGTACTCATACCCGCAATGATTTCATCAATTTGATCTTCAATAGGGTCTCGTTTCAGTGTTATAGAGCCGTAATCCTTGTCACCGCTCACCTGCAAAGTTTCTGGCAGGAATCCGGCCTTACGAACAACTAGGACCTGGCTTTCCGCAGAGGACTTAGACAACGAGGACATGTTCACTCGGGTGTATCGGGAATTGCCGCCGTCCGCATTGACCTTACCGAGCAAGCTTCTCTTACCACCGTCGTTAGCCACCACCAGGTACATTCCGCGGGGCAGCCCCGACAGGAGCGATCTGATTTCTTGATTCGAGTTGACAAGATTCTCGACAACGCCCCTTTTCAGGATCCGACCATTCAGATTGGAAATTTCCACCTTGATTGGCGCGCCGGATAAAGACTGGGAAATCGGGCGTATCGCCGAGGACTCTTCCGAGCCGTATTTCCCGGAGAACAGGAACTTTCCATCCGTGCCAGACAAAGTCCGTTCCAGCGGCAAGACGGCCGCTGCTTTCTTGATGCTGACAACTGCATTGTGAATGGGAGCCTTGGACTCGTCCACCACCTTGCCCGTGATGTCCGCGTGAGCACAGGTAAAGCCGGCAACGAGAAGTCCCAGCACAAAAAAGTCGAAGTGTCCGTTTTTCATTTTTCCTCCAGGGAATTACCATCAAATTAACTTTTTTTTATAAAAAAAGGGAGTGTCTGTACCACAGACATCCCCTATTCAGGACTTTTTCCTATAAATCTAGGATCAGCTACAGCGATGGAAGTCGTCTTCCACGCGGATAATGTCGTCTTCACCGGTGTATTCGCCCACCTGGACTTCCACGATGACCAGCGGAAGCTTGCCTTCGTTCTGCAAACGGTGGACGGTCCCAGCCGGAATGTAGGTGGATTCGTTGGGACGCACCAGGAACACCTTGTCGCCTACGGTACATGTCGCCGTTCCACTGACAACGACCCAATGTTCCGAACGATGCAGGTGCTTCTGCAAGCTGAGACGCTTGCCCGGCTTTACGACAATGCGTTTCATCTTGTAGCTTTCAGAGGATTCCAGCACGGAGTAGGTTCCCCACGGACGGTTCACCGTCTGGGGTACGCTTACCAGGTCGCTGCCCTTTTCCTTCAACTTTTCCACCACCTGCTTCACCTTCTGGCTACTAGAACGGGGGGCAACCAGCAGGGCATCCGGCGTATCCACGATGAGCATGTCGTTCAAGTCGATAGTGGCAATAGTCCGCTGGCTTCCCATCACCAGGGAATCCTTTGTACCTACAGCGATATGGCGGGGGTTCACATTATTGCCATTCTCGTCGTGGGGGTATTCGCCATAAAGGCTGTCAAAGCTGCCCAGGTCGCTCCAGCCGATGTCGCTGGGGACCACCTTCACCTTGGAAGACTTCTCCATCACAGCGTAGTCGATGGAATTACTGGGAATGGCCATCATGTCTTCTAAAGAAATGCGGATAGGCTCGCCCTTTTCCTTGTTGGAGCGGTCCAAGGCAATCTTTGCCGCATTCAGAATGTCGGGAGAGAACTTCTTCAATTCATCTAGGAAAGTCTTCACCTTGAAGCAGAAGATTCCGCTGTTCCAGTAGAAGTTGCCTGCCAGCAAGTACTTCTCGGCCGTCGCCAAGTCCGGCTTTTCCACAAAGCGCTTAACATCCTCTCCGTCCGCTTCGATATAGCCATAGCCCGTCTCGGGACTTGTGGGCGTGATACCGAAGGTCACCAGGTTTCCTGCCTGGGCCAATTCTTCGGCCCGGAGCAGCACCTTCTTGTATTCATCCTTCTTGCGGATGACATGATCCGACGGGGAGACCAGCACAATCTCTTCGGGAGCAAGGGTCAGGCAGGCCAGTGCGATGGCGGGAGCCGTATTCCGGCCTACAGGTTCCAGAAGGAACCTACTGCCCTTCATTTTTTCAGCTTCCAACTGGTCCTTGGCCAAAAAGAACTGGTCGGCGTTGCTCACGATAAACTGGGAGCCACAAACAGCGGCATTGGTCTTGACGGTCTTTCTAAACAGGGACTGACCATCAAACAGCGGGGCAAACTGCTTGGGCATCAACGAACGACTCACAGGCCAAAGCCGCGTTCCACTTCCACCACAAAGAATCAGGTTTATCATCATCTACCTTCTTATTCACCCCAGTGCCCATTCGAAATCAGCTGGGTATTACGCGTAGTCAACACACCATAGTAGACCGTCTGGACAGAAGGCAAAATCAGGCTGATCAGGCGATTCCATGTGGCAAGACCAGAAGCGTCCACATAGACAACATCATGGGGATTCAGTTCAAACCGCTCTGCCATAGCGAGCGCCATGGCATTCTTGGCGTTCAGGTGGAACACATCGATCCTATCTTCAGAAGTATTGCGAATCACATAAATGCCACGGGATGTGGCGTTCAAGGCCTGGAGACCACCCGCGGTAGACAAAGCCTCCACAAGGTTCACCTTGCCATTCACCAAGTCTACAAGACCGACATTCTGGACTTCTCCCATCACATAGGCACGATTCTCGCGCTGGGTCTGAGTCAATGCAGGCACATACAACTGGTCATCCGGTTTCAACAGAATCTTATCCAGGGGAAGTTCCTTCTTGAAGGCCTCCAGGTAGTTGATATTATAGACCTTGTTTCCACGGCGAAGCTGTATGCCAGCCGGGTCCGCATACTGGTTGAACCCTCCCACTTCGGCGATGGCCATGGGAATGGTCATAGGAGCTTCCGAGAAATAGGCGTATCCGGGACTTTTCACTTCTCCAGACACCACGGCCTTGAGACTCTTGTATTCCGAAACACGGACATCCACCTGGGGGTCGTTCAGAATCTTATCGGACAGGCGCTTGGTAATTTCGATTCGGAGTTCCTGGGCAGTAAGACCTGCAGCCTGGAGTTCCCCGGCATAGGGATAGAACAGTTTACCGTCGGTGGTCACCTTCTGACCGGCAGGTTGGTACTGGCCCATAGGAGAAGTCAGTTCCGGATGCTCCCACACCACCACCTGGACCATGTCCAGAGGACCGATGCGGTATTCCAGTTTAGGCAGAGAATCCACTATCAATTCGGACAAGTCACCATAAGACGCCGTCGTATCCCCACCGGGAGCAGCCTTGATGTCCGTTCCAAAATCACCATCATCTATGGAATGGAGGTAGATGGAAATGCCGTTATACTCCGAAGAATCGCTCGGAGCATACATACTCATCTGGGGGCCAAAGAAGCAACCATTTAGCACGATAGCAGCTCCGGCCAACAACAATAGTTTCATCTTATTCATAATCTTTCCAGGCTTAAGCCTGCCCTTCACTTTCCTTGATTTTCTTTACCCAATAGGGGGTCAATTTTGAAATAAAATTCCACGCCAAAACAAAGGCGTTTTCGGGCCTACGGTAGGGGTCCGGAATGTCCACCTGGACGCTTTCGCCATAGCGGAAAACCTTGCCTTCGGTCCAGGGGTACTTGCGTAGGATTTCCTGCTTGTGGCCGTTTTCCATGACTAAAATCAGGTCCGCCCACTTGAGGATGTCCATGTTGATTTGCCTTGCATGATGGGCACTCATGTCTACCCCATGTTCCAAAGCAATTTTCTGACTTAATTCGTGTGCCGGATGGTCCACAAGGGCTCCAAGCCCTGCGCTCATCACATTAAAGCCTTCACCCAGTTCCTTTTTCAGGAGGTATTCCCCCGTAGGACTGCGGCAAATGTTTCCGGTGCAAACTACTAGAATATTCTTCATCGTGTATAATGATAGAAAAAGCTACATCTCAAACGCAAAGTCCAAGTCCTTCAGGAGAGGGTTCTTTGTGTCTTTTTCCGAAAGTAGTGGTTCAAATCCATCGCCAACTGGCCATTTGATACCAATTTCAGGATCGTTCCACATCAAGCCACCTTCGTCTTTGGGGTCGTAAAGACGGGTGCACTTGTATACAAATGTCGCCGTCTCGCTGAGCACAACGAACCCGTGGGCAAAACCTTCGGGAATGTATAGCTGGTTTTTCTTTTCTGCAGAAAGTACAACGCCTTCCCACTTGCCGAATGTGGGGCTTCCCTTACGAAGGTCCACCGCCACATCAAAAACTTCTCCTTCGATTACGCGAACAAGTTTGCCCTGAGGATTCTTCTTTTGAAAGTGCAGCCCGCGAAGTACTCCCTTCTTGCTCCTGGATTCATTGTCTTGCACAAAGACCATGTTCAAACCAGCCGCATCGAATTCCGCCTTGTTGTATGTCTCCATGAAGTAGCCGCGCTGATCGCCAAAGACCGTCGGCTCGATGATGGTCACGCCCTCGATAGAAGTCTTGATGAAATTAAACTTGCCCATTTTATCAATTACCTGTTCTTGTACATCATCTCGTAATACTTTTCGTAGTCCCCGCTGGTGATGTTGTCCAGCCATTCCTGGTTGTCCAAGTACCAGCGCACCGTCTTCTCGATGCCTTCTTCGAACTGTAGAGACGGTTCCCAGCCCAATTCCTTCTGGAGCTTGGTGGAATCGATGGCGTAGCGGGCGTCGTGACCCAAACGGTCCGTGACATAGGTAATGAGGTTCATGTCCTCGCCTTCGGTTCGGCCCAGGAGCTTGTCCACCGTTTTGATGACCACTTTGACGATGTCAATATTCTTCCATTCGTTGAAGCCGCCGATGTTGTATGTCTCGGCAATCTTCCCGTTATGGAAAATCACATCGATAGCGCGGGCATGGTCTTCCACAAAGAGCCAGTCACGAACATTCTCGCCCTTGCCGTAGACCGGTAGCGGTTTCCTGTGGCGGATGTTGTTGATGAACAGCGGAATCAACTTCTCGGGGAACTGGTAGGGACCGTAATTGTTGGAGCAGTTCGTCACGATAGTGGGCAGGCCGTAGGTGTCGTGGAATGCGCGCACGAAATGGTCGGAACCCGCCTTACTGGCGGAATACGGGGAATGTGGCGTATACTTGGTGGTCTCGTAGAAGAAGTCGTCACCGTAGGCCAGGTGATGTTCGCTGGAGCTAGCCGTCGTGGTGAACGGGGGCGTGATGCCTTCCGGATGGTTCATCGCAAGGGCGCCGTAAACTTCGTCGGTGGAAATGTGATAGAAACGCTTGCCTTCGAACTTCTCGGGGAGACTTTCCCAGTAGAGCTTGGCGGCCTGCAACAGACTCAAAGTGCCCATCACATTGGTCTTGGCGAAGGTGAACGGGTCCTTGATGGAACGATCCACATGGCTTTCGGCGGCCAGGTGAATGATACCGTCAACCTGTTCGTCCTGCATGAGTTTGTAGAAGGCGTCAAAGTCGCAAATGTCCATCTTCACGAACTTGTAGTTCGGTTTGCCTTCGATGTCCTTGAGATTTGCCAGGTTGCCCGCGTAGGTAAGCTTATCGAGATTGATAATCCTGTAGTCCGGGTACTTGTTCACAAAAAGCCGAACCACATGACTTCCGATAAAGCCTGCCCCACCGGTGATTACGATAGATCGCTTCATACCTAGTACTTAATCCTTCCTTCGGCAACTTTGCGCAGATGTTGACCGTAGGGAGATTTGCCATACTTTGCCGCAGATTCTAGAAGTTTTTCCTTGCTAATCCAGCCGTTTCTATAAGCGATTTCCTCGACAGCACTAATCTGGATGCCCTGGCGATTCTCCACCATCTTCACGAATTCGCCTGCTTCGATAAGGCTATCCATGGTTCCGGTATCCAGCCAGGCAAACCCCCGGCCCAGCAGCTTGACATCCAGTTCTCCCTTGTCCAGGTAGGTCTTGTTCAGGTCGGTAATTTCCAGTTCGCCGCGGGCGCTGGGCTTTTGAGATTTCGCAAATTCCGAAACCCGATTGTCGTAAAAGTACAATCCAGTGACGGCATAGTTGCTCTTGGGATCTTTCGGCTTTTCTTCTACCGAAATAACCTTTCCGGATTCGTCAAATTCCACCACACCAAAACGTTCAGGGTCTTCTACATAGTAGCCGAACACACTGGCACGACCATGTTGTTCGGCGTTCTTCACAGCGTCCTTCAAAAGCCGGCTGAAACCGTTGCCGTAGAAGATATTGTCTCCCAGCACCATGGCACAGCAGTCGTTTCCGATAAATTCTTCGCCCAAGATGAAGGCTTGTGCAAGCCCATCGGGGCTTGGTTGCACCTTGTAGCTCAGGTTCAACCCCATAGCGGAACCGTCACCAAGCAGTCGCTCGAAATTCGGCAGATCCGTAGGTGTGGAAATGATGAGGATATCCCGGATGCCCGCAAGCATCAGTGTAGAAAGCGGGTAATAGACCAAGGGTTTGTCGTAAACGGGCAGGAGCTGTTTACTGGTGACCATGGTCAGCGGGTACAGTCTGGTGCCGGAACCCCCGGCGAGAACGATTCCTTTCATAAAGGATAAAATAGCTATCTTTTGGTCCCATGAGCGAGCAGAACAAGCCTACTCTCAAGGATTTCATCGCAAAACTCGCTGCAAACGCAGCGAAAAGTAACGGTGCGCCTGCTTCCGAAGACATTCTGGAAGCTTTTATAGAGTGGGCGGAGTCCCGCGGGACGGTACTTTACCCGGCCCAAGAAGAAGCTATTCTCGAGCTTTTGGACGGCAAGAATGTTATCTTGAATACGCCCACGGGTTCTGGAAAATCCATGGTGGCCCTGGCGCTCCATTTCGACAGCTTGGTACATGGCCGCAAGAGCGTCTACACATGCCCCATTAAGGCCCTGGTCAATGAAAAGTGGATGGCCCTCTGCAAGGAATTCGGACCCGAAAATGTAGGGCTTTCTACAGGGGACGCAACCGTCAACCACGACGCCCCTATCCTCTGCTGCACTGCTGAAATTTTAAGCAACATGTCCCTTTGCGAAGGCGAAAAGCTTGCGATTACCGATGTGGTGATGGACGAGTTCCATTACTACTCCGACAGGGAGCGCGGCGTGGCCTGGCAGATCCCGCTCCTGACCCTTCCGCAGAGCAGATTCCTGCTGATGAGTGCCACCATTGGCGCCACGGAATTCTTCGAACGGGAAATGACAAAGCGGACGGGCAGGGAATCGGTGACGGTGCGTTCGTCCCAGCGGCCCGTTCCCCTGGATTTCAGCTACAGCACTACCGAAATTTCCACCGAAGTTCAGAAATTGGTGAACGAAGGCAAGGCCCCCGTCTATGTTGTCCATTTTACCCAAGCCGCTGCCGCTACCAACGCCCAGAACTTCATGAGCCTGGACCTTTGCACCAAAGAAGAAAAGCAGGCCATAAACGAGGCCATCAAGGAGGTCCGTTTCAGCAGCCCCTACGGTCCCGAAGTCAAGCGCTGGCTCAAGCAGGGCATCGGGCTTCACCATGCCGGGCTTTTGCCCAAGTACCGAATCCTCTGCGAAAAGCTGGCCCAAAAAGGCCTGCTGAAGGTGATTTGCGGAACCGACACTCTTGGCGTCGGCGTGAATGTTCCCATTCGCACCGTTCTTTTTACGCAACTCTGCAAGTACAGCGGCGACAAGACCGCAATTTTAACCGCTCGGGACTTCCACCAGATTGCAGGCCGCGCCGGCCGAAAGGGTTTCGACATCATCGGCTACGTGGTGGCACAGGCTCCCGAGCATGTCATCGAGAACCTAAAACTAGAAGCCAAGAGCCGCCAGACCGGCAAGAAATTCCAGAAGCGTAAGCCTCCCGAACACGGCTACGTTCCCTTCGATGAAAGCACATATAAGCGCCTGATTGCCGCCGCTCCCGAGCCTCTCACCTCAAGCTTCCGCGTAGACCACGGGATGCTCCTGAACATCTTGAGCCGAGAAACCGACGGCTGCCGCGCCATGCGGAACCTGCTCAAGGACTGTCATGAAAGCGCCGCCAACAAGAAACTGCTGCAACATCGGTCATTCCAGCTGTTCCGAAGCCTTGTGGAAAAGAAAATCGTGGAGTTCGTAAAACCTGTGGCTCCCGGTTACAGCCACCTACGGGTCAATTTGGATTTGCAAGATGACTTTGCCATGAACCAGCCCCTTTCGCTGTACCTGGTGGATACCTTGCCGAAACTGGACAGGGAAAGTCCCGAATACGCTTTGAATGTAATAACCCTGTGCGAATCCATCGTGGAAAATCCCGACGCAATACTGCGCATCCAGCAGAACAAGGCCCGGAATGCCCGCCTAGACGAGCTCAAAGCCCAGGGCATGGAATTCAACCAGCGCATGGAAGAAATCGAGAAGGTGGAATACCCCAAGCCCCTGCGAGATTTTATCTACGACACCTATAACGCCTTTGCCGAAGTCCACCCGTGGGTAGATGTGAATGTAGAGCCCAAGAGCATTGTCCGCGAGATGTTCGAAAACTTCAGCACCTTTAGCGGCTATGTGAAGCAGTACGGCCTGCAGCGTATGGAAGCAATTCTGCTCCGCCATCTGAACTACGTGTACAAGGTTTTGAGCCAGACCGTTCCCGACGGCTACAAGAACGATGAACTTCACGAAATGGAAGACTACCTGGGCGACATGATCCGTCGTACCGACTCGAGCCTTTTGGAAGAATGGGAAAAGATGGCCCATCCCGAAGACTACCAGAAGCGCCTGGAAGCAGGCCTTACCGAAGACGAGGCCGAAAAGGCCTTCGGTGCCGATAAGGCCGCCGCCGACATCACCTACGACAAGAAACGCTTCTTGGGAATGGTGCGCCAGCGCATCTTCCAGATTATGGGGAGCCTTGCCAAGCAGGACTTTGCTGCGGTTCTGGACAGCTTGGCCGACGACCTTGCCGAAGGAGAGATGCTTACAGACGGTACGGGAAAACCCTGGACCGAAAATTCCCTGATGGAAATTATGGCCGCCTATACCGCCGAACACCACCGGTTCCGCCTGGACAACGAAGGCCGCTCGCTACGCCACACCATCGTCACCTACGAGAGCAACATCATGCATGTGCAGCAGATGCTCCAGGACGAAGAGGATTTCAACGACTGGAGTATCGATTTCGAACTGAATTTAGTTGATTGTGGTGAAGCTGGCGTGCCCCTCTTAAAGATGACCCGAATCGGGGAAGCGTAATCAGTGTGGAATGTGTGGTGTGGGGTGTGGAATTTATATTTTTGAAGTGAGCTGTTTTTAGGAGAAAGTACATGCGCCTGTTTGCCTTTTTAATTGCCTTTGCCGTTGCCATGCCCTTTGCCTACGATGGCGACATGGACATCTACCACGAAGTCAAGGAAGAACTGTCCCTTGTTCGGGACGGTTACCTTACCGCCCTGAACATGGCTATGGACGATGCCAACGAAGGGGATCCCGACGGTTGGTTCAAGGCCCGCGACAACGGGGAATGCGCCGATTGGGACGACCTGGAATATGCGGGCCCAGAACTGGAGCATTTCAAGCTCACCGAGATTCCCTACGGGTTCCAGTTCAAAGGCCGTCACGGCGCCTATGTTATGGATGTGAAAATCAGGGTGGTCACTCGTGATTCCGACGTCTTCTACGACATCCAGTACCAGAAGGGCACAAACGCCCCGGCCAAAGAGGTCATTGAAGAAATTTTCAAGAACGACCGCAAGGTCTTCTACAAGGCGAACTCCCCCTGTCCCCGTGAAGCCGTTACCTGCGTAGGCGAGTACAGCAAGGGTACTCTCGGGACTCTAAAAAAGAAGAAGTCTAAGTAGGCCTTTATGAAACGATTGCCTGCCAAAGGGTCTTCGGTAGAATGCCGGATTCAGGAGGCCTTGTTTCACGCTCAGGACCTGAAGTTTAAGGCCTTCCACAGCAGGCTGATCCCTACAATTCCTGCAGATACAGTCATCGGCGTGCGGACTCCGGAACTGCGCCGTATCGCAAAGGAATTCGGCTCTAACCCAGACATCAAAAATTTCCTGGAAAAGCTCCCGCACAAGTATTACGACGAGAACCAGGTTCATTCCTTTATCCTGTCGGGCATCAAGAACTTTGACGAATGCGTTGAGCAGGTAGAAAAATTCCTGCCCTATGTGGACAACTGGGCTACCTGTGACCAGCTGAGGCCCAAAGTGTTGGGGAATACGGCAGAACACCGTGAGCGTCTGCTGAAATCGGTGAAGTTTTGGATGCAGGGCAAACTGGTCTCTGGTAAGCGGGTTCAGGACGACACCTATGTGGTGCGCTTTGGAATCGAGATGTTGATGACTTACTTTTTGGATAAGGATTTCGATCCGGCCTACCTGAAAAAAGTCGCCGCCATCCGCCGTGAAGATTACTATGTGAAGATGATGGTGGCCTGGTATTTTGCCACGGCACTAGCCAAGCAGTACGAGACTACCTTGCCCTTTATTCAGGGCCGAAAGCTTGAGCCCTGGACCCACAACAAGGCAATTCAGAAGGCCATCGAAAGCTACAGGATTACCCCCGAACAAAAGACGTACCTAAAAACGCTGAAAGTGTAGACGGTAATGTCATTGCGCAGAGCGCATGACTGCATCGGCTCGGCAATAGAACACGCAAGCGGTTCTGCTGCTCTCGCCTCGCGTGTCATTGCGAGCGTAGCGAAGTAATCTCTATCTCGGCTTTTGTCATGTCCCGCTTGACGGGGCATCTCCTATTGAAGTACGGTCGGTGACACCAAGAGTTGTCTGTTTCCAAGCTTGTATTACAGACGATGTTTATCAGAGTAAAGGGACTCTAATTTTTTGCATATCTCATTTTGTAGTTGTTCGGAGATTTTTCGCTTATTTGGAATGTTTCCCAATTCATCAGATAGGTATTGAATTCGCCAAATGGGAACACTAGGTTTATCTTCGAGACAGATTATATCCGCATTTGCCATAACAACCCTTGGCTCTACCCATTTTTTTTCTTTATTCCTGCAAAAATCAGCTTCCAAATAATCCGCTAGTCGCGCAGCATTTCTTTTTGCCTGGTTGGTCGGATCATCCTTAAGTTTATGTCGTTTTTTTCCTTTATAGTAGAACCAATCCTCTTGTACATTTTCATACTTACCATTATAGGTTTTTACTTCAAACACAAAAACACCTTGTGGAGAAACCCAAATTATGTCTATATCCTCTTTTTGACCAGGCAATACGCAGTTTCTGAATATGTGACTCGAACCGTCTAGAGCCTCGCGCATAATATCTACAACTTTATCTTCTCCATCTCTTCCCTGCTTATGATTCTTTATGGACGAGTCATACTTGTCTATTTTCTTTTCAAGTGTCTGTGTTATAATGAAATTAATAATGGATAAGATAATGACGATAAAGGTGACAATGAAAGCCAATCCAATAAACTTTGTTTCTAGTATAAATTTAATAAGAGTGGGAATTGCGCCAATGACTCCCATATATATAAAATCAGCAATTAATAGAATTGCGCATATAGCGAGAATCGCTCCAACAAATATTCCCTTCTTAAAAGAAATTATTTCAACCTGTTCCTCCATGAAACTTCGATTTGCAGTCACTTTAAGTGCACCTTTTGTTTCATTTGCCCGATTGTTTTCAATACCTAATTGGTAGGTGAGTATAATGCGCGAAGCCTCGCGAACTTGTTCATCCCAGGCTTTTTCTAAGGCATAGGCTAAATCCCGTTTGGTTATATCCCGATTGTCCGCGAGTTCGCCCATTGTTTGTCCTGTTTTGCCTAAATATTTGCTAAATGGCCAAACAACAGCTCTGGCTTCATCTATGTTTCTTGGTAGTTTCCCCTTTTCAATAAAATTTTTCGTACTCTTTTGTTTTTGTGCTAAAAATACTTTGCAAGCCTCTTTAATAGCAGGGTCATATGCATTATGTGCGCCCCATTCTAAACGTCGTATGTTTAGAAATCCATTATCAAAAAGTTCGCCCATAGGCCTGTAATTGTTCTTAAGCCAATAGACGCCGCGTGCGCGTTCTAATGTCATAAATGAATTGGGGTTTAGCATTATTCCTTCTCCCAAGCAAGGATAGGATAGCCGGCGTTTAGGCCGCTGTCATAGACAAAGTCGTCGCCGAGGAGTTTGGCAAAGTCGGCAGATTTCATTTCGGTTTCGGTCTTGGGAGTTGCCACGCCCCCGCCGTTGTTCTGGCCAAAGGGTTCCTGGTCGCCTTGTTTCAGGTAATAGTAATCCGCCATGGTGGTATTGTAGTTGTAGCCAATCATTAGGCCCACAAGGGAATCGCCATCGACTTTGCCGGTGGAATAGGCGGAGCTGGTTACGCCTTCTTGATTGTAACCAGTAATTCCACCAACATTGATTGATCCCGATACATCAGCGGTATTGTATATGCTATTTGTGGTTGAATTATTTATGTATCCGAATAACCCTCCAACATATTTTTTTCCGTTAACAACGCCACTATTCGCAGCACCTTTATTTGTTGAATTTTCATTTTTACCGACAATACCACCGACATATTCTTTCCCTTCAATTTTCCCTGAATTCTCTATATTTGTTATATCTCCCGCAGCCCCTTTAGAACAACAATATCCATAATTACCAATTATACCACCTACCGATTCATTCCCTGTAACATTTCCAAAATTTCTTGAGTTTGATAGTTTTGAGTTCTTCCCTAAATTTCCTGCAATTCCTCCCGTAAGAGATGAACCTGAAATATCAGTGTGATTTTCGGCTTCAGAAATTACAATATCTTGAGCACTACCAATAACGCCCCCAACATATTTTAATGCAGATACCATCCCATAATTCTTTACATTTTTAACTGTTCCAATTTTATTGCAGCATACAAAAGTGTAATTACCAACAACCCCGCCAACACCATCACCTGTTCCAATAATCGTTGCTTGGTTAATAGAATTTGTTACGGCCGCTGTTCCTGAGATATTTCCAATAATTCCTCCTGTAAACTTTCCTCCTGTTACCCACGAATTATCGACGGTAACATTTGACACTGTTCCGCTAGAATTTCCAAACAATCCGTTATGAGAACTTGTGGTATTGATAAACATTCCGCTTATAGTATGCCCATTGCCGTCAAATGTTCCGTCAAAGGCGATGCTAGAATTTCCGATGGGAGTCCACTTATGGAGTTTGGCAGAATCACCGACCAAGCCTCCCTTGTCATCGATGACCTTCCCGTCGTTCAGTTTGATGTCTGCCGCCAACTTGTAATATTTACCGCTAAAATTCTTGTCGTTGGCATTTACAACAAAAGACAGATGGGCCAGTTGTTCCGCCGTCAAGATGATGAACGGACTCAACTTGGTTCCCGAACCGCAGGCAAAATCCTTTGCCGTGGTACCGTCCCAGGGCTTACCCAATTCTCCAACGCAGTCCTCATTGAGGACTTCTTCCGAACCATTCGAACCCGAAGATCCATTATCGGAGCCCTTGCTATCGGAACTATTTTCGGCAGAGGATTTTTCCTCGTCATCATTTGAGGACGCTGACACCGTATGCGAGCAGGCGACAAACATTGCTACCATTCCAAGAATGACAAATAACGCTTTGCGCATATAAGGCTCCTTCTAACCCCTTTGACTTGCAGTTTGGGGCTATGTCATTAGTTAATATATATTATTCAAAATGAAAAAGGAGATGCCGGGACAAGCCTGGCATGACAAGAGGACGCACATGTGTGACTAAAGGGCGTGTGGCATGATAAGATGGTGGTTGCGAAGGAACACCGTGACCGAGCAACCTCCTGCGTAGCGAACCCATTTTTCGAGGCGAGAGGGCATAGTTGCTAGGCAAAAAATCCGGAGGGTAGCGACGAACAAAGTGAAGTTGCGACCGACGGTCTTTTTTGCAGGCGACTGTGCCCTTGAGACTCGGATTATTTAAGGGGGCGTTGCGGGGGACTCCCCGCAGAGGGGGTAGCGGAAAATGCGGCGGGTATGGAATGGTGGCCCCGGCATTCGCCGGGGTGACAGTCGGATAGAGCCGCAGTTGTAGCGAGGGGGAGACTTCCCCCTTCGTCCCATCAAAACACCCTTGGGGCTTTGTAAACTTTTTTCTATATTTGGGCGCGAAAAAATGCATTTCCAAAAGGAAAAATTATGAGCAAGGATTTGAAGGAACAGGCGCTTGAATACCACGCCATGGGCAAACCCGGCAAGATCGAAATCGTGCCCACCAAGCCCCACAGCACCCAGACAGACTTGGGTCTCGCGTACACTCCGGGCGTGGCCGCGCCCTGCCTTGAAATCGAGAAGGACAACAACCTGGCCTACGAATACACCGGCAAGGGCAACTTGGTGGCGGTGATCAGTAACGGTACCGCCGTGCTCGGCCTCGGTGACATTGGTGCCCTAGCTGGCAAACCCGTGATGGAAGGCAAGGCCCTTTTGTTCAAGATTTACGCCGGCATCGATGTGTTCGATATCGAAATCAACGAGAAGGACCCCAAGAAGTTCATCGAGATCGTGAAGGGGATCGCACCCACCTTTGGCGGCATCAACCTGGAAGATATCAAGGCTCCGGAATGCTTTGAGATCGAGGACACTCTCAAGGAACAGCTTGACATTCCCGTGATGCACGACGACCAGCACGGAACCGCTATTATTTCTTCTGCGGGCTTGTTGAACGCCATCGAGGTGGCGGGCAAGAGCATCCGCGAAGTCAAAATGGTGGTGAACGGCGCCGGCGCCGCCGCCTGCGCCTGCACCCGCCTGTACCTATCGCTTGGTCTCAAGAAAGAGAACCTGGTCATGTGCGACAGTAAGGGCGTCATCCGCAAGGACCGCAAGGGCCTTACCGAAGCCAAAGCCTTCTTTGCCACCGACCGCACCGACATCGAGACCCTGGCCGACGCCATGAAGGGTGCCGACGTGTTCGTGGGCCTTTCCAAGGGCAACATCCTCAACCGCGAAATGATCCGCAGCATGGCGGACCAGCCCATCGTTTTTGCCCTGGCGAACCCCACTCCCGAAATTAGCTACGAAGAGGCCATGGCCAGCCGTGGCGACCTGATTTTTGCAACGGGCCGTAGCGACTACCCGAACCAGGTAAACAACGTCATCGGCTTTCCTTACATCTTCCGTGGGGCCCTGGATGTGCGTGCCACCTGCATCAACGAGCACATGAAGCATGCCGCCGTGCGTGCCATTGCCGCCCTGGCCCACCAGCCGGTGCCCGATGTGGTGAACATCGCCTACAACGCCCAGCGTTTTACCTTTGGCAAGGAATACCTGATTCCGAAGCCCCTGGACCCGCGCCTGCTTACGGATGTCTCTATCGCCGTTGCCAAGGCGGCCATCGAGAGCGGCGTGGCCCGCAAGCCCATTACCGACTGGGACGCCTACTACGACAAGCTCCGCGACATGATGGGCTACGACAACAAGCTCATCCGCCAGTTCAGCGATACCGCCCGCAGCAACCCCAAGCGCGTGGTGTTTGCCGAGGGCGACAATCTCAACATGCTCAAGGCCGCCGTACAGGCAAAGCTCGAAGGGGTCGCCCATCCGATTCTGCTGGGTAACGCCGAACGCATTCAGATGATGGCGAACAAGGAACAGCTGGACCTTACGGGCATCAAGATTGTGAACCCCCGTTCTCCCGAAGAATTCGAACGGCGCCGCAAGTATGCCGGCATTTACGCCGAAGAGAATGGCCGCAACGGCGTCACCTTCGACGAGGCCCGCGATGACATGTTCGAGCCGAACCACTTCGGCATGATGATGGTGAAGGTAGGCGATGCCGACGCATTCATTACGGGCGGCTACTCCAAGTACAGCGAGACTATTGAACTGGCCAAGGAAATCATCGGCATCCGCGAAGAATACAAGCACTTCGGGGCCATGCACATCCTGAGCACCCGCAAGGGCACCTTCTTCTTGGCGGACACTCTGGTGAACCGCGACCCCGATGCCGAAACGCTAGTGGATATCGTAAAGCTCACTCACGACGCCGTGAAGTTCTTTGCCCACGAACCGGTGATGGCCATGCTCAGCTACGCAAACTTCGGTAGCGATAAGGGCGCCGCCCGGGGAACTTCCAATACGGCCCGCGAAGCGGTGAAAATCCTCCACGAAAAGTATCCTGAATACGCTATCGACGGCGAGATGCAGGTAAATGTGGCCCTGGACAAGGAACTGCGCGACACCAAGTACCCCTTCAACAAGCTCAAGGGCCAGACCGTCAATACGCTCATCTTCCCTTGCCTCTCTTCGGCGAATACCACCTGCAAGATGCTCCTGGAAATGGGCGTTGGCGAATCTATCGGTCCCGTGCAGATGGGTTTGAACAAGCCAGTACACTTCACCGACTCCGACGCCTCCGTTCACGACATCTTCAACCTGACTGTGGCCGCCGTCATCGACGCCATCGTCCAGGAGAAGAAGGACGAAGAGAAAGATCGGAGAAAGTTCGACCGGATCTGGTAGCTAGTAACTCAACTTTTCCGTCGAGCCTTCCTTAAAGCTGCCCAGACGGTACACGAAATCGCAGTAGCTCTGCAACTCTTTCAAGGCTTCCACCACCAGCGGGTCCTTGGGGCTACCCTCGAAGGACAGGTGGAAGATGTATTCCCAGGGGCGATCCGGGTGGGGCCTGCTCTCGATGCGGGTCAGGTTCAGGTTACGCTTGGCAAAGCAGCCTAGGGCCGCATGGAGCGCACCGGACTTTCCAGAATCGTTCAGCATGAACAGCAGCGTCGTCTTGATGGTGGTGTTGTCAGATCCAGCTGCAGGCAGATCCACCGCCACCTTCTGGATGGCGTAGAAACGGGTGAAGTTCACGCCCTTCAGGTTCTCGATACCTTCGGCCAGAATGTCCAGGCCGTAGAACTTGGCGGCATAGGCGCTGGCGATGGCGCCAAGCGTCTTGTCTCCACGCTTGGCCACCTCTTCGGCACTGCCGGCGGTATCGTAGAAGGCGATACTTTCAATACCAGGATTGCGACCGAAGAACCGGCTGCACTGGGCAAGGCCCTGGGGGTGGCTCAGCACCTTCTTCAGGTCCCCGAGTTTTACTCCGGGCAGTGCGCACAGGGTATGGGAAATCTGGAGTTTCACCTCCGCGACGATAGGCAGGCGCCACTTGTAAAGCAGGTCGTAGTTCTCGTAGATAGAGCCTGCCGTAGAATTCTCGATAGGGATTGCACCCCCGTCCACGACGCCGGTCTCGATGCTCTGGAAAATCTCGCCGAAGGTGTCCATAGGCACCACCTCGATATCGTTTCCGAACAAATGATAAGCGGCACTTTCGCTATAGGCCCCGCGACGACCCTGGAATGCAATCTTTTTCATGCGCGAAAAGATAGAAAAGAAGGGGTTAGGTTATTTGAACCGCCGCGCCCCTTGGTACTTTGGGCGCCAGTAGTTGTCGCTCATGGGCGAAATCATCACGCCCTTGCTGGAGCTGGCGTGGGTAAAGCGGTCTCCACTCAGATAAATTCCCACATGGTCGATTTTCCAGAAACTTCCGAAAAACACCAGGTCCCCTTCCTTGAGACTGCCACGGCTGACGGAACTTCCTCGGCTGTCATCGTACATCTGGCCAGCGTTATGGGGCAGGCTTATGCCGTAATGGGCCTTGTAAAGTTGCATCACATAGCCGGAACAATCCGTGCCTGATTTGGAGCTGCCCCCATAAACATAGGGTGTGCCAATCCAAGACTTGGCCAACTGTTCCAGGGAAGAATTGCTGGATGCCTTCGTTGCGTTTTCCTGGGCCATCTTGGTAGTGGCGGCCTGCTTGGTGGCACCGGCACTGGTCTGTTTGTTGGTTGGTTCCCTGGTTGGTGCTTTTGCCACAGATGCACCTGCTTTGGCGCCCGATTCGGCCTTCGCCGTCGATGCTTCCCGGCTAGGTGCGGCTTTGTACCCACCAATACCCCTGTCGTAGCCCGTACGCACAGGAAAAGTGCAACTGCACAAAACCAGGCAGAAACAGACTAGAGATAGACCTGCAATGTATTTGACCAACACAGCCATCAAGGAAAAGGTAATTAAAAATCAATCCGGCTTTTCTGGGGGCACACGGGCAATAACGCCTACCGTTGCGCGGGTAGCCTTCACCAGGTCGGCCGGGGCAATCTTGAACTGCAAGCCACGCTCTCCCGCACTCACATAAATATAGGGAAAGTTCAAAGCGGTCTCGTGAATAAAAATCGGAAAATTTTTCTTGAGCCCAAGCGGGCTGCAACCACCGCGAATGTAGCCCGTCAAAGGGGTTAGGTCCTTCAGAGGAACGGTATCTATTTTCTTGTTGCCGCTGACCTTGGCAGCCCCCTTCAGGTCCACCTCGAGATTCCCGGGAATCACGCACATCAAATAACCAATCTTGTCGCCGTGAACCAGAATCGTCTTGAAAACCTGATTGATATCTTCGCCCAGGGTGTCAGCGACATGCTGCGCCCCCAAGTCGTTTTCGTCCACCTTGTAAGGGATCAGCTCGTACTGAATCTTTTGGCGGTCCAGGATTCGAGCAGCGTTTGTCTTCTTGATATCCATAAAGTCCTCAAGGGGAAAAAATAAAATATTTATACAGAATCAATGTAGTCTAACTTGGAATATTCCGACTTAGACAGAGAAGGCCTTACAAAACACTTTAATTTACCTTGTATTTATTTATATATGATTTAAAACCGCCTTTGGGGCAAGGAGAATCAATGTATATGAAAAAGAGCACTCTAATCATTTCGTGCTTTGCCGGCATCTCTATGCTGGCACTCGCCGGTTGTGGAGACAGTAGCAGCGGAACTGACGCAAAAGGCCCCGAAGATGAAGGGAAAGTCATTTGCGATTTTGATGATGATGACCTGTGGATTGTACAAGAAGACGGAGACTATGGTAAGTACCGCTACCACGAATGGCATGGGGACTCCGTCACGGTCTGGTGGGTCAAAGAAAACGGAAGCATATTCGGGACAAATACCACCAAGCAGGACAAGGCCCAAACCCTTAAGGACTTTAAGAAAAAATGCACCGAGTACAAGGACTTGACCCCCAAGGAAGGTGACAAGGAAGAAGGCGGTTCCAGCTCGTCTTCTAAGCCCAGCGATGGCTGTATTGTAAGTGTTGGCGGAGAATGCAAAGCTTGGGCATGCAGCAAGGAGCACACGGATATGTGCACCGACGAAGAACTTTGCGAAATGGGAGATAAGGACTATTGCGAAGAAGAAGATGACGACGATATCGAAGAAAATGATGACGACGATATCGACGATGATGATGACGATGATGATGGCCCCGCTACTACGACTGTCACCTGCGATTTCGACGTTACTGATAACGAATGGGAAGTTGTAATAAATAACGATATGTCTACGATTTACGAGTGGACCGGAACATCCTACAAGGTTTACAATTTATCTAGAGATGATACGGGTAGTGCTGACAACTGTCAGTCAACGCTGGAGTCTTTTGGCAGCACTTTCGATGACGCCTCATGCGAAGGGTCTGTCTTTGTCGGATTAACGATGATGAGCGAGCAGGGGGATTGCGATGAATCATGTCGAGAACAAGTTTATGAAGCAGTAAAGCAAAGGTCCTGTTCCGAATAATCGCATAATTCTTTACATCTGAAAAATATGGGTCCGGGTCTTTTCCCGGACTTTTTTATATTGTCGTTTGAAAAGTGAGGAATAGTATGGATATAAAGGGTGCGACCTTTCCGCAATCCAGCAAGATCTATGTGCCGGGGAAAATGTTTCCCGAGCTCCACGTGGGCATGCGTGAGGTGAAAATTGATGACCCCCAGACTCCCGTTGTGCCGGTATACGATACCAGCGGACCCTATGGCGACCCGACAGCAGATATTGACGTAAAGAAGGGTCTACCCAAGATTCGCGAAGGCTGGCGGAGCTGGCTGAAGGACGTTCCCGGTGCAGAAGACTGCAAGACCCAGCTGGACTTTGCCCGCAAGGGAATCATCACGCCCGAAATGGAATACGTAGCCATCCGCGAAAACCAGCGTTTGGACCAGATCCTGCCGAAGGAATCGGGCATCAAGCCTATCACTCCGGAATTCGTCTGCTCCGAAGTGGCGGCAGGCAGGGCCATCATCCCTTCCAATCTGAATCACCCGGAATGCGAGCCCATGATTATCGGGAACGCCTTCCTCACCAAGATCAATTCCAACATCGGCAATTCCGCCCTTTCTAGCGGCATTGAAGAAGAGGTGGAAAAGCTGGTGTGGTCCGTCAAGTGGGGTGCCGACACCGTCATGGACCTTTCCACCGGCAAGAACATCCACGAGACCCGGGAATGGATCCTGCGGAACAGCCCCGTACCTATCGGCACCGTGCCCATCTACCAGGCTTTGGAAAAGGTCAAGGGCAAGGCCGAAGACCTGACCTGGGAAGCCTACCGTGACACCCTGATTGAGCAGGCCGAACAGGGCGTGGACTACTTTACCATTCACGCAGGGCTCTTGCTAAAACACATCCCGCTGACCCTGAAACGCACTACGGGAATCGTGAGCCGCGGAGGCTCCATCCTGGCGCTTTGGAGCATGGTCCACAAGAAAGAGAACTTCCTTTACACCCACTTCCGGGAAATCTGCGAGATTCTCGCCAAGTACGATGTGGCCGTCTCTCTGGGTGACGGACTCAGGCCTGGTTCCATTGCCGACGCCAATGACGCCGCCCAGTTCGGAGAACTGGAAACCCTGGGCGAGCTTACCAAGATTGCCTGGGAATACGGCGTACAGGTCATTATCGAAGGTCCGGGACATGTGCCCATGCACAAGATTCAAGACAACATGGCCAGGCAAACCGAAAAGTGCTTCAACGCACCTTTCTACACCCTGGGCCCCCTCACCACCGACATCGCTCCCGGCTACGACCACATTACATCGGCCATCGGGGCGGCTCAGATTGGCTGGTACGGTACCGCCATGCTCTGCTATGTGACTCCCAAGGAACACCTGGGGCTCCCCGACCGCGACGATGTGCGTGCTGGCGTAGTCACCTATAAGCTCGCAGCCCATGCGGCGGACCTGGCCAAGGGTCATTTCGGCGCCCAGTTCCGTGACGACGCCCTATCCCGCGCCCGTTTCGACTTCCGCTGGAATGACCAGTTCGCCCTTTCCCTGGACCCCGAAAAGGCCATGGAATTCCATGACAAGACCCTCCCAGAAAGCAGAGCCAAGAGCAGCCATTTCTGCAGCATGTGCGGCCCTAATTTCTGCAGTATGCGCATCTCACGAGCTGTCAAAAATTTCGTTGAAAAAGGCGAAGTGGGAGACGTTTAGGGACGCACATGCGCCGAGGCGAAACGCCTTTACTCTAGCATAATCGTGAACGGTCCGTCGTTCACTAGTCTCACCTGCATGTCGGCGCCGAATTTCCCCGTCTGCACGACGGGGATTTCCTTTTTGCATTCGGAAACAATGTATTCGTAAAGCTCGTTCGCAAGAGTCGGGTTGCCGGCGCCATTGAATGTGGGGCGATTGCCCTTGTTGCAGTTGGCGTACAGCGTGAATTGCGAAACAAGCAGGAGTTCGCCTTTCACATCCTTAATAGAAAGATTCGTCTTTCCATTTTCATCGGCAAAAATGCGGAGCGCCAGCATCTTGCGGATAAACCTATCGGCGATTTCGCGAGTGTCTTCTTCACCGATGCCGATAAGAATCATGTATCCCTTGCCAATCTTGCCGACAATTTCGCCTTCGATATCCACCTGGGCGTTCTGGACTCGTTGTATCAGGAATTTCATATTAGCCAAACAGACGCAAAACGCGTTTGATGCCTGCAATAAAGCGGTCGATGTCGCGCTTCAGGGTGTACGCACCGAAGCTGAGTCGGAGCGTGGCGTCGACACCGAAGCGATCCATCACAGGTTGGGCGCAGTGGTGCCCGCTACGCACAGCCACATTCTCTTCGTCCAGAATCATGGCAGCATCGCTTACGGCGATTCCGTCCAGCGTAATGCTGATGAGGGCACCGCGTTCCTTGGGGTTTCCGAAGATTTTCACCTGGGGTATTTTTGCAAGTTCCGCAAGAGCATACTGCGTAATTTCTTCTTCGTGCTTGCGGATGTTCTCGATTCCCTTTTCATTAATCCACTCGATGGCCTTGCCAAGCCCGATAACTTCAGCGATCATGGGAGTACCGGCCTCAAATCGGGCAGGAACATCGGCGTAGGTCGTCTTCTCAAAGGTCACATTCTTGATCATCTCGCCGCCGCCATGCCAGGGAGGCATGCTGTCAAGAACTTCGTACTTGCCGTAGAGTACGCCCACGCCTGTCGGGCCGTACATCTTGTGACCGCTGAAAGCGAGAAAGTCGCAATCCAGCTTTTGCACATCAATCTTGATATGGCTTGAACTCTGGGCGGCATCAATCAAAACTTTTGCCTGGGGCGCAAGCTTACGAACCGTGGCGGTGATTTCTGCAATGGGGTTCACGGTACCAACGGAATTGCTCACATGGGCGACGGCCACCATCTTAGTGCGTGCATTCAAAAGTTCAGGGAGCTTGCTCAGGTCTAAATCGCCGGTGTCGAGAATCGGGATAACCTTAATCTTGGCACCCTTCGTTTCGGCCACCAGCTGCCAGCTCACGATGTTGGCATGGTGTTCAAGCCCGCTAATCAAAATCTCGTCGCCCGCTTCGAAGAACTTGCGTCCGTAGCTCCACGCCACCAGATTGATGCTTTCGGTGGTGCCGCGAGTGAATACGATTTCGTCTTCGGATTTGGCGTTGATGAACTTGGCCACATTCTTACGGGTGGCTTCGAACGCTTCGGTGGTGCGGGCGCTCAAGCGATACACGCCCCGCTTTACGGAACTGTAATGTTCACGATAGAAGTCGTCCATCACATCGATCACGCAGGCAGGTTTTTGCGTGGTAGCGGTACTGTCCAAAAAGGCGAGAGGCTTTGCATCCTTGTCCCCAGCCACAAGCATGGGGAATTCACTACGAACTTTTTCGGCATCAAACATGTCGCCAAATTTAAAAAACTATATTTGTCTGCGAAAAAATAATGAAGGACTTTTATGAAAAAATCGAGACTTTCCCTAATCAGCCTTATCGTTCTTATTTTTGCAGGTTTTTCCTTTGCACAGGAGGCTTTCCGCGAAGCCATCGATAACCAGGATATCGCCACCGCCAAGAAAATGGTCAAGAACGGCGAAATCGAGGAAATCTATTGCGGCAAGCTGAACGCCAATGATGCCGTGGCCGTCTTCGAGAAAATTTTCAAGTCCATGCCCGACGAATCATTCGCCCAGTGTCCTTCCCAGTTTGCCTACGGTTATGGAGCCAAGGTTTGCGCCAACGCCAAGACAATGAACGCCTGTAACGAAGTGGTAAGCTACCTGCTCATGGAAGGTACTGCCGGAAACTCCAACGCCCTTGAAGCCCTTGACAAGGTAATCAAGGCAGCCCTCAAAACCAAAGCCTTTGCCAAGCCTGTCAAAGAACAGGTAGACACCACCACCTGGGTTGCCTGCCCCAAGAAAGGCAAGGACAGGGATTTCTGCAAGTTGCAGTGCATAACCCAGGCGGATTCCCTGAACGACGAAGCCCACAAGCAATCCTGCGAAACCAAACCCGAGCACTTCATCGAAACCACCATTACCGTCACCAAGCCTTCCCTCCTTTACGAGAAGATCCGCACAGGGCTTATGGAAGGTTACTGGAAATGCCCCATGACGGTGGCAGAACAGTTCTCCAAGATGATTGGCTCCAGCGCAAAGGTTCTTTCCATCGCTGACACGACCATTCCGAACCTTGCCTATGTGACCCGCTGGGCCGACAAGCACAAAGCTGATTCCACAGACCTTCCCGGTGGAGAACTGTTCCGGTTCTGCACCGCCTGGCAGCCTGCCGTAGACTCTATCCTGGCTTCGAAGGAATTCGAGACCCGTTGCCCCGTCTTTGAATCCTTCGTAGACAACCGCGATGGACAAGCCTACAAGGTCAAGGAAATCAACGGGACCCGTTGGTTTGTTCAGAATCTGAACTACGCTATGGAAGAAGGTTCCATGTGCTATGACCGCGAAGATGACAACTGCAAGGTCTACGGCCGTCTCTACACGCAAGATGCCGCCCAGACGGCCTGCCCCGAAGGAAGTCACCTTTCCACGGACGAAGACTGGAAAATGCTGGAGATTTACGCCGGGGGCGCCAACACGGCCGCCGAAAGGCTCCGCAGCAACGGAAGCGACAACTACGCCTTTACCGCCATGTTCGGTGGCTACGCCAACAAGAACAACATTTCCGTCATCATCGGCGAGGGCGCCTATTTCTGGACAAACCAAGACGGCGGCGACGGACGCGGCGTGGCCCGCTCCATGTTCAGCACCGACAAAGAAGTGTCCACCATTTCGGTCAACAAGAAGTTCTCTCTATCGGTCCGCTGCGTAGTCAACAATGAAAAATAATTTCGCGCCCACATGCTCCCGTGATTCCTGGATAAAGCGCCAGGATTTGATGCGGCGAGTCCGTGCCTTTTTTGAATCCCGCGGAGTACTGGAGGTGGAAACGCCGGTAGTTTCTAGCGCAGGCGGCACTGACCCACAGTTGGACTATTTCGAAGTGGAAGGCAAACGCTACCTGACGACCAGTCCGGAATTCCATATGAAGCGGCTACTAGCGGCTGGGTTCGGCGACATCTTCCAAATTACCAAGTCCTTTCGCAAAGATGAATTCGGTGCACACCACAACAACGAATTCAGCATGGTGGAGTGGTACCGCGTAGGCATGTCCCAGGAACAATTAATGGACGAGGTAGAAGCCCTCGTTTCTGAAATTTTCGGAAAGCCCATCCATGCCCGCCGCACCCGCTGGATCGACGCCTTCAAGAATTACGCGGGAGTGGACCCGCTTGCAGCCTCTGACAACGATTTCGTCGAAGCCTGCAAATCCCGAAACATTCCGCTCCCCGCCGACACCACAGACATGTCCCGAGAAGACTGGTGGGACTACCTGATGGTCTTCGCCGTAGAACCGGCCCTGGCAAAGAACGGCCCGGAATTCATTCTGGATTACCCGCAGTCCCAGGCAGCGCTGGCCCAGACCTATGTGGGTGAAGACGGTCATACCTGGGCCAGGCGTTTCGAGCTTTTCGTTGAACAGGTAGAACTCTGCAACGGCTACACGGAACTCACCGATGCCGCTGAACAGCGCCGCCGCTTTCAGGCAGACCTCGAAATCCGCAAGCAGATGGGGAAGCCTTTGCCTACCCTGGACGAGAACTTTCTTGCGGCATTGGAATCGGGAATGCCCGCTTGTTCCGGCGTGGCTCTGGGCCTGGACCGCCTGTTTATGCTGGCCATGGATAAGAAAGAAATCAAGGATGTAATTCTATTTCCCAGCCCGGTTGCCTAGGTGTTCCAAAGCATTAATTCAGCAACTGCTGGATTCTTTTTTCCAAAACATTTTCGGAAACATCGCCTACAACGGCCATCTCGATTTTGTTGTTGGCACCTACCAGGCAAGTGGCCGGGATGAACCCCGGGTTGCCCACGGCGTTCGAGGCGTCGCGGTTCCAGTGGACCACGGTCCAGGGAAGCTCTTTTGCCTTAATGAACCGTGCCATGGCTTTCAGGTTGTCGTCCTCGTTAATCATCAGGATTTTTAGGCCCTTATCGCTGTATTTTTGGTGCAGGCGTTTCAGCATGGGGATTTCCATGAGACATCCTGGACACCAACTGGCGCTTAGCACTATAAGGGTGGCCTTTCCCTTTTCGCTTTCGTAGTCCGTCTTGCTGCCGTCGGCTTTCAGGGCTACAAAATTGACTATCTCTGTTGGCATTTCCCGAAACTCTGGTTCCTGGGCTGTGATGCGGGATAGCACGAATAGTGCAAGCAAAAACAGCGGAATCAGGGCCAATTTTCGTATAGAAATTCGCATAACACACTAGAATTTATGAAAATAATCCACCTTTTTAGTTATATTCTTTGATATGGCATACAATATTCAAGAACTTCTTTCTGAAATGGTCAAACGCGGAGCCTCCGACTTGCATATCACGGCAGGCTCCCCTCCCCTTCTCCGTATCTCCGGCAAGCTCACTCCCATCGGGGCCGACAAGCTGAAACCGGACGAAACCATGCGCATGACATACAGTCTCATGAACGAGATGCAGAAGAAGACCTTCGAGCAGCAGAAGGAATGCGACTTTTCCTTCGGTATTGCGAATCTCGCCCGTTTCCGTGCCAACGCCTACCTGCAGCGCGGTTGCGTGGCCATCGCCCTGCGTATCATTCCTCTAGATATTCGCACCTTCAAGGACCTAGGTCTTCCGAAGATCCTGGCCGAATTCACCACCCGTCCTTCGGGGCTGGTGCTGGTGACTGGCGCTACCGGTTCCGGTAAGTCCACCACCCTGGCCGCCATGATCGACAAGATCAACAAGGAGCGCCACGACCACATTCTCACGGTGGAAGACCCTATCGAATTCTTGCATAAGCACCAGGGATGCATGGTGAACCAGCGTGAGGTCGGGAGCGACACCAACAGTTTTGCCCAAGCCTTGAAGATGGCTCTCCGTCAGGACCCCGATGTGGTGCTCATCGGCGAAATGCGTGACCTGGAGACGATCCGTGCCGCCCTGACCATCGCCGAAACGGGCCACTTGGCCTTTGCCACCCTGCATACCAACTCCTGCGTGCAAACGATCAACCGTATTGTGGACGCGTTCCCCAAGGGGGAACAGCAGACGGTCCGTACCCAGCTGTCCTTTGTGCTTCAGGGCGTAATATGCCAGACCCTGGTCCCGAGAATTGGCGGTGGCCGAGTCATGGCCTACGAGATCATGAATGTGACTCCAGGTATTCGCGCCCTAATCCGCGACGACAAGGTGCACCAGGTCGAATCCATGATTGAAATCGGTCAGAAGTTCGGCATGAACACCATGAACATGTGCCTATGCGACCTGGTCAAGAACAGAAAGGTGGACCGTTTCGAAGCTCTTTCCCGCTCCCCCAGCCCCGACCAGTTGGAACAGTTGTTCGTGAAGGAAGGTGTGTAAGCCATGGCAGAATTTTTGTACAAGGCCCAGAATACCCAGGGTAATGTTTTCCAGGGCTCCCTAGAAGCCAAGGACAAGGCCGAAGCCGAAGCCATGCTCCTACGCCGTAGACTGGTGATTACCAGCCTAAAGAAGAAGCCTACCGAAATCAAGATCAAAATTGGTTCCGGCATCAAGCACGCCGATATCGCCCGTTTTACCCGTATGTTCTCATCCATGAGTTCTGCCGGTCTTCCCATGCTCCAGTGCCTGAATATTCTGGAAGAGCAGTGCGAAAATCCAGAACTCAAGACCGTCATCCACAAGATCACCCAGTCCATCAATGGTGGTTCTTCCCTGGCCGACGCCCTATCCCAGCACCCCAAGGTGTTTGGGCCGCTCTACACCAACATGGTGGCGGCCGGTGAAGCAGGCGGTATCTTGGATGGCATCCTTGCCCGTCTGGCAGAAACTTTGGAAAACCAGGAACGCCTGAAGCGTAAGGTGAAAAAAGCCCTGACCTATCCTGTGATGCTCGTTATCGTGGGTGTCCTGGTGGTGATCGCCCTTATGACCTTCGTGGTGCCCACCTTTGCCGAGCAGTTTGCCGCCCTAGACGCGGAACTCCCCGCACCGACCCTAGTGGTGATGGGCATATCGGACTTTATTCGCGACAACGCCGCATTCATGGTTATAGGCGTTGTAATCCTGATTGTCGGTTTCAAGATGTCCATGAAGGTTCCAACCGTACGGTTTGCGTGGGACGGGTTCATGCTTAAGGTACCCAAGCTGGGCGATTTGCAGATTAAGTCTACGACGGCAAGTTTCGCCCGTACGCTGGGAACCCTGTTGAATGCCGGCGTATCCATCATGGATTCCCTGAAGGTAGTTGCATCCACCGTGAGTAACAAGGTAGTGGAAAGATCCATCAACAAGATTTCCATCGGCATCGCAGGCGGTAAATCCATCGCCGAGCCCATGACGGATGTGGGAATCTTCCCGCCCATGGTCATCCAGATGACCGGCGTGGGCGAAAAGACCGGTAACCTGGGCGGCATGCTCCTGAAGCTCGCCGACTTCTACGACGAAGAAGTGGACGCGGCCGTGGACGCCGTGGTGGGCATGATGGAACCGATGATCATCGTGTTCCTGGGCGGTGCCGTCGGTGGCTTGCTGATTGCTATGTATATGCCTATGTTCTCCATGGGCGACGCTATCAAGGGCTAGGAAGCCGTCGCAATAGTTCGTCACAACTCCGCTCACGTACGTTTTAGTACGCTACGCGAAGTTGTTCCTGCTCTTGCTAGGCATCCATACGCCCTTAAATCCCTTACTAAAAAAAAGTGAAATTTCGTTGAAAATACTGCATCACGCTTTGGCTCACGTGTTGAATGTACGCTACGCCAAAGCGTTCTTTGTCTCGCTTGATTTTAAGCGAAATTTTGAGTATTGCGCCTTTAAATACACTTGATACAGTTATGTATAATTTAACACTTTGTCGGCATCACATAGTCCGAAAACGAGTTTATATTATGGAAAAAGAGGTAATCCCATGAAAACGAAATTCATTCTCCCGATTATAGCACTTGGCCTGTTTGCCGCGTGCTCCGACGACAGCAGCTCCACAGGGCCGGACGCAAACTCCACAACGGAATCTTCCTCCAGCGTCGAACCGGAGTCTTCTGACGCTGTAGATCCGGAATCTTCCGAAAGCGCCAAGCCGGAACCCTCTGCCGCTGAAGAAACCGTCCCCCAGGAACCAATCCGCAAGGAAATAGAAAACACCATCCCCAACAATGTCGCAACCGAAGTGGAAGACTTTGCAGACTACCTGTACTACGGGGCGGAACTTTCAGGTACAGATCAGTTCACCTACGGTCGTTTCGAGGCTCGAATGAAGATGGTTTCCATCTCCGGTTCCGTGAGTTCCATGTTCCTCTATTACGACCCGTCCTACATGCTGAAAAAACAGCCGTGGAATGAAATCGACATCGAGGTCCTTGGAACAAATCCCGGCTCCTGGCAATCCAACCTGATTACCCGTGAAGCCGACACCAGCTCTTTCGAGAACCCGAAAATCACCTCCGAGTACAAGACGGGATTTGGTTTCAATTCCACCGAAGATTTCCATCTCTTCGCCTTTGTGTGGACGCCGGAATACATCTCCTGGGAAATCGACAGTGTCGAAATCCGCCGCGATGTTCTCGGCATGGAGAAGGGCCAGGTGGAGTTCATGACCAAGCAGCAAACCCTCCGGTTCAATCTTTGGGCATCCAAGCACTCTGGCTGGACCGGCAAATTCACCGGCGCCGAACTGGCAGACGGGCCCGTCGCCCAGGAAATCGACTATGTCCGCGTATATAGCTACGACACAGAGACCAAGACTTTCACCAAGGCCTGGCAAGACGATTTCGATGGCGACGCCCTGGACACAAAGCACTGGAGCAAGGGTGACTGGCTTATGGAAAATGTCAAACTTTCAAAGGACAATGTTGTAGTTGAAGACGGAAAGTGCAAACTGCTGATGTCCCGCAAGAAAAAAGAAGAACCTGCGGCAGACTAGAAGGTTTTACTCCTCCACAGTTCCCCGGGCACGAAAGTGCTCGGGGTTTTATTTTTTCAGCAAAAATCCCGAGACAGACTTTTCCCTGACAAAGGTTTCCTTGGCTATTTTCTGGACATCGGCAGCGGTCACCTTGGAAAGCTCATCGGCCCAATTCAAAAAGATATTATAGTCCCCGTACATCTCGTACCAGGCAAGCATGGTAGCCACATTTTCCATATCCGTAAGGCTACGGACCAGGGAGGCGTAGGAGTGGTTCTTCACCTTCTCGAAATCCCTTGCGTCCAACGGTTCAGTTTTCAGCTTCTCCAGTTCTTCCCAGACAATCTGCTCCACCTTGGTCTCGTCTACACCGGGGCGCAAGTTCACATGGACCCCGAATTCAGAAACATACTTGTTGGGACTATTGCTGGACCGGATTCCTACGGCAAGTTTTTCCTGTTCCACCAGGCGTTTATACAGCCGACCGGAGCGCCCATTCAACACACCCTCGATAATGTCCAGGGCATAAAGGCTCTTATCGCCCACCGCCGCCGTTTTGAAGACAAGGTCGTACATGTTGGGGGCATCTGGGCGTTTTACCACCAACCGCTTTTCCCCCACCTGTTCAGGATCGCGGATAGTCAGCGGCGGGAACGCTTCCCCTGCGGGAATACCCGAGAAATACTTTTTCACCATCCCCATTGTGGCCGTCGTATCCAAGTCACCTGCCAATACCAGGATGGCGTTTCTCGGTTTGTAGTACTTGCGGTAATGTTTCGCAGCCATTTCGCGGGTCAGGTTGTCAATATCGCTAGGCCAGCCTATGGTGGGCACGCGGTAAGGGAAAGCCTCGTAAATCATGGAGTTCAGCGTCTCGATGTAGCGGCCCGCGGGCTTATCGTCGTAACGCATGCGCCGTTCTTCCCGCACCACGGAGCGTTCCGAATAGAACTCCCGCAAAACGGCATTCTGCATGCGGTCCGATTCTAGCCACATGAACAGTTCAATCTTATCCTTGGGGAGTGTCACGATATAGGCCGTCATCAGGTCCGAGGTAAAAGCGTTGAGTCCCGTACCGCCCACCGCCTGGTAGGCGCTCCACAGTTCGTCCTTCACGAAAATCTTGCGGTGTTCGTTCACCACGGAATCATGTTCCGCCGTGAGCTTTGAGACCAGGACAGAATCCCCAGCAAGCTTTGCCGGGCGAATTAGCGCCTGCAGGGAATCCTGCACCGCCATGAACCGCGCATCGGCCACGCTGTCCGTGATGCCCACCTTGCTTGTCCCCTTGAAAAGTTCGTGCTCCAGGATATGCGCCAGACCCGACTTGCCGGGAACCTCGTGGACAGAACCCGTCACATAAAAAAGCCGGCAGCTCACCGTAGGGGCCTGGGAATTAGGGTGCAGCAGGACCGTCAGGCCGTTGTCCAGGACCTCCTTGTGGACAGGCATGTTCACCGCCGCTAGGGAAGCTCCAGAAAAAACGGTCAGGGCAACCGCTGCATATGCAAAAATTTTCGGGGAAACTTTCATAGGGTGAATTATAGAAAAAAAGAGACTAATCTTTCGATTAGTCTCTTTATACCCCCTTAGGGTTGGGCCTCGCCACTTCGTGGCTGAGGCCAACCTGGGGGTACGAAAAAAGACCCGCTTTCGCGAGTCTTCCTTCGTACCCCCAAGCGGTTTCGAACCGCTGTTGCGGGAATGAAAATCCCGAGTCCTGGGCCACTAGACGATAGGGGCGTTAAGTAAGGCCAAATATAGGAAACTTTATTTCTTTGTAAAGGGTGGCCCCTTAAAATTTTTAAATTTTCGCCAAGGATGTTGAAAAAGTGGCTGAAAAAATCCTTTTTGAAAGGCATTTTGCGGTTCCTGCCGCTGGCGATAGCTTCTAGCGTTGCAGACGGCGCCCTACTTTGGGGAATCCGTTCCTTCATGGACCTGCTCTCCCAGGAATCGCCCTTCACCTTGGCGGAATGGGTGGCCCTGATGGTCCTACTGACCGCACTCCGGCTTATATTCCTCTTCGCCAAAGTCCGACAGAACGAAACCTGGATTTTCCAGATCAGTTCCTCCCTGCGGAGCTGGTTCATCCGCAAGCTCCGGAATCTTTCGCCACGATTTTTCCACGGCGCAGACAGTGGCGCCCAAACCGAAATGGCCTTCGACGCCATCCATACCATCCAAAGTAACGGAACCGTCTTTTTCCAGGCGACCCAGGCGGCCCTGCAGCTGCTGGTTTTTATCCCGGTGCTCCTCTACATCTCCTGGCCCCTGACCCTGTTCCTTTTCCTGATTATCACTCCCCTGGTGGCCTGGCTCCAGCGCAAGATCCACCGCATGGGCCCTGAAGAAGAATCCCTGCTGTTCGAAAGGTCGAAATTCCGGAACAGCTTCGACACAACCCGAAGGCTTTTCCGCAACTGGAGCGCACCCCAAGAACGGGCCATCCTTTCTTCGAATCTCCAAAAAAATTCCCGGGAGCTGACCCAGAATACCAAGCGTTTCTCTATACGCAAGAACGGCCTTTCCCTGGTGATGGAATCCGTCTCCGTGCTGTCCATGATTTTCGTCCTTACCTTCTGCGCCATCCTTATCGCCCAAGGCTGGATGGACAGCAAGGGGCTCATCCTGTTCTGCTCCGCCGTACTTTTGAGTTACAAGCCCGTCAAGGAATGCTCCCGCGCCCTGCCGGAATTCCGGGCCCTAGTAAGCGCCTGCCATTTCCTTTTCAAGTTCGAGACCATTCCCGAAAAATTGCCCGCACCGGCCACCTGCGGCGAAAGCCTTTCCATCCGGCAAGGCGCTTTCTCCTACGGAGGCCCCTACTGCAATGCTAACACCCCCGAAACCCAAGTCTACCGCAATCTGAACCTGAACTGGAGCGTTAAGCAGCCCGTACTCCTGAAGGGGAAAAACGGTGCCGGCAAGACCACGCTGTTTAGGCTTATCGCCAATCTGGAAGAATGGAACCAGGGTGATATTTGTGTCCCTTATCTTAGCGCAGCCGACGGAATTTTTCTCATGTCCCAAGACTTGGAGCTCCCACCGAAAAGCATTCTGAAAGAGCTGTTGGCGCGCTCCCAAGCCCCCCTGTTGCAAGACTTTATAGAGACATCCCGAATCCAGAAGCAGCTCTCCAAAGAAGTCCTCTCCGGTGGGGAGCGCGCCAAGGTGGCCCTGCTATGGGCGCTGGCGTCCCCATCCAAAGTCTTGCTGCTGGACGAACCCCTGGCAGGCATAGCCCTTGCCGACCGGGCCCCCATCTTGGAAAAGCTTCTGGAGGCCTGCGAAAAGCTAGGCAAGTGGCTTTTGATTTCCAGTCACGACCGCTTGCCCGAAATCCTGGAAAACAAGTTCCTGCTGGTAGATTTGGACCATGAAAAGAATCTATAAGTGGCGGGGTTTCATTCTAGGCTTGCTAGCCTTGGGTCTGTTCATCAGTCCTGCGGCTGCGTTACAATATGGGCCAACAATAACAGCGGCAATTCTCCTAGTTCTCGGAATTCTGCTCCGGATTTTTGCGAGGCGCACCATCGGCGAACATACGAGGGGAGTCGTTCATGCAGCCCCCACCTTGGTCACCACTGGCGCCTACTCCCTGATGCGGCACCCGCTCTATGTTTCCAACACCCTCATCGCCAGCGGGGCAATCTTTTTCCACCTGGGTTTTGAACTTTGGGCACTCCCCTTCCTCGCCGTCCTGTTTTCCCTGGAATTCGCCCTTTCCAAGGCGGAGGACCGTTTCCTGGAAGGCTCCTTCCAGGACGAGTGGAAATATTGGAAGGCTAGGACCTGGGCCTTTTTCCCAAATCCGCGGAATTTCAGGCCTACCCCACAACCCAGAAGTTTTTTCCAATCCTTATGGGCCGACCGATCCACCTGGCTTTGGGTCTTTTTGTTAATTTTCGTACTGTATGGTAAAAAAGTTTTTCTTGGAGCGTAGATGTTCAACGCATTCAGTATCGTTCGCGAAGTCGCAGGTGTAGTGGCCGGCGCCACCACAAAAATCCCAGCCATCGAAAAAAAGTTCCGTATTTCGGAAAGGCTAGACGGCAACTGGCCCGAAGGCCCGTTCCTCTGGCTCCACGGGGCAAGTCTCGGCGAATGCCGGATGCTCCTTTCCCTTGCCGGGTTCCTGCAGCAGGACCTGCCCGGCTGCCCGAAAATCCTTATCACGGCACAGAAACCCGAGGTCGTCGACTTCTTGAAAAATTCGGGCAAGGATATCGAGGCCGCCATGGCTCCCGCCGACACGCCCACTTCCCTTGCGAAGTTCATCTCCAAGGTAAAGCCCGTGGGCCTTGTCCTGGGAGAAAATGAACTCTGGCCAGGATACCTATCTGCCATGCGCAGGCTTTCGCTGAAGCCCTCCGTGGCCATCGTGTCCGGCAGGTTCCGCAGGGCGCTCCCCTTCATGGACTATAGTCCCATCGGGTTCGCCGCCATGCAGACTGGCGCCGATTCCAGCCGTATCCAGGCGGCCTTCGGCGACACCTGCACCACAAAGGCTGTCATCGGCGGCGACTGGAAGCTGCTTTCCTGGGCCAAGGCCGGCAAGCAGGTCTCCGCTCCCGAAAACCCAAGCGTGGACACCGTATTCCTTTCCATGCACTTTGCGGAATGGGCAAGCCTAAGCCGCATGATCATTTCTTCTATCAAGCGCCAGGAAGCCGTGGTGCTGGTTCCCCGCAGGCTCGAAGAGGTGGAGACCTTCCGCAAGGCCCTCCTGGAGCAGGAACTCATCGTCACGGAATGGCCCCTGGTCCAGAAGGGCGCCGTCTCCATGGTCACGGAATTCGGGCTCGTTCCGGAAATCCTGAAAAATTCAAGGTCAGCCGTCGTGGGCGGCTCCTTCAGCCTGACTCTCGGGGTCCACGACTTCTGGGAACCGCTCCAGAACGGAGTGGCCACCTGCGTCGGCCCCTATTCCAGAGGGCAAAGGGAGACCGTCTGCACCCTGGTCCGCGAAGGTGTACTGACGCAGATCCAGACCACCGCAGGCTTTGTCGACCGGAACAAGGCGGACATCCGGATGGTCCAGTCTTTCCTGGAAAGGGAACGGCTGAAGATTTCCGAATCCTACCAGCAGCTTCTGGATTTCTTGAAGGACCTGCTCCAAGCTCAAGGCTAACGATTATGAAGAAACTGATCCTAGCGACCCCCCGTGGATTCTGCGCCGGAGTGGACCGCGCCATCCATGTGGTGGAAAAGGCCCTGGAAAAATTCGGCTCCCCCATCTATGTGCGCCACGAGATAGTCCACAACCGCTATGTGGTGGAAACCCTGAAATCCAAGGGAGTCATCTTCGTGGACGAGCTGGACGAAGTCCCCGAAGGCTCCGTCGTCATCTTCTCGGCCCACGGGGTGGCAGACCACATCTACCAGGACGCCGAAGCCAAGCACCTGAAGGTGGTGGACGCCACCTGCCCGCTGGTGCGCAAGGTCCATTTCAGCGCCAAGAGACATTACTCTGCAGGGCGGCATATCATCCTTATCGGGCATGCCGGACACGCCGAAGTGGAGGGCACCCTGGGACAGCTCCCCGAAGGCGCCATCACCCTCATCCGGAACGAATCGGATATCGAGAAGCTAGCCTTCCAGGACGACAAGGAAATCGCCTATATCACACAGACCACCCTTTCCGTGGCGGAAACCCGAAAAATCATCGCCACCCTAAAGGCAAAATTCCCAACCATCATCGGACCGGAGGCCGGAGACCTATGCTACGCTACCGGAAACCGTCAGGCCGCCGTCTTGGACCTGTGTTCCCAGGTGGACCTGCTCCTGGTGGTAGGGGCAAAGAACTCTTCCAATTCATCCCGTCTCATGGAGCTCGGGCAGGAACAGGGCATCAAGAGTCACCTCATCGAGTCCGTAAACGACCTGGACCCGAACTGGTTCCAGGGCGTGGAGACCGTGGGGGTCTCCAGCGGGGCCAGTGCACCCGAGATCCTGGTCCAGGAGGTGGTTGACTGGATTAAGACGAATTTCAGCCCCATAGAAGTGGAAAATCTCGTAAAATTGGTAGAATCCACCAAATTTAACCTGCCAAAGGAGTTACAAGACGCCCCCCAGTCTTGACAATTCCCCCACTTTTAACTAAAATTGGTGTCCGTAAAAAACAACGGAGTTTAATTATGAGCCGTATTTGTGAAGTCACCGGAAAAGCCGGCCTCGTGGGCAACATGGTTTCCCACTCCAATCGCAAGAAGTTGATGAAGCAGCTTCCCAACCTCCAGAAGAAGCGCTTCTACATTCCCGAAGAAGACCGCTGGGTCACCCTCCGCGTGAGCGCCGCTGGTCTCCGCACTATCAGCAAGTGCGGCATCCAGGCTGTTGCCCAGGAACTCGGCATCTAATTCTCGCCAAGCGTATTTGAAAACCGCCAAAGCATCACTTTGGCGGTATTTTGTGTGTTCTAAGCAACCTATTTATTAATAAACTGCGGCGTACCCTTGTACTTGGCCATGCTGGCCATGATGCTTCCCAGTTCCCAGTCCTTCTCCTTGAACCGGCGGCGGAGGATGGCCACGAAGATCTCCATGAGCATCTCGCAGTCATAGACGGCACGGTGCATCTTCTCGGAATCGATGTTCATGGCAATCTCGTTACGGCGCTTGAATAGCCCAGCCATATAGCCCAGCTTGTGGTTTTCTAGTTCAGGCAGGATCGTTCTCGAGACCACCAGGCTATCAATCACAGGGTTTCCCGGCACCAACTGAGGATTCTTGGCGTATGCCGCCCGCAAGAAGCTGGCGTCAAAGTTTGCATTGTGGGCAACCAATATGGAACCCTGGCCGCAAAAGGCCGTAAAGCTCTTGAGACATTCCCCCACTGGCGGGGCATTCTCCACATCCTTGTCGTAGATGTGGTTCACATTGGAGGCCTCGGCGGGAATCAGCATATTGGGCTTTACGAAGGTCTCGAATTCAGAAAGCAGCTTGGGCACCACCTTGCCGTTCCTGGTTTCCACCGTAAATTTCACGGCGCCTATTTCGATGATTTCATCTTTCTTGTTGTCAAGGCCTGTCGTTTCCAGGTCAAAAGCCACGAATTTTGGAGCTAAAGCAATCACGGGACATCATCCTTTTTTCTATTCGTCACAAAAATACTTAATTCTCACGACAATGGTTGACAAGGGAAAGGGAATTACAAACCGGTCCCATGTATGGAGTGTGACATGCCTTCCATACTGCACCTGGACTTCCCATAGGGGGCGGCCCGATTTCCTTGACAGCCAAAGAGATCCAGGCTTCGCAACACCCGCAGGTCCCCGGGGACCGTCCAAGGCCATGCCCACAAATTGTCCGGCACTCAGGGAGCCAAGCAGATGGCGTACATTGAGCGCCCCGTGACTGTCCGAACCCCGAGTAACCCTGTACCCCAACCGTTTGACCGTTTCGGAAAAAAATTCCCCGTCCCTGGACTCCGAGATAAAGGCATGGACATTCATGTCCTTAAAGGCGGCACAGCAAGCAAGCAGGTCACGGTGCCAGACTCCAAGAATCCCAGGGCCATAGCCTTCCGGGACTTCCAGCCGGACTCTGAGACTCCGCAACCAGAGGGACACCGCCAAAGAGGCAAATTTCGCCTTAAAAACGCCAAACATGGCCCCAAAAATAGTTTTTTTAGCATTTTGCCCTTGGAAAACGGCCTTCCATTACCTATATTACGCCTCACATTGGCGACGTACCCAAGTTGGTAAGGGGCGGCTCTGCAAAAGCCTTATTCATCAGTTCGAGTCTGATCGTTGCCTCTCGAGACCTCCGCAAGGGGGTCTTTTTTTGTTTCTAAGCCCTATTTTCTCTTTTTTCGGCTTTGTCAAGGGTGTTTTTGTACTTTTTTCGCAAAATTTTTCAAAAAAGGGCAAAAAAAATTGAAAAAAATGCTTGTCAAGACCTAGAAAAAAAATTTTTTTAGGACTATTTTTGTGAGCGATGTTACGATTCACGCAAGAAATCCTTCTGGCACTACGTTCCATAGCCAACGAAGAAGAATCTCACGAGATGTCCAAAAAGGCCCGCGAGCAATTCGACTTCCTAGGAGTGAAACTGGTTCCCCGCCGGGAAGTGACATACCCCATATTCGACAAGAACCCTCCCAAAGACGACACGGAGCTGGTGAACCGGATTGAGGACATGTGGACACAGCCCTATCGGGAAATCCAGTACGCCGCCTGCGACTACCTGTTCAGGCACAAGAACATGCTGGGAGGGCAGCACCTTAATTTTTTGAAGAAACTGATTAAAACCCGCGCATGGAAAGACACGGTGGACACTATCGCCGCCTGCGTCCTGGGAGACCTGGCGCTCCGCCTACCGGCGCTCCACGCCAAAATCGCCTCCTGGATACGGGACCCCAACATCTGGGTACGCCGTAGCGCCATCATCTTCCAGATCCAGTACAAGGACCGCACCGACTGGCCCCTGCTCCGGCAGTTCTGCCTTACCTGCGCCAAGGATGACGAATACTACATCCGTAACGGCATCGGCAAGGCTCTCTCCGAATACGCCAGGATCAACCCCACCGAAGTGCGCCGTTTCGTGCAGGACAACAGCTTCGCCGAGCAGACCACCCAAGAAATCCTGCGGATGATCTAGGGATTGCCGAAAAAGCGATGACGGGAAGCACAAATTTCCGTCATTCGTTGTTTTTTGGCAGATTTCGTCCTTTTTATTGCAGAATACATTTTATATTGTAGGTATGGAATTTAGGATTCCACATATTCTTGCCGTATTCTGTCTGGCATCGGCCCTCTGGGCCCAGGACCTGTCCAAGCCCGTTAGCGATGTGCATATTTTCCGCCCCGAGAAGAGGGAATCCAACATCCAGCTGGTAGATTCCAGCAAGGCTAACACGGTCTTGCTGAATGTGGACATCTTCGGAAGCCTAGATGTAGGGTCCTACTATATCCTCTGGGACATGGTGGACCTGTCAGAAGACATCAAGAAGATGATGACCACCCGGGACTTTGCCCGCGATGAATTCTTTATGCAGAATATCGACCGCGAGCAGTTTGAGCAGGAACGAATCTTGCAGCTGTTCGAAGACCGCAAGCGCGAATTCTTCGCCATCTTTCCCGAAGAGGCCCTGAAGGAATTGCAGGAAAAGCAAGAAGACGAAGAGTAATGCGAGATGTGGGATGTGGGATGCAAAAAGCATGCAATTATCCATTTCACACTACACATTTCACATTGCTAGTATAGTGGCTGGTGGTTAGTGTTTAGCAACGAACAGAAATTTTCAGATTGGAAGATTACGGGTTTCGGCAACGCTCCCGCCTTGCTTTTCGAATCTCTTGAAAGTACGCACTCCCTAATGAAGGCTAAGGCTGCCGCAGGAGAGATTCCCGCGGGCACCCTGATCGTGGCCGACATGCAGACCGCAGGACGAGGCAGGCACCAGCGTACCTGGGACTCCCCCGCCGGACTCAACCTCTATTTCAACATCCTAATTCCGCTAGACGGGATTCCGCTCTCGTCGGCACCGCAAATCACACAAGTGGCCGCCCTTACCTTTGCCGAGATCTTCAAGAGCCTGCAAGACGAGTCAAACGCGCATGGACTGGGCAACAAGGATATCGGCAAAGTCACCGTCAAGTGGCCCAACGACATCCTCTGTGGAAAACACAAGTTCTGCGGGATTTTGGCGGAAGTTGTACCGGGAATGCCGATGCTGAAACAAGTTCAGCATGACTTTAAGGAGCCAGCCGTCAGTATGGGCGTAGGAATCAATGTGAACAGCGACCCTGTGGACTACGCCGCTCTCGGACGCGCCGTCACCACGCTCAAGGATATCTGCGGGCAAAAAGTCAACCGCGAAAAACTGCTTCAGGCGCTTGTGGCAAACCTGGAGCGGGCCATCGGGCAATTCCGAGCTTTCGGGATACGCCCCTGGGTCAGCGCATGGAAACGGATGGACCAGTTTATCGGAACCCGGGGCACGATCGTCGTGAACGGCCATTGTACCGACCAAAACCGTGGTGAAGGCGACACTAAAAAGACCGGTTCCATCCTTGACATGCAAGACGACGGAAGCCTGCTATTCAAATGTGACGATGGAACCGTCGAAACCGTTTACTCCGCAGATTTGGAAATCTAGCGTCGATTTAAAACTCTAACTACAGCTTCCGCTTAAAATACAGGCTCTCGCCAAGGGAGACGGCCAACACCACAATCATGGCGGTAAGCCCCATCTCCGCAAGAGAAGCGTATTCGCCGGCAACACCCGTTTCAATCACAATGACAAAGGCGAGAGCAAGGACTGCTCCCACGGAGCCCATCTGCTGGAACATCTTGACCTTGTCTTCAACCGAAAACTTTCCGTCGGGTCTCTTAATAAAGGGCATCTACATTACCTCCCATGCAAATCCACACGATAAGGCCAGCCATTACCAGCACGCTTATGGCCACATTCGCCAGAAAAAAATCCCTGTTCATGGCATCCAGGTCATCGGACTTGCGGAATAGATGAATATAGAGGACCGCAGCCGTCATAAGGCCGGTCACCACCCACCAGGGCACGCCCATATTCCAGAACAAGCCAAACACCACGCAAAGGACCAGCATGGCCATATGGCTGCCAAAGGCGATTTGCAGGGCCCGCTTGCGGCCAAATCGGGCCGGCACCGAATGCAGCCCCATGGCCCGGTCAATCTCTTCGTCCTGGGTGGCATAAATTATATCGAAACCGCCCATCCAAAGCATGAGAATCACCAACAAAAAAATCGGGAATACCGCAAATTCTCCTCGGATGGCAATCCAGGCTCCTAAAGGGCTCATACCGATGGCAAAACCCAGAAACCAGTGGCAAAGCCAGCTGAAACGCTTCCAGTAGGAATAGGAAAGGAGCAAAAGCCACACCGGCAAGGCAAGCAGGCCGGCGAGGGGTTGCAGCAGCGCCGCGAAAGTTACAAACAGGATGCCGTTCACCACCAGGAACGCAATGACCGACGCCTTGCTCAAGCGCCCGGCAGGCAGGTGGCGACCAGCCGTGCGGGGATTCTTCGCATCGATATCGGCGTCGGCAATGCGGTTGAAGCTCATGGCGCTGTTGCGGGCGGTCACCATGCAGCCCACAATCAACGCTATAATCCTGACCACCTCCACGGCATTCATGCCGTGGAAACCCCTCGCCGCCACCCACATGGAGCCTATGGCAAAGGGCATCGCGAAAAGCGAATGACTAAAGCGCACTAAGTGACCGAACTCTAATATTTTCTTCAGCATAAATCATTCATCGCTTTTTTCAAGACTCGGGACTGGATCCTTCCCCTGAAACAAGTTCAGGATCAGGATGACCTGGAGATACACGGAGATGTCCACGGTTTTACAATAGTCTCACAATCTCCAGCCGTTACCGCCCCCAGGTGCTTTAGGACTTTCGCCACCACCGTATCCACAAGTTCTTCGATGGATGTCGGCTTACTGTAGAACTGAGGCGATGCGGGAACTACGACCGCGCCGGCCCGGGTCACCCGCTCCATATTTTCAATATGGATAAGGTTGTAGGGCATTTCCCGCGGAACAATCACCAGCGCCCTGCGTTCCTTGAGGCATACATCGGCTGTCCGCACCAGCAGATTATCCGAAGTCCCTGCGGCAATACGCCCCAGCGTCCCCATGGAGCAGGGTACTACGGCCATACCGGCGTAATCGGCACTTCCACTGGCACACTCAGCAAAGAAATCGTCTACATTGAACACTCGGTCGGCATAATCGAAAAGCGCGCCTTGCCCCTCGAATTCCACCACTTCGCGGCCGGGCCCCGTCACCACAAGCGAGACTTCGTGGCCGATCCGTTTCAGATGCATGGCGGTACGGGTCCCATAGATCGCCCCGCTGGCACCAGTCACTCCAAGAATATACCTAGCCACGGGGCACCTCCAGAGACCTTCTCAAGAAAACCCCGTAAGAAATCCCGCCATTGAAGCTCTTTACCTTTGTCACCTGGAATCCGCATTCTTCCGCCAAGCGGCAAAAGTCCCTTACCGGCAGGAATCGCCTAATAGAATTCACCAAATATTCGTATGCTTCTTTCTTGCCGCTAAAGAAAGCACCAAGCAAAGGGATAAACACAGGGGCAAGGCATCCATAAAAGAATCGGTTGAGCACATTGCGCGGGGCAAAAAATTCCAACACACACAGGTAACCCCCAGGCGTCAGCACGCGCCAACTTTCTTCTAGGGCACATCGAGCGTCCGGAACATTTCGCATGCCAAAGCCGTTCAGCACCACATCAAAAGCACCGTTCACGAACGGAATGCGCATGGCATCCAGCTGCACGGGAGTTGCCACCGTCTTTTTTCCAACAGAGCCTTTCAACATTCCAAAAGAGAAATCCCCAAGCACGGCCACATCAGGTTTTGCGCACAGCTTCTCATAGGTAACCGCAAAATCACCCGTACCACCGCACAGGTCAAGCAAGCGACGCCCTGCCCCATACTTTTTTAGTTGACGGCAACAGTAACGACGCCACAAGATGTCCTGGCCACAACTCAAGAAATGATTCAGAAAATCATAACGGCATGCAATGCCGTCGAACATCTTTCGGACGGAGCTTATCACATGCCAAATGTAGAAATATCGCTACTTGCTGAACTTAGCCTTATAAGTAGCCCCGGCCTTAACATCCACTATTCGGGGATTTTCCACACTCTCATCGTCCCAGCCCATAAACACGGCGGATCCGCTAGGAATGGCGGTTAGCTCCATCTTGGTACCAGAGAAGAAATTGCCAGAATAGTTCGTCGAGGAAGTCGTCGTTCCCGGAAGCTTCATACCTTCCATCAGCACATAACCATTGCCAGAACTGGATATTGTCATCGACACCAGGCTCCCTAAGCCAAATTCACTCTGAATCTCGGACAGGAATTTGGAGTCCCGCGACTCTGCCCAAGGCACCAATGTTTCTCCGTATGGGTCAAAGGTACCGTAGTTGCTTCTCCTATTTTCATAGGCCGAAACAGCCATGTCATCGGCAACATCGGACGCATCAAGCATTCCTGCAAGGAAACTGACCTTGGCCGCAACATTCTTTCCGTTCAGGTAATTTTCGAGCATGACCGCGGCATGGTTAATGAAAAGCCGCTTGAAATCGCTGTTCTTGATGAGATGGTTAAATAGGCCAGCAAAACAGAGCGTGTCCGTACTGCAACCATTCTTTCCACCCTGTCTCACCCACTCGAACATGTTTTTAGACGAGCTGAATCCCGCCACAGCCCAATCCGAGCGCCAGTTGAAACCGTGGTCAAGGTCATAGACCATGAACTTCCAAGGCTGGTCTGGAGAACGCCATGCGCGGACATTGTTATCAGGCCAGTCGCCGTTGTGGACATACATTTCCGCCACCATGTAATCGGCGAAATTTCCAACATCGATGAGGGTCTTGGCCTTCTCATAATTTGCGGTGTTATCCATCTTTTTTGTATTGATGTGGGTAAGCATGGCCTTATAGTCATCCGTGGTGCCGTTGCTTGCCGTAATAGACTTGTTCAGGTGCTTGATAAAGTTCACCGTACCGGCGTCGATACCATAGTTCGTTTCCACATAATTCTTGTTGAACCGTTCCCGCATATCGTGGATGCCATAGTACTTGCCGTTGTAGTAAACCACAACCTGGCGGCTACGCTGGTAGTCTACATGGCTGCCTTCAAGAATTGCCCCACCCACGGCATCGGCAAAATAGTCCGCTACGAAGCGGTTTCCGTTATTGCGCAGGTTAAAGGCCTTGTACTTGTCATCTGTTCCCCTGCGGGGTTCAAACAACGGGTAATGCAACCATCCACTCTGGTATTCCTCCCGCATCACGATAGCAACGGACTTCTTTCGCTCCATGCGGCTCCAGCCACCCATCAGCGAAATGCCGGCATCAATCTCCCAGGCCTTTTCAGAACTCTTTGAACCATTTTCGAAATACTCGACATGGACAGGAAGTTCAGGATCTTCGGGATAGGACTTGTTTGGAGCGTACATCTGGTCGTGATCCATGTCCGGTTGTCCACCATCGGTCTTCTTGTAGTACTTTTCAAAGAAGACCGGGTCCACGCTAACCGCCACCACAGGCATGTTCACCGACTCACCCACAAAGATGGTGTTGGTGATTACTTCCCTAGTAAGCGTTCCATCCTTAAACGCAGAACAACGAAGGGGAGTGTTCTTGGAGAATGTCTTGGGAGCGTTGAACACTTCCGACGATGCCGTCGGTGCCGAACCGTCCGTAGTGCAGCGAAGAGTCACCCCCGCTTCAACATCTGGTGGGCTGAAGGTGACTTCCGACGGATAGAAGCCGGCCTTGACAGAACCAAAGTCTACCGACGGAGCCATGCCGTCATAAGCCGTGGCCGCCGTATTTGGTTTTTCTGGAGTGGGCGTGCCGAAATATTTCCACGCACCACCGTCCACAATACCCCAGCTGACACCACCCACCAGTTCCGGGTAAGCTACAGAATCGCGTATTCCATTGCTAGGATCAACCAGGTAAACCGTACCCCCGTCCTTGTCCAGCTTCCAGTTCGTGTGGGTCCGGTAATGCACCGAATCCTTCTCGCTATTCACTGTATCGCGCAGACCAGCAACTGTGGCGATATCCTTCTTGTCACAAAAAACCGTGCGCATACTCTTTGCCGCAATCACTTCGTCACCGAAGACCCACTTCTTGGGAGACTTCAAGTTCTCTACCAAAGCCCAACCCTTAAGATTCGCAGATTCCGTTCCGGCGTTGTAGATTTCCACCCAAGACGGGTCATCGCCATCCAAGTCCAACCAGTTCAAGTTGAGAGAGGCAATTTCCGTAATCACCAGGGCGGAGTTGCCGACCCAACGCAGGGTGGTGTCCGGATAAATCGTCACGGTGTCCTTCACATAGATGGTATCACCCGTTTCCGTGATCACGCGGGTATAACCGGCACTATCGCCCGGGGCTTCGGTTTGTCCCGAAGAGCTGGACAACTCTTCTTCACCGTCTTCCACCGGCTTAGAAGTGGAACTTCCACCTGAACAAGCAAAAAAGCAAACCACACAAATGGCCGCCAGGTACAATTTGAAAATACAACTCCAAAGATGCATTTTTTAGTCCTCTATATCCTATTCAAATTTATATGATTTTTCGGAAAAATGCTAGTAATATTCTATTTACCCTTGACAAAAAACACACTATCAGCTATTTTTGGGCTACAATTTGGTTCTGTAGCTCAGTTGGTAGAGCAGTGGACTGAAAATCCGCGTGTCGTTGGTTCAATTCCAATCGGAACCACGAAAAGCTTCGGTTTAGCGACCGAAGCTTTTCTTTTTCTTACAACGGCATGGAAAATCGCCCCAAAAGAGTCAATTTCGGTAGGGGCCGTAGATTTCGTCCCAATGGGCAAGCAGTAGGTCCACCAGTTCCGGCTGGAACTGGGTGCCCCGCTGGTTCCGAAACTCCTCGCGAATGCGGGCTTCGGACCATGGTTCCTTGTAGCAGCGAGGACTGCTCAAGGCGTCCAGGACATCGGCAACGGCACAAATTCGACCCGCCAAAGGGATAATTTCCCCCTTGAGCCCGCGGGGATAACCCGTCCCATCCCAGCGTTCATGGTGCGAGCCCGCGATGGTGGCGGCGAACTGCAAAAGGGATCTCTTGGAAGACTTGAGCATCTCTTCGCCGATAATGGCGTGGGATTTCATAACCCCATATTCCACTTCAGAGAGCTTGCCGGGCTTGTTCAGCACGGAATCGGGAATGCCAATCTTACCCAGATCGTGCATCGGCGATGCCAATCTTATCCGCTCGGCTTCCTCTTCGGAAAGCCCATAAAGCTTGGCTATCACATAGGATATTTCCGCCACACGCTGGATGTGGTCTCCGGTCTCCTGGCTGCGGTATTCGGAAGCCTCGCCCAGAATATGGATGATTTCCCTCTGGGTGGCCTCCTGCTCCGCGATCAGGCGGGCCGACTCCACCGTCTTGGCCGAATAAACGGCGGTAAGAATCAGCCGTTCCAGGTCCCGTTGCGAAAACACCCCGGAACCACCCTGCTTGTTGATAGCCTGGAAGGCCCCCATTACAACCCCTTCCGTATCCAGAAGGGGAACCGTAAGCACCGATGTGGTCCGGTAATGGGTCTTGTCGTCACTCCGACGATCAAACCTGGGGTCCTGGTAAGCATCCTCTATCAGCAGGGGTTTCCCCGTCCGCACGGAGTAGCCTACGAATCCCGCATTTAAGGGAATCCGGAGTTCATCCACACCATGGGCCACCTTGGTCCAGAGTTCGTCAGCATCCTTGTCAATTAACCAAAGGGAACACCGATCAGCCGACACCATGGTACGGCCCAGGTCGGCCATAAGAATCAGCAGGTTGTCCATTTTCCGCTCCGCCGCAATCTTGGGCATGTAGGAAAACAACAAATCCAGGATCCTTCTCGATTCTACGGTTTCATCTCCGCATTCTCCCTTCATGGGTCCAAAGATAGAAAATCCATTGACGGAATGTGTTTAGTTTTTTATTCTTTACCCACCTTTTGGAGGAATAGGCTAATTGGTAAGTCAGCGGTCTTGAAAACCGCCGCCGTCAGGCTTGGGGGTTCGAGTCCCTCTTCCTCCGTAAAAAAAGCGCCCCAAGGGGCGCTTTTCGTTTATGTAGACTCACGGAAAAACTAGAAACTCCACATGGCGCCCACGGTAGGCACAATCGTGAAACCACCATCGCTATCCTTGGACTTGATGTTATCCACACGATTAAAATCATCGTTGTCGTATTCAGCCGTATGAATGGCCACCGCTACCGGGACCCAGCGTCCGCCCACACTGACAAAGACGCTGGCCCGTTCACCCAGTGCCCTGCGGACAACCAAATCGCCGCCCAATGTAAGGGCCCCCACGCTCACGGACCTGGTCATATCCACCTTGCCCAGTTCTTCATGTACAAACTTGTCCTTGTCACTTTCAAAGACGGACGCTTCCATCCCCATCATGGCAAAGGCCGCAACCGTCCAATTGGAAGTGTTTACGAAACCATAGCCCACACCCATTTCTCCCGTGACATAGGTGCCCAACGCCCCGTCATCCTTCGTCTCGAACTTCACATCTTCCGTCCAGGCGGCACCGATACTCCAGGAAACTTTCACGGCAAGGCCATTCTTGTTGACCCCCATGTAGTTGAGGTTCAGGCCCCCAGCCACCTGGGAGTAATCGGTATCGTCAATGTTGTAGCTGGATACGGGAACAACGGCTCCGACCCCCACAAAGTGGGCCCAGTTCTTGGCACCTGTCTCCGAGGGGTCGGTCTGCGTAGTGGTGGCGGCAAAAACCGTAGTGGCAGCAAAAACAGCAGCTGTAAAGATTGTCGTTTTCATGATGAACTTCCTTGATTTAAATTCTTTCTTGTTTACACACACAATATATCTTCGAGAATTCATAAAGTCAAATGCATAATTTTCATAAAAACGATATATATTATTGATTAATAGCGATTAGGGATTCCAAAAAGCCCGACGGTCTGCCACATAGTCCATCGTAGCGCTAACGGGCATGTCGTAAAGCAAGGTACACACCTTCATGTCCAGCGGGAAATCCTTGCCGAAAGCATCCATACAGGCCCCCGTAGTGGCTCCCGTGGTGTACACATCATCAACAATAACCACAGTCCCGCGAACAGGGAGCACCTTTGGAAGTCTCGCCTCGAAAGCCCCTGACACATTACTCTCGCGCTCCCCCCGAGTGAGTTTCGTCTGGGAAACGCGAAAAGCTTTACGCCGAAGCCAGTAGCAAACGCAGCCCCCTGTCCGCTCCGCCAGGGCCTTTGCAACCATTTCGGCCTGGTTGTAGCCCCGTTCTCGGAATCTCGCCCTGTGGAGTGGCACCGGCACAAAATACAACGGCGGCACAAAATCCGGGAACAAGATCTCCGGACTCCCCCGCATCATACAGGAATGCCCCACCAAATAGGCCGCCATTCCAGGAATACTGCGGTATTTCAACAGGTGGACCAACCGGCGGGTCAGTTTTTCCATAGGGAACAGGCTCACGACATCGTCCCTGGGTCGCCGCGTCTCCTTCGAAACATTTTCCAGGGTCTTCCGGCAGTCCGGGCATAGCCACGGGTCAAGGCTCCCCGAGACCGCGCCGCAACCCAGGCATTCCATTCCAAAAACGATACTGGACCAGGAATCGAGCATATCACCTCACAAAAAAAAGCGTCTTCTTGTATAGACGCTTTTTTCGCCGGAAACATGCCTAAAGAAATTCAATTTTTAGACTTTTACAGTCTTTCGCCTATTGCTGCAAACGGAAAATCTTCACATCCTTAATATAGAATGTCCTTTCCCTGCTACCTAGATTCAGCTCAAAGCGAGCGAAGGGAGTACTCTCCTTCGGAATGAACTCGATCTCCACGGCTTTGCCCGATGTACCGACAAACACATGCTTCTGGAACCCGATGGTCTCGTAATCGTCGTAGGCGCCGATTCTTGCAGTAATCTGCCCATCCACATCGGACCAGATGGTAAACACGCACTTGTACTTCTTGCCTGCAAAAAGTGCCACATTCTCCTGAATAAGCTGGACACTGTAGGAATACCTGCCTCCTTGGGTTACCTGAACCTTGGCATAGTGTTCGCCACTGCTTTCCTCTTCTACAGAAGCCTTGGACTCACCCCCGAACTGGTCGAAGACAATCCAGCTATAGAAGTCATTGGAGAAGTCACCATTCTTAATCGTATTGTCGCTCATCGCCCCGATGATTCCTTCCCAAATGTCCAGGACATAGGTTTCGGCAACATCGCCATCGTTATCGGAGTACCCATAGCGCAGCGGCCTGAAGCTAGAGATAAACTGCTGATTCAGTTCCTTCCATATAGAAGCATTGTGTTTCGCGTCAAGATAAATCGTTCCGTCTTCAGCAACATTCACCTTGGAGAAATCAACTCCATCTACAAAATAGCGAGGGAAGAACGCCACGGACAAATTGGCAATGCTGTCCGACACCTTTTCTATCTGAGTATAGTGATAGCGAAGCTCAAATTGTTCGAGCCAAGCCAGGGAATACTGCACAGGCACATATTCGCCCTTGACCAGGAGCTTCCCATAAACCTTCGACATTTTCTTGACCGGCCTGAAGGAAACTCCCATTTCCTTCAGATAGCCCTTGTCTTCTAGACGGATATTCCTGAAAGGCTCATCCACTACAGAAGCGTCGGTAAAGGACACCGTCAAAGAAGAATCTGCAAGATCCTCGCCGGGCCACAGCTGTACGCCCTTCGACATGTCAATATTCACTTCCGCATAATAGCTGGAGTAGGAGCGGACCTCGAAGAAATCCAGAGCGAAAGAATCCAACAGCAAAGGCTCATCCTTGGCGGCGGAGGTTTTGGAAAAAGAATTGGAGGAAACCTCGGAATAATCTACGGAGAAATCCGCCGTAAATGCCAGGGATGGATTCCCGATTTCAATCCCTGCCACAGATTTATCATCGGAACAAGCGACAAAAGCCATGGCAGCACACGCCATAGCCAACAAAGACCCAAATTTAAACCCCGCAAAGCGCATCACATTCCTCGGGTTAAGGGGAACAGCTGGATGTTAACCTGAACTACATCGTCGCCTTCTCCAGCACCGGCAGAGAAATCTAGTAGTTCTTTGCGCATTAGTTGGATCTGTTTTTTCAAATTGGGGAAATCTTTGCGCCTTATGCTGAAAGTGAGGGCCGAAAAGTCCCTATCCTGGCTTGCCAGTTCGGACAACCTTTCCTTGGACATAGAGAGCATCTGCTGGTGGTACTGCTTTACCATCAGGTCCTGGACCTCGTCGTCGGTAGTGATCATGGGGTCCCGCTGGCGGAATCCATTGGCCGTCTTGACCAGGAGGCCTAGCTCCATAAGGAGGTTGAAGGACTCCTGCACCTGGGCGGGGGTCACCTTGCCATCAAGACGCTTGGAAACCCAGTCGGGAATAGGGCGGAACCCTTTCAGGGACACCATCTCCAGAATGACAGAGTGGTGCCATTCCCTGAAAATGCGGAGCTGGGCCTGGTCCATCTTGTGGAGCTTGGAATGGGGGCTTGCCTTGACCAGCTGCTCGTAATAGACCTTCTTTTCTTCGTCGTCGGTGGCCTGGTTAAAGAACACCAGATTCTCGAAGTAAGTGGCCCGCTGCTTAATAAGTCCGAGACCGTGGATAAGCTTTGTGACCGTACTCTTGGTAATGTTTCTCTTGCCGTCGATAGTCAATTTCAGGTGGGCATGACTGGAAAGACCCGCTTTTTCGGCAAAAAAACGCAAACTGAAGGCCGGCTGGGTCTTCTTCTTGTATTCGTAGTAGTCCCGAAGATACACGCGAAAATTCGTGTATTGCAACACATCGGGCTCTGTCAATTTTACACTTTCTCCATTTTCCATGCTATAAAAATAGAAGTCTAGGGGGGCAAATGCACTATCCAAAGGTTAATTATCGTTTACCTAAGTAACCACATCCCCGGCAAGTCTCGACAATCTCAGGTGGTCGTGGAACGAGCCATGTAGCCATTCGTATTCACGACAAACGCCCTCTTCTTGGAATCCACAGCGGCGGGCGACCCCGATACTGGCGTGATTCTGGACTGCGGCGGAGATTTCCAGGCGGTTCAATCCCAAGGTCTCAAAGCAGAACCTGCTTAAAATGTCCAGGGACTCTGTCGCGAGGCCGCGGCCCGTGTACGCCTGCCCGAGCCAGTAGCTGACAGTGGCCGAGCGGTGCTCCAGATGGACCCAGCCTATAAAGATGCAGCCCGACAGCTCAAGGCCATTTGAGGCTCTCTCAAAAATACCCCAGCAGGCCCCGTTCCCCATCTGAGCCTGCATTTCCCAGGTTTCTAGGCGAGACACCACATCCTCTTCGGAACGGCAGTCGGAGGGCCAGGGCAAGAACCGCTCCAGATGCTCCCGGGAGGAATCAATCAGGCGGTAAAGGGGCGCGGCGTCCGTCTCGTGCAACGGGCGGAGAACCACGCGTTCGCCTGGCAGTTCCGTTTCGGGGATTTCATCTAAAATCATAAGGCGAAATGTAGGAAAACAGAAAGCCCGCCGAAAAAATTTCAGCGGGTCTTCAGTGCGGATGAAAGGACTTGAACCTTCATGCCCTCGCGAGCACTAGAACCTGAATCTAGCGTGTCTACCAGTTCCACCACATCCGCGTGGTGCACCAAATTTTGAAAAAAAAGCCCGTTTTGTCAAGGGGTTTTCGCAAAAATCGCATCCCTAATCCATTGCGGGTAGCGTTTTTCCCAATAACTCCAGTCATGCTCCCCTGCCGGGTCGTACTTCAAGTCGCAGTCCGCCCCCACATTCCTGCAAAAAACCTGGATCCAAGGGAGTGTTTCTCCCGAAGGATAGAGCCTGTCGGAGCCCCCCTGCAAAAAGCGCCACCGTCCAGACTTTTCCTTCATGGCGGCGGCAACTTCCGGAGCAGTTCCCAGGAACGGGCCATAGGAACTGACCATCAGGCGGTTTTTCACACCCTGACGTTTCCCGTAAAGGGTATAGGACATCACTCCAAAAAATCCATCGGACACGCCAACCAGGGAAACTTCCTTAACCGGACGGCCCATGCGCCCCGACAGGGAGTCCAAAGCCACATCCACAGCCCCTACCATCTGGGGCGTTGCCCAATGGTTTTCTCTACAGGCCGAAACACTTATAACCACGGCTTCGGGAACCAGTTCGCTTATCGGCTTACCAGCGGTAAGCCCCTTCTCACAATTGGAGCTTTTCATGCCTCCGTGAAACCAGACGATAACCGGCGCTTTGGAAAGAGCCTTGGGAGAATCTCCCTTTACAGTGGGCCACCAGATTCCCACCGGACTCTGGGACATTCCCTTGCCTACGGGAACATTAAGAGAAGCACTCCGGTCTAACCCAAAGACAAAAACAGAAGCCAGAAGGACAAACCCGAGAAATTTCATGAGCGGTTTCTAATCGCGAAGATAAAGAACATCAGGAACCCGACGGAACTCACGCCGATAATTCCAAGCACGATCAGGGAATAGAACAGCTGGTACTTAACCACGGTATCCCAATCCAGTTCACCATAGGTCGAAGCCATGGACTTGACGATATAGCGGTTGCCAGAAAGCCGGACAGCGCTGATTTCCAGCGGGACTTCATCGACATTCACCGCAGCAAAGTTGAACCAGTCCGACATGGAATCCAGCATCTCTTCGGAGGCGTACAGCACGAAGGTGGCGCTATCGTCCCCGTTTATCCGGAAAAAAGTCTTATCCAGAAACGGGACATTGGAACCGCCGAATACGCTTGGGATGGCGGCATAGGAAACCCGACCGTAAAAGAGATGCTCATCCTTGAAAAAACTTTGCAGGACTGGGCCCGCGTAGGACACGCACCAGACAACGACCAATAACAAAAGCAGCGCGATATTGAAGTATACAGAACGACGGGAACGGAATCGGGGCATCGAGAACTACTGTTTGGAGCGGAACATGAAGAAAAATGTAGATAAAAGAAGCACCAAGGTCAAGAAGTAGAAGACCAAGGGAATCTTTGCATTCAGGGCGATTTCGTTTAGCCGTTCCATCTGGAAAAACTGTATCAATTCCTCGCTGTTCAGCATGGCCACATCGCTATCGAAGCGGGCCCAGGCCACCGAAAGGTCTAAGTTGGTGTTGAGCAGCATGTCCAACTGGTGGTATAGGGTATCCGGCAAGCCCAGCCCTTCGGGAAGCCGTACCGGGAACCCAGCCCGGGCAGAATCCAGAAGCTCGCGGACCACATATTCCTGGTTGTCAGGCAGGCCGTTCACCATGTAAGAAACTTGCTGCCAGGATTTCAGCCATTGGGTCCTGATAGACAAGTAGCGCCTGGCCGACGAAACCTTGCCTAAGACTTCCTTTTCAAAGCGGGACACCGAAGCGGAGCTAGGAGCTTTGAAACCGAAGCCCTGCAATTCGTCCATCTGGCGGGCAAAGGAGACCGCCATCTCCCTAAGGGTCATGGTCTCGGACAGGATTCTCATGGTATCCAGGCCGTAACCGCTACGGGCACGCTCCATATCCTTGGAAAGCCGGGCATCTAGCAGCTGGAAATCCGACAGGGACTTGATGTACTGGGAGTAAAGGACCATCTGGGGTTTCTGGGACAACGAGAAGAGCACAGTAAGCCCCACAGTCAGGGCCACCACAATCCACACCCAGGGCGTTTTCAGCTTGGAGCGGAACGTTTCCGCGATGGTCTTGTTTTTCGTTTCGTCCACGAAAAGAAATTACCTTTTTTCTACCTTAAAAGCTATGAAGTTCCACCATTTTGCCACTTTTTTTTGTGTTTTCGCCTTCTTTTGCGGCTGTACCGTAGAAAGAGCCGAAGAACAGGTGGTGGAACGACACGCCAACGGGGTCAAGAAAACCTCCGTATGGGTGTATCCCGACGGCGAAATCCTGAAGCGGAACGAGTGGTACAACAACGGAATCAAGGAATTCGAGATCCCTTACAAGGACAACGTTCCCCACGGTGAAATCAAACGCTGGACCGGGCTTGGAAACGTTGTGATGGTTGGCCAGTACAAAAAGGGCAAACGCGAAGGCAAATGGACCAGTTATTACGGCGACAAGAAAGTGGAAGCGGTCCGTTATTACAAAGACGACCACCCCGTAGGAGACTGGGAAGGGTTTCATTACAACGGCAACAAGGCCTTCGAGGAACATTACAACGACAAGGGCGACACCGTAGGCGTGTGGAAAAAATGGTCCAAGAACGGAAAGATCCAAGAAGAAAACAGCTGCCATGGTGGCGACAGTGTGGGAATCATCGTTGAGTATTACGAGAACGGAAAACGAAGACATTCCACGAGCTGCCGATACGGAGTATTTAACGGTCCGCAAATCACCTACGCTGCAGACGAAAAGAATTCCTGGCTTGTTACAGAAGGTTACACGGACGGTGTGCTGGATGGCCCTCGTGAATTCTACCTTCCTTCCGAAGACGGGTTACTCCCCTACAGACGGGAACGGTGGAAAATGGGAGCGAGAGATTCCGTCTGGCGGCTGGACGACGGCCACCTGCACCTTGTAATCGAAAGCGAGTTCGTGAACGGAACAGGAATCGGATACGGCCAGTGCGAATACAACTACGGGATAATCTGTGCCGAGACATCCTTTGTAGCGGGTGTTCCTGGCGGAACCCTGGACAGTAGCGCTGTTCTCGGGAAAGCCGTCTCGGGCGCCACCCTGTGGTACTACAAGAAAGGGCACGACCTGCGTTACGAAGAAATCTGGGAGAACGGTGAGATTGCCATAAGCCGGAGTTTCTACCCCGACAGCCTAGGCGGAAAACTTGCAAGCGAGGCCTTCTGGAAAGAGGGCAAGCGGAACGGAATTTTACGCAACTGGTACAAAAGCGGCGTCCTACGAGATAGCCTCACCTTCGTAAACGGAGAGCGTGTAGGCGAACAGTTCAGCTACGACAGCACAGGCAAGCTTACCATCCATAAAACAGAGGCCGGCAAGAACCGGCCCGTGATTATGCACTTGCATTAATCAATTCACAATTACATATCTTCTAGTTGTTTGCCCTTGGTTTCCTTGATAAACTTTGCCACGAAGAAGATGCTGAATATGGCAAAGAACGAATAGATACCGTAGGTGGGGCCAACGCCAAAGCCGTCTTCGCCCGTGAGCACGGGGAATGTCCAGGTGACCACGAAGTTTGCAAACCACTGGGCCAACCCGCAAATGGCGATGGCGATAGTGCGGATACGATTGTTGAACATTTCGCCCAACATCACCCACATCACAGGACCCCAGGTCGCCGCAAAGAAGGCGATGTAGAGGTTTGCCGCTATCAGGGCCACAAAGGCAGCCGAATCAGACAGGGCTGCGCCACCGCCACTCATAAAGCAAATCGTAAGGGTACTCAAGGTCACCGCCATGCCAACGCTACCGATAAGCAGAAGGGGTTTACGGCCTAGCTTGTCCACAAGCAAAATGGCGGCAACGGTCATCACCAAGTTGATGGCGCTAGAAATCACGCTGGTGAGGAACGCGTCGCTTTCACCAAAACCCACACTCTGCCAGAGCATGGTGCCGTAGTAGAAGATAACGTTGATGCCAACCAGCTGCTGCAAAATAGCAAGGCCCAAACCCGCCCACAAAACCGGAGTAATCCGCTCCTTCTTGTTAATGACCTCCAACAAATCGGTGAACTTGGCGGGCTTTTTATTGCTGAAGGAACCCTGAATCTTTTCGACTTCTTCGTCAACCCCTTCGGGATTAATTTTGGCAATGACTTTCTTGGCTTCGTCCAGGAGCCCTTTGTGAATCAGGTAACGGGGCGATTCGGGGAGTTTCCAGGCGGCATAGCCGTAGATTACCGACGGGATAATTTCGACCCAGAACATCACCTGCCATGCCTTGATGTGGCCAAACATCGGATTGTTGGCCGAACCCGCAATGCGTACGATGAGGTAGTTCGAAAGGAGCGCTACAAAAATTCCTATCACGATAGCGAACTGTTGCAATGAGCCCAAGCGTCCACGCAAGTGGGCTGGCGCAGTTTCTGCAATGTAGATCGGTGCGATAATGCTTGCCATTCCAATGCCGAGACCCCCGATGATACGCCACATGATAAAGTCCGGGATGCCGAAGGGAATGCCCGACCCGATTGCACTCAACAGGAACAGGTCTGAAGCAAAAAGCATACAACGCACGCGGCCGAAGGCGTCGGCAATCCGCCCGGCAAAAAACGCACCGATAGCAGCCCCAATAAGGGCCAGGGAGACAGACCAGGCCAGTTCATAGTCCGTCGCGTTAAAGTGTGCCTTTAACGCCCCGTTTGCCCCGTTGATGACGGACGAGTCAAACCCGAACAGAAACCCGCCAATGGCGGCGGACAGGGTTATGAGCACTATGTGTTTCATTTGCGGATTTGCGTTGGACATCAGGCCTCCCTTGAATTGAATCATCCTCTCTAATATACCCGCTTTGCGCCAGAAATGTCACACGATAGTATTATTTTTACAAAAAATGATATTCCAAATTGGAATAATACGGGTCCCCGTGTCCCATGGATAATTTCGGGACCCGATAGCAAAGTCTTTAGCGTGTAATGCTAATCGGCCTTGCCTCACGGTAACTGCCGGAGGAAACCTTTACGATGTACATACCCGCAGGTAGCCCAGCCAAGTCAAAGGAATACGAGTGCACTCCAGCATTCAACCGGCCCGTGATTTCTTGCGCCACAAGGGCGCCATAACCCGTAAACAGGCTGATTTTCACGTTGTCCCTCTGGGGGAGCGTGTACTGCACCGTAATCATCCCGTGCTGTCTCTTGAGCTGCATATGCGTCGGAAGTCCTTCGAGACCATACATCAGGGCCGTCGTCGTTTCGCTTGCTCCGCTACCCTCTTCGTTGGTGATTGTCACCCGGACATTGAACAGCACTGAATTCTTGTCATTGGAGATTCCCTGCGTAAAGCTATAGGTTTCGCCGTTAGAAACGCGATTCGGGTAGTGGCCCACAGAAAGGGTTCCCTTCGACAAATCGGCTTCGCTGAACACGTAGGCGTTTTCGCCCCATTCAACAACCTTGCCGTCGCTTCCAAACCAGTGTCCGGGGGCGTTCGCCGTTGAACGCAGGACCTTGTTTCCTCCAGGTTCCTGAGCAAAGAAGGTCGCCTCAGAAAGGGCCGATGCCTTAAGGCCCAATTTTTGGGCAACTTCGTCCACATTAAAATTCGCCACAACAGGAGCATAGTTTTCATCTATCGGGAGAGTAACCTTTACCTCGTAAACTGCCGTTTCCCCCGCAGGAGCATTTGCGGAACTGCTTGATGCGGGCACGACACCGCTCGAACTTGCAAGGGTTACGCTACTTGACGATTTCGGTACGGCAGAGCTGCTCGAAGCTACAGAGCTACTGGACGCAGCCGGGACATCGCCAATTTCAGGCCAGTCATAATCCAACTTAAAGTCGTTGTAATACTTGGTGTACGCATCACCTGCACCGCTGATGCCACTTTCAAGTTTCAACTTGTAGTCATAGTGTTTTTTTCGTATTTCCGTATTGCCCGTATATTGGAAGTCGGTATTCACAACCACGGCAAAGACCATCTGCGTCCCGCCTGTCGAAGAAGGAGTCTTGTCAAGCCGAAGCGTCGCCGTGCCTTCACCGGTAATAGGTTCGCTGTAAACGGGGGTACCATCGGTGGCGCGATAGCAAATCAAAAAATTCATGTTGGTATTGTTGGAATTGCTGCCGTTCGGGAAAAAGCTCACACTCACCTGCTTGGCTCCGCTCTGCACCTTGAGCGGGATATAGTTCGCGCCCGACCAGCCCGGAGTAATGTCCTGGTTCGGGACAAGGTAATCGCCGTTCGCGGTCACGCTCTGGTACGGTGTCATTTTCCAGGTGTAACTGTAGTTCTTGTTGTCCCAATAATCCTGTTCCCAGTAGGTATTGCTACCAAAATTATTATTCAGCAGGGACTTGATCTCGTTTGACCATTTCTTCATGTCCAGGAGTGCAAGCCTTGCGCGGAATTCCGTAATCAGGCGACGAACGCCCGCTTCGCCGAGCCCCTTGTCGAGGGCGTAGGTTTCGAGCAAGTACTTTGTTTTGCCGTAAGCATTCCCGTAAATCCAGCGGACAGATCCCGTACCCAGCCAAGTTCCCATGAAGGTGGGGAAAATGTTGCTGTACTGCGAACCTCCCAAGAGGTACCTCTGATTCTTGCCCGTAACACCGCCATTATCGGCACTTCCGCCGGGTCCACCAAACGTGCCGTCGATCAACCATCCCGAATAAGTTTCAATCGGCATAAAGGGGGCAATGACCGTTGCCGCATTCAGGAATCCCATACCACTGTAAACACCGTCGCGATGACTGAACATATCCTGCTGAATCCAGGTATTACCCGCTTCCTGGAACCAGTGCGCATCCTTTGCGCCGGGGTAACCGTTCGTCATCGAGTGGATTCCCTCGTGAATCATCGCATCCATCTGCGCCACACGATCGCGGTAGGGGCAACTCGTGTTAAAACTGTAGAGCGGATAGAACGAGGCTGCCACCGCCGTGTAGCCCGCCACCCATGTCTGCCAACCACCCGTGGTATCGTCCTTCGCACCACCGGCACACGTACCCGAGCCATAGTAATAAACGGCACTGTACTGGCCTTCTTGCGCCTGGGCATCCGGCGCCCATCCCATCTCATTGTACAGGTACTCGAAATCGGTATCGTACTTCTTGAGGATCGAATCAATCGTCACGTCGGTAATGCGGCTGTCGCGATCCTTGCCCCAGTAAAACGCCCACCATTTACCGGCCTTCTTTCCGGTAACGCCCGAACAATTGTTATTGAACTTGGTCGGCGGCTGAATGTCGCCCAGATTAGACTTCGTGTCGTAATCCAGGTCGCTGCGGTAGCCGGGCCATGTGTAAGCATCGCCATTGGCGGCAAATACATCCGCTCCCATTCCGGCGACAAGTGCCGCCGCGATTATCCATCCTGTCATTTTTTTCTGCATAAATAACACTCCTGACATTGTCCTGCGCAATAAATAGAATCCCTTTGCCCCAAATCCCAGTTTTTTGTCACCTGTAGAAAAAGATTCCGTGTTAAAAGCGTGTAAAAGCCCTATTTTCGCCTCCATTTGTGTAATTTTTATTACACACTAAAATCAAAAACACTAAATATTTACAAAATTTATTGATTTGTGTGTAAAAATTTTATATCTTTTGGAGCGTGAGTATCGCACTGGAACATCTATTCGACTACGACGATTTCCGCAAGTTCATGCAGGATTATTTCGAAGAGCAGAAAAAAATGCGCTCCGTGTTTTCCCACCGTTTCTTTGCGGCAAAAGCCGGATTCAGCAGTTCCTCTTACTGCCTGAACGTAATTCGCGGGCGATTCAACCTTACGCACAAGTCCATCGAGAAAATTTCGAAGGCCATGGATTTCGAGCCCCTGCAAAAGGAATACTTCGAGGCACTGGTGCAGTACAACCAGGCAGAGCAGGTGGACATCCGGGAGCAGGCGTGGAAACAGATTCTGCAAATCCGCAAGCAGATCGAGTTTACCCATGTCACCACCCGCGAGCAGGCTTACTTTAGCAAGTGGTACTACCCTATCATACGCGAACTCGCCGTTGACCTGGACTGGCACGAAGACTACCGCGTGCTGGCACGGTCGCTCACGCCGCAAATAACGACAGAAGAAGCCCGCAAGGCGGTGAAGAACCTGCTGGAATGGGGACTCTTGAAAAAAGAGGGCGACCGCTACGAACTGACTTCGCAAATGCTTGACGCCGCAGAAATTCCACCCATTGCACTCCGGCAAATCCGACACGAGTACATACAGCATGCCATAGGTGCAGTGGAATCCATGCCCAAGGACGAACGCTTTGCTACGTTCACGACCCTTGCCATGAGCAAAAGTTCCTATGACTACGCCGTAGAAATTCTCGAGGATGCCCGCAAAAAAATTATAGCCCGCGCGTCCAACGACACCAACGTGGAGCGTATTTACGAAATGATGCTCGTGGCGTTCCCGATGAGCAAGATGCTCACGAAGGAGGACGAAGGATGAATCGTTTGATAGTTTGGCTTAGACAACCTTGCCATGGGTGGATGGCCGCCTTTGCCACCACCCTTGCCCTCCTCGCTTGTTCAAACAGCAACGATGTGGCTGGCGGCGTTACCGATATCGGAAATTCTGTTGCACAGGAACCAGACTCGGTAGTATTCTGCGGAACCGTAGTCAACATGCAGGGCAAAAAAATGCCCGCCGCACGGCTTGCGCTGTATTGGGACAACGGCATTGGAATTGTCGATTCCCTGGAAACCTTTGCCGATTCCAACGCCCAGTTTGAATTCAAGATGCCCGCCGACGATGAACATATCGGCAAGCAGGCCACGCCGGAGCTCTACCTGTACGCCGAATCGGGTGCACTTTCGGGCCTTTCTCTCCCGCCAACTCAAAAGACAGAGGAAATCCGCATCGGCACGAACAAGGCTGTCCGGGGAAGCATTTCTGGTGCAACGTCTGGATTGGTCCGTATCGGCGGAACACACCTCATGGCCGAAGTGCAGGCAGACGGATCCTTCCGTTTCGATTCGATTCCACCCGGCATACAAGAAACGTTAATTTATTCAGAAAGTGCTTCGGTGACGGGTTACATCCCGTTCTCGATACAGGACGCCGGCGACACGCTGGTACTTCCGCAACTGGAAAACTTCGGAGGACACCTTTGGAATCCAGACCTTGACCTGCTTGGGGAAACCTACGGATTCACATCTTTCCACGCCAACGATGTAAGCGAGACCAACATCGGATGGACCACGATAGACATCGAAATGAACGGCGACGAATATGTGTTTGACCACAACGGAAAAATTGCAGACAGTGTAAATTATGTAGAGGGCGTAAGTGGCAAGGGCGTGCTGCTTGAACCGGGGCAGTATATAGACCTGGACACCCTCAACCCCACTGGCGGAGACTTCACCCTTTCGCTGTGGACAAAATGGAACGGTCCAAACGGAGAGCACCAGGCCCTGTTCTGCCAGCGCGCCTACTGGAGCGATTCCACGTCGCGGTTCCAGTGGCATTTCGAGTCGAACACCGGTTCATTCACCGTAATGAAAAGCATGCCCAACTATCCCGAAGCCATTTTCTTCGGCGATTCAACCAGTGTCCCTGTGGGAGAATGGGCGTTCCTCGTACTCGTTTCGAAAGACCACATGGTGAGCATGTTCGTAAACGGCAATCCCGTAGGCAATGCACAGGAATTTGTTCCGAATGACCTGAACCGGAGCGTTCCATTCCGCGTGGGCGGCAACGAAATTAGGACCGAGACCTGGAATGGCATAATCGACGGCGTAAGTATTGAAACCCGCGCCCGCAGCCCCGAGTGGATAAGGGCAAAATACGAAAAAAGCAAGCCCTAGAAAGAACGCTCTGAACTAAAGAATCGCGCCAAAGGCGCCTGATAAATCGCCTAGCTTTGCTAGGCAACCTCATTGCTCAAAGGAAACCGAAGGTTTCCGCGCTCATGGCTCACAGCCTGGCCGAAGGCCGAGAGGTAACCCATGTTTCGTGAAGTAAAGAAAGAAGATACGTTGCGCAAGCGCCAACTTCTTCGCCTCGGTCATGGGAGCCTGTAAACCGCCTTCCGCACTACGGTCAGTTGCAGTAAACTGCAAGCCTGTTCAGCTCGGAAATGAAAACGCAAGCGTTTTCGCTTCACTCGCTTCCATGGCTTTCGAACTTCGAAACGAACCAGGGCTATAAGGACCGTCAAGACCCGTCCCTCACGCTGTTTTTCCCGATCAACTCGAAGGTCGCCAAGTTCAAGGATACGAGCATTCTCGTGTGGACGACGACCCCGTGGACGCTGTACTCCAACTTCTGCATCGTTGTGGGCCCGGACTACGAGCCGCTCTCCCGCATTTCCGATGCGTTCGTGACGCCGGACCAGCTGTCCCGCCACTACAAGAGCTGCTTTATGGAAGGGGGAAGTATCCCCCTGGTTCGCACAGCGCAAGCGTCGTTGCTCTCCACCCCTACTGCGGGGCTCAGGCGCCGCCCCGCAAAACCATGCAAGGCGAATGCCGCAGCCATGCTCGCATGGCTATGGCTGAGCCGCAGGGGTTTCTGTAACGCCCCGCTTACCCCACCCACCAATTTTCTATTTGGAATAATCCGACTTTTCTAAAAAATGCATTTTCTGCGGAAAAATTACCAGAATTGTAAATTTTTTGAACGAATTATCCATTTTTATGTTATTTTTAAAGAGTAAAAGAGTTTTTGCTCTTGTTCTCTAGATGAAATCGGGAAAATTTCAACTTACACGAGGACAAGGCGAACGCTCACGTAGATGCGTTTATCGAGCCGCCTATAGCGGTTCTTTTGGGCGTGTTTCGACAAGCCGCTTTTGCGGTTCTGTCGCCCTTTCGGGGCGTGGGTCGTTTGCATTTATCGTGTAAGGGCCCTTCCCGAGCCTCGTCTGGGTAAATGCAACGATCTGCGCCTTTTTTTTGCATTCTCGTAAAATTTGGCGAAGATCTTTGTGGAACAGGGTGAAAATCCAAATATTACCCGTTTCACAAGGAGAAACAAAATGAAAAGAATCCTATGTGCATGCGCATTACTAAGCATTGCAGCATTTGCAGATACCCATCCGGCCTTGAAAGAGGCTATAGACTCCAAGAACTACAAGCAGGCAGAAAACCTGATAAAAAATGTAGGAGTCAAGGATATCTACTGCCCTGAAACTCTTGCAGCAAAAGACGCTGATAAAATCTATGGCAAAGTATTTGCCGATTCAATCGGATACCTGTTAGAAAATTGCGATGCAGTTTTTTCTAGAACCTATCTGGAATACAAATGCGCTGGTGGAAAGGATAAAGCCATGTGCCTGAATTTGGTCAACTTGACAGACCCGAATTCTTGGCCAGAAACGTATGCAAAACAATTCTGCACAAAGAAAAACGTAGAAATTTGTGCTGCCGCCGTCGAAAAGATACCCGTTGAAAAATCTGTCCCATACTTGAAAGCCATAAAGGCGAATAAGTTGGCGGAGATGAAACAGATTAATGTAAAAGATTTTCGCTCCGGCGGAGCAACAAAAAAAGAATGCCTTCCCAAAGCAAAAGAATTGTACAATGATATGCTGGCGCAGATACAAAGAAGAATTGATGACGCAAATTTTAATTGGCGGATGGCGAGAAATGATAACGATCGCTACAATCGCGAAAAAGAAATAAAAAGATGGGAAGAGGAGAAAAAAGAATTAAAGGCTAAAAGTTATTCAGACTTCTGTTCTGATTTACAAGATGATGTAACTTTTGAAAAACTTAAACTAAATCAGTATTATTTTGACATACCTTTTATGCTATTAACGGACAAGGCCGCTCGGTATTATTGGGATATACACAATCCAATAATACCCGGCCTTGCTGAAAACTGGGCTGATGTCGACAGACTTTTTGAAATTGCAAATAAAGCTACGATAAAATCAATAGAAAGTATGAAAGACACCCTTGCCCAATTAACGGCACTTGCTGAATTCATGGGGAGATATGCTAAGTCAGCCCCATACTTTATATACAAGAAAAATATTATAGACAATATGAAGGCCTCTTTTGCAAAGAATGAAAAAATTGATTCTATTGAACAGCTCTTTTATTGTAAACTTTATCCTTCGTTGGATAAGGAGACTGAAAAGCTCTTTGGAATGAAGATTATTGATTGCAAAGGAATGTTGGAGGAAAACAAAAAGATTGCAGAGCCCTGCGAAAATGATTCAAGATTGTTTGGTGGAAAAGTGCGCTGTATGGAGGGAAAATTTGAAAAATCTCATTGGCTCAAAGTCAATCGGTTCTTCGTGATAAACGACTTCGATTATCAGATATCTAGTAAAGATGCCGAAAATTTGCCCGGCATGCTGAATTTCATTAAACATGGGCGACTTTATTCTTGGGAAGCAGGGATGAAAGCTTGCCCAGACGGGAGCAGAATTCCTAACGAATCAGAAATGCAGATTATTGCTAAATACGGAAAGAATTTAATAACACCTTCAAAAGCTGGAAGTATTTTTGAAGACAAACTAGAAGAATTTGGAACTAAAACGATTTATATGACTTCTTCTACTTGGAATGGAGAGGATTTTAGAAATGGCGGCTACACAAAAAATTTTAATGCCGCGAAAATAGATTCTGCTGGTAATTGGAATTTAAAGAAAAGTTATATAATGAAGCGATTTGGCCGTAATAGATATTATCAACAAGTGGAGGAAAAAATAAATTTTTTGGTTTCAATTTTATGTATAGATGACGCTCGTGAAAATGACAAGTGCTCTGAAGATGAAGAAGGAACATGTTATGGAACACTCTGCTGTAAAAACGGAGTATTCAAAAAGAGCGAAGCAGAAAAAATGATTGACCCAAGAGACGGAAAGGAATACAAAACATTACGAATTGGACAACAAACGTGGATGGCTGAGAATCTGAATTACTCCGATAGTTCCACTTATGTTGGAATGAGGAATCGGTCTTGGTGTTATGACAACAAGGTCGAAAATTGCTCAAAATATGGCCGCTTATATACATGGGCTGCCGCCATGGATAGTGCAGGGACTTGGAATACAAATGGGAAAGGATGTGGACCAGCAACGACGGACTGTTCTCCCACATATCCTGTACGAGGAATATGCCCTGAAGGGTGGCATTTGCCCGATACTACGGATTGGAAAAAATTGTTGAACGAAATAAGTTTCAGCTCTGCTCCTACTGGCAAAGCACTTAAATCTAGCAGTGATTGGAGTGGCAACGGAAACGGCACCGATGTTATCGGCTTTTCTGCATTGCCTGCCGGTTTTTGGACTAAAAGTTGTTCCAATGATGAAGGATGCTTCGAGAAAAGAAAAAATAGCACATACTTTTGGACTTCTTCCATGTACAGTCAAGGCGTATATGGTGTGAAGTTGTCCGATAATAGCGAAAAAACACTTGTAGATAGATTTTATAGGGAGCAAGACGGTTTCTCCGTCCGTTGCGTCAAGGACTAAGACTAATGTCGTAATAGCCTAGAAAAAAAAGGAGGTGGTCAAAATTTTGACCACCTTGCCAAACTAAAATTTAGTTTTGCATTCCCTACACAGATAAAATACATGGCTCGTTGTAATAGGGAATTAAGGAGTCGTGTGTCATAAGTTTCATCCTCTCGACTTTTGCCTGACAAATTAGGATCCTGTCAAATGGGTCTTTATGTTGTTGGGGAGCGTCTTCGGAATAAACGAGAGATTTCAGTTCAATGCAGTGATTTGGCTTTACAGGCAGGCTTTGCAAACCAGCCTTTATGCTTAGGTCGTTAAGTTCGTCACCAGAGAAATTGATGTCATCTGCATGCTTCAAAAATTTCATCTGGGTTTCCCAAATGTTTACGGAACTGTAAAAAATTTCGTTTTGGGGATTCAGCAGAATATCCCATGCTTCTTGTGGTAATGCGTCGTCGTGAGTATGAAACCAAACGAGAATGTGCGTGTCCAGAAGAATTTTCATAGATATTCCTTAAAGTCCTCTGCGACTTCGTTGTCAAAAGCGTTGATGTCTTTAGGGTATTTCCATTTCCCCTTGGCCAAACCGGGAATTACTTTGGAAGAGCCTTGCTTTTCTTTCGCGGAGAGAACCTTTACTTTGAATTCCAGTAAATTGAGGAAACTGTCGATTTCATCGAAGTATTCTTCAGGAAATGTGCTTATTTTTTTCTGTAATGCGGCTAACGACATAACGCTACCTCCATGCAGGAATTCCTTTACCAATATAACTTTTTTTCGCTAAATAGGGTGGTTATGGCAGATTTGAAACGTGTTGGGGGCGTGTTTCTTGATGTCATAAACGTTTTTTTTCTATCTTTACCCGCGAAAATTTAGTGCCCGCAGCGCTGTGCTGCGGGGTTTGAGGTAACCCATGTTTCGTGAAGTAAAGAAAGAAGAGACCTTCCCGCAGATTGAAGAGCGCGTGCTCGCCCTGTGGGACAAGGATGAATCGTTCAAGAAGTCGCTGGACTCCCGTCCGGAAACTGAACCGTACA